>JBASPX010000025.1:0-37551 GCA_049659625.1 Candidatus Saccharicenans sp. | reverse complement strand
TGGACCTGAACTCTGACGGAAAGATTTCCCCGGAAGAAAATTTTTATCAGGAGCGGACAACTCTGACCGCCGCCATCAAAAGTGGACTTTATCCTTCGCCTCCCGCCCGCGACCTTTTTCTGGTGGTCAAAAAGAACCTGCAGAAAGAAGCGGTGCTCGTTTTCCTCGAATGGGTTTTAACCCGCGGGCAGAGTCTGGTGGAGCAAGCTGGATATTTGACGCCAGAAGACGAGATTCTCAAACAGCAATGCCAGAAAATCCAGGAGCTCAGAAAAAGATGAGCCTGAAAAATCTGAGCCAGAGAGACCTGTGGCCGGCGCTGATCACGGCACTCTTCGCCTTTTTGCCGCTTCTTCTGGCGGTCGCTATTTTCCTGGCGCTTTTCGGGAAGGCTCTGCCTCTTATTTCTTTTAAATCTTTGAGCACTCTACTCTTTTCCTCCACCTGGCAGCCTGGCCGGGGAAACTTCGGCCTTCTGCCGTTTATAGCCGGGACGATCTGGGTGACCATCACGGCTTTTTTTCTGGCGGTGCCGGTCGGACTCTTGAGTTCCATTTATCTATCAGAATACGCGCCTTCAAGTCTGCAAAAGGTTTTCCGGCCGGTGCTTGACCTTCTGGCCGGACTCCCCTCGGTGATTTACGGGATGTGGGGAGTGCTTCTGGTGGTCCCGGCCGTGAGAAAGTTGCAGGCGCTGACGGTTGGCCGCGAAAGCTCCGGTTACAGCGTTCTGGCCGCCGGAATAGTACTGGCGGTAATGATCCTGCCGACCATCATCAATGTTTCGGTTGAGGTCATGAGTTCTGTGCCTCTCGAGCTGAAGGAAGCCGCTCTTTCCCTCGGCGCCACGCGTCTGGAAGTGGTCAGATATGTTGTACTGAAAAAATGTTTCCCGGGCATCATGGCCGCCTGCGTCCTCGGGCTGGCCAGGGCTTTCGGAGAAACCATCGCCGTGCTGATGGTGGTCGGGAATGTGCCGGAAATTCCTCGCTCGCTTTTTTCTCCAGCCTACCCGCTCCCGGCGCTTCTGGCAAACAACTACGGAGAAATGATGTCGATTCCCGGGTATGAATCGGCGCTCAATCTGGCTGCGCTGATATTGCTTGTCATTGTGATCGGGTTCAGTCTCATCGCTCGCTGGTATTTAGTAAAAATCAGCCGGAGGTTCGGATGAATAACCACTGCCCGGCCAGCCTGATTCCAAAGACCGGACATCTTCGCCGCCGCCGGCGGGCAGAACTTTTGTTCAAAATAATAATATCAATATCCGCAGGGCTGGTTCTCTTCAGCCTGATACTGATACTTGCCACCATTCTCTTCAAGAGTCTTCCCGCGCTGAAACTGAGTCTGATCATCCGAACTCCAGGAAGCGGCTATTATCTCGGCCAGGAAGGCGGCATCCTCAATGCCATCGCTGGATCTTTGCAGCTGACCCTGGGTGCCACCGTGGTCGCCCTGTTCATCTCTCTTCCGGGTGTGGTGTTTCTCAACAGCTATCTTCGCCGGCACTCCCGGCTGTCTGAAGCCATCAGGTTTGTCCTCGACGTTCTCTGGGGGATACCCTCGATCGTCTACGGCGCCTTCGGCTTTCTGATTATGCTCGCCTTTCATCTGAGGGCCTCTCTTCTGGCGGGCATGATCACGGTAGCCATGGTGGAACTGCCGATCCTCAGCCGGGCGCTGGACGAAACGATTAACATGGTTCCCGCTGAACTGAAAGAGGCCACCTACTCACTCGGAGCCAGCCGATGGCAGACTGCCATTAAGGTAGTCCTGCGCCAGGCTTTCCCCGGTCTTCTGACCGCCACCCTGATGGCTCTCGGGCGAGGACTGGGCGATGCGGCCGCCGTCCTGTTCACGGCCGGCTATACCGACCGCATCACCACTTCGCTTTTTCAGCCGGTGGCCACCCTGCCTCTGGCCATTTTCTTTCAGCTGAACTCTCCCTATACGGAAGTGCAGCAAAGAGCCTACGCAGCGGCGGCCGTTCTGACCATCTTGATCCTGCTGATAAGCCTGGCTTCCCGCGGTCTCAGCCGGAAATTCAGTCAGCATAAAATACATTAAGGGAGCAAAGCGATGACGCGACCAAGTCGCCTGAGAGTGGAAAACCTGAATGTTTTCTACGGTAAAAATCAGGTGCTTAAAAACATCTCGCTGGAAATTCCTGACAACAGCATCACAGTGATAATCGGGCCTTCAGGATGCGGCAAAACTACCTTTCTTAAAAGTCTCAACCGCCTGCTGGAGGAACAGGATGGAGTCCGGGTCGAAGGGAAAGTAATACTGGATGATCAGGATATCTATCAGGAAGACATCGACGTAACCGCCATTCGCAAACGGATGGGCCTTCTTTCGCAAAAGCCCCAGGTCCTGCCGATGTCAATATACGATAACGTGGCCTTCGGGCCGAGATTGCTCGGAATCAGAAAAAGAAAAGAGCTGGATGAACTGGTGGAGAAATACCTCAAGATGGCCGGTCTCTGGGAGGAAGTCAGGAACCGGCTGGCTGAACCGGCCAGCCGTCTTTCCATAGGTCAGCAGCAGAGGCTATGTCTGGCCCGCGGGCTGGCCGTTGAACCTGAAGTGATCCTCGGTGATGAACCCACTTCAGCTCTGGACCCTCAATCGAGCCGCAACGTGGAAAAGCAGCTTCTTAACCTCAAGCAAAATTACACAATCGTTCTGGTTACACACATCCTGCGTCAGGCAAGAAGGCTGGCAGACTACGTCGCCTTCCTTTATTTTGGAGAGCTTATAGAATTCGGCCCGGCTTCCGAGGTCCTGACTTCTCCCCGGGACCCCAGAACCCGGGCCTACATTACGGGCGAAATAAGTTAAATTTTACTTTGCTTCCTTTTTGATGCTCTCAACAAACTGATAAAAATCTACTTCATTCGCCTGCAGACCGAATCTGTAGACATAACGATTGGCCAGACGGGACGCAAACATCGCGCGCAGATAGTTCTCGGGCAGCCGGTTGAGGAAGCGGTTAAGACCGACCAGGTTCAGAAGCGATTGAGGCACGCCGATTTCGATCACTTTCTTCAACAGAGCCCGGTCGTTAAACAGGCTGGAGTTGTAGACAGCATCCTTGATCTGATTGATTTTTTCGCTTATCAGGTCAGTCAGCACAGCCCTGGGAATTCCGGTTCTTTCGTGCTCTTTCCAGATTATTTCGAACTCTAGTCTGGCGTTCTCTTTTATAGTTTCGATGATTTCAGCAATGTACTGCTTTCTGAAATCTGATTCCTGTCCGTTTTTGACGCACATCAGCTCATCCCATTCCTTATCAGTCATCACCATGCTGGCCAGCACTTCCAGCGAGGAAGAAGTCACTCCGCCCTTATTGGCGGAAGCATCCTTGTAAATAATCACGCCCTTCTCTTCAAGGCGGAGTCTGGCTTCCTGAGTCAGGAAGAGATTGGCTCCTTCCACGATGACCTTGAACCTGGGCTTGCCGTCCTCATCCACCCAGGTCTTCCAGTTATTGATGTTGACCGATGCCGGGCGACCGCCGCAGGGCACGAAGATATCGGCTCTGAATTTCGGATGCAGATGGAAGGTATTTCTGAATTCCAGCCCGTTTTCCACTTTTTCTCCGTCCGGCAGTACCACGTCCCTGTCCTTAATGGTCACCAGAAAGCCCTGGGGAGAAAGGAGTGAACGGTTGAAGTTTTCCACCATCTTCCTGGCCCTGGCCAGACGCACCAGCTCTTTGCGGTTTATCCCTTCAGGGTCGTAAAGAACGCCCGAACCGTCGATGATGGCCAGAATCTTGTCCTTGGAAATCAGGATTTCGTTCGAACCCAGGTCGCCGTCCGGACCGCCGGTCATAACCTTGGTCACATTCTCTTCCTTAAGCCCGAGCTTTTTCAGCGCGCAGAGCACATATTCATGCACCGAATTGGTGGTCATCCCGTAGCGGTCGTGGGGAATGCCGCCCATGCTGAGCGGTTTTCCGGTGGTAAAAGCTTTCCAGAATTTGTAGCCGCGGAAGCGGGCTCTCTCAGCTGCCCATTCCATCAAATCCGCTGTCCATTCATCCGGGCCGAGGAACAGGATAACTTCTTTGCCGTAATAATCCACGATCGACTTGTCGAGCATCATCAGGTCGAGCAGTCCGTCGATGTACTTCTTAAAAGCCACGGACATTTTGTCCGTAAAACCCCAGCGGAGGAGGATCGTGCCTTTTGACCCGCCTTCAGCCAGGTCTTTATTCTTGCGCTGCTGGGTGAGTGCCAGGTTGTAATTCTCGTCGAAGATGAAATCCGAATTGTTCAGATAGGTCTGATAGTTGATGGACCTGACGATTCTGATGCCTCCGCGGGCGATGTCGCGGAATCGTACGTGGAAACCGCGCAGCTCGCGTCCTATAACGTGAAAAACACCAAAAGGAGTGACCGGATAATCAACTTTATTCAGGAATTCCGGATTGTACATGTAAGCGATGGAAACTTTTTCTTTCTTGTAAAAGTTCGTGCGCAGAATTGATTTGATGAAGCTGATTATCGTCAGCAGCACGATCCGGTCAGCTTCCACCTGAACCTCGCGGGCGATGGTTTTGCTGATGTTCTCGAAAGCTTCATCAACATTATGGTTTTTGACCGCCGGGTTAAAACGCTGGTCGAATATTTTGAACAGCTCTTTGACTATATGATAGTTGTTAATCAGGGCGTCCCAGACTCGATCCTCGGTAAAAGTTTCCTTGGCCAGCCGGATTTTCAGCTCCCTGAGCAGCCCGAGAAGCTCAGGGTTATCCTTGAGCGCCTGAGAAAGTTTAAGATATTCCTCGTTAAAGCTGCTCAGGAACTGGTGGCAGAAGCTCCAGGCAGAGACTCCGAACAGCATTTCCTGAGCGGTGAGCTTACCCTCGCGGAAAAGCGACGACAGCGGGCTCTCGGGAATCACATAAATCAGGCTGATGTCCGCCAGCAGGTCATCCAGCTTTTCCTGATCGGTAATATCGTCCACATAGAATGTCAGGATGGTCCGACCGTTGGCAAAATGTTCAACATATTTCCTTCTGGAAACCAGACCGTGTGAATTCAGCACGTCGGAAACGTTGATGACAAATCTCGGTATCGAATCGCTCTTGCAGACGACGGAAATCCGCAGACTTTTGTCTTTGGCCACATGGTTGGCCTCGATGTACGGCCTTTCCGGGTCTTTAGCTTTTTTCATCAGCTCCTGGTATCTGGCAAATGTTTCTTTCGGAATCGAAGCCAGAAAATCTTTATCGGCGATCTTCTTGAGGTCGGTCTCTTCCGGGGAAACCGTGTCGCTCGCAAACTGCGGGCGGCAGACTACATACCACCGGAGATATTCAATCCCGCGCAGTTTCCGGCTGGAACGATAGGATTGAATCCGGAAGCCAGGATATTTTTTCTCTATTCTCTCTTCGATCTCGATGGCCCGATAATGATTGTCTTCAACCAGGTAGAAGGCTTCATCTTCAAGCTCGGTGGCAAAATCTATCCTTACCTCTTTCTCTCCTCTTAATTTTGCCAGGATTTCGGCCGCGCCCAGGGCCTCTATGTGACGGGCGATGGTCTCGAGCGGGGTTGACTCAAAATACTGCTCGCTCAAGCCGAGGTCGGTGCAGAAGGTTTCTACCTCCTCGCGCACGGTCTCGGGGCAGAAGAAGCCGTCTTTCAGAATAATTTCCTCAATTTTGGCTAACTGGGCTTCGTTCAAGAAAGAATTTTTGGCAATTTCACTCAACGATTTCATTTAACACTCCTTTCTTAAATTTTTCAGAAGAGCAGTTTTCCCGCTGGAAAAATTTATTTTTTATTGCCGATTATCTATTCAGCCAGGAAAATTAACTCCCCTGAAATTAGCCTAAATTATACCAGAATTAATAATTTATGGCAAAAAAACAAACCTGTTTCCGACTCAGATTTCGACCTCCATCAGCACCACCGTCCAGGCGGCCACCGCCAGTCCAGAGCCGACTTCTCCAGTCCCCTCGGCCGTTTTCGCTTTAAGACCGATCCGGCCGGGCAAAACCTCCAGAATTGGTGCCAGGTTTGCTTTCATCGCTTCAAAATACGGAGCAAGCTTTGGCTTTTCAAGAATTATTACGCTGTCGGTGTTCACCACCCTGAATCCAGCCTCTTTTATTTCCTTCATCACCCGGCGCAGGAGCTCCAGGCTGGAAATGCCCTTGAAAGCCGGGTCATCATCCGGAAATCTCTGGCCTATATCTCCCTCCCCCCTGGCTCCGAGAAGCGCATCGATCATCGAGTGCACCAGGACATCGCCGTCAGAATGAGCCAGGCAGCCGGCGTCCGCCGGCAACTTTATTCCGCCGATTATCAACGGACGACCGGGGACCAGGCGGTGCAGGTCATAACCGAAACCGACTTTGAAGCTCATCGAGTCATTCTATGCTGAACTTTAATGAACGTCTCCGTTATAACGGCCGAAAATCATTTTACCGACGGTGGTCTGAAGAACCGAGGTGACGGTAATGTCAACCGTCTGACCGATCATCCTGCGGGCATTATCGACCACCACCATCGTGCCATCGTCCAGATAAGCCACGCCCTGGTCTTTTTCCTTGCCTTCCTTCAGAATAAACACCCTCATGGTTTCTCCGGGAAGCACCACCGGTTTTAAGGCGTTGGCCAGCTCGTTGATGTTCAGAACTTCGATCCCCTGAAGCTTGGCCACCTTATTGAGATTAAAATCATTGGTGATAATTTTTGCTCTGAGAGTCTTGGCGGCTTCTATCAATTTAGAATCAACATCCCTGACCTCAGGGAAATCCAGGTCCGAAATGATAACCTTGATTTTCGATATTTTCTGCAGCCGGTCGAGCACTTCCAGCCCCCGCCTTCCGCGCTGTCTTTTGAGGGCGTCGGGAGAATCCGCCACCAGCTGAAGTTCTTTGAGCACAAACTGCGGCACGACCAGATGACCTTCAACAAAACCTGTGTTGCACACCTCGGCTATTCTACCGTCGATGATGGCTGAGGTGTCGAGCAATTTCGGCCTCTGTTCCGGACTTTTGCTGCGGAAAAAGCTGGCGAAGAAGCCCGGCTCCAGCCATTCGGACTTTTTAACCCCGAGAAGAAATCCGATGTAGGGAAAGGTTATCAGGAAGAATATCCGGATGAAGCTGGCCATCTCTGGCGTCCTGGCCACCGTATGATAGATGGAACCGAAAAGCCAGCCCACCAGCACCCCGATCAACGTGCCGACGGAAGCTGTCCAGATGATCCGGAACTGGGCGCGACGGATTCTGGTTTCCAGAATGACCACCACCAGTCCAAAAAACAGCCCGACCAGCCCGCCGGCGGTACGGCTGAGCATGAAGGGCGGATAAAAATAGCCTGCGATTAAAAAGAGCGAAACAATAAAAACCCTGAATAATAATAAAGCCATTTTATGAACACCTTCTACAGCCGAGACTATTTTACAAAAAAAGGCAGGAAAATTAAAATACCTGGGACAGAGCTTTCCTGATCGAATCCACTCCGAGGCATCGGATTCCTTTGAGATTTTCTGACTGCAGCTGCGGCAGATTTCCCGCGGGGAGCAAAACGGTTTCGAAACCCAGAGCCCTGGCCTCCTTCACCCGGGCGGCGGGCTGACTGACCGAACGGACCTCCCCGCTCAGTCCCACTTCACCGAACACCACCATCTCCCGGGGCAGCGGAATATTCTTGATGGAGGAGATTACCGCCAGCACCACACCCAGGTCGGCCGCTGGTTCCTCCACCTCCAGCCCGCCTGCCACGTTCAGGTAAATATCCTCTCCAGAGAAGCTATAACCGATTTTTTTCTCCACCAGCGCCAGAAGCATCGACACGCGGTAATGGTCAAGTCCGATTGACATCCGCCTGGGATTTCCGGTAAAAAGGGTGGAAGAGACCAGCGCCTGAATCTCAACCAGCAAAGGCCTCGAACCTTTGATCGTGGCCACCACCGCGCTCCCGGGTTCATTCTGGGGCCTTTCCCGAAGAAAGAAGGCGGAAGGATTATCTATCGGCTGCAGACCGGACTGGGTCATCTCAAATATGGCCAGCTCGGAAACCGGGCCGAAGCGGTTCTTGAGCACCCTGAGCACCCGGTGATGATGATCTCGCTCCCCTTCAAACAACAGAACCACATCCACCATATGCTCGAGCGATTTCGGGCCGGCCAGGCTTCCTTCCTTCGTGATGTGTCCGATCAGAAAAACCGGCATCTGATTCTGCTTGGCCAGTCGGAAGATGCGATTGGTGACCTCGCGGACCTGACTGATCGTCCCTGGACTTGAGGTTAGCTGAGAGGAAAAAACTGTCTGGACAGAATCTACCACCAGAATGCCAGGCTTCATCCGATCGGCTGCGTTTAATATTCTCTCCAGGCTGGTCTCAGCCATCAGATAAACTTTTTCCGCTCGCAAGCCCAGGCGATCTCCTCTGAGTTTGATCTGCTCTAGAGATTCCTCCCCGGAGACATAAAGAACTGAAGTATCTCCGCTTCCGAGATCCTTCGAAACCTGAAGCAGAAGGGTGGATTTGCCGATACCGGGCTCTCCGCCGATCAGCACCACCGAACCCGGGACCAGCCCACCGCCCAGCACGTTGTTCAGCTGCTCTATGCCAACAGGTATCCTCTGGCAGTATGTTTCCTGGATGTCCTGATAAAGAACAGGATGTCCGGGAGTCTCTGGAAGTTCAACCGCCAGTTCCTCCTCGAGTTCTTCTACCATGGTATTCCATTCGCCGCACTGGCTGCATCTTCCGAGCCACTTCGGCGAATGAAAACCGCAATTCTGGCAGACAAACACTGTGTTTTTTCTCATTTAAACTCCAGCCCGAGACCGAAGAAGGCTTCACGCTTCCCGGCCAGCGAAAAATCATCCAGACCGATCAAAAAATAAATATTTTTCACCGGATACACCCGGCCATAAACTCTGAACTGAGGTCGCGGCTGTCGATTGAAATCAAAAGCTTCGGCGCTCAGGCTCACCCTGTCCTTCAGAAGATACAGGTCCAGTCCTGCGCCAAATTTTGATTCAATCAACCCTCCCCTGGCCACCAGACCGGCCGTTCTCCATCCGGCCTGAAGCGAATAAACAAATCTGTCCTGCCAGGGATTGTTCACCAGACCGAGAGAAACAAGCGCCCGATTTTTCCACCAGAGATTCCCGTACAGGCTTCCTTTGAAAAGATCGCTCCGGCCATAATAATTCCCGGATATCCCTCCTTCTATATTCAACCCCTTCACCTTAGAGGCAATCTCGCCAACCTGACTGATCGACTGGCGCGCCTCTTCATAGAGAGCGCTGTCCTGAAGCAGCCGGCCAGCAGTTCCTTCTCCCCGGTCAATTTTATCCAGTATATTCCTGAGGCGGTCGATGGCTTCCCGAAGTGCCGTCAGCGCTTCATCCATCTTCTTCAGATTTTCCTTCACCCCGGGTCTGTTCTCCTCGACGAGACCATCTATTTCCTTCAGCGTTTCCTGAAGCTGGCTGGAAACCCTCTCCAGCTGATGGTTGAAATTGCTGAAAGTTTTTCCGGAATCCTCAAGTGCCTGATGCAGCGAACCCCTGTTCTCTTTAACCAGAGAGTCCATCTCTCCGGAAAGAGAGGCCAGATTTTCCAGTGTTTTTCTGAGGTTCGGGCCGAGATCCCTCTGGAGCACGGTGTTAACCGAGGCGGCCACCTTTTTGACATCTTCTCCCAGGGACATCAGCAGCAGGCCAAGCTGATCAAAACTGATCGGCGGGAGCGAGTCCATTATTTCTCCCGGTTCATAATAGCTTTCTTCTTGGCCGGGAACGATTTCCACGTATTTTTCCCCGAGAATGCCCAGAGAAGCCAGGGTGGCTTTGGAGCCGCGCGGTATGCGATACTCCGGATAGATGTCCATGGTTACCCGGGCACGACGGCCGCTCAGAGCGATCCCTTTAACCAGTCCGATCTTTATGCCGGCCATTTTCACCACGGCGTTGGTTTCCAGACCAAGAGCTGAATCGAAAACAGCATAAAGCTGATAGCCTTTCTTCTTAAAAAGTTCCTGGACATCTCCAACCGAGAGTATCAAAATGGCCAGGATGACAAAAACTCCCGAAAGGAAGATCCCGACTTTCATTTCCCTCTGCATCTGCATTTTTTCTCCTCACCATTCAGTAATCGGCCCTTCGGTCCGGCCGTTGATAAATTGCTGAACCACCGGGTTGTCGGTCTTCCTGATTTCTTCAGGAGTCCCGATTTCAATGATACGTCCATCAAAAAGCATGGCAATCCTGTCAGCCACCTTATAGGTCATGTTCATGTCGTGAGTGATGATGACTGAAGTTACTTTCATTTGCTTCTTGAGACAGAGTATCAGATCATTGATGGCTTCTGCCCTTATCGGGTCGAGACCGGTTGTCGGTTCATCATACAGGATGATTTCCGGGCGGTAGGCAATCGCCCGGGCGAGTCCGACTCTTTTTTTCATCCCGCCGGAAAGTTCGTGGGGAAAAAGCTTTTCCACTCCTCTCAAGCCCACCTGTTCAAGGCTTTCCTTCACTCTCTCTTTAATTTCATCCTCGCTGAGAGTGGTATGCCGCCGGAGGCCAAAAGCCACATTTTCTTCAACCGTCAGTGAATCAAAAAGCGCGGCTCCCTGAAAAAGCATGCCGAATTTCCGGCTGAGTTTCATCAACTGTTCATCAGACATCGAGCTGATTTCCTGGCCGTCAACCACCACCTTACCCCGGTCAGGCTTCATAATTCCTATGATGTGTTTCAAAAGCACGCTCTTTCCGGACCCGCTCTGACCGATGACCACCAGCGTCTCCCCCGACATGATTTCCAGATTCAGCCCTCTGAGCACCTGCTTGCTACCGAAGGCTTTGTGCAGGTCAGTTATTTTTATCTTCACCATTTTTCAGATTGTTGCTGGAAGTATCTTGCTCAGGAAGAAATTCAGGATGAGAATGGCGATGCTGGCCACCACCACCGCCTTGGTGGTGGCCCGACCGACGCCTTCGGCTCCGCCTTCAGCCGTCATCCCCTGCCAGCAGCCTACTATCGCAATAACCAGACCGAACACCAGGGCTTTGATCAACCCGACCGAAACGTCCCACATTTCAAAATATTTAAGAGTATTCTGAATGTACAGCGTCTTGTTGACTTTCATCAGCAAGACGTTATAAGCATAGCCGCCGAAAATCCCGATCACATCTCCGTAAAGGGTGAGACAGGGAACCATGATCAGGCTGGCCAGAATTCGTGGAGCCACCAGATACTTCACCGGGTCCGCGCCCAGGCTGAAAAGGGCGTCTATCTGCTCGGTAATTTTCATCGTTCCTATTTCGGCAGCCATGGCCGAGCCCACCCGGCCGGCCACCATCAGCCCGACAAGAATCGGAATCAACTCGCGGCACAGCCCTACGGCTATGATCGGACCTCCCTGAGTTTCCGAACCGGGACCTATATAACGATGAAATGCCAGATAAGACTGCAGACCGAAAACCAGCCCTCCGAAAGCGGCCGTCAGCGAGACCACCGGCAGAGAATTTACTCCCACTTCCTCCAGCTGCTGCCAGAAATTTCTGGTTTCAAACGGCTTGCTGAAGATAGCCCTGAGGCTGCGAACCGTCAGATAATAGACCTGGCCGAGTTCAAAGAAAAATTGCCCGAAAAAAGGTATCCACACCTGTCTGGCCATCTTTCGGAATCAAAATCCTTCTTCGTGCCGGTAGCTTTTATCCATATTAACGAATTTGGCGTACTCCCGCAAAAAAACCAGCGAGACGCCTCCGAGCGGTCCGTTTCTCTGTTTGGCCACCGAAACCTCGGCAATTCCCTTAATCGCCTCGTCTTCCGGATGGTAATAATCGGGTCGGTAAATGAATATGACCACATCGGCATCCTGCTCGATGGCACCTGATTCGCGCAGGTCGGAGAGCATCGGTTTTGGTTCTTTGCGCATTTTCTCCGGAGCCCGGCTCAGCTGGGAAATGCCCACCACCGGAATGCGCAGTTCCTTGGCCAGTTCTTTAAGCGAGCGGGAGATAAAAGACATTTCCTGGTTGCGGTTTTCAAAGCGTCCGCCGCTGCGCATAAGCTGGATATAATCGACGAAAACGATATCCAGGTGACCCTCAAGCTTCAGCCGGCGGCATTTAGCTTTCATCTCCATGACCGTCAGGGCAGGCGATTCGTCGATATAAATCCGGGCCTGAGAGAGTGCTTCCGCGGCCAGCTGCAACCTTTCGAATTCTCTTTCGCTTATAAACCCTGACCTGGCGCGGTGAAGGTCAACCTGAGCTTCAGAACACAGCAATCGCAGAACCACCTGTTCCTTGGCCATTTCTATCGAAAAAAAGCCGGCATAATAATCCGTTCTTAAACCTATGTGCTGGCAGATATTCAGAGCCAGAGCTGTTTTGCCCATCGATGGTCGGGCGGCCACCACGATAAAATCAGAGGGGTGAAAACCTCCGGTGAGGTTGTCAAGGTCGATGAAACCGGTGGGAATCCCGGTGACCGCCTCGCGCCTTTCGGCCAGCTTCTTTATCGTTTCGATCATCTCACCGGTCAGGGCTCCAACCGGCACAAAACCGGGTTTGATCTTTTCCTCAGCTATTTCCACGATCGCCTGCTGGGCTTCGTCCAGAAGGGTATCGGCGTCCACCTGCTGTTCGTAAGAGGTGCTGATGATCCGGGCTGAAGAAAGGATTAATTTCCGCAGGAGTGCTTTTTCTTTTATGATCTGAGCATAGTATTCGACGTTAAGCGTCCGGGGAACACCGTCCATCAAAGAAGCCAGATAGCTGGCTCCGCCAACTTCTTCCAGTTTGCCGCTTCGCTGGAGTTCTTCACTCAGCGTCAGCAGATCAATCGGCTGTCCCCGATCCATCAGGACGATCATGCTTTCTAGAATCTGCCGGTGGGCGTCACGGTAGAAGTCCTCGGGCGTAAGAACAGACAGGACCACATTCAGATAGGCGTTATTAACCAGAATGCCGCCCAGAACCGTTCTTTCAGCTTCCAGGCTGTGGGGTGGCGTTTTTTTGAGAACGGTTAAATCAACTTCCATACTCTCTCTCTTCCGGGAAGGCCTGCCCCCGAATTCATTATACTTAAAGAGACGCTAAATGAAAGCCTGCCGTTCTCAAGCCTCGGTTTCGCCCTGATTCTCCTTGGAAGGAACTTCTTCCTTCACCACCACCACCTTTATCTCAGCCCGGTCTTCATGATAAACCTTGATCGGGACAGAAAAGGTTCCCAGCCTTTTGATGGGTTCGTCCAGGAGGATCTTTTTCCGGTCTATGTTATACCCGAGTCGGTTGAGCTCTTCCTGGATATCGGCAGCAGAAACAGAACCAAAGATAACATCTTTCTCGCTGGATTTGCGCACAAAAGTCAGCGTCACCTGATTAAGCTGTTTGAGCAATTCCTGATAGGTCAATCTTTCTTTTTCCAGCTTCTTCTTCAGCGCCTTCTGCTGCATTTCTATGGTTTTCAGATTGCCCGGGGTGACCTCCATGGCCAGCTTCCTGGGGATAAGATAATTTCTGGCATATCCGGGAGCCACCTCGAGGATATCTCCCTTCTGACCCAGCTTTTCCACGTTTTCCAGCAGTATTATTTTCATTGCCTGCCTCCTCGAGCTCAATCTTCGACAAAGGGCAACAGCGCCATTATGCGGGCTCTCTTGATAGCTCTGGCCAGCTTTCTCTGGTGATAAGCGCAGGTGCCGGTGACGCGACGCGGTGCGATCTTCGCCCGATCCGGAATGTACTTGCGCAGAATTTCCACCGCTTTATAGTCGATATCCCTGAGGTTTCTTTCACAGAAACGGCAAACCTTTTTCCTCGGCGGGAAAAATTTTCGAGCCGGCGCCTTTTCCACTTTTTCCTTTTCTTCTCTTGTAGCCATGTTATTTTACCTCCTCCTGAGAAGCGCTTTCGGGCGCAGCTTCCGCGGCTGGAGCTTCCACCTGTTCAGCTTCTTTTTCTTTCTTTTTCCTCTTCGTCCGGTACATGCCGCGCGGATCTTTCTTGATGGTCATAAAACGAAGGATTAAATCCGATTGCTTGAGCTTTCTTTCAAGTTCTGCCGGAACAGACGGAGCACCTTCGTAGGTGAAAAACACATAGATGCCCTCATTGAATTTTTTGATCGGATAGGCCAGTCTCCGCTTGCCCCAGATATCTTTTTTAATCATCTGGCCTTTCTTGCTGGCTATCGCCTCGGCCATCTGACTAATCAGAGCGGAAACTTCTTCCTCAGGCAGATTGGGGGCGACGATAAAACCGGTTTCGTATTGATTCATGTTTCCTCCTTATGGATTAACAGCCCCGGAACTTCTGCCCCGGAGCAAGGAGTTGAATGCTTATTTTACAATATTTCAGCTAAAAATCAACCCTCAGATGCTGCCTCCGTTTTCCTTCTGTTAAATCTGTTCATCGCCAGATTAATATCCCCGCTGATAATCATCTCAACAGCCTCGCCAGCCATGTCCAGCACCGGCTGAATAACTTCCCACTCTACGGGAGAAAATTCTTCGAGGACATAATCGGCAGCATCTCGCCCCTCAGGTTTTGGACCGATGCCTATCCTGACCCTCGGGAACGAACTGGAGCCTATGCTCTCCACAATCGATTTCATCCCTCTGTGGCTGCCCGGGCTGCCGCCTGACCGCACTCTCAGCTGCCCCAGATCAAGATCCAGATCGTCATAGATGACTATCATCTTCTCCGGTTTTTCCTTATATCCCGCCAGCAAAGCCGCCGCCGCCTTTCCGCTCAAATTCATGAAAGTCTGCGGTAGCGCCAGTACCACCTTTGTGTGACCCTTATGGTACTCAGCAATTTTAGAATAATAAGCCCGGACATTTATTTCAGCCTGCCATTTTCGGGCCAGACGCTGCACCACCAGAAAGCCAGCATTATGCCTGGTTCTCGCATACTCCTTACCTGGATTGCCCAGGCCAACCACCAGCCACACTCATTATTCTCCGGCTTCTTCTTCTTTCTTGCGCTCTTTCCTGATAACTTCCGGTTCTTTGATTTCTGCGGCTTCCTCCACCGTGCCTTCAGCTGTAGCCGGGGCCGCCTCTTCAGCCACGCTGCTTATGACCACAATTGCCGCCTGCGGCTCATGGAGCACTTTGATACCTGGCGGGAGTTCCAGGTTCATCACCTTGAAAGATTGATGAATGTGTAGATGGCTGATATCGACGGTGATGGCTTCAGGAATATCGCGGGGGAGACATTCAATTTCAAGTTCTCTCAGCAGGAAGTCCACCACTCCACCCTCAGACTTAACTCCAACCGGTTCGCCCACGAGTTCCACCGGAACAGAAACTCTGACCGGCTTGTCCATGGAAATCCGGATCAGGTCCACATGCAGCAGCTCGTCGGTAACCGGGTGAATCTGAACTTCCTTGATCATCACGTCGGTTTCGCCGGAATCGAAGGCCACGCGGAAAATGGTGTTTTCACCCGTTTCCGATTTTAATATTTCGATAACATCCTTCTTTTGCAGAATCAGCGGAATGTTTTCCACCGATTCCCCGTAGAGGATGGCCGGGACGAGTCCCTTCCGTCTGAGCCTCCCGGATGCGTTTTTCCCGAGCTCGGTTCTTTTCTCAGCCTTGATAACCAGTGTCATGTGTATCCTCCTCAGATAAAAAGAGAGCTCACTGAGCTTCCCTCATTTATTCTCTTAATGGCTTCGCCAAAAAGCTCAGCCACTGATAGAACTTCAAACCGATCGCTGCTGCTGGCCTTATCGTTCAACCTGATGGTATCGGTGACAAAAACTTTTTCCAGGGCAGAGTTTTCGATTCTCTCCACCGCCGGACCCGAAAGCACCGGATGGGTGCAGGCAGCAAAAATTCTTTTTGCCCCAGCTTCCTTGAGCGCCTCTACACCAAGAGTCAGAGTCCCGGCAGTATCCACCATGTCGTCAAAAAGTACCACATTCTGGTCCCTGACGTCACCGATGACATGAAGCACCTGAGCGACATTCGGAGCCGGCCGTCTTTTATCGATGATAGCCAGCGGGGCATCGAGTCTCTTGGCAAATACCCTCGCCCGGGCGACGCCGCCAGCATCGGGAGAGACGATCGTCAGGTTTTCCAGGTTCAGCTTTCTGATGTGAGCGGCAATAATCGGAGCGGCCATAAGATTGTCCACAGGGATAGAAAAGAATCCCTGAATCTGGGGCGAATGGAGGTCCATGGTCAGAACCCGGTTGGCACCAGCGGTTTCCAGCAGGTCAGCCATCAGCCTGGCGGAAATCGGAACTCTCGGCCGATCTTTCCAGTCCTGCCGGGCGTAAGCAAAATAAGGAATCACCGCGGTAATCCTCCCGGCAGAAGCCCGCTTGAAGGCGTCCAGCATAACAAACAATTCCATAAGATGAAAATTGCCGTCAGGAGCGCCGGACTGCACTACAAACACATCCTCTCCCCGAACGTTTTCATCGATGTAAAAGCGGATTTCCCCGTCGGCAAACCTGGTCAGCACACACCGGCCGAGTTCAATCTTCAGGTAACTGGCAATTTTCTGCGCCAGCTCTGGATTCGAAGAACCTGAAAATACTTTCATGCGTCAATTCCTTTCAGTGGCCTTAACATAGCTGGGGCGGGAGGACTCGAACCTCCAGATGACGGATCCAAAGTCCGTTGCCTTACCAGTTTGGCGACGCCCCAGTGTGAAGTTCTCTCCAGTATCTTTCGCGTCCCACTGTTTCAGCCACCAGGACTTCATACTCTACTTCTAATTTCTTCGCCGCCTGGCCGGCCAGCCATCTGTCTCCGAACCAGCCAAAAATCGCTGAGCCTGAACCGCTCATAAGCGAGAGTTCCGCTCCCGCCCCCGCAAGTTCCTTTTTAATCTCAGCCAGCCGGGGATAAATTTCAAAAACTACTGCTTCTAAATCGTTTTCTAAATACTTGAAAATTGATGTATTTCTTTGTTCTAAAAACTGAATAATTTTACTTGCTTTAAGGTTTGAAGTCAAGGTTGCCCGCCGGCGGTCGAGTTCCCGGTAAACCGCAGCTGTGGAAACAGGGAACCCGGGCAGAACGACCACGACCCAGGCCGGGGGCAGCTCGGCCACTTCCAGCAGGTCTTCTCCTTTTCCCCTCCCCAGACACAATCCCCCGTGGAGGAAAAAAGGAACATCCGCCCCAATCGAAGCAGCCAGTTTTTTCAATTCCTCCCTGGTTAACCGGAGACCCCAGAGACGGCACAACCCCAGCAGGGTGACGGCGGCGTTGCTGCTTCCCCCGGCCAGACCGCTTCCGGGCGGAATGTTCTTTTCTACGGTTATGGTAACTCCCGGGGTGCTGCCGACTATCTCCCGCAGAAGACGGGCGCTGCGGTAGATCAGATTGTTTTCATCCCAGGGAACATCGCTCCTGTTGCCGTAAAGCACGATTCGATCATCATTTCTTGGCTGAAAAGTGAGCCAATCTTTTATATTAATTGTCTGAAACAGGGTTATCAGTTGATGGTACCCGTCCTCTCTCAGACCGCCGACTTCGAGTCCCAGGTTGACCTTGGCAAAAGAACAGAGCGTCAGCTTTTCCATCGGCCCGCAATCTCTGCCCATTCGACTCTTCTGGTCCCCACCGGAATAGAAGGTTCCAGTAAAGAAAAGTTGAAATTCCGGTTAAAGAGAACTGCCTGAAGGCGAATTTTTACCCGGTATTCACCGCTAACAAAAAAAATGATTCTTGGAACAGGACCGGGAGCATACCGCTCTTTGACTTCAAACCGGAGACCATCCCTTTGCCCTGTAAGAACCAGGCCGGAGCGATCAAATTCGAGAGCCCACCCTCCCGCGACCTCGAGTTCAGCCCAGCGGCCGGATAAAACCAGCGATAGCTCGCGGGAGGTGAGTTCCTGTCCGAATACTTCTGAGGTGATCACCCTGCTATCTCCGCTCCAGAAAATCTTTTCCCGGGGCACATAAACCATGGCCGTCCCGCTATCAATCCAGACGATGCTTTGAAGACGCCCGAGCGGGTCGAATAACTCCAGCCGGAGCTTATCGGGGAAAGCTCCATAAAGCCGCGCCCGGAATCTAAAATTTCCTTCAGGAGCGCTCAACTGGAATGAGGCGTCTGCTTCCAGTCGTTCTACAGAATCTGGAGGGACAATTACAGGCGGTGCTGGGCGGCAGGCCGCAGCTATAAAGCTAAAAAGCAATAATAGCAGCCATCCCGGCCCTACCTTCGGTCTGATTCTCTTCCCCTGCCTCCTTCTTTCTCTTTTCACGATGACGCTGCCTGTGGCCGTTATCAATCGAGCTTGAAACCGTAGTCCTCGGTTTCTGGCTTCTTCTTTCCATCCTCTCCGGACGGCTTATGCCCGGATGCTCCTGTCGAACCCAGATCAAATCTGTAATCGGTGGTAGTTACCCGCATCTTTTTCTTTTTTCGGGTCACCGGATAAAACGGCGAGCGAATTCTTCTGCCAAAGCAGGACAGACTCGGGTTGATGATCATCAGGATGATAAAAAGACCGAAGATAACAAGTATTCCATAAATCGTCCAGCTCATTTTCGCCTTCCAATCATAATTATAAGTTCAGGTCTTCTGTTTAGCAACCGGGCTGCTCACCCGGTCATTCATGAAAAACAAGAGCTTCAAACTTATAAAGACCTTTTGATTTGCGCCAGGCATTATCGGGAAGACCGGCCTTGCGGCAGAGTTCCCTCAAAAAAGTTTGCCGATCCCATCCCTGTTCCACGGGTACCTGCGGCAGCAGCAGTCCGCTCCTCCCGTTTTCTCTAATTAAAAGTCCGTGACGTCCAACCTGTATTTCTGAAAGGCTGCTCACCGGCTCGAGCGGCCCCAGAACGGAAATCTCCAGTTTAATCCTGCTCAGCTCCTGTTTTTTCAGCGGCGGGAACCTCGGGTCCTCGGTAGCTGCCAGTACAGCTGCCCGGATCACAGTTTCCCAGAGCGGAAAAACCGGTTCAAAGAAACCGATGCAGCCGCGGAGTTCTCCTTCTTTCTTCAGGGTGACAAAGGCTCCAGCCGGAATTTTCAGGCTTTCATGATGAGGGGGATACTCCGGAAGCCGTCCGGAGTCCAGGTAGGTTTCAACAGCCAGCCGGGCCAGTGCCAGCAGTTCCTTCTTCTCTTCTTCATTAAGTTTTAACGGCCCTCCCTTTGTTTCAACACACACCGCCGCCGCCAGATAGCCGACCACACGATCTGCCGGTCCGCCAGCTGCGGCTGAATCTGAATAGCCGAGGACTTCAACCCGGGAGGAACCGAGTTTCCGGGCATAATGGAGAACCGCCAGCACCGGACCACCGCCGCACATGATGTTTTCGTGTCTTTCCACTTTTTTCATCAGCGTGCTCAGCTCGAAATTTTTGATCAGCTCAATCGTCCTGCTGTCAATTTCGTTAGCTTTTGAACGATCCAGAAAGTGCGACAGGTCAGTCGAGGCTATCACCAGAACCTTTTTCCCCTTCAGTGCCCTGGCTAAAGCATCGGCCAGTACCTTCACCGTCCGCTCGGTCTGGTCCCCCATAACAATCGGCACAATCCGGGCCTCCGGGAAAACTTTCTGGATAAAGGGCACCTGCACTTCGACAGAATGTTCCTTCTGATGAGCTTCCGGTATGAAGCCGAATCCGGAAGCGCGCGCTATCTCCCGGGCTAAATTGTCATCCACCCGGGCAATACCCAGCGGCGTTTCGA
This sequence comes from Candidatus Saccharicenans sp., assembly GCA_049659625.1. Taxonomy (GTDB): domain Bacteria; phylum Acidobacteriota; class Aminicenantia; order Aminicenantales; family Saccharicenantaceae; genus Saccharicenans. The sequence goes on along the minus strand of JBASPX010000025.1, from coordinate 17,883 downwards.
ATCCGCCCCGGAGATAGACCGAACATCCTTCAAAAGCAAATTGATGAGAGGGACCGATGATGACCAAAGACTCAAAGTTAATATCCTGGACATGTCTGTAGGCAAGCGCCGCCAGCCTCCCTGAGTATACGTACCCGGCGTGCGGGACGATCAACCCGATTACATTTCCCGGGAGGGGTCTGACCTCAGCGCTTTGCAGGAAAACCTCCAGGGTATGATTCAATCTCGCCGGGTCAGCTTCATAAAACTGGCCAGCCCAGAAAGGCTTTCTTATGCCCTGAGCCAATCCCGGGCCCAGGAGCCAGCAGAAGAGCAAAAGCCCGAGAGTTATCCCCAGGGTTCTTTTCTTTCTCATCCCGGCCTCCTTTTTAATTTTAATCTTTTAACCCTGGCACAGCAAATTGCCTCTCTTTTTTTAACCGCAGGAATTCGACAGGACGACCGGAGTCAAGGACCGTGATTTTTTCTTACGCTTCTTTCACTTCCGCGGACAGAGCGGAGGAATAATTACTTCAAGCGAAAAAAGATGGACAGCGCGCCAGTTTAAGGCGGAAGGATAGCGGCAAACGCAAAAATTTTTTCAACATCATGCCGCTTGCTGTTGACAATTAAACGAATTTGATAAAAAATTTATTGAGAACGGACGACCATGAAAAAACTGTTAAAGTTCTTACTGTTAGTCGCGGGAATTTTTTCCACCTTCCTTCTTGGATTTCACTTTGGCAGAGAGAAAGAAAAGGCTCGTATCCCCAAGTTCCAGGACGACTCTGAGAGAGAATTTTGAAACCGGTTGAACCATAAAAAGGGGGGGTACAGGAAGGTAGAGATTGCCTTAATGTCCTGAACTGCAGGTCTGTTACCGCCGGTTGTTTTTTCTGCTATAATAAAAAATCAAGAAATATTGAAGCTGAGGTGATTATCACTGAGGAGAGAGACCATGCCACTTTATGAATATCGATGCGCCAAATGCCAGAAGGAATTTGAAGTTTTGCAAAAAGTAAGCGACGAGCCGCTTACCGTCTGCCCTGAATGCGGCGGCTCTCTGCACCGGCTGATTTCTTCCCCGGCCATTCAATTCAAGGGAAGCGGCTGGTACATAACCGATTATGCTCACAAAAACTCTCCCGCTGGCAACGGCCGTAACGGGGGACAGAAACAACCTGAAGAGGAGAAGAGGAAGCCGGCCGAGCAGCCTGCCTCCTCTTCAACCAAACCTGCGTCAGGAAAATAATATTTGTCATCTGCATAAACCCCTGGTGGAAATAAATCGATGAAAATTGCTGTTTATCTTCCCGCAACCCTGGGGGAGTCATTTCTGTCGCTTCCGGCCGTCAGAACTCTTCAGCAGAATTTTCCGACGGCCGAAATATGCCTGTTGAGCTCTTCCAGATTTGCCGCTTTTTTTCAGAACATCCTTCCGGGATTTGAAGTAATAGGCCTGCCTGACCTTAAGGATATCGCCTCCCTGAAAAGAACCTCCTCCAGGCTTCAGAAGATGAATTTCGACCTTGGATTGTTGCTGGACGAATCTTTCGCCTCAGCCCTGCTTTTCTATCTGGCCAGAATACCCCAGCGCTGGGGTTATGACCGCGAAGGTCGTGGTTTCATGCTGACCAGAAAATTGCGCCTGAAAGCCACTGACCCAAGGCGTCATATAAAAGATCATTACCTCCATCTGCTCCAGAAACTCGGCCTGCAGGTAGATGAACAGCCCTTTTTTCTAAAACTTCCGGAGAAATACATCGAGGCCGGCGGTGAGCATCTGAAGCGGGCGGGACTGGACCCGACGCGACCTGCCATAGCCATCAAGCCCGGCTCAAGTTTTGGTGCCGCCCGGGTCTGGCCTGTAACCCGGCAGGAGGAACTCATAAAGAAACTGCTGGAGAAAGACCTGCAGGTTGCTCTGATAGGCTCGCCCTCAAGCCAGTCAATAAGCCGCACCCTCAAAGCTTCGGCTGATGGCCGCGTGGCCGACCTGGCCGGCAGTCTTTCTCTTGAAGAAACTGCCGGAGTCATAGCCTCTTCAAAAGTGTATGTGGGGAATGACAGCGGACTTACTCATCTGGCAAACTTCCTCGGAACCCCTGTAGTCGGCCTTTACGGACCGACAGACCCGCATCTTTCAGGGCCCTCACAGGCCCCCTCAGTTGCTCTTAAAAAAGTTGTTCCCTGTTCTCCCTGCAGTTACCGAGCCTGCCCCTACGACCACCGCTGTCTGAACAGCATCGAGGTGGAAGAAGTCCTGGACGTCATATTAACTTTTCTGCCCACATAAAAATTCCGATGAGCGGATAAAGTCGCATCGATGATCAGGTTTGACGACATCGTAGAAAAGATTTCGGGGAAGTATTCCGAAAAAGACCTGAGAATACTCCAGAAAGCCTACGTCTTTGCGGCGAAAGCCCACAGGGGACAGACCCGCCGCTCGGGCGAACCGTACATGAGCCACCCGCTGGAAGTTACTAACATTCTGGCGGAGATGAACCTGGACCTGACCACCCTGGTGGCCGGGCTGCTGCACGATGTGCTCGAAGACACCGAGGTCACCCCGGCTGAAATCAGGGAAAATTTCGGCCGGGAAGTGGCCACCCTGGTGGAAGGAGTGACCAAGATCAGCCGGGTTGAGGATTCATCCCCGGAAGACACCAGGGCTGAGACCATCAGGAAAATTATTCTGGCGATGACCGATGACCTGCGGGTGATCTTTATCAAACTGGCAGACCGCTGGCATAACCTGAAAACGCTTCATTTCCTCCCGGAGGAGAAACAGAAGCGCATCGCCAGGGAGACGCTGGAAATTTACGCTCCGATCGCCAACCGTCTGGGCATGGGTCGCATCCGGGCTGAGCTGGAAGACCTGGCCTTCCGCTACGTTGACCCGGACGAATATTTCAGGATGGTGGCGCTGGTCGAACCGGAACTGAAAAGAGGCGAAAAAGAACTGAAAAAGCTCAAAAAAACCATAGAACAGCTGCTGAAAGAAAACGGCATACCGGCAGAAATCCAGTTCCGGATAAAAAGACTTTACAGCATCTACTCGAAGATGATGAAAAAAGGGATCGACTTCGACCAGGTTTACGACTTTCTGGCTCTCCGCATAATCACCGATTCAGTTAAAAACTGTTACGCCATCCTTGGTATCATTCACCAGCGCTGGCCTCACCTGCCACAGAGATTTCGGGACTTCATCGCGATGCCCAAGCCGAACCTCTATCAGTCGCTGCACACCACCATCATTACTGAAAACAAGCAGACTTTTGAAATTCAGATCCGTACCCGAGAAATGCATGAACTGGCAGAGAACGGCATAGCTGCTCACTGGAAATATAAAGAAGGAGCCCCGACCGGTCTGACAGCAGAAGATCAGCGCCTGCAGTGGCTCAGGGAAATTTCCGCTCTGTTCAGCGAGCAGAAAAACCCGAAGGAATTTCTGAAAAACCTGAAAATCAACCTTATACCTGAAGAGATTTATGCCTTCACGCCGAAGGGTAAGGTGATCACGCTTCCTCCGGGTGCCACCGCCCTCGATTTCGCCTTCAAGATCCACTCGGAAATTGGCCTCAAAGCCAGCGAGGCCAGAATCAACGGTCAGCTGATGCCCCTGAAAACACCGCTCAAAACCGGAGATATTGTCGAAATAATAACCTCGCCAGACAGAACCCCCCATCGGAGCTGGCTGAACTGGGTGGTGACGGCTTCCGCCCGCCAGCAGATAAAAAAATTTCTCAACCTGAAAACCCGGAAAAGGGCGATCGAGCTCGGGCGTCGTCTCTGGGAGAAAGAAAGCAAGAGGCTGACAATGCCTCCTGACCTGCGTTCGGAAGAGACACTCAGAGAAAAGCTGTCAGAAGTTTTGAGCATGCGCCTGAACAGCCTGGAAGATTTTTTCCTCCTGATCGGTCTCGGAAAAATTGTGCTTGACCGAAAGCTCCTGGAAAAGCTGACCTCAAGCCCGCTGGTGGAGAGAGCCTCTGCCGGCAGCTTACTCACCAGAGTGGTGGAAAGGATCTCCGGGCGCACCCAGTCCCCGGGACTGATGATCAAAGACCTGGACGAACAGATGATCTCACTGGCTCGCTGCTGCTCGCCGATAAAAGGCGAGCCGGTCGTTGGATATCTCACTTCAGGGAAAGGGATGACCATCCATGCCCAGCGATGTTACTTGGTTCAGAAAGAAATCCTTGACAGTCAGCGCCTGGTGGAAGTGGGTTGGGACCCTTCTTTCCAGGGAATGTTTAAGGCGAGGCTTATTATCAGATCTAAAGATTCTCCTGGAGTATTAGCCAGGGTGGCCGCGGCTGTGGCCGAACAGAATGGAAACATTTCAAAAGCAGAAGTCAGTACCAGTCAGGACGGACAGGCCTGCATCTCCCTGGAGATAACGATAGAAGACATCAACCATCTGCAGAAAATTATGGAAAAGATCGGACGACTGAAGGAAGTTAATGCCGTCGAAAGGGATTAAGGTCAGACGGCTTTCTGCACCTTCCCGGAGCGAAGGCAGCGGGTACAGACCCAGATTCTTCTTACTCCGCTTTCCGTCCGGGCTCGGACTCTCTGCAGGTTAACACTCCATTTCTTGCGTGAAGCCCTGTTCGAATGGCTCCGGCTCAAACCGAAAATCGGGCCTCTATGACAGATATCACACTCTCTGGCCATGATTCTTCTCGCTTTCAAATGATTTTCTATTGAGTTCAAATTTATACCACAAATCTATCAGGTTTGCAACTCCAGGAATTGACAGGCCCGGAATGGACTGATGCAGCCTTCATGCTCTTGTTCGGCAGGTAAATTCTGTCAGAAGCCCCGAAAGGCAAGCACGGGTCCCTGTTTTTTTAACGACAATTGTAAAATTTTCCTTGAATTTTATGCTTTAGGGTGCTAATATTTTTCAGCGTTTCCCCCGTCTCTGGCATCGACGGGGTATTTTTCCACAATTGTGGAAAATTCTGTGGAAATCTTTTAGGCAGTCATGAAGTCCGAAGATAAAGCTAATCCCTGGAATAAGATACTGGCGGCAGTAAAAAACCGGGTGGAAAGTCAGGCTTTTGAAACCTGGTTTGAGCCGACGTCTTACATCGGAGCAGAAGGCGAAACGCTCTATATCAAGGTGCCAAATTCCTATTTCAAGGACTGGCTGAGCTTTCATTATTCCAGACTTATCAATGAATGTTCTCAGGAAATATTCAACAAAGTATTTGACATAAAATTCATCTATGATGAAACTCCGACTTCATTCCTTAGAAACTCCCCCGAAGAAAGGAAACTCCAGCAGGCCATCACCCTGGTGGCTAACCTTAATCCAAATTACACTTTTGAAAATTTTGTCGTTGGCAACTGCAACCAGTTCGCTCACGCGGCTGCCGTGGCTGTAGCTAAGAACCCGGCTAAATCTTACAACCCGCTGTTCATCTATGGCGGAGCTGGACTCGGGAAAACCCATCTTATGAATGCCATCGGCCATTACATCATGAACAGCAATCCCAGGCTGAAAGTACTCTATGTTACCACCGAGAGGTTCATGAACGAGCTGATCAACCACCTGCAGTACGGGAAAATACTTGAATTCCGTCAGAAATACCGGGCAGTTGACGTTCTACTGATGGATGATATTCACTACATTTCAGGCCGGGAGAGAACGAAGGAAGAATTTTTCCATACCTTCAACCATCTTTATGATAACCAGAAACAGATCGTCATTTCGAGCGACTGCCCGCCAAAGGACATTCCACATCTGGAAGAGCGTTTCCGCTCGCGCTTCGAGTGGGGATTGATAGCCGACCTGAAACCACCGGACATCGAAACGCGAATCGCCATCCTTAAGAAAAAAGCTGAGCTTGAGAACGTATCTCTTCCCGAGGCTGTCGCCCTGTACATCGCCGATAAAGTCCACTCAAACATAAGAGAACTGGAAGGTTACCTCAGAAGGGTGATCGCTTTCGCTTCCCTCAAAGGAGCTCCAATAGACCTGGACCTGGCCCGTGAAGCATTGGGGGGCTTACTTGACGCTGAAACTAATGTGATTACCATCGAAAAAATACAGAAAGTTGTCTGTAATCAGTACAAAATCAAGCTATCTGAGATTAAATCAAAAAACAATTCACCGAGAGTTTCTTTTCCCAGACAGGTAGCCATGTATCTGGCTAAAGAACTCACTGATAATTCTCTTCCGGAAATAGGGAAGAAATTTGGCGGCAAGCACCATACAACAGTTCTTCACAGCATAAGAAAAATTGAGAAATTAAGAGAGAAAGACCCAGAATTCAACAGAGAAATCAACAAGATGATTCAGCTACTAAAGTAATGATTATCAACGCAAAAGGAAAAGAAATTCACATATTCTTGAAACAATATATTAATTTTTTCATTGCCTTTTAACTTAAATTGATTATATTATGAATGATAAGGAAAGGTGGAAAAAATGAGGTTTATAACTTCTAAAAACAACATTATCAATGAGTTAAGTCTCCTTCAGGGTATTGTGGAAAAAAGGACAACCATGCCGATTCTCTCCAGCATCATGATCAGAGCGACGAAGGGAACGGTGGAAATGATGGGCACTGACCTGGAAGTGGGTTTGAGAACAAAGTTTGAGGCAGATGTCCGCACTGATGGACGGGCTGCGGTTAACGGCAGAAGACTTTTTGAGTTCATAAAATTATTGCCCGAGGATCAGGAAATAGAGTTTATAAAGAAAGATGAGCACTTAATAGTCAGGAGCGGTGAAAGCGAAATAAAGGTTCTAACCGCCTCAGAAGAAGATTTTCCTGAAATCCAGGCTTCAGATTTTGAAAAAGGAATATCGTGGAATTTCTCAGATTTCAAAGAGATGATAGATTGCGTTCTTTATGCCATTACCCAGGAGCAGCGCTATTATCTCAGCGGCGCGCTTCTTTCAATCAAGAACAATCAGCTGGAGCTGGTAAGCACAGACGGACACCGGCTTTCTTACACCAGGAGAGAATTTGAAGGGTTAAGTGTTGATAAGGAAGTGAATCAGATAGTTTCAAAAAAAACACTGAATGAGCTTAAAAAGTTTGAAAACGAAAAAGTTGATTTTGATTTTGACGACAACAGCCTTTATTTCCGGGTTAACAACCGGGTGTTAATAAGCCGGATTATTGAGAGTAAATTTCCCAATTATCAGGCAGTAATTCCCAGAGATAATCCTAACATTCTGACCGTTGATAAAGAAGCTCTTATCCGGGCTATTAAAAGGGTAGCCATCCTTTCCTCTGAGAAATCCAGAGGAATAAAGTTTGACCTCAGTGGTGACGAGCTGAGGTTGTTCTCCTCCAACCCGGAGTTTGGTGAAGCCAGGGATAAGCTCACGGTTGAATACAGAGGAAAGGATATGGAGATTGGTTTCAATTCTCAGTATCTCCTGGATTTTATGGAAACGGTCGGATGCGACCGGGTTATTTTTGAAATAAAGGATGAAAACAGCGCGGTGTTGATAAAGCCTGAGTCAGAGCCCAGGGGAGTTTATTTTTACGTGCTCATGCCTATGAAGATTTAGCCGGCTGACCGGTGGTCATCACGGCGATGGCCTCGGACACCTGGCGACAGGCCTCTCTTATCGGCTGGGTTATCGGGTGTCCAAAATCTAAAGAGGCCGGCTGTATTCCAATAAAGATAACCTTGCAGGAAAGCTCAGAGGTAAGATTTTCCAGAAATTTCGCAAATTCCAGTCCGACCTTTTTCTTCCCTTTTCCGCTTTCTGGCTGCAATCTGGTCACCATGATCGTTCCTGGAGTTTTTTTCATGTCCAGAGCGTCGACGATGATTAAATGAGAAGGTTTCAACCGTTTAACCCGGCGGCTGTAAGTGTCGATCAATTCGTAGACGCGCAACACTTTGATCTTTGATTTCTGTCTTCGGGTGAGGAGATTTTCCAGGATGCTGGCCACCAGAAGGCTGGCGGCATCGTCCGCTTTAAGGGCGTTGCCGGTTCCAAGCACCAGAAGCTTCTCCACGCCCCTGAGCTCTTTTCTGAGGAATTGAACCCATTTATCGGCCATCCGCCCTTCCCTCTGTCATTCAGGGGTCAGAGTTAATTTATATTTTTCTCCCCCCTTAATCAAGAAAAATTTTTTCAGAAGAAAATTACCGTTCAGCTTTTGGGTTCGGATTTCGGCTTGACCACCGCTCGCACGTATTCCCATTCCATCTTCAGGTTTAGCCGGCTGTAGTCCGATATTTCAAAGCGGTCGTCCATCAGCATCGCCTCGGTCGGGCAGGAATCCACGCACTGAGCGCAGTGGATGCAGCGGTCGTTGTGGATAATCATCCTGAATCTTTTTTCAGCTTCATTTACAGCGGTGATTTCAATAGCTTCGGCCGGGCAATCACGCTCGCAGGCCCGGCAGACGATGCAGAGTTCCGGTCTCAGGTAGGGCGAACCTCTAAAACCGCGCGGCACTTCGAGCTTTTCAAAGGGATAGTCCACAGTTGCCGGTTTCTTAAAGAGGTGACGCAGCAATTCGGGAATGAATACTCCGATCTTCATGAGATTAACCCCTTAACCAGGATGGTAATGAGTAGCTGAAGGACGGCCAGCGGTGCCAGATACTTCCAGGAAAAGCTGACCACCTGATCAACCCTGATTCTGGAAGTTGTCGCCCGGATTAACGCCAGGAAAAATATGACGAATAATGTTTTGACGATAAAGTTTATCAACCCGAGGAGCGGACCACCGGGAAAACCACCGAGAAAGACTGTTGCCAGCAGACCTGCGGCCACGACCATCTCGGCGTCCATCATCAAGCGGAATATCGCCAGCTTCTTGCCAGAATATTCGGTGAAAGTTCCGCCGACTATCTCGGTCTCGGCGTGAGGAATATCAAACGGCGTCCTTTCCAGCTTTGCCTGAACGCAGATCAGGGCGATCACGAAACCCAGCAGATTCACCGGAATCAGCGCCGGATGCTGGCGGTAGAAAGCGGCGATTTCAGCCAGGCGCCAGGAATTGGCCAGAACAGCCGGGCTCAGAACCGCCAGGAACAGAGGCACTTCGTAGCCGAAAAGCATGGTGAGAACCCTGGCTCCGCCAACGATCGAGAACAGATTGGTCGACGACCAGCCGGCCAGGAAGAAGATAAAAGTCGGAAGGCTCAGCAGATAAAGCACAACGATTATGTCGCCGCTGAAAGAGATAACCGAAGGACGGTCCAGGCTGTAATTCCAGACGGGGATTAACAGCATGGCGGTGAAAACTATGGCCAGACCAAATGCCGGAAGCGCAGAGAAAATCTTCCGGTCTGCTCTTTCAGGAACGATGTCTTCTTTTGCCATCAGCTTGAAGAAGTCGGCTATCGGCTGCAGCAGCCCGAATTTTCCCGTATGGGTGGGGCCCATGCGGTTCTGGAAACGGGCATAAAGTTTGCGGTCGTACCACTCGACAAAGGTGGAATAGAGGAACAGGAACAGGAGACCCGGATAAATGATTAGATAAATCAGAGTGTTCACAGTGGCCATTCTGCTACCCTCTTTTTTTCTTTCCCGGATGAAATTTTTTGACTCAGTTGTTTCAGGGTGTTCATCGGGATTATTTTTTCTTCTCCAGACCTGGCGTCAACCACCGACACCGCTCGCTCGGCACAGCAGATGCAGGGGTCGATGGCAGCGAAGATCAGCGGCACGTCGGCGATGAACCCGTTCTTGAGCATCTTGATGGTGGCCGCGTAGTTGGCCAGAGTCGGAGCCCGCACTTTCAAACGCTCGGGTTTATCAGTGCCGTTACTCTTTATGTAGTGGATATTTTCTCCGCGCGGTGCTTCATAGCGGCTGACCACTTCGTTCGGTTTCGCTCTTCTGGGAGCCCGAACGGCTATCGGTCCGGCCGGCAGATTCTTCAGCAGATACTCGATTATGTTATAACTCTGGAAAAGTTCCTTAATGCGGACAACAGTCCGGCCGAGGACATCGCAGGTGTCGGCGGTGCAGACTTCAAAAGGAACTTCATCATACACCGCGTAAGGATCATCTTTGCGCACGTCCCTGGCGATGCCGGAGGCCCTGAGCGTTGGTCCGACGGCGCAGAGCGCCACGGCATCCTCAGGAGAGAGATAGCCAACGCCAGCCAGCCTGGCCACGAAGCTGGGCTCGGTCGTCCCGAGGTTCTTGTAGTATTCGCTGCGTTTCCTCAATATCTCGAGGGAATCCAGTATGTGTTTGACCTGCATTTCGTCCAGGTCGCGCCGGACCCCGCCGATGGTGTTGATGCCGTAGTGAACGCGGTTTCCGGTGATCGTCTCGAGTATGTCCATGACGATTTCACGGTCGCGCCAGGTGTACATGAAGAAGCTGTCAAAACCGGCTTCGTGTCCGGCCACGCCGAGCCACAGGAGATGGCTGTGTATCCTTTCGAGCTCGGCCACCAGAGTGCGGATGTACAGGCCACGTTTTGGCGGTTCCAGCTCCATCAACTTTTCCACACCCTGAACGTAACAGGTCGTATGGGAATGAGAGCAGATGCCGCAGATGCGTTCAGTGAGATAGATGTTCTGGATCCAGGTTTTCTGTTCAGCCAGCTTTTCCAGCCCCCGGTGATTGTAGCCGAGTCTGAGGTCGGCATCGCGAATGATTTCTCCCTCGACCGTTATACGCAGGCCGATGGGCTCTTTTAAGGCCGGATGTTGCGGTCCGATCGGTATCTGAAACTTCATTTGTTTCCTCCAGGAATGACTTCCGGCGGTCTTTCGTATTTCCAGTCTTTTCTTAAGGGATAATTACCCGCAGGCCAGCCGTCAGGAAGCACCAGCGGCCGGCCATCTGGTATATTCTGCACGACTATGCCAAACATATCCTGCAGTTCTCTTTCGTAAAGGATGGCTCCGGGAATCAACTCGCAGATGCTCGGCAGAAGCGGGTTGTCTCGCGGGATTTCGGTTCTGAGGGTAAGGCAGGTAAAATCGTTGGCGAAATGATAGAGGACTTCAAAGGTCTGTCCCAGGTCCACCCCGCTGATGGTTGAAACGTGCGTGAAACCAATTTCATTCTTAAGCCAGCTGACAGTTTCCAGCAGGTTCTCCGGCGCCACTTTCAGGAAAATCCGGCGGGGGGCGGGATTGGTCAGCGCCAGGATTTTATTCCCCAGACTGGCTTGAGCTTTCTCCATCAGAATCTGGTCGTTCATGTTTGCCTCATCCCTTAAGTTTGTTGAGAAGTTTTACCACCCCGTCGATGACCGCGTCCGGGCGCACCGGGCAGCCGGGAACGTACACGTCGACGGGGATGACCTGATCGATACCGCCGATGACGTTGTAGGCACCGCGGTAAACGCAGCCGGACATGGCGCAGGCTCCGACGGCGATGACAAATTTCGGGTCCGGAGTCTGCTCGTAAATCCGGATCAACCGATCTTTCATCTGTCTGGTAGCCGGGCCGGTGCAGATGATGACGTCAGCGTGACGGGGAGTAGCCTTCAGCAGGATGCCAAATCTCTCCACGTCAAACCGGGGTGTCAGGGCCGCCACCACCTCGATGTCACAGGCGTTGCAGGCTCCGGTGTTCAGATGAAGTATCCAGGGTGATTTCAACCGGGACCAGTGAACCAGTTTATTAAGCATGTCAGTCCCTCGCTATCAGGGCCACAATGGCCAGGAATATGATTGCTAAATATATTATACCCAAATATACTATTTTCCCGATCGGAATAGTGGCAATTACCAGGGCGGCCACATGCATGATGGTGAAGAACAGAGCGAAGACAAAAAACAGCCGGTAGCCGAACTGCACTTTTTCCCCGGGAATGTCCTCACCGCAGGCATAGGTGGCCAGTTTGCCGGGAGTCCGGTTAAGCCCCGGAGCCATAGTCCGGCCGAGGGCATAAAGCAGATAAGCCACACCCAGGAAGAAAAAGAAGGCAACCGGCGGAGATAGCAAAAATTGCAGTCCTTTCATGGCTTACCCCTTAAGTCTGGACAGCAGACGAACATCCAGACTCTTGTTCTTTCTGTAAATGTTGATGATCATGGCCAGGGCGGTGGCCACCAGGGCCACTTCCACCACGATGTAAGTGATGGTCAGGCTCTGGGCTAGAAGGATGTTGTTTTTAACCGCGCCCGTGGCCACGATGGCCAGACTAACGCCCTTGCTGATGATTTCCACAGCGATAAACAACCTGATCAGGTTGCGCATCGTCAGCAAACAGTACAGGCCGATGAATATCAGCAGGGCAGAAAAGAATATGTAAAGAAACCACAGGTTACTCATCTCTGTCTTCTTCCTTTTTCCGGAATAAGGCCAGAACGGCCAGCACGCCTGCCAGAATAACCCCGATCTGGGCAACCAGGTCGAAAGTTCTCTGCTTCCAGAGGACATCTCCGAAGGTGCCAGCTTCAGGTCCTGAAGGGAGAGCCGGAATTTTCTGCAGCAGGGATTTCATCACCAGACCGTCGATGATCAGGAAAAGGATAAGGAAAATCGGAAAAGCCAGTTTCACCAGACGGGCTTCCGCCACCTCATCGCCTTTCTTCGTCAGGGCGATCGTCAGGACGAACAGCACGGTGATCAGACCGGCGACCACGGAAATCTCGAAGACGCCGGCATAGGGCGCTGACAGGCGAAAGAAGATGATACCTAGAATCAGGCTGGCCACAGCCAGCGAGAGAGCGGCTTTAATCAGGTCCCTGAGCAGGATGGCCAGTCCTGAAAAAATTACCAGGCCGCAGAGAAGAATTATTTGTATTGCCATATCACAATCCCCACATGAGAACCGCCTGAATTCCCCGGGCGAGCGCTTCAGCCGCTGGAGAAATCCAGGTTCTGAAGATCGGAGTAAAGAAAATGCCGGCCAGAATGCAGATCAGAGCCAGCAGCACATTCGCGGCCGACATCCAGAAAGGAGCTTCCTTCACCTGTGCCCATTTTTCGCTCACCCGGCCGAAAAAGGCTTTTCTCTGAATCAGAAGATAATACCAGAGGGTTAAAACGCTGGCCAGAATGGCTATGAGCGCGTAGGTGAATTCTCTGGCCTGAATCAGGGCCATGATTATGATCAATTTGCTCCAGAATCCGGCCAGCGGCGGTACACCGGCAATCGACAGCGCTCCAACCAGGTTGGTGCCGGCGGTCACCGGCACAACCTTGCCCAGGCCGCCCAGTTCATCTAAATTTCTGGTCCCGGTGATATGCTGAATTGAGCCGGAATTCAAGAACAGCAATCCTTTGGCCACGGCGTGATTGAACAGATGGAAAAGAGCTCCAGCGATCCCGAGGGGTGTGCCCAGAGCCAGTCCGAGAACTATGTAGCCCACCTGGCTGATGGAAGAATAGGCAAGCATCCTCTTAATATCTTTCTGCCCGAGCGCCAGGAGAGCCGCGACCACCATCGAGATCGTACCCAGGGCCATCAAAATCTGGCTCAGCGCCGGAGTGATGCCGATCACGCTGTAAATTATTCTGAAGAGCGCATAGATTCCGGACACCTTGATCAACAGGCCGGACAGCATGGCGGAAATAGGAGCCGGAGCCGAAGGGTGGGCGTCAGGCAACCAGGCATGGAACGGAACCAGCGCCGCCTTCAGTCCAAAGCCCATTATGAAGAAAGCCACGCAAACTCCCAGCACTGTTCTGGCGCCGAGATCCTGCAGTCCCTGGGCGACAGCCTGAAAGTTCAGGCTTCCGGTCAACCCGAAAATCACCGTAATGCTCAGAAGGGCAAAAGCTGAAGCCACCACCGAGAGCATCAGGTACTTGAAGGACGCTTCCAGCTCGTCGTAACCCAGCCCGAAGGCTACCAGAGCGTAAGAAGCGACTGCCGCCACTTCCAGGAACAGGTAGATGGAGAAAAGGTCGGGGACGAGCACCAGCCCGTTCATCCCGGCGATCATCACCAGGAAAAGCGCGTAGAAAGTGGACCTGTGTCCGTAGTGTTCGAGATAGTCGACCGAGAAGAGCGAGATGCACAGACTCACCAGCGAAATCGTGAACAGCATGAACAGGTTAAAACTGTCAAGGGCTACCTGAAGGTTAACTTTTTCCCCGAACCAGCTGAGATTCTGGATGAGAACCCCCTGGTTGAAGATCGGCTTGATCAGCAGGATCGAATTGAACACCAGGTAAGCCAGAGCGGCGTTAGTCAACAGGTCAGGCAGCAATTTTTTTGAAAATTTACCGATAAGAGGCAGAAAGGCAGCCAACAGTAACGGTATGACAATGAATGAAAAAACCACCGCTCCTCCTCTATTTCACTAACTGAAGAATTATCCAGACGACGACCACCAGGCCGCCGACAGTCCAGGCCAGATAATTAGCATACTGGCCGTTATGGGCTTTCTGCAGCAGGCCGGTGAAGGTGCGGCCGACCGCAGTAACCACTTTTTCGTAAAGATAATCAATCGGCCGGTCGATAAACCTGAAAAGCACCCTGGAAAGTCCCTGCAGGAACTTAACGCCCTGCTCGTAAAGGTCAAAGAAACGGGCTTCCGAAAGGTCATAAAGTTTGCGGAGCACCGGCAGATTGTGGATTGGTTCAGAAGCCAGATAGGCTTTTTTGCCGCCGCGATTCCAGCCGTAAAGATGAATCCCCAGAGCGATGATCAGGCAGAGAACGGAAACCCCGGCCACCGGGTTGAACAGGTCAAGAGCATGGGAGGTGAAATCAAGATGTTCTCCGGCTTCCGGATGCCCGGCCAGAATCGGCTGGATGAAATTTTCCAGCGGGAGCTTGTTGTACACGCCGAAGGTAATGCAGAGTGCGGCCAGAATGAGAATGGGCAGAACGATCGGAGCCTCGCTTTCTTTTGTTCTGGGCACCTCGGTCGAGCGCGGACCGAAGAAGACGGAATGTCCGGCTTTAAGGAAGGAAGCGAAGGTAAAAATAGCGCCCACCCAGGCGGCGATGGCAAAAATCGGATAGCCGGTTTCCAGCGCGCCGTGAAACACCATTTCCTTGGAAACAAAACCGTTAAGCGGCCAGACGCCGGAGATGGCCAGCGCGCAGACCACAAAACCGGCCGCCGTCCAGGGCATTTCCCGGGCGAGTCCGCCAAGTTTTTTCAGTTCGGTCGTCCCCGTCCGGTGTTCCACCGAGCCGGAGCTGAGAAACAGTCCGCACTTGTACATGGCGTGGTTGATCATATGGAAAATGCCGCCGGCAATCCCGATGGGAATGGCAGTCCCCACGCCGAGCACCATATAACCCACCTGGCTGACTGCACAGAATGAAAGCAGCTTCTTGAAATCTTTCTGAATAAGAGCCATAAAGACGGCAAAGACTATGGTGGCCGCTCCGATAATCATCAGCAGGATGGAGAGTCCGCTTCCGACTTTAAGTTCGAAGAAGTCCAGCGTAATCCGGGCGAGAAGATAAATTCCCAGAAGTTTTTCAAAAGAAGCCGGCATGAAGGCCATGAAGCTCACCGGAGCGTCGAGAGCGGCGTCAGGTATCCAGGTGTGGAATGGCATGGCCCCGGCCTTACCGATGGCCCCGATCATCATCAGGATAAAAGCGACCACCGTCAGCCCGTGTGGTTCCACCTGGATTTTATCCATGGTCAGGGTTCCGGTGGAAGCCCACAGAATGCCGATGCCCAGGATCATGGCGAAGTCGCAGAAACCGCCTATGATCAACGATTTGACCGCGGTGCGGTGCGAGGTTGGCTTCAGCCCGAGAGTTACCAGAGCATAGGTGGTGATCAGCAGGGCCTCCCAGAAAAACACCAGCAGGATGAAATTGTTGGCCAGCACCGCGCCGTTGGAAAAGGCGGCTGCCAGGAAAATATAACCATAATATTCCCGGATCCGCGGATGGCTCTGCATTTTCACCGTGGAATAAAGGCAGATCAGGAAGAGAAATCCGCCCAGAGCCAGAAGGATAAAGGCGGAGAAGTGGTATAACTTCAGGTCAAAATTGATGCCGTTGCCAAGCCAGTCCCGGACCAGCGAGAGGTTTTTTACGGCAAAAAGACGGAAGCCAAGATAGAGAAGAACACCCGAGCTCAGCACCGCGAGTATTTCTCTCAGGAATTTGATCCGGGAAGGGATTAAAAGCAGCACCGCGGCCATCGCGGCCGGAAACAGAATGGGCCAGAGTAAAATTGTTGAGTTCATCTTAGCCACCAGCTTATGTGAGTTGTTGCCACCTGGACGAGTTTCATGGGATAGGTTACCAGCAGGCCGGCCGCGACAGAGAGCACGGCCAGGACGGTTACCACTCCGACCATGGAAGGAGTTTTCTCCGGAGCGGTAATCTTAAGTTCGCCCAGGAAGACTGCTGCGAACACGCGGAGCAGGTAAAACATCGTCAGGACGGCGGTAAAAAGCGCCAGGGCAGCTACCCAGACCTGGTCAGCCTGAACCGCTCCGACGATAACCAGCAGTTTCGAGAAGAACCCGCCCAGCGGTGGCAGTCCGATGACCGAAAAGGCGCAAATCAGGAATGAAATGGCGGTGATGGGCATGGTTTTTATCAACCCGCCCATCTCCCTGATATCTCTTTTATGAGTTGCGTGGATGACAATCCCGGCGCAGAGGAACAGACCGGCCTTGGCCAGCCCGTGCATCAGGATGTAAAGCAGAGCGCCGGAGATGGCTGTTGGCGTGGCCACGCTCAGTCCGAGGAAAATATATCCTATCTGGCTCACCGTCGAGTAAGCCAGGATTCTCTTCAGGTCATTTTCCACCGTGGCCGCCCCGGCTGAAATCAGGCTGGAAAGAACCGCCAGGATGATAATCGCCTGCTGCCATTCAGGGGGTATTTTGAAGGTGTACAGGAAAAGGCGAGCATAGGCATAAACGCCGATCTTAACCAGCACGGCCGCGTGCAGCAGGGCGGTGACCGTCGTCGGGGCTACACCGGCATCAGGCAGCCAGGTATGCAGCGGCACGGTCGCGGATTTGGAGAACATTCCGAACAGAATCAGCAGAACCGCGGTGCCGGGAATGAAAACCCCGCGCATCTGGGTCAGGTTGAAAGTTCCGGTCTGCCCGTAGATGACGATGAAGCCGAGCAGCATGACCACTGCGCCGCCGAAAGTGACCAGGAAGGCTTTGTCCGCTTTCAGAATGTAATCCTTCTGCCGGTAAAAGCCTATCAACCGCCAGCAGGCGATGGCGATGATCTCCCAGAACAGGTACATGAACACCAGGCTGCCCGAGAACACCAGACCCATCATCGAGCCGATGAACAGGACGACCATCAGGTAGTATTCGTTCTGATGGTCTTCGTGGTGGATGTAACCGAGAGAGTAGATGAGGATCAGGAATCCGATGAACGAGGAAACGATCGCCATGAAAATGGCCAGGGGATCGATAACTAAGATAAAATCCAGACCCATCGCCAGGCTCCTGGCCCAGATGATTTCTCCGCCCTTCATCGCCTGAGGAATAAGCGTGAGCGGCAGGAAAGCGGTGACCGCGCCGAGCAGAACGGCCCACGCGGAACGAACCCTGGGCGAGATGGATCCAGCCAGGGGCACCAGCAGCGAACCCAATACCGGAATGAAGATGGTTAGAAGAGTTATGGTTTCGGCTTTCATGAGTTTATGAGTATATTAAAATAAAAAAGTTATTGTCAAGAATTTATCAAAGAAAATTAACAGAAAATTATCGGGGGTTTCCACAGGCTATTCAGAAATTTTTCCACATAAAAGAGATGCTGACTTTAAGTTTCTTCGAAAACCTCCTGAAAAAAGGTCGGACAAACTTCACTAGCAAAAAACCCGCTTTAAGGAGAGAAAAGCCGTCGCAGGTAGCTTTCTTTTCCTGCTATAAAAAATTTAATTGTTTTTTAAAAATTTGGTAGAATAACCGGCTGGTGTACAAAATAGTTCGCAAATTGCGTTAAGGAGTGAGCCATCGTAAACTCTCCTTTTACAGTAATCAAACTAAAGAAAGGAGGTATTTCATTACGATGGCTCAAAGAGATTATAAGGCAAT
>JBASPX010000024.1:0-69057 GCA_049659625.1 Candidatus Saccharicenans sp. | reverse complement strand
CCTAAAGCCTTAGCCACCGCAGAGATGCTCCCCAGCTCATCATACGCCCTGACTAATACCTTCCTCGCCAGCACAGGAGCACTCTTGCAAAGCTCATGGTATCCGGGGTATATATATCTCGTCATTTGGGTTGGGGCTTCCTCCTTTCAGTTAAAAGTTTTAACAAAACTTTTACCGGAGGAAGCCCTGCTTTTTCAAGTGCCAGCCTGATAAATCCCTTTGCGTCTTCAACCCCTATCCCAATAGCTGGCCTACCACCACGCCGCCTCCATATACCACCCTTACCCTGGATACTATGTCTGTGCCCGAAAGAATTTTTCTGTTGACAATGACAGTAAAAAAAAATAAAAAAAACACAATCGGAAGGGAGAGTATGGAGAATGAGATTATCTGTGAGATTTTTAGCCTTTCTTTTTCTCAGTGTTTTTTTAAGCCTCACCTGTTTGCTGGCGCTTGAGCCTCCCACGAAGGAACAGGTCGAAAAGTATAAAAAAGATGGGACCTGGGCAGCCAGGGTGGCGGCAGCCAGGGAAATCGGCAACCATAGAATGGACCCGGAAGTGGTGGCCTATCTTAATTACCGGGTAAGGCGTCTTTATCTCGAAGCTCAGGGACTCACTCCTCAGGAAATAGACAGATTACTGGCGCCCCCTTCATCCCGTCGTGGCATGCCAACGAGGGGAACAGTAAAAGTTCTGACCGTTCTGATTGCTTTTGCCGATTATCCTCCGATGACTTCAGCTGATTTTATTGCTGATAAACTCTTTGGTCCGGAAAACGCCTACGACCCGAATTATCCTTACGAAAGTCTGAGAGCTTACTATCGGAGATCTTCTTACAACCAGCTTGATATTCAGGGAAATGTGCTCGGCTGGTACACGACTTCCTACAACCGTGATCAGGTGCAGGAGACCACCACCGGAAGGCAGAATTTGATAAAGGAGGTATTGAATTATTATGACAGTCAGGGCCATGATTTTTCCCAGTATGATAACGATGGCGACGGCTACATAGACTATTTTCTGGTTTTCTGGACGGGGCCTCATGGCGAATGGGCATCCTTCTGGTGGGGTTATCAAACAAATTTTACCGATGTTAATTATGTGCTTGATGGGAAGAGGCTGAAAAAATATTCCTGGCAGTGGGAACTTTACAACTATCCCTCGGGCCAATTTACACCGCTGGTAGCCATTCATGAGACCGGACATGCTCTCGGCCTGCCTGATTACTACGACTACGATGACTCGATAGGACCGAAGGGCGGGGTGGGCGGTTTTGATATGATGGATGCCAACCGCTATGACCATAATGCCTTTTCCAAATTCGTTCTTGACTGGCTTACTCCGGTCGTTTTCAGTTCAGGCAATCAGTTTTACACTCTAAGGGCCTCAGCCGAATATCCAGAAGCCGTGCTTTTCTTTCCGGGCGCGGTCAGCGGAGATATCTTCAACGAATACTTTCTGGTCCAGAACAGATATGGTGTCAAAAACGATTATCGGTTGGTAAACATAAATTACGGTGATGTCGGCTTAGCAGTCTGGCATGTAAATGCCCGGCTCAACGACGCCGGCACGAACTTCCGTTATGACAACTCATATACCGAGTTCAAACTGCTCAGGTTGATTCAGGCCGATGGACTGGATGAAATAGAACGGGGAGTAAGAGGATTTGATGCCAGTGATCTTTACCGGCAGGGAGGCATCTTCGGTCCGAATACCTATCCATCCACCACCAGATACGACGGCACGCCTACCGGAATGACCATGTATGTCGAAAGCGGGGCGGCAGCCAGCTATCAGGTGCGTCTGGTTGCTGGTGCCAATCCGGCCATGCGCTTGTCCGCTTCCAGCCTTAATTTTGGCAATGTCAATATATGCACCTATTCTGACCTGGTCCTTACCGTTTACAATGATGGCGACAGCCCGCTGGTGATAAGCGGCATAAACAGGGCCTCGGGAGCGACGGATTTTACCTGTCGTCATACCACCTTTCCCCTGGCTATAAATCCAGGCAGCAGTCGTGATATAACCTTCAGGCTGGACGCTTACAATACCGGACCTCTGAATGCTACTTTTGCCATCAGTTCAAACGATCCCACCAGTCCGCAATTTCTGCTGCCCGTAAGCGGCACCGGTTTTATTCCGGAGATCAACCTGAACATTCAGGTGGCAAGACAGGTGGAAAGGGGATGGATCATAAGGAGAGGGTTTGCCCGCATTACCGTTCAGGTGAGCAAGGCTTCCCCCTTCAACATAGACCGATATGAGCTCCTCAGGAAAGAAGCCGGAAGCAGCGAATCGCCTCAATTGATTCAAACCTTCCAGGAATCGGATTTTTCATCCGGACGCTTAGAATATATTGATAAATATCTTGATCTGAATAAAAATTATGTTTACACCATTCAGGCGCTCGACTGCTACGGCCGGGTGATTGTTTCTTCCAGCATGGAGAGAACCGGTCCGGAGGCAATCAGAGACAGGATAGTCAGGACGGTAAAAATTGCAAATTAACAGGAAAGAAGGGAAAACATGAAAACAAAAGCCTTCAGAATTTTTTCAAGAGTTTTACTGGTCCTGGTAGTTTTTTCAGTTGCGGGTTTTCAATTTCTCCGCGCGGATACCGTTATGCTGTCCTTCAGTTACGGATATCTTCTGCCGGCCGATTCTGGATATAAGGAAGTTTACGGGAACAGCGTGCAGACCCCGGAGTTCAAGCTGGGTCTCAGGGTTTTCAAAGATTTCTACCTTTACGGCACCTTTTTCACTGTAAGCAAGAGCGGCCTGACTCCCGAGCTGAACGAGCCGGCTCATTCGAAACAGCAATTTTTTGGCGGCGGTGTGGGTTATTCGCCCTATCTTAACAGGTTTATCAAGGCTTTTCTCGGAGCCGGGGTGGCCATGGCCACTTACGAGGAGACGGCCATGGACATCAAGGTCAGCGGCAATAAGATGGGTTTTCTGGTTGAAGCCGGAATATACTTCAAGGAAAAATTTCTCATTCTCGGGCTGAACGGTAGTTACTGCACGGCCAGTGACACCTATGAAGATGTCAAGTTCAAAATAGGCGGGACCCGAGCTTCAGTTCTCCTCGGATTTATCTTCTAAGAAGCCCGGCGGCAGTCCGGTCTTCGTTTTCTTGCGCCCGGAAAAGTCGAGAGTGCTGTCGCGGATTTCCGGAGCCTGAGAAGCGCTTAAAAGATGAAGGCAGCTTTAAGCACCCCGTCGAGTCGGTCGGCGGCTGTTTGAAAAGCCTGTTGCGCCTGGTCCGGCGTGAAGCGATGGGTTAGAAGCCAGGCGACTTCAAGTTCTTTCTTCTTAATCATTTCCAGAACCGGCTCGAGACATCTGTTCTGGCGGCGCGAGTTTATGATGGTTACTTCTTTTCTTCTCAGGCGAGCTATCTGATAGGAAACCCTTTCCGGGATGGGAATGCCCACCTGAATTATCCGACCACCCGGCTTCACCAGTTCCACTGCCTGGTCAATGGCTTCCTGATCCCCGCTGACTTCAAAAACCACCTCGAGTCCCAGAGGCTGACGCAGTAAGATTTCCTGGACTACATCTTCCTGCTCGACACTGGCAGCCCAGCTGGCTCCAGCTTTAATGGCTGCTTTGACCCGGGCTTCCGAGCGGTCGGTGGCGTAAATGGCGCTCAGCCCATAATGCTTCAGCAGAATTATAAGTGAAAGCCCGATCGGCCCGGTGCCCAGCACCGCTATCCTGTCAGTCTTCTCAGGCGAAGCCAGCCTTAAAGCGTGGAGAGCTATCGACAGAGGCTCGGCCAGCATGGCTTCTTCCAGCGATATTTCTTTATCCAGTTTGATTAAATTTCCCGAGGGCATCACAAAATATTCCGCGAAACAGCCATCCAGTTCTCCAGGGTGACCGAGAAATCTGATTTTGCGGCAGGTGTTGAAGCGTCCGACAACGCACCGGTCGCAGACCCCGCAGTAGATCGAAGGCTCAACCGCCACCAGGTCGCCGGGCTTGAGGTTCTTAACCTCGCTTCCGGTCTGAACCACTTCAGCTGAACATTCATGACCGACGACGCAGGGGTAGGGGACCTTTTCTCCTCCGACTGTTTCTGAAATGAAATAGTGGAGGTCGCTGCCGCAGATTCCCGCCACCCTGGTCTTCAGAAGAACCCAATCCGGACCGGGTAGCTGAGGTTCTGGTTTTTCTGTCAGGAGCGCCTGCCGCTGTCCGGATAATATTATCGCTTTCATCATCGACTCCAGTTTTCCTTTTATTTCAATATTATTAATAATTCCGGAAAACGTTCGGGTCAACATTATAGTTGAGCGAGCTGAGAAGTTTAACCGGTCTGGTAGAAAATCTCAGGGGTACCTTTTTTGTTTTACCGCCGGTTGTTGCGGTTAACAGGGCAAAAATCAGGCTTTGAAGATGAGTAAATCCTGTTAACAAACAAAATCAGGCTGATCAACCGGGAGATAACTTAACGTTTGCGATCGGGCGCTTTCTGTCGATGGCAACAGGTAAAAAGACCGCGCCCAAAAAAAATTCTTTATTAGAAAAATATTTTTTTGTATCTTATTAATACAGAGCTGAAACTTCAGGTTTGATAATGTTTTCGAAAAAAATTCATATAGAACCTCTTCTTTACGGTCCACTGGTAATTTTGCTGACCTGGATTCCCTGGTTTCTGGCTGTATCCACAGGTCAGGGGGTGGAAAATCTGGCGGTGAAGGTTCTGCTTCTGGCCGGACTGCTGATGCCGGCTCTGGTGGCTCTGGTTTTTATTCTGTTGAGCGAGGATTCCGATTATCACTGGGACTACTGGCGGCGGGTTTTTGACCCCACTCTGATAACCCGGCGCGCCTACTGGTTCATCTTTCTCCTTCCTGCGGGTGTTACCGTGGGCGCCATTTTGCTTTCCGTGCTGCTGGGAGAACCTTTAAGTCAATTCAGAGTGGTGCTTCAGGTCAGAGCTCACATTCCTTCCATCCTGGTGTTTGTTTTTTATTCTTTTTTTATCGGACCGGTTCCGGAGGAGCTCGGATGGAGAGGTTACTGGCTGGATAAACTCAAGCTTCGCATGTCTGGCCTTCAGGCCAGCCTGTTGATAGCTTTTATCTGGGCTCTCTGGCATGTTCCGCTTTTTATGGTCAAGGGATATCCGCTTCAGTCGAAGGCGGAAAATCCTTTGCTTCTGGCTTTTTACTTCCTTGACCTTTTTCCCAAATCAGTGATTTTTACCTATGTCTTTTTTAAGAATCAGCGCAGCACACTCTCCGCAATCCTGTTGCATTTTATGATCAATTTCATCGGGCAGCTTTTTGAACTGTCCCCGGTAACCGGGGGCCTGGTGACGGCGCTTTACCTGCTGGCGGCCCTGTTTCTATATATCAGGAACAGGGAGATTTTCAGTTAGCCGGTCTGTTCGTTGTTCTGTCTTCTTCAGTGTTAAATCTGAAAATAATAAATTGGAGCCAGGGACCGCCTGGCTATTAAGCTTCTGCTTCGGGGCGATTCAGCATGGAAAAATGGAAAAGTTTTAGTTTGGAGACCTGGATTAATTGATTGAAAAGGCAGAAGTGAAGTCCCTGTTATACAGGGGATTCAGTTAAGGCTAATAATTGAGGGTTGTCGTGTCAGGATAGCTGGTCATAAAGAGTGAGCCAGCCTGGACGATGATGTAAACCACAAAAGCCAGCAGGAGAATCCCGAAGATCAGGAAAAGCACGGATTTTGTGCTGGAAACAGGCCTGGCTATCCCCTGCGGGAAAAATACGTCGAAACCCATTTTGCCGAGCATCACTATGAGAATGGTCAACCCGAAAATCAGCCTGTAAGCCAGTATTTTCCCCTGGGTATAATCGGTGCGGTCAATCCTGATGAAGGGAAACAACAGCCAGATGGCCACGACCACAGCGATGGCTCCAGGTAGATGCCGGTATACCTGATTGATGAGCTGTTCTATTCTGGCCATCCTGAGTTCATTCTACCCCCTGTCACACCCGAAAATCAACATGCTTAATCCTGCCGGCCTGGATTTTATCCCGGGTGACAGTTGTAATCCGGTGGGGACATTGAAGAAATTAAGAAACAGGATTCTTCACAGCTAAAATCATTTCTGGGAAATGGCACATTTTATGCTGTATAATAAAAAGGGAGATAAAAATGAGAAAAATTCTGTTTGCTATTTTTATTCCTGCCCTGGTCTGCCTGCTGGTCAGTGTGGCCGGAGCTACGGGCAAACATTATACTCTGATTTCCGGGGAGCGTGATTTATATTACGGATTCATAAGTTATCTTCCTGAAGAAATCGGCTCAAGAGCGCCGGAGGTGATCAGGGATGGGTTGAAACCGGAACCGGTCAGGCTTAATTTCCCGGTCGGTCCTGGCGATCTGATAGTAACCTACGACAGGCCCTGTGAGATTCAGTTTGACAGCGGAACAATCCTCCGCCTGGATACGGACACCAGGTTGAGAATAGAAACTATCATGGCTCAGAGTCTGAGTTCTGAAGAGCAGATGTCGAACCTCTGGCTGGAAAGAGGACAGGCTTATCTCATGTATACAGCTTATAATTCCTGGGAAGTTTTTCAACTTCTGACACCCAACGCTGCTATCAAAATGAAAAATAAAAGCGTTCTGATGGTCAGACACACCGGTGAGGGAGAAACCTGGTTGACGGTGAAAGAGGGAAAAGTGAGTGTTCTTTACGGACCGTCTGCCAGTAGATTGAGTACCGTTTCTGCCAGAAAAGGTGTCAGCCTGGTGGTTGATGCATCCCATCAGGTTTCAGCCAGGGATAATTTCCCTGAATTTGCTCAGTTTGAAGCCTGGAATGCCGGGCTGAATAAAAAATTCCTTGAGCTCCACAAAGGCATTACCCCGCTGCCGAAACCAGTTCAGAAACTCCCGCCGGCAGTCTTTTATTTTGCCCAGTATTACGGAAACAGGTACGGCGAATGGGTCTGGGATGATTATCTGGGTTATGTCTGGAGACCGTTCTACAACGACCTTTATCCCTGGGGAAACTGGAGCCCGTATTTTTACGGGAGCTGGACTTATCTGAACGGACAGCTTTTCTGGGTTCCGGAAGAGCCCTGGGGCTGGGTGCCCTATCATCTGGGTATCTGGCACTGGGACAAAAAGAAAGGCTGGGTCTGGATTCCCGGTTCGGTATTTGCTCCAGCCTGGGCAGTCTGGGATTTCTACTCCGGATATTATACCTGGAGGCCATGGTTCCTTTACGACTGGCTCGGTCTCTATGGATATGATTACAACTACTGGAATTACTGGGGTTATTACGGGGGTGGTGGCGGTTCTGGCTCAGGCAGCGAAATTCCAGCGATAACTAAGGTGTCCAGGGACCAGCTGAAGAAACCCCGGACCCAGACACCACCTGTGCCGGCAGAATATAAAAAGATAGTCACCGGTATTGCCAGAGCGATCGAACGCCGGGATGCGGAAATCTTGAAGAGAATCTCAGAAAAGCCGCCCGCGCCTGTGGCCGTGAAGCCTGAAGATCTGGGAACCGAGATCTCAGCCAGCAGAATATTAAAGTTAACAGAGGTTATGGAAAAGGTTAATCCGGGTGAAACAGCGACTCTCTCGAAGGGAAAAAGCGAAATCCTTCCTGCCCTGGATCGAGCAATTTCCGTTTATCTGAAAAACAGGGCGGGGGAAGAAATCCAGGTCAGAAACACCGCCGCTGCCGGAATAAAGGAAGAGATGTCTCCAGCCAGGATGGCACAGAGAGCTTCAGAAGAGATTAAGGAGAGAAGAGACGCCGCTGGAATGGGTGAACATAAACCCGGTCGGCCCGGAGCAGTAAGTTCTCCGGAATACAGTCTGAGGTTCAGAGACTGGAACCCTGACCTGAAAGCAGCCCGCCAGCTGGGTGTTAATATCTTCTACGATAGCACGAAAAATTTAATCGTCTCTCCCGAGCTGAGGCTCACCTCGAGAGAAGCAAGAGAATTAAGGGTAAGAATAACTCCGCAGGGAATAGTCCAGCTGGCGCCAGCGATTGGCTTTTCCGGGAGTTCTTCGGCAACCGGCAGTTCATCGGCTGCTGCGCCGTCAACTGGCTCCTCCAGCCGTTCGAGTTCCGAAGCCAGGTCGGCCGGGGCTGAACGGTCGTCCGGGGGTAAGGCTTCAAATTCATCTAACGAAAAGCACTGAACATAACCCTGACTGAAATATTCAGGTTTGCCGTAAAGGGGCTTTGCTGTAAAATATACCCGCCTGTTCTTAAAATTTTAATCAAAAGAGGATATCGATGAAGTCAGGCTTTGTTTCTGTCGTCGGCAAACCCAACGCTGGAAAGTCCACCCTGATTAACGCTCTGGTGGGACAGAAGGTCAGCATCGTTTCAGAAAAGCCCCAGACCACCAGGTTTAAGCTCAGGGGCATCATAACCAGACCGGAAGCCCAGATCATTCTGGTGGACACACCCGGTTTTCACCGGGCGAAAGATGCGCTGGGGAATTTCCTTAATTCTCAGGTTACCGGGTCGTTGAAAGAAGTTGACCTGGTGCTTTTCCTCCTGGACGCCTCTCAGGAAGTGACAGATGAAGATAAAGACCTGGCGGCCGAAGTTAACAGGTCAGGTTTGCCTGCGCTGCTGGTGCTGACCAAGAAAGACCTCTGCCACCAGGAGCAACTGGAAGCTGCCCGTAATGCTATTTCTTCGGTTCTTCAATTCAGAGACTGGGTAAGCGTCTCGGCTGTTCAGGGGGAAGGGCTGGATGAGCTACTGAATAAGGTCATCTTTTTTCTTCCTGAAGGTCCGGCTCTCTATCCTGAGGACATGGTAACCGACTACCCGCTGACCATCAGGGCAGCTGAAATCATCAGGGAAAAGGTGCTGATGAACTGCTATCAGGAAGTACCCCATTCGGTGGCTGTGGAGGTGCTGAAGATTCAGGAAAGAGAGGATAAAAATCTCCTGGAAATTGAGGCTGAAATTTATGTCGAAAAGGACTCACAGAAGAAAATAGTAATCGGCCGCGAAGGCAGCATGATCAAGAAAATCGGAACCCTGGCCAGAGAAGAGCTTGAATATCTCACCAGGAAGAAGGTATTTCTCTCGCTTCACGTTAAAGTCAAAGAAAAGTGGAAGAATAAGGAATCTTTCATCAAAAAGATTTACAGCTCCTGAAGACCCTGTTTCTGGTCGGGAAGAACATCACCCCGAGTTATAAAAATTTCATGCTTTCAGGGGGTTACCCTGACCAGAAGGCAGGTATTGTAGATGACCCCTGTGCCAGCTTCTTTTAGAAGAGATATAGCTTCAGGGGATTCTGCCCCTGGCTGGAACCAGACATATCTGTAGCCGGCGGTTACCGCCTGTCTGGCTATTTTTTCGGATATATGGGGTGGAACCACGACCACAGCTGCCTTTACCGAGGGCGGCAGGCTCAGAAGGTCAGGATAAGCCGGCTGTCCTTCTACCTGGTCAGCCGCCGGGTTTACCGCATAGGTCTGGTAGCCGGCTGCCCGCAGCTTTTTCAGGAGGATGTTACCGTATTTGGAGGGATTTCTCGAAGCGCCGACCACAGCGATTTCTTTCTGATTCAAAAATTCTGAGATTAACTTTCCCTGGTATTCCATCATCCGTCGCCTTTCCGCTTTCCATTTTACCCGATTTTGCGATTTTTCTAAGGGGTGAGAAAAAAGCTGAAGCGCGGCGGGTTAAGATGACTGACATTCTGAGCGGCCAGAAACGTTCTTCGGGTTTTTATATATCAGACAAAGGCGATAAGGAAATTCTTCTTATAATTCAGAGAAGTTAATTTATATAAGCGCCTATAGAGAATGTTTTTTTTGCTTTTTTCTGGAATTCTAATCAATAAAAAAATCAATAAAAAAGGTTCCCATCTTCTACCGGGAATCCCTTTTGCCCTTGCCTCCACCCATATTTTTATAGGGATACCAAACCTGTGTTTGCAGAAAATTTCTGAAAAAAATTTGTGGCTTTTAGAGTTCGAGCTTCTTATTTCTGGCGGGATAGGCAACCCACCCTGCCCCGTCCCAGTATTTTATTTTGTCTTTGAGGCTTCGCAGCTCGGTCAGGGCGTGGGGTGGGAGCACCCGGGAGACGACAAATTCTTTGGCAATTTCAATTAAAGCGTCATTCGGCCTGGACAGCAGGGGCATAAGCTGGTAGTTGAAGTCGTATATCATCACTCGCGGCAGGTCTTTCAGAAATTCAGTGGTGGTAATTTCGATAATTTTATCTTCAGGATAAATTTCTGCCGTCTCCACCCGGTTTCGTATGCCCATGACCTGATTAAGGGTGGTTCTCGGAAAGAGCAGGTAATATTCCTGAGTGCCTTCAGGCATGTCCCGAAATGTAAACTCCGGATTGTGGCTACCGGGTGAGCATCCCCTTATTTTTTCAGGGTCCAGCACGAGAAGACAGGCCTGCTGGAAATCGTTGTTGGTCCCGCCGATTATTATCTCCTTACGGCCGTCTTCATCAAGGTCGAGCAGCAGCAGGGAATTTTTGCCTAAATGTCCGGCATGCCAGTATTCACCCTGAATCTGCCCACTGGAATTAATAAGCACGATCTGTGCTGGATACCACATGGCATGGTTAGCTATGACCAGGATAGATTTTTCAGGGTTACCGGCAGCAAAAGCCTCTGCCACAAATCGTTTAATTGTGTAATAGTTGGAAAA
The DNA here is from genome assembly GCA_049659625.1 of Candidatus Saccharicenans sp. Lineage (GTDB taxonomy): Bacteria > Acidobacteriota > Aminicenantia > Aminicenantales > Saccharicenantaceae > Saccharicenans. The sequence goes on along the minus strand of JBASPX010000024.1, from coordinate 58,402 downwards.
TTCATCCGTAAGCGTCCGGATTTTTCTTCCCGGTTGAAATTTCCAGCGGAGATTTCCGTCTGCTTCCAGGCAGAAAAGCTCCGAACTGAGTTTTTCCTCGGTTAGATGGTCGCCTGCAACCAGGATTTCTTCCTGACCGTCACCATCGAGGTCTACAAATTTATATTCCAGAGTTTCTGCCCGCAGCGGGCGGTCCAGAGGGAAAATCCAGAGAAGCTGGTTCTCCGGGTTGTAGGCATAAAGCTTACTGTTGTGTACCTCTATTTTCAGCGGGTGTCGGACTTTCCAGAAGTGGTAAGAAGGATTTTTGTGAAGGATCGTGGTAGCTCCAGCCAGAGCACCGACCACGGCAGAGACAGCCACCACCCTTCTTATCAGTCGCTTTCTGGTTCGGAAGAAATGAGTCAGCGCCGGAGCAACCAGCTTCTGGCAGATCCGGCTATCAGTGATAATCTCATTAAGGTGGCTTATCCCGATGAGTTCAAATTTCCGGTAAGGGTGGACAGCTTTCAGCTTGAAAAGGAACTGGCTGGCTTCTTTCAGATTCTCGGCAGGGATCACCAGATAACTCAACCCTGAATAAAAAGCAGCTTTTATTTTCTTTTCAAGAGCTTCCGGCGAGATCCTGAGGACTTCGCCGTTCAGGCTTACTCTGCCGGTAAAAGCGACCTCGCGGGAATACAGATAATGAAAACGATTTTCAGAAGCCAGCAGTTTCTGGGTCAAAGCCAGCAAAGCTAGAGGCAAACCGAGACTTTCACCGCTGTACTGGAAATTTTTATCGCTGAAAGAGAAAAGAAGCGAGCATGGAGGAGTGCTCAGTCTGAGTTTATTCTTCATAAGATAGTCAACAGCTTCGACGGCGTCTGAAGCTAAGAGATAGGTTTTTTCCTGGAAGTGGACGGGGAGGTTGGAGAACCTGATGAGATTATGCCCGTCTGCCACTCCGGTAAGACGGCAGTGCGCTTCAAGGATCAGCAGCCGAGCGCGTTCTCCGCTCTGAAGAAGCCCTTTTCTCTCAATAAGAACACAGAAGAGAGCGTCAGCTGAGCGTCCCTGGTATTTTTTCCATTTCTCACGAATCAGGTCGAGGTCAAGAGAGAGTTCCGGCTGATGGGCAAACTTTCTGGCAAATTCTTGAAAAATCATCAGGTTCGAGGGCAGACTGGATTTGATTTCCTGAAATTCAGGCAGCGGTTCAGCCGGGAGCTTTTGGAGTTCGTTATGTATGCTGTCAGTCGATTGAGAGCGGGCAATTTTCTGCTGGAGGCGCAGAGCCTGCCATCCATCTTCGATTTCTCCCAGGTAAAAGTGATTGAGTCCCAGGTAAAACAGGATGTTGCTCAGCGACTCACGGAATTGCTCCGGTGTTATCCGGTCTTTGAATTTTTTATAAAGCCAGCGGGTGATTTTAAGATACTTGCGGAGTTCATCAGGCGGCATCCCTTCCGGCTGAAAACTCGAGGCCAGCCCGAAAAACAGTCCGGCCAGCTGAAGGTGGAATGAATAGGTTAGGTCTTCAGATAGTTCTTCCGTTTGCTGGAAGAAGTTCGTGATTAATGTCATTTTTTCCGCGTCATCGGAGGCGGCGGAAAGAGCTGACAGAGTTTCGGTAAAAAGCCGGTCGAGGTCTATTACGGAATGATCCGGGCTGTTTTCTTTCTGGTTATTCATAAAGGCAAATCTTGAGGGAGTTTACCTTTAATAAAGGCATTTCAAAAATGATAAGATTTTTCCAGGGCTGTCCGGTCAGTGTCTCCTCGTCATCAACCACCAGCAGGGCTCTTTTTATCTCAACGGTTTCAGGAAAATTTAATAATTTAATTTTAACCACCAGCTGTCCGTCAGCCTGGAAAAATTCACTTTCCAGAGAACAGGTGTCCAGCCCTTTTTCTGCGTAAAGTTATATTGCTTCACCGGAAGGAGCGATTTCAAAAACGGCAGAAGGAGGACAGACATAAACCGACAGCAAGGCCTGATCCAGTTCCAGCGGGCCGAGATCCGTCCGGCCGTGAGAATCTGTCAGGAACTCTCTTTTAAGGTTTTCCAGAATTATGAAAGCATGCTGGTATTTCCGGGGTTCTGGATGAAGCAGATGGGCTTCCAGACGGTCTTTCAGGTGATCCTGAATAATCCTTAAAAGGTAATCCCGGCTGGCAGAGATAAGGGTTATCTTTTCAGTGTAAACCTCGCCGGAAGTGAGTCCGCTGAATCCCAGCAGATGGGGGAAGGGGGAAGGTTGGCGATGGTGAGAAAACAGCCTGACTCTCTTTCTGAAGCCGGGGTCGAATGAAAGTCTGGAGAATGCTGATTGAAAGGGGTTGGCTGGTTTTCTGTTTTCCGGTTTGCTCATCAAATTCTCCTGCTGTTTATGATGCCTTCATCCGCCAGTCTGGATTTGAGAAATTCCTTTGAATTCTTGATCAGGTATTCAAAAATTTTGCGTTTTTCCTGACGGTAGTCTTCCGCTGAGAGCTCTGGCAGGTATTTTTTCAGGTAGTTAAACAGAGAAGTCGATTGTCCGCCATCCTGCCAGTCCTGGAATAAATCCTTCAGCGCCCGGATGAATGCTTCCTTTTCAGATTGATTTATTTTGTTTTTTATAAGATATCGATTTAAAAGCCTTAAATTCCATTCTTCCAGTTCTTCCAGCCAGCACCGTATCTTCGTCGACAGCCTGGAGCTTTCCGGGATGACTTCCAGTCGCGAGCTGGAGCTGACCCGGCTAAGCAGATAGTTTTTCTGGGTATCTATGTAGAGTTCGACCAGATGGCTCAAAGGGACAGAGACCGAGATTTTCTGCTGTCGCAGGAGCTCATTCAATTTTTTGATAAAAGCGGGGATCTGCAATCCACCAAAGCCGTTATTGAGAACGAGTTCCAGCAACCGGTCATAATGGCCATCGGTAATTGCAGAATCATATCCCGGTCTGAAATCAGTCGGTCTCAGCGAGACGATTGTCCGTTGACCGTTCTTCAGGATCTGGCAGCCGGGGGCTTTTTTCAGGGCGTAGGTGATTTCCCTTTTTATCCTGGCTCTCTCCGGCCGTATTTCGTTGCTCAGATAGTAAAATGTTTGTTTCAGTCTACGATGGAGGATGTTCTTGAGATAACGCCTGAAGTCAGGCTCACTGGCGGAAAGAAATTTCTCGGTCAGCTTCCAGTTAAAAAGGCGTTCGAGGACCGGGAATCTGCCTTCCCTGTTCCTGATAAACAGGCTGGAGACGGTCAGCATGGCAATGTCCCCAGGCTGGTAGCCTCCAAGGGTTAGATGCAGACCACAATGCTTCCTGATGGTGGGCAGGATCAGGGCCACCATCGACTTTATGAGGTCTTCCACCTCGGCTTCAGTGGAATTGTTGTTAATAATGTGAAGTATTTTTAGCAGAAGCTTGCGTTCTCCAGCCAATTCCAGCCTCGGCGGTGCGGCTTATTAAATTTAATGTCAAGCAGGGGGTAGCTGTCAAGAAGATGTTGAAAAGCGCTACGGCTTAGCACTATAATTAGTTCAGGTAGAGGAAAAACCCGAGGTTGACTATTTTCGGGTTTTTGGCTAATATTTTAGTTCAATTTATAGATAGAAGGTGAGAGTAGGTCATGATTAAACTACGCCTGATGAGATTCGGAGCAAAGAAAAAACCCGTTTATCGGATTGTGGCCATTGATTCCAGAAAAGCCAGACAGAGCACCACTCTGGACGTTCTGGGCTATTACAATCCCAGGACCGAACCTCTGGATTTCAAGATCGACCTGGAAAAGGTCGACTACTGGATGAAAAGAGGCGCCCAGCCTTCGGAAACAGTTAATTCACTGATAAAAAGAGCAGTAAAGGGTAGCAAATCAACCCAAGATTCTAAAGCTTAAAGGAGGTTACTGTGAAAGAACTGGTTGAAATGATCGCCAAAGCACTGGTTGACCATCCGGACAAGGTTCACGTTTCCCAGCTTGAAGGGGAACAGACCACCATCCTGGAACTCAAGGTTGCTCCTGAGGATCTGGGAAAGGTGATCGGAAAGCAGGGCCGGACTGCTCGCGCCATCCGGGTTATCCTGGGTGCTGCCGGTATGAAGATGAAACGGAGATACAACCTGGAAATCATTGAAAAAGGTTGAGCTCGTCTCCGCTGGCCGGATAATCCGGAGTGAAGGGAAGAATGGCACCCTGAAAATAAAGCTCTACCACAAGAGCAGCGGAAAGCCATTCTTCAATAAAATTTATCTGGAAATAGAAGGGGAGTTAAGGGGCTTCGAAGTAGAGGATTTTTCGATAGTCCGTAACTCTCCTTTTATGAAATTAAAGGGAATAGACAGCCTGGAGAAGGCTGAGGCTCTGCGGGGCCGGGAGATCCTGGTCAGGCCCGAAGACTTTCCGGCTCTGGAAGAGGGCATTTATTACGATTTCCAGTTGCTGGGCTGCCGTGTGGTTACGGTGAATGGCAGAGAAGTTGGCGAGGTGACAGGCCTGCTGGACTTTGGTGGAAACAATCTTCTGGTGGTGAGGTCGGGCAGCCGGGAAATCGAGATTCCGCTGGTCGAGGCTATCTGCCGGCAGATCGACCCGGCCGCTAAGAGGATAGTCATAGACCCGCCGGAAGGCTTGCTGGAGCTAAATGAGATTTGACATCATCACCATTTTCCCGGGCCTGTTTGACAGCGTGTTTACAGCCGGCGTGGTCAAGAAGGCGGTGGAAAAAGGTATCCTGGAGATCAGGATCCACGACCTGAGGAAATACACGACGGATAAACATCAGCAGGTCGATGACAGACCCTACGGAGGAGCGGAAGGCATGGTGCTCAAGCCAGAACCGATTTTCCGGGCGGTGGAAGATATACGGCAGCCCGGGAAGTCGATTACCTGTCTGCTGACCCCGCAGGGAGAAAAGTTTAACTCGCGGCTGGCTGAAGAACTGGCTTCTTACGATCAGGTTATTTTGATCTGCGGTCGTTATGAAGGAGTTGACGAAAGAGTGATTGAACATCTGGTTGACAGGGAAATCTCCATAGGCGATTATGTGCTCACCGGCGGCGAGCTGGCCGCAGCTGTGGTGGTGGATGCCGTGTCCAGGTTTGTGCCGGGAGTGGTGGGCAAGGAAGAATCTGTGCGGCACGATTCGTTTACCACCGGTTTGCTGGATTTCCCTCAGTACACCAGGCCGAGAGAATTCCGGGGTTACCGGGTGCCGGCTGTTCTGTTTTCAGGCGACCATAAGAAAATAGCTCGCTGGCGGTTGAAAAAGGCGCTGGAAAAAACTCTGGCCCGTCGGCCAGATTTGCTGGAATCGAGGAAGCTTACTCCGGAAGAGGAAGAGCTCCTCGATGAAATTAAAAAAGAAAGGAAAGAATCATGAGTGACCTGATTAAAAAAGTTGAGGAACAGCATATTCGCCAGGATATAGAGCCCTTCAAGGTGGGCGATACGGTTAAGGTGCACGTGCTCATTCGTGAGGGCGACAAGGAAAGAATTCAGGTTTTCAAGGGAGATGTTATCGCCCGCAGAGGCTCGGGACTCGGTGCCACCTTTACCGTCAGGAAGATTTCCTACGGCGTTGGTGTTGAAAAGATTTTCCCGCTGCACTCGAAGATGATTAAGAAGGTCGAAGTGGTCCGTCACGGCAAAGTCCGCCGGGCTAAACTCTATTATCTGCGCAAGCTGAAAGGAAAAGCGGCCAAGCTGAAAGAAGAACAGCAGTAAGCGGGTTCCCGCCCCCGCCCGGGCCTGTTTTCTTAATCACAAAATATCTTTCTGTCTCGACCACCGGTAAAAAATTTAATAAAATAGACCGGATGGTAGGGTTTCAGACAGAGAAAGATTTAATCAGGGGGGGATGCCAGTTTCTGGCCGGTCTTGATGAGGTGGGCAGGGGTTCACTTTTTGGACCGGTGGTGGCGGTGGCCGTGGTTTTCCCGCCCTCCTTCTTCAGTTGCAAAAAACCTTCCTGGTCTGATCAGGTTATAGATTCCAAACTGCTATCGCCAAACAGAAGGTTAACGCTCGCCGAAAAAATCCTCGAAGCGGTGCTTGACCTGGGGATTGGCTATGCTACCAGCGCTGAAATCGACCGTTTTAACATCTACCAGGCAACCCGGCTGGCCATGGTCAGAGCCCTGGAAGAACTCAGTCTGAGGCCGGATATGATTTTAGTTGACGGCCATCCCCTTAAAGGTATAGATTATAAACAGATGGCGGTCCCGCACGGAGATAGAAAGATTTTCTCGATAGCGGCCGCCTCGATAGTGGCCAAGGTTTTCAGGGACAGGTTGATGGCGGTTCTCGACGATGTTTACCCTGGATATGGTCTCAGCCGTCATATGGGTTATGCTACCGAAGAACATTTTCAGGCTCTGGAGAGACAGGGCCCCTGTCCGCTTCACAGAAAGAGCTTTCGGCTTTTCCGTGAAAGAGTGTTGATAAAATGAACGGCAAGATCGACCGCATAAAAATAATCGGACAGGCAGAACGGCTTGTCCGGGCAGGCAAGCTGCGGGAAGCCATTGCCGAATACGAAAAGCTTCTGGAAGAAGACCCGAATGATGTTACTATAAATAATACAGTCGGCGACCTTTATGTGCGTCTCGGACAGAACGAGCGCGCCATCAGGCATTTCGAGCGTGCGGCCAACGAATATGAAAGCAAAGCTCAGTATTCACAGGCGCTGGCCATTCTGAAGAAAATCTGCCGCCTCAACCCGGAGAACCCGGTCTATTTTGTTCGCATGGCTGATCTTTATGCCAGGCAGGGTTTTACGACTGAAGCCAAAAAAGAATATCTGACAGTGGCTGAAAAATATCTGCGGGCGAAAAAGGTGGAAGAAGCCATCGAACTCTATGAAAAGGTGGTCAGGCTTGACCGTGAGGATTTGAACGTCAGGATGCAGCTGGCAGCTCTCTATAAGCTCAACGGACAGATAGACAGGGCAGTCAGCGAGTTGCTGGAGGCGGCTGACCTGAAGCTGCAGGACGGACGGATTGATGAAGCCCATAAACTTCTGACAGAAGCCCGCAAACTCAACCCTGATAATCCCCGGTTTTCCCTGAAAATGGCTCAGGTTTTAAGGATTAAGGGTCAGACTTCCGAGGCGATGGTGCTGGTTCAGGCAGCTCTGGAGAAAAATCCGAACGACCTGGAAGCGCAAACCTTCCTCGGGAATCTTTATTTTGAGGAAGGAAAATTTCAGGCCGCCAGGGAAATATTCACCAGAATTCTGAATTATCATCCGCAGAATGTTAACGCCAGGTATAAGATGGGAAGAATCCATCTGGCCGAGGGAGACATCGACCGGGCGTTTGAGTTCTTCGAGCCGCTGATTGACAGCTATTTGAAGAAAAAGAAGGAAGAAAAAGCAATCGGGTTGCTCGGCCTTATTCTCAGGTTGCGCCGTGATCACCTGCCTTCGATGGAGAAACTCGCCGCCATTTTAAGAGAGTCCAAAGACTTCAAACGACTGGAACAGGTTGACCGAGCCATACTGGCCGAATACAAAAAGCTGGGCGAAAAATCTAAGATGCTTCCTTACTACGCCGAGCTGGTTAAACTGGTGCCTTCGGACGAAAATCTGGCCCTCGAGTACCGCGAGCTAAAAAAAGAACTGCTGGTGACGGAGGAGGAAGAAGCAGCTTACGACACCTGGGTGCCTTCAGAGGAACAGGAGGAAGAAATAAGAGCCCAGCTGGCGCAGGCGGATCTTTATCTGAAAGAAGGGCTTGTCCGGCTTGCCCGCAGGGTGGTTGAAAGCCTGCTGTTGAAATATCCAAACGATCCCCTTCTGAAGCAAAAGTTGAATTACATCGACAGTTTCAAGCCCCAGCTCAGCGAAGAAGAGTTGATGAAGAAGGTGACCAAAACCTCAATTCTCGAAACGCAGCTTGTAAAGACTGAGAGGGGCAGGTCTCAGGAGATCAGTGCCAGCACCGGAACGCTGCCGTTTGGCAAAGAAATTCTCGAAGAGGAAAAGGTCAGCCCGATTGATATTTTCCGGGAGACCGGGATCATTCCAATAATCAGTTCTGACGGCCGGGAAAAGAAATACTATGACCTTTCCAGCAACCTGCGGGCCGAGCTGGCCGCTATTTCCGCCTTTTATTTGCGTCAGAAACAAGGCATCATGTCTCAGTACGAGAAAGAACTGACTTCAATCGTTAAAGAGTTCAAGAAGGGAATTATGGATAAAATTCCGGAAGACGACTATCAGATTCATCTACAGCTGGGTCTGGCCTTCATGGAACAGGGACTGCTGGACGAGGCCATCGAGGAGTTCAACCTGGCTTCGCGTGATAAAAACCTTTTGCTTGAATGTCTTAATCTGATCAGCAACTGTTACCGCCTTAAGGGAAACCTTGAAGAAGCCGAGCGCTGGATGAACCGGGCGATAAAACTGGTGGCGCCAGGCTCTGATCAGTATTTCGCGCTGCTCTTTGATCTCGGTTTGATTTACGAGGTAGCCGGCGATAAAGAGAGAGCGCTTTCCGTCTACCGGGAAATTCAGAGCTGGAACCCAACCTACAGGGGGATAAGCGATAAGATAGAAAAGCTCGAAGGAATGAGCGATACCCCCAGCAATCCGCTCAACTGAAAAGATTATTTTGGAAAGTTTCAGAATTTCGCGCGGGGCAGGCGGATTTCGATTAAAGTTTTTTATGTTGCGATTGTTCTCAGTAAGCTGTGATCAAACCAAGCCCGAGGCGAAAATGCTTCGGCCGGTCGCTTTTGAAGATGTAGGTTGCTTCAACGGTGGCTCGCATATTTCTTCTGATCAGGTAACCATAGTGAATACCGGCTGAGGTGTATCTTATGTCAGGCTGGTCCGAGTCCACCCAGTTGAAAAGCCCGGTCAGGTACCAGCGAGAATCGTCGCCTTTCGGAAGGTAGATAAGCTCGGCGAAGCCGCCCCGTGTGGCTATTCTGGTTGGGTTCGGGACGAAAAAGGGATTGTCGTCCCGGCGCTCCACGTACTGGAGGTTTAGCTCCAGCGCTGGCAGGGAAAAGGTCAGGTCGCCGCCGAGCATCCACAGCGAGTCGACTGTCGGGCCCTGTTTTTCCTTTCCGAGATAGCCAAAAGCGCCTGCCCTTAGATTTTCTCCGAGGTCCTGGGAGAGACGGAGCATGAAGTTTTTGTATCTGTCAGTGTCAAACGAACCCACTTCGTCGGTCGGGAGGAGTCCAAGTCCGTTGACTACTTCGAAGGTAAGGTCTGGGCCTCCCGGGAATCCGTACGTCAGCATGATACCCCGGTCATAGGTAAGGTTGGCTCTGGCGTTTCCCACCCTCACCCGATAGATCTGATAATCCTCATAGGTAAGTCGCACCTCTCTCTTGAAAAGAGGGTCGGAAACCTGGAACTGGCCGATGTAAACATCCAGGTCGGTCTTGAACAGGTTGTTCAGCATGATGAAAGCGTCTTCCAGCCCGGCCACCTCCCCCCGCTCGGTAAAAAAGAAATAGAGATAATATGAAATGTTTCTGGCGATTTCTCCGCCGGAAAGAAGCTTTATGACAAACGGGGAGGAAAAGTCGATTTTTTTACTGCCGGCGTTGTTGAATCGCAGGAAGCCGTCAAAACGGATGGCAATCGGAATTTCTCTGAGGAGAGAAAGCAATCCGTCGCCGGTGTCAGCGTAATAACGCGGCGTTTCCTTGTCCTTGATGACAAAACCGTTGCCGGCAAATTCGTCTCCATAAGGTTTAAGCCTCGGGAAGGGAGCATGGCAGACCTTGCAGCTCATGGTGTATTTGCGGGCAAAGGCCGGGATGGCCAGAGCTTCTGAAGTAATGAAGCACAAAATAATCAGAAGCAGGATTATGTTTCGAATTTTGCGAGCCATCGTCACCTCCGGTTGAGATTTTATCTCAGTCGACGATCTTGATTTCGGTTGAATGGCGGTTGACTTCGATGATTTCCGACTCTTCAGGCGGGACGCCGAGAAAATCCGCTACCGGTTTTACCAGTTTCTGGTAGTTCAGCACAGCTGTAACCTTCAACGGACCAGGCGGAGCGTTTTCCGGAATGCGGAAGGTGAATGTTTCTATTTTTGTCTCGCGCGGTCCGAGGCGGTAGTCAACGCCGAGCGATCTGGTGTTCCATTGCTGGATGGTCATCCGGCCTTGCGGGTCGAAGTAAGGCATGCGGAAAATGCGGTCACCGACGGGCACACCGTCTCTCTGCACTCCTTTGAAATTCGGGTCGCCCAGAGCAATCCCCATATCCTGGTAGGCGAGAGTGTCGGCGGCGATGGTGTATTCTTCACCTTCGAATCCTTTTTTATCTACCGGAAGGTGATAAACCTGGCCGCGGGCGTCGACGGCTTCAACATGGAGCCAGACAATTCTGTCTTCCACCGAGCCGGTCGGGAACTTGTGCCCGGTTTTCTGGTTGAAAAGGGCCACGGTGAATTTTACCCTGTCTCCGGGCTGAGCTTCGTTAACGTCGGGATGGATGCGGAGCTCAATCGTTCCTTTAACCTTGCCCGGGTCGTGCGCGCCGTGGAACAGATGCTGCCGGACGTCGGGGTAGCTCCTGCCCATCGAGGCGCTTTTCCCGGGAGCGTAAGTCATATGGCAGTCGTGGCATCTGACTCCCTCGCGGGCATAAGGTCCTTCCTTCCACTCGAGATGGGTGGATTTCACCCATACTCCGTAGGGGCTTTTTTCGTTATGGCAGGTGCCGCACAATTCGGCTGTTCTTAAAAACTCTGATTTTACGGTATCATGCTCCGGCGAGACGGTGCCGCCGCGCGGACCGTATTTGGTTTTTCCCGGCACTGTAATCCAGTTGAAATTGTAAGGAACATCCCCGGCAAAACCGACGACAGTGTGGCACACCTCACAGGAAACCGATTCGTTGGCCCGGCTGTTTTTGGAAGGAAGGGGCGGAGGAACATCGCCGGCCAGAAAGGCCAGCGGAGAATGGCAGCCGTTGCAGCCGGCCTTGACTCCGGCCACTACCGGGTCCTTTTCGGCATGAGGCACGGCCAGCTTGAAATATTCGATTTCATCCCAGTGGTGAGTGTAGGCCTGAGACATCATTGCCTGTTTCCATTGCTGGTAAATGTCGTTGTGGCACTGTATTCCGCAAAAAGTCGGAGTCTGATAGTCGCTGTATTTTCTCGTGCCAAGAGCTTCCTCGCCTGCTTTTTGAAGCGCCGATGAAGCAAACAATCCAAGGGAGACGGCAAGGATAATCGGCAGGATGGACAGGATATTGTGGCGGAAGTAGCTCATCATTCCCTCCTGTTAATTCCATTAATACCATAATTAAAAAGCGGTATCAAATACAATTAAGAATTTTATTTTCCGGAGTGCCTGGTTAAATAGATGATGTTGAGCTTTGCTTCTGACCTTAAACCTTTTCTGGCCGCGATGAGATAAATTTCAGAATTACTCCAGTCCGGGGCAATTAATTAGCTTTCATAAATAAGGCATCAGCTAATATATGAATAATCATTCATATATTGATTGAAGTCGCGCCTGACACATCAACTGGTGGTATGAGTTTTGTATTTCATGGAAATTCAGCGCCCGCAAAAATTTATTTTGATTTATGACATTGATTAGAGTAAAAAGAATTAAGGACATAACTGGCATTTAAATGCCTGTGGGCGAGGTGAAGAAGAATGAGAAGAACAAAAAAGACCATTTCCCGACGGGAATTCTTAAAAGTAACCACCGCGGCGGCGGTCATCCTCGGATTTCCGACGATCGTCCCGGCTTCAGCCCTGGGTCGCGATAAAAGGCCGGCTCCGTCGAACCGGATCGTGATGGCCGGGATTGGCTTTGGCATGATGGGCATTCCTAATATGGAAGCTTTTTTGAGCAAGGATGAGGTGCAGTGGGTGGCTGTATGTGATGTGGACAGAAATCATCTGGCACGGGCCAAACAGATTGTCGACCTGAAGTACGGAAATAAGGACTGCCGGGCTTATACCGATTTCCGCGAGCTTTTCCTGAGGAAAGACATAGATGCGGTGTCGATCGCCGTGCCCGACCACTGGCATGCTCTGATTTCCATCATGGCGGCTCGCGCCGGCTACGATATTTATGGAGAGAAACCGCTCACTCACAGTCTGGTTGAGGGACGGGCTCTCTGCCGGGCGATAGAGCGCTACGGCCGGATCTGGCAGACCGGAAGCTGGCAGCGGTCGGTGGAGAACTTCCACCGGGCGGCCGAGCTCGTGCGCAACGGTCGGATCGGCAAGGTGCTGAGGATTGAAGTTGGCTTACCGGAAGGTCATTATGATTTTGCCGGCACCTTCGGTCAGGACAGGATTGAACCGCCTCCGCCGGAGCTCGATTACGAAATGTGGCTGGGTCCGGCGCCCTACTGGCCCTACTGCAAATCCCGCGTCCATATGAACTGGCGCTGGAACATGGATTTTGGCGGCGGTCAGTTAATGGACTGGGTAGGTCATCATGTCGATATTGCCCACTGGGGAATGGGTTGGGACAGAACCGGTCCGGTGGAGATTGAAGCCCGGGGTGAGTATCCGGCGGGAGGAGTATACAACAGCCCGGTTCGATACTGGGTTGAGGCGAAATATGCGGACGGGACACCGATGATAATAGCCGGCGGTTATCCGCAGATCTGGAGCGGGACCAGGTGGATAGGCGAAAAAGGCTGGGTCTGGGTGGATCGAGGCCAGTTTGAGACCGAACCGGCTTCTCTGAAAAAAGAGGTCATAGGGCCAGGGGAGATAAGACTCTATAAGAGCCGTGACCATTACCAGAACTTCCTCGATTGTGTGAAGAGCAGAAAGGAGACCATCACGCCGGCTGAGGTAGCTCATCGTTCAGCCAGTGTAGGGCATCTCGCGGTTATTTCAATGACTGTAAGGAGAAAGATTCGCTGGGATCCTGTGAATGAAAAAATAATCGGTGATCCGGAGGCTGAAAGACTTTTAGGTCGAGCTTACCGGAAGCCCTGGATTCTTCCCGAGTGAGCAGGATTGAGTATCAATTGTTTTAAGATGATGAAGGGATAGCTAAGGAGAGAGGAAAATGAGAGAAAAATTTAATAAAGATAGGTCAGTTGGGGAAAGAGAAGATTTTATTGGAGTTATTGGAGGTTCAGCAAAACTTCTCCCATCAATCGTCAGAGGCAAGGTGCCTTCATTAAAATATGTCCCGCGCAGGGAGATCTGTCTGATATTTTTGACCCTGATAATTTACTTCCTGGTGTTTAGCTCTCCAGAAGTAATTTTTGCTCGAGAAGATGAAAATGCCGGGCAGATTTCAGACAATCCGCGGATGAAATTAGATGAACTGGACGGAATACTTAAAGCTCTGGAAAAGTTCGATCACGGTCAGGGAGAAGGCCTGCCGCTGGCACTCGAGAGACTGGTTTTCCAGCTGAAGGATGTTCCTGAGCTGCGGCTTGAGGTTGAAAAAAAATTACGGGAATTTTTTGTGGGGTCGGCCACAGTTGATGCCCTGATGGTGGTAAGCAAGCCATTGAGCTGGCTTGCCGGTAGCGAAACGGTTAAAACCCTGGCTTCTCTTTTACTTGATCCTGAAAAAACTGAAGCTGTCCGCTATGTGCTGGAAAGAGTTCCTGGGGCCGAGGCCGACCGGCTTTTGATTGAGTCCCTGGGAAAAGCCCCATCCAGGGTTCTCCCGGGAATCATAAGCAGTCTCGGGCACAGAAGAGTTGAGGCGGCTATTCCTGAGTTTAAGAAAATACTGGAGAAGAATAAATCCATATTGATCGTCTCTACGATAATTGAGGCACTGGGCAACACCGGCGGAGCAGAAGCCGTGAAGATTCTTTCAGGATACCTTAAATCAGGCGATGAAAAGCTAAGGATATTGGCAGCAGATGGCCTGTTAAGAATTGCCTCCCGAGATGTTGAACGGAAAAATTACTTCGCTGCAGCCAGGATTTCCGAAACGATAGTTGAAGCCCGGGTCCTGCCTGAAATGAGGATGGCTGCCTGGAAAATAAAAATTATCACGGCCGGAGAAAAACAGACTCAGGAGCTTGCGGCAGTCCTCAGGAAGAGTCATGAAGAATCAGCTTTAAGAGCAGCTCTGATGCTTTTGCCAGGCCTGGTAAACAGGAAAGAAATTGGTTCTTTTATTCCACTGCTGGCTGGTTTACCGGAGAGTCTTCAGGTTCAGGTTGCGGCCGTTCTGTCACATTACCCGATGCCAGAGGTGCGAGAGTATCTGATGACACTGGTGGAAAAATCACTGTCGGTCGAAGTGAGGACAGAAGCTCTTCTCAGCCTGGGAAAAACAGGAGACGGTTCGACCGTAGAATTTTTAGTGAAGAAAGCGGCTTCAGCCGGAGGAAAAGAAAAGATGGCGGCCAGAGAAAGCCTAGTTAGACTGGCAGACAGGACAGTTGATAAAAAAATTCTCGAACTTCTGGCCCAGCAACCGGAACAGTCTCTTCGAAACGAATTATTGCTGGCTGCCTGCGAGAGAAATATTGTGGAGAGCCGGCCATTTTTTCTGCAGGAAGCAGCCAATCCAGCAGCAGATTTTTCGCTGGTAGCCCGAGGATTGAAGGCTTTCGGTGATATCAGTCTGGCTGAAGAACTATTGCCGATTGCCTATAAAGTTGAAGATGAGAACTTCAGAAATGAGCTGGCCGGAATTCTTGCAGCTTGGGCCAGAGGTAGCACCCGTCCGGATGCCAGATCAGCTTATTTTCGCCATCTGCTCGGTAAGGAAACCGATGTCAGTAAACAGGCTCTGCTAATTTCAATCATAGGGGAGATAGGTGAAAGAAATTCCCTGCCGCTATTGAGACAATATCTAGAAAATCCGATCCCGGAGTTGCGGAAAGCAGCTATGAGAGCCATCGCCAGCTGGCCTGAAGTGGAAGCAAGGGATGACCTTCTGAAGGTTGCCAGAACTTCTCAGGATATAAAAGAAAGGGTCATGGCAATCAGAGGACTGGTCCGCCTGACCGCTTCTGAAAAATTTAGACTGCCTCAGGCAGTGGTTGAAACATTGAAGGAAATTTATACTCTTTCGCCGAGAGCCGAGGAGAAGAAACTGGTACTCTCTTTTTTCCCCGAATTTCCCTGCCTGGAAGGGCTGGTTTTCTGCGAGACACTGAGTGATGACCCTGAGGTTGGAGTTGAAGCTCGCAGGGCTATAGAAAAGATTAAATCTCGCTTGAGATTATAAATTCTAAAATTTTTAATGCGGATAGGCCTTTAATTACTCTGTCGAGATTGGTTCAGGATCAATGGCTATTGCTGAGCGCAGATGTTGCGGTTTATTTAAATACTTTTGGCAAGTTTCCTTTTTTTTGATAAAAAAACCGGAATTTTATGACTATTTCTGAATGCATACTGGATTTTTCTGCTAAAGGTTCTCCTCTAAGTCTAACTATTAATTACCACGAGTTTATGAAAAATTAGTTCAGGTAGGCTGGCGGCGCCATTTTTTCTTAGATAGCTCTCTTTTCCTGATTTGAGTTAATACAGCGGATAAAGCTGTTCCTCTGGACACCAATGGCCTATTTGAGCAGATATTTTTCTTTTCGGCCGGAAAGAGTGTCGGAACAACAATGATGTAAGGTGATGTGAGGTTTTTTTCCTTCTTATAAAGCTTGTGAAAAAGAAGAAATAAGCAGGGCTGAGTGTTTTAATTTACCCGTTAAACCGCTATTTATAAATTTTCCAGGTCGCAATCCCTTCTAAAAGGAGGTCTCTTTTCCTACACGTTCCCCTTTCGGGTTTTTTGGAGCCCCAGAGGCTGGGGTCGCAATCCCTTCTAAAAGGAGGTCTCTTTTCCTACTGATATTGACATTGAAAAGCGGATAGTGGACGGGAAATGTCGCAATCCCTTCTAAAAGGAGGTCTCTTTTCCTACTTAATATGGAGGAATAAAATGGAAAAGAAAAATGGTCGCAATCCCTTCTAAAAGGAGGTCTCTTTTCCTACAGCTAATGTCTGTAAATTATTAATTATCAGTAAGCTACAAGAGTGGTTGGCAAACTTTTTGCCGATCCGGTTACTTAATAAAGAAACATTTCGGAAACGTTTCTTTTTGGCCATTCATTTCCTCCTTAAAATTGAAAATAAATTCAAAAAGCTCATTTTAATCACCCGGCAGAACTTCTTTTATAAAAAATTTTCCAAGCCCAAATGAAGTACCTTTGCCTGCGTGGAATAATTCTCCAGCTTTAAGCAGTGGCAGGAAGGGTTCGAGCGGACCTCGATAGGAAATTGAGCCTTTCAAACCACCCAGTTTCATCCTGGTTTTTTGTCGGTTTGAATATCTTTCCCAGTCAAACCAGCTCAGATGGTTATATTTGATAATAACCTTTTTGGCTTCTTCGATGATTTTCTTGTGGTCCCATTTCGGAGATTGACCATCTCCATGAAAATAGTTCAGTAGCATAATCCTTCTTAAGATATTGGTAATTAGAATAAAAAATTCCAGTTTGGTTACATTATTACGGTTATATTTGATCCTGATCGGCGTCTGAAATTCAATTACAATTTCGCTCTCCTCAAGCTGTGTGAAATCATAATTTTCCGGGATGATGAATTCCGAGGGATTTGCGGGCAGGAGTTCTTTATTATCGGCTTTATAAATTATTTTCCCGTCGGTAACAACGTTTTCCAGGATAAATTTCTTCTTGCCTTTGCCAATTCCTATTTCTCCCAGTCGGTGAAAGGCCATAACAAAGTAGGGAAGATAGCCGGTTGACTTTCCGATCAGGATTATGTTGAAAGTGAGACTTTCGCCCTGATTGTAGTGTTTGCAGGCCTCCTCCGGCGGTTCGATAATGAATGGGTGAGGTACTGTCTTATATTTCCCGAAGCTGGCCAGTTCAATTTTTTTCTGGGGTATCGATTCGAAAACATAGGCATAGGCACATTCCTGACACAATGGACATTCTGAACAGATTTTGTTTTTGAACAGACAGACAGAACGTTTAAGAGCATGTCCTAAACCGCCACGCAGAGTTGAACCTTTGAATTCCGGCAGCTCACAGGGCTCCAGGAAATTAAGGGTAAATTTGTGTATAGCATATTGTATCTTCATGGCCGCCTCTATGTCTGTTTACCAGCAGGCTATCCTGGTTCAGCAATGGTCGCAGCTTATTTTCTGAATAAGCATGGTACCTCAATTGAAATTTCATCAACAGTACTGCCCTTTGGCCGGCAATTACTGGTTCCAGTAGATCTAGTAAGGGTCATGGTTGAATATTTCCACCACGCCGGAAGCCGGCGAGTAGTAACTGAGCTTTTTTGCCTTCCCGTGGAGTGCATGAGCGATCTTCAGATAAAGCCAGATGGGAGCTGCTCCCATCAGTAATACTTCATTTCCTTCTCCTGCCAATTCCAGAGCCTTACTGAGGTAATTTTCAATCTCACTTATTTTTGCCCTTTGAGAGTAAAGGGTAGAAAGGTCAATGGTCACCTTCATCTTATACCTTCCCTGGTTGCCGATTTAAAAAATTTTCTGCTTCTCTGATATAATCTTCAACCTTCTTTCTGGCTTTAGCGGGATTCATTTTAAGTGAATCTTTTCGCAGAAGCGCATGGGCTGTTTTATTTCGATGCTGCGCAATTTTATCCCAGAGCTTCTCAATTTCATCTTTAGGCTTTTTTCTCGCTTCGTTCAGCCTTTTTTCAACTTCTTCCCGCATATTGTTATCATAAATATCCTTTCCTTCAAGCTGGCAGAAATAGGTAATCAGGGCCTCTCTGATAACCAGCAGAGCCTGGCTCGGGCGGCGGTTTTCGTTATACCACTTGGCTATTTCCAGCTGAGCTTTCCACTCGGGTTGGATCTTGAACCTGTCTGCTAATGACTGTAAACGAGATTTCAGGAAAAGTAAAGGCTTAAAATATTTTTCGGCTTCTAATAATAAGTTCTGATCCTTCAGCAGCGAATCCAGGCCTTCGGCAATCTCTGAAAGCTGAGGTATATAGGTCATTTCGGTAATGGAGTCCAGCTGGTCAAGAATAGATTTGATTTTCTTCAGAGATTCCGGAAATTGATTCTTTAATTTTTTCTGCTTGCGAGTCAGCAACATGGAAAAATCTTTCAGGTCGCCGTATTTCTCGAGGGAATTAAGGCTGTCTATTACCTCTAACATTTCGAGAAGCGGAGCCAGGTCTACAATTCGGCTTTCTCTGGTCTTTATGTCCAGAAATCCGTAGAAGATATTTTGAATCTCGGTTTGCATTTTAATAAAACATAAAAACCTCGACAGCAGAATCACAAAGAGGGGAATCGAACGAAAACAATGAGTTATGTCGAAGATTATCTCGGTGTTTTCTATCGTAAGGGCTTCTACTATCGAGCTGAATATCTGCCAGAGTTCCTCTTCATTGCGTCCGTATGGGATTTCTATCTTCTGGTAATTCAGGTCTTCCAGCAGTTCCCATTTTGACTCCTTAGTGCCGATGACATAGATAACATCCGGATGAAAGGTTTCTATTATGGGAGTCAGAGACAGCCGCGATTTGAATTGCTTCCCGTCGATAATGTAGTTAACCTCTTGATAATCACCGCTGCCTATAAAACTTATCAACGTTAATCTCTTCTGCCTTCTGCCATTATCCTGAGACATGCTGATTCGCTTGAGGAAGTAATTCCACGATGCGTAAAGTTAGCTCGAAAATTCCATTCTGGCAAAACCCATTTCTATGTCTGTACCGTCTTTTATTCTTTTTCGGGTTCGAGGGAGGCCGTATCTCCGGAGATATTCTTGAATCTGGAGTGCTCTGGCTGCCAGATAAAATGAAAGGGCAATCCGGGATGAACCCTGACCGAGACGGATAAGGTAACGGTTCTGATTATCAAGATGCTTGAGATTTTCCTCACTTGCCACCTTTCGGTAGAAATCATCGCAGATGGCAAGAATTTCCTTTTCAGAGAAGCGGCAGCCGGTGTTTTTTAGCTCGAATTCAAACACTGTTCCAGCCCTCAGGGTTTCGTACATAATCGGGATGGAACGGGAGCTCCGAGCGCCAACCACATGACAGATGTCGGCCCTGAGGCATTTGTTCGGTTGGAGCAGGTTAGTATCGGAAACAGAGAACAGCCTCAGAAATTTCATTTCGCTGTGTTGTCGATTATTATCGGGATCAGGAATATTTGTAAGATATTTATAGCAGATGTTGAGAATATCATCGTATGCTCGTGAATCTCTTGAGGTAAACAGGGAAGTAATTTTTTCTTTTCCCTTTGCTTTCGAAAGATCCAGAAGAGCTCTGTAAAGTAGCGCGGAGACCATGGCTCCTTTTAAGGAACTGCCCGGCACATAGACCTTTCCGGCGCTCTTTATGAAGGCCTTCACGTTGATTTTATTCGCACTTCTGAACTCCAGGGTGGTCGGAAGACTGTAGAGAATATGGCGGCTGAGAAGATTATAATCATTTATTATATCTCCAAGATAACGCGAGTAAGAGGCTTTTTCAATGAAGTCTTCCTGGTATTTTTTAAAATCGGGATCGGTGAAGAGAGAGTTGAGATTAACCACCTTAAACTCATTGGTCTTTCTGTCTATATAATATTCGGAGGGTGAAAGTTCAGCACCGGAAGAAATATGAACCGGAGTGAGAATTTCAAGCTTTACTTTCATGTTGCCTCCAGTTTGCACGGTAGTGAAAAAAGATAGCCGTAGCGATAAACCCGGTGGGGAAGAAGCGAAGTGCTGGGGGTGACATCTGCCAGAGAACCGGTTCTTTTTACGTTATTCAGAAGTACAGAACCTTCTTTCAATACCCGTATAGAACGTCGGCGAAGTGACCTGTTAAGGGGAGAAAAAACATAACCCTTTCTTTCTTCAATCTCATAAAAGCTTTTTTCGAGACCAGTTAATTCAGACGGGCGGGGGAAGTAGACAGAAATAGCATACAGAGCATCGGGATTTTCGATTTCCGGTATTTCGAGGTCAAAGAATTCCGGCTGGTGGAAAAGCCCTTTTCCACAGGTTCGGTCTCCTCCTATACCCTCGTCAGCCAGGAGCCTGAATAAAGCCTTTAAGGTTTTTTCGTAAGCCGGGTCATTCAATTTTACCAGCAGGAAGAGCCCGCAATTCTTTGAGTAGGTGACCTGTCCGAAGTGAAAATAATTTTCTCCGGGATGATTGGTTAAGGGATTGAGAGCTACTCGTGGAACATCTTCAGATTTATAAATTTCGTCAGGATGGTCAAGCTGTTCCTGGAGTGCAGTCAGGCTGTTTTTCTGTCTGGATGTTTTTTTATGAGCGGGAAAGGTTTTTAATTCAGTTGAAGTTTCCAGATCCTCGAGAAGGTCAGAAAGTTTTTCGCCATTCAGGAGCCGCGTGAGCAGGGGAAGGTTTACAAATTTCACTTTTTTAATATCTTTGGCCGTTTTGTAGTTGATATCAACCGGGGGTATTTGATTGGCCGGCAGTGGAAAGAAGAGGTCGTCACCGCGGAAGGGAAAAGCCGAGCTGATCAGAAAAGGTGGTTTTACCTCAGGATCAGAAGGCATAAATTTTTCCAGTAACTCGTCAGGGTTTCCATAGAGAAGCTGAAAACAGTGACAGAGAGCTGAAAAAAGTGTATCGGAATGGACATAAGGCAGTGAACCTTCGAGCCAGTTTTCTCTATGTCCGAGATGAAGGGAGCTTTTGGGTTTGAGCTTTATTCCAAGGTATTTCATGGCTTTCAGCTGAGTTTCTGAAGAAGTCGGTCAAAATTTTTTACTATTTCTGGTGCAGTTTCGCCGACGTCCGCTCCGTTAATTTTTCTTGCTTCACTCAGGTCGACGTTTCCATTTTCATAATCTTCCTTTCGATTCCAGAAAATCCTCATTTTATTGAAACGGACACGGCCATAACCACGGGAACCCATCCCGCCGAGGTAATCATGCTCAAGAAGCTCTATGGCTTCGAAAACATACTTGAGAAGCTTTTTGTCTTCCTCTTCAAAGACGTTGTAGATGAGCTCAGCATCTTTGAAGCGGGCTCCGGCCGGTACTCTTTCAATTTCGCGGAGACTGCCATGGCGGGCGGTGCCCTTTATCCGGTCTATGGCCGTTTCATATTTGGCTTCCGTATATTCAAGTTCCAGATTAGCCCGCATTTCTTCTGTTATGCTCGATTCATCGAGGTAACAATCACAAACATAAAGGCGGGTTAATGTCGGGACGCTCATTTCTTTATCGCCAGCAATACCGCAGATCCGGCAAACGGGGCATTTTCTGTAACTCTCGTCTTTCTTACACTGATGACCGGCACCATCGTTCCAGAAGCCCGGAACACTGGCGGCGATTTTCTTTTCCATTAGAGAACGAAGTTTACCTTTGAGGGATGAACCCGGGATATAGGGCTTGCCCCAGGGATCGGTAATCACGTTCAGGTCAATCCCTCCAATCTTCAGTCCGCTTTTGGAGCCGCCGATTCTCATACCGGTCAGGACTTCGATGTCCGCTCTGATTATTACCTTACCCAGAAGACCGAAATGGATTTTTTCATTATTGCCAGACATTTTTATCCTCCTTATTTTCCACCGTGGAATTTATGATAGGCGACGATGGCCTCAACGAAATTTTTGAAATTATCAAAATTATTTTCATTGGTCTTTTTTATAGCTGCTTCGAGAAGGTCTCTGAAATCTTTAACCTTTCCTTTATGCCGGCCGGCAGTATAAGCCAGTTTGGGTCTTAAAAGCTGGAGAGCCGTTGCATCAAATTTTTTCATCCTCTGAATTTCACCGAGAATGGTTCTAATCTGTGAGGTGCTCAGTTTGTCATCTCTTCCTTGAACAAAACGCTGAGCCAGCTCTTCTGCATATCTGTTCATCTCCAGAGCATCACCGTTGAGAATTTTTTCTATACGCTGTTCGTCAGGCTTGAAATCGGCGCCAGAACTACCACTCATTCCTCCAGCGCCTCCCCGATAATTCTGATTCTGTCGGTTAATGTTCATCCTTTCCTCCTGTTAAAGGTTTTCTTGTAAGATAATCTGCCACTCTGGTGGCGATATTGAGATAAGGATAAATTTCATAATTGGTGATCACCATATTCACCAGTTTGTTTATTTTTTCAGCCTGACTTTGATCGCGCTCTAAGCGACCGAAGATTTTTCCAATGGCATAGTACAGGCGCCATATTCTTTCTATTTTGATGGTATTATTCCTCTGGTACGATTTCTCCTGATAGATACTGTAGAGTATGTTCAGAAGAGAGCGATGAACCTGCTTCTGGCGGTCACCATCTTTTTCGAGCAGTTCTACTGTCAGCTCATATATTTCTTTAATTTTTGAAAAGGCGGACCAGGGAATCGCAGTATCGAACAGGGTCAGCCGGTTTCTCCCATTTTCTTTCGATTTTTTTACCGCCTCTCCGGCTTCCTCGGCTGCCTGGTATATTGGAAATTTTATTGAAGGCGCATAGTATATGCCGGCCGATAAGGTCAGACGATTGCAGGTGAATTTTCTGAAGTCATTATAAAGAAACCAGGCAAGTTCATGGAGTTCTGACCAGGGACCGATCAGGAAAAGGTCATCTCCTCCAGAATAAGCGAGGTACAGGCTATCAGCCATTTGAGATTGTTCCTGACAGTGGCCATCAGAAAGATTATTGAGCGATTCGAGGTGACTGAGCCGGCCGCTGAAATAGGCCGAGAGCATAAAACTTAGCATTGCAATTCGGGAGATAGTTTTATTTTCCTCCAGTCCTTCCTTGAAGAGCCAGCCGAGGCTGTCGACATCAGCCCTGAGCACGCCCCATTTTTTTATTCCCCTGGCTTCTTCAGCTATTTTTTCCAGAGTCAGAGTTTGCCCATCAGGGTTGTAGGTTTTTTTCGGAAGGAAGTAAAAGCCGCTGGCCCGACCGGCAAAATCGGTTGAATTCAGCAGGAATGCTCCCGGAAGATATTTGCTAACGCTAATACCACCATCCCCGCTCTGGTATCCGGTGAACCTGACTTCATATCCCAGGGCAGCCATAACTTCGTACCAGGTGGCGAGGTTATCAGAATTATTCTGGGGACCTTTAACCGGCCGTAATATAATAAATTCCGCGTTATTCATTCTTGAGGTTAGGTCGGTCAGACTGGTGCAGAAGGAGCACATCTCTGTTTCCTGGGAGGTGAGTTCTGAGCCGCATATACTGCACCCTCTGGTTTCTCCTCCGAGTTCAAACGGACCGAATATCTCCTGGTAGACACTTTCAGGGTCTTCCTGGTTCAGCAGCGAGGAAAATTTTCTCTTTTTATAAACAATCAGGCGGCTGCCGAGAGCCTTCCAGCATGCGGCAAAATTCGTAATAAAGTCCAGGTAACGGATTTCCTGCCAGGCAAGGACAACCGAAAGATTTCCTCTGTGAGCACGAAGAAGGATGGAGTCGAATTCTCGCTGGATGGCGTTGAGCCTCTGCTGAAAATCTTTCAGCAAAGGAATCAGAAGATAAAAATTACCACCACCGCAATAAAGCAGATTGGGCTCCGGAAGCCCAAATTCTTTTAATATTTTCTTAGCCAAGATCTCGGAAATCAACTGCACGTAAAAAGATCGGGCGCGCAGTCCCTTGAGGGCTCTTTCTGAGGTTACTTCGTAGATGAATGATTGTATTCCGGAGATATCTCCACTGACCAGAACCAGGCCGGCCTTTTTTAAGCTATCGGGTATCTGGACATTGCCAATCCCCTTTTCCTTAACAGCCTGGCCATAACCAGAAATATCATTAAGCAGAGCGGTTATCTCGCTCTCCTGCAGCTGACCGCTCTCGGTAAGTCGATAAAGGCAGGAGGCTATAGCTGCCGTACTCTTCAGATGGTGGAAAAGCGAGATGTCGGCCTTATTCTTGAAGGCAGCGGCGGGCATGGTCATCAGGTATTTTTGAAGAAGGTAATAAATCTGGGTTAGATAATCATCTTCAAAATTCAGCTTTTTAAGCTCTGAGACAAAGCCTTCCCAGAGTTTCCGGTAATCCCATTTTTGGAAAGCCTTTTCTTTACTCTCCACAGGAAAGAGATTTACCATTTTATCGTCGATGGGGGATAGCGGTATATAGTAATCCACCTTTTTGGCTGGAGAGTTTTTCCCGCTGTCTGGATTTTCTTCCGTGGTACCATTCTCCGGCGTTTTCAACTGGCTGAAGATTGAAATCAGTGGTTCCTGGCGGGTATCAGATTTCTGGTCATCTTCCTGCTCGGTTCTTTCCCCCGAAGACAGCCAGTCGGCCAGGGTTATCAGGCGAGCCAGCAATCGGTGACGCTCATTGGTGGCGTTTTCTGGAAGATGATGGAGGGCGGCCAGATGGCCGGCCTTATCCAGTTCGGGAGGCAGATATTCCCTGAAAAATTTCTCAGTCATGGCCGCATGGTAATATTTATAATGCGGCTGATATTCAGTGCCGGTGTTCCGGGTATAATTCTGAAGGGCAAACCCATCGCGTTCGTTACGCGAGGGATCAAGCTTGTAGCCGGCTCTAAGATAAAACTTTCCAACGTCATGGAGAAGTGAAGCGATTATAAGTTCCTGGAATTCATTGGGTTGGTTCATGTTTCCATCCTTATTTTATTATCAATAATTCTATAATTGAGTCGATTTACCGGGTCAAGGAAAGAAACATTTCGGAAACGTTTCTCTCTGGATGATTACTCATATTTCCATCATTTTTATTTTATTTTTATCTATTTTCACTCCATATCGGGTGCCGGCATAAATCCTCTGGCTGGTAATTTTACAGAGGGAAGCCAGAGAATCATCCTGTATTTGATTTTCTATCTGTTTGTTAATTTTACTGATGTACTGTCTGATGACCTCTGCCGGTATTCCGGATTTCCAGCGAGAGATGAATTCCAGCCAGCGCCCTTCACGGTGACCGAAGACTTTCAGAAAATAATCTTTATGGGAGGGCAATTTTTCTGATCGAAAGAGTGCCAGAGGTTCCAGATAGCAATCGGTACAGTCGAGGCAAAGCTCTCGCTCAGGACGAAGGCAGCAGACGGTTTTTTGTTTTAGAAAAATTGTATAAATGAAGAGCAGGTGAGGAGAAAGAAGGAAGAAAGAATTTCCGAATCGGACTTTTCTTGTGGAAAAATTAACAGTCAGCTCCGGTTGAAGCAGAGAAAGCTCTATCTCTTTCTGACCTTCAGCCACCAGCTCCTCAAAAGAAATTGATTTCAGCTGAAGCTTGTGCCCGAATCTGATGTAAGGAAGATCGGCCAGATAGATTCTGGCTGTATCTGTGTCAATTTCTATCGTTTTTCCGTCGGGGGTTCTGGTTATCAGCTTGCGATTTTCTTTCGGCTTATAGAAAAATTCTGGATGTGATTCAAATTCTGGAGAAACAATTACATGGTAGAGCTTATCCCAGGGCCGGCCGAAAAGCTGAAGGGCCGATCCCAGATAAAAGCTCATAGTCTTTCGGCCACCGGCGATGGAACAGTGAAGACGAGTTCGGTGATCCTGGCATTTTTCCCTGAGGAAAGAAGTTATTAATTTAGCCAGTATTTCATTGTCCTCTTTTGTTCTGATGTCATCCAGTTCCTGCCCTTCAGAATTTCTGGGAATTATAAAATGGGTATCTTCGATGGTAACCGGAGGGATTTTATACTCTGAAAATAGAGCTTCCAGGATTCGTTTTTCGATGAGAGTTTTTTTAATAATATTTTTGCCGGTAGAAGTGGTTATAATGAAAATTTCATCAGGATATACTGGTTTTTTTTGGGTGGCCAGGGCGTAAATGGTTTCAGTTATTATCTGTGGAGAGGCTCCGGCCACTAATACCAGTATCTCTTTAAATTTTTTCATCACCTAAAATTAGAATTTATTTTCTTATTTTTTCAATTTTAAGTCAAAATTTTTTTTACCCGCGGTTCTTTTATCTTTCATAAATTAAATTTCCGAATTTATCCTGAAGACAGCCCTCTTTTCGACTCATTTTCTTGTCGTTTCCGGATTGATCTATGAATTATTCTGGCAAATTTTCTATTCTTTTATTTTCAGAGAGCGGAAGACCAGGAATAAACCCACCGCCGCCAGACCGGCCAGACTCAGCAGGTAAGAGGGATGGGCGAATACTTTGAGGAAGCTGATTTCAGCAAAGGCTAAGGTTGCAAAGACTATGCCGATGATGGCTTCCCCGGCGATCAGTCCGGAAGCCAGAAGTGTGCTCTGATTCCTGACTCTTTCTTTTTGGTCGACCGGAAGATTTCTGGCTTCCAACCGATTTTCCAGGAAGGCTCTGAACAGACCTCCCAGGAAGATGGCAAAGGAAGTATCGATCGGCAGATACATTCCGACGGCTATGAGCATCGGACTTTTTACCTGCATCAGAATGAAGGCCAATCCCATGAACATGCCGGCTAAGATCAGAATCCATTCGGTCTTCTTTTCGAAAATACCGCGGGCCACAGCTGCCATCAGACTGGCCTGAGGAGCGGGAATTTTCTCACCCCCAAAACCGGCGTTAGTTTTTAGAATCTCATTCTGATACTCAGGTGGTAGACTTTTTATTTCTTCCAGGCGGTAGGTTCTGGCTTCTATTTCCTTAATTCTACCATCATAGGCAATTTCAGTCAGGCCAGCTTTTTCCAGCTCGATGATTCTCGCGGTCACGGTCTGCTTGATGTTCCCAAGATGAAGTACCGAGAGTACAAAGAACATCACCAGTGCTGCCACCGTCACGCCAAAGATATCGCCGAGCTGCATCTTCCACGGGGTACATCCGAGTATATGACCGGCTTTCAGGTCCTGCATCATCTCGCCGGCCACTGAAACCGAGACGCAGGTAAAGGCAGCCACGATCAGTACGGCTGAAATTCCATTTGCGCCCTTCAGTCCCATCAATACCATGATGAAAGCCACAATTATAAGTACCGAAACGGTAAGACCGCTGGTCGGATTGCTGCTGACGCCGATTATTCCCACGAGGTATCCGGAGACAGCGGCGAAAACAAACCCCAGAATTATCATCAAAAGCACGGCAACCAGGGAAGCGGGAAGGTTACGGGCATATTCCTGGAAGATGAAAAACACCACCGCTGATATGCCAGCGGCAGCTATTAAAGCCCATTTGAGGTTGATGTCCCGGTCAGTGCGTGGAAGCACCTGCATTTCGGACTGACTTCTCTTTGTTACCATTGATAAGGAACGGGCGATTCCCTGAGACAGGCTTTTTCTCATCTTAAAAAGCGTATAGAAGGCGCCAACCAGCATTCCCCCAATAGCGATGTAACGGACGTAATCGCGCCATACACGGGTGATTTCTGCCGTCCAGTCAGTTACCGCTCCGATATCATGATAATTGAAATAGAAAGCCAGGATGGGCGCCAGCAACCCCCAGGCCAGCACCCCGCCACTAAAATTTATGGAAGCCAGACGTGGTCCAATTATAAAACCAACACCCAGGAAGGCCGGGCTGGCTTCAGGACCCCGGAGTAATAACCTGGCTTTACCAGCCGAAACCAGACGCTGCCATTTCAGCGCGATTACCCTGAATTCTGTCAGGCAGGTAAAAAGCGCGCCTATGACCATTCCGGAAAGCAGCATCCCTGTTCCTCGCGCTCCTTTCTGTCCGGCTTTATGGATCTCTGCGGCCGCCACAGATTCGGGAAAAGGGAGTTCCGGGTCGTTAACCAGGATTCTTCTGGTGATGGTGACGAACATAATCCCGAGAATTCCACCGAGGATCAGGATGACGGTGGCCACCAGGTAATTCTGGAAGCTATAAAAGGGAAGCCAGATACCTGTGATAAAAAAGGCGGGCAGGGTGAAGATGGCTCCGGAGGCCACGTTGCCACCGATGGAGCCGATGGTTCGGGCTGCATTTTCTTCCAGGATCGTTCCTCTGAAGGCTTTGATTACGGCCATACCAATTACCGCCGTGGTGTAAGTGGCGGCGATGGTCATCCCGGCCTTAAGCCCGAGGTAGGCATTGGCGGCTCCCATGAAGGCGGCCATGATAACTCCGAGCAGGACGGCCCGAAGGGTGAATTCTTTCTGATTTGCTTCCGGCGGGACTACAGGCTTCGAACTGCGTCCTTCCATTCTTTCATCTCCTTTTTTATTTAATTTTTGGGGTCAAAATCCGAATAGTAGCGAGGACCATTCCTAGGTTCACGGCAATGATAAAGAAGTTCTCTAATTCAAGTCAACCGGAAAAATCTCAAATAGACCGCCATGTTATCGAGGTTGAAGGAAGGCTGGCCATCAACCCAGTGGCCGTAACTCACAGTCACGACCGTGCCGTCGGGAGACCGGATAAGTCCCGGTTCGGACAGGTGCAAATCGCTGCCTTTCCAGACAATTTCGGGAAAAGACCAGGTCAGTCCACCGTATTCAAGGAATGGGCCAATTCTGTGGTGAATCCGGGATGAAATGAATTCAACATTGAATTAAATGAGTTGGCTCGCCGGGCCTGAGTTTCTAAAGAGCGGCCATACCGGAGACTACAAAGAAGGCAGTTGCTTCCGGGAAATGGTGGATTCAATATCAAATAAAAAATGAGATAACGAAATGCAGGATGGATTAAAAGTAATACAGGCATGAATTAGAATAATTAAAGAAATCTGCCATTAGAACAACTGCTGTCTGCTCAGGAGGAACTGGCTAATCAATATTATCTTCCTTGCTTTTATTTGTCTCTTATCGGGGGCAATTTTCAAATGGAAAAATCATTTCTCTTCAGGTAAAAATCACTAAAGTTATATCGCCCGTTGAGGTTGATTGTGCTGCTGAAAATAGGGGCAGAAATTATCTGGCGGTCACCCTCACCCAGCGAATTTGCCTGGCCTGTTCTTCATCCAGCTGAATGACCTGAGGGGAAGCTTCGCCCTCAATTTTTTTCATCTCTATGGAGAGGGTTTGAGGGTAAAGCTGAAGTTTCGAAGAGTCTTGATAAATTGCATAGCTCATGCCGGCCATGGTAATGATCGCTCCACCTATAAAACCATAATAAATTTCCATGAGATCCTCCGCTTTGTATCCAACTATCAGGCCCCCGAATAAAGCGCCAAAAGGAACAAAAATCATACTTTTTAAAATGGCATTTGTGAAAGATGGTCTGACAGAGGTAATCTCTATCACCACCGGTTGATACCCTTCGGCTTCAAAGCGGACTGTATGGCCGTTTCGCTTGTCCAGATTCAGAATAAGGGGGGTTTTACCGGCCAGCTTTCCGTCGACATAAACATTAACACCAGTCGGCTCACTGGTAGCCGGGACATTCTGAATTTTGGTTCTCAGGCAGCTGAAATTTAAGAGGATTAGAAAGCAGATAAGACCTGATAAAAAGGCATCTTTTCTCCTTAACATTAAACCCTCCTCTTTATTCAAGTTAAATGAAAGAAATTGTGTCTGTCAAGACCTTTTTTTCACCGCAAAACAGGCTGAGTACAGAATTAAAAGGCGCCCGTAATATCCAGTTCCTGATTTTTTTACTTGATTTATGATTGGTGGCTCCTTTTTGCCGAGAGGAGGAAGAAATGCAATCAACAAGCAGAAAGGGAGCAAAAGGCGAAAAACAGTGAAACTCTGAAAAGAAGAGCGAAAAAAAATAATGAAAAGAATATATGATGCTTCCTGGTCGCCGGGGAAAATTGGCAGTTGATTATTATCTCCCGGGTTTTCAGGCTGGCATCTGGTCCAGGTCAGACTGATATTTCAGCTATTACCAGCATCTCGTAATCTTCTGTCGTTAGCCTGTCTTACCAAAAAAAGCCCCTGATTTGGCCACAGTAACCTCAACCCTCGAGTAACCTGGTGATTTGAGAAGCCAGGTGATTTCACTCAGAAGATAATCCCTCTCGTTGGTTGCCAGTTTGATCGTCTCACCATCATCTTCTTCCAGGGTTAACTGGACAAAGCCTATTTTATAGAACCTTTATATATCCCCACTCTTCCTCAAAGCTATGACCTTATAGCCAGATTGATTTGCTAGCGACGCTTAAATTTCTCTTTGAAAAAGAAGACCCGGTTAAATAACATAGAAATTGGAAATCTTGAATCTGACTTAAAGGAGAAAACCATGATAGAGGGACAGGAAAGTCTTGGTAAAGTGACCCGGCTAAAATATGCCATGGTCGGTGGTGGTCTCGGCGCTTTTATCGGCGACGTCCACCGCAAGGCCATTGCCATGGATGGGAAAGCCCGGCTGGTAGCCGGCTGTTTTTCCCAGAGCTATGAAAACACTCTCAGGACCGGTGAGCTTCTTGGCCTGGATAAAAGCCGACTTTATCGGAATTATGAAGAAATGCTCCGGGCCGAAGCCGTTCATCCAGACCGGCCTGATTTTATCGTGATCGTCACCCCGAACGATACTCATTATCCGATCGCTCGCCTGGCGCTTGACCTCGGATTTGCGGTGGTCTGTGATAAGCCGCTGGCCACCAGCAGCCGCCTGGCTCAGGAACTGGCTGATTTATCCCGGGAGAAGGACCTCCTGTTTTGCGTTACCTATACTTATTCCGGTTTCCCGATCGTCAAGCACCTGCGCCACCTTATCAGAAGCGGCGAGCTGGGCGACATCCGCTTTGTCGCCGGAGAATATCCGCAGGAATGGTTGGCCACCCTGCTCGAAAAAACCGGCCAGAAGCAGGCGGCCTGGCGCACTGACCCGGCCCGGGCTGGCATCTCAAACTGCGTCGGCGATATCGGCTCTCACATTGAGCATATGGTCTCCTACCTGACTGGCCTGGAAATCGAATCGCTCCTGGCCAGGCTGGACCACTTCGGGGAAGGACGGCCGCTTGATGATAATGCTTCTATTATGGTCAACTTCAAAGGCGGGGCTCGCGGGCTTTACTGGTGCTCGCAGATCGCCATCGGCCATGACAACGGCTTCCGGGTTAGAATCTACGGAACGAAGGGAGCGGTAGAATGGTACCAGGAAGACCCGAACCACGCGAAGATTGCTTATCTCGACCGGCCGGTGGCTTATCTCTCGCGCGGCCGCGACCCGATGTGTCCGAGAGCCCAGGCACTCTCGCGCATTCCTTCAGGACACAATGAAGGCTACTTTGAGGCTTTTGCCAACATCTATTCGACCTTCATCGGCGCTCTCGACAAAAAGTTGCGGGGGGAGCCTCTGACGGAAGACGACCTGGATTTCCCGAATGCCGAAGAAGGAGTGCGCGGCGTGCGCTTCATCGAAAAGTGCGTGGAGAGTTCGGAGAAAGGTTCAGTCTGGGTGAGGTTTTAGTCAGGAAGTTGATATTGATTGATTAAAAATATCGATAAAAAGGAGGTTACCATGGCAAGACCGGTTACGCTGTTTACCGGACAGTGGGCCGACCTTCCGTTTGAAGTTATGTGCGAGAAAGCCAGCTCCTGGGGTTACGACGGCCTGGAAATCGCCTGCTGGGGTGACCATATGGAAGTAAAAAAGGCGGCTGAAAACCCCTCTTATGTTCAAAAAAAGCTGGAAATTCTGGCCGGTCACAACCTTAAATGCTGGGCTCTTGGAGCTCATTTAGCCGGACAGTGCGTCGGCGACCTTTACGACCCGCGTCTTGATACCTTTGCCCCCGATGAAGTCAAAGGGAAACCGGCTGAGCTGCGCGACTGGGCGATCGAAGAAATGAAGCTTACCGCCCGCGCGGCTAAAAACCTCGGTTGCTATGTAGTCAACGGGTTTATGGGTTCTCCCATCTGGAAATTCTGGTATTCTTTTCCGCCAACATCAGAAGAGATGGTGGAGAAAGGTTTTCATCAGATTAAGGAACTATGGACGCCCATCCTGGACGAATTTGACCGCTGCGGTGTGAAGTTCGCTCTTGAGGTCCATCCGACGGAGATCGCCTTCGATATTTACACGGCCAAAAGGTTACTTGAAGTGTTTGAATACCGGCCAACCCTCGGTTTTAACTTCGACCCGAGTCATCTGCTCTGGCAGGGAATGACGCCTCATCTTTTTATCCGGGAGTTTGCGGACCGGATCTTCCATGTGCATATGAAGGACGTGGCGGTGACACTCGACGGTAAAGCTTCGCTCCTCGGTTCGCACCTGCCCTTTGGCGACCTCAGAAGGGGCTGGAATTTCCGCTCGCTCGGTCACGGCGATGTCGATTTTGAATCGATCATCAGGGAATTGAACGCCATCGGCTACAACGGACCGCTCTCTGTCGAGTGGGAGGACAACGGGATGGACCGGGAGTACGGCGCCCGGGAAGCCCTGGAATTTGTTCGCAGCCACGACTTCAAACCTTCGGCCGAAGCTTTTGACCGCCATATGAAGAAGTAAAAAAGCGGAAATTTTCGGGACCATCCTGGAAAATTCGATTTAAGCCGCCACTCAGGCTCCGGGCGAACGTAAGCGCCGAAAACTTTCGCGGTTGAGCCGCCGGAAGCCCGCATCGCAGTGTCTGGTCTCTAAAATATGCATGAGGAGGGCTCTTCTTTCTCTGTATTTTCAGGTTTTATTTAATTAAAATATGGAAAAAGTTAGTGAAGCTGGATAGACGCGAGAAAATTTTGAGCTATGAATGAAAAAAAATTCTCTTCCGAAACCGTTCTTCAGCTGAGCCAGGAAGAGATCGGCCAGCTTCTCGATTCTCTGAAAGAAGAGATTGAAGCCTTAACCCGCTCGGCTGACGAAACCGAAGGAGAAATCATCAGGCTGGTGGAAGCATCCCTTAACACTCTCGGCCGGATAAAAGAGCTGCGAAAAATAGTTGATAATCTTGAAAACAGAATTTCCGGGCTGGAGGCTGGCGAGAAAGAATCTTCCACCGGGGCGGGTTCTTCGCTGGAGAGCTCGGCCGTTCAGGAAAAAATAGACCGGCTGCTGACGCTGAAAGGTTTTCTGGAGAAAGTGCTGATCGCGGGAGAAGCTGTCCAGGCTGAGCCTGGCCCTCCACCTTCTGCCGAAACTCTGCCCGGGAAGAAAATCCTGGTTGTGGACGATGACCCGACGACGGTAAAAATTATTACCTATCTACTCGATAAAGAAGGCTTTCAGGTGGTCTCCGCCAGCAGTGGGGCCGAGGGGCTTAAAAAAGCTTTTCAGGAGAAACCCGACCTGATCATCCTGGATGTGATGATGCCCGAGCTTAACGGCTTTCAATTCCTGAACATATTTCGCCGGGCTGAAGGACAGACGCGCACGCCGGTGATTTTCCTGAGCTCCCTGGCAGAAGAAGCTGACGTCATCACCGGCCTGGAAAGCGGGGCGGTCGATTACGTGATTAAACCATTCTCCCCGCAGGTTCTGCTGACCAAAATAAAAAAAAGCCTCGAAACTGCTAGATGAAAGTAGTTCTTTTCAGTCTGGTCTTTCTGGTTGTTTTCTCGCTGGCACTTTTGCTTTTCATCACTGTCCGGCGGCTTCTTTCGGATTACAGACAGAGACGTTTCAGAAAAAAGTATCTTGAAATCGAGCCTGAGTTTATGGAGGCGCTATTCTCGCCCGACCCGGAAGCTCTGCTGAAATTCGCTCAACGCCACCGGAAGAACTGGAAAGTTATAGCCCGTCTGTTGCTGGATTACAAACAGGTGGTCGGCGGAGAAGCGGGAGAACGTCTGAGAAAAATATTTCTGACCGTTCTAAAGCCCAGGTGTTACCGGTTACTTGCCTCACGTCTGGTTTACAGGAGGCTTCAGGGAGTGAGTCTTTTTTTCGCTTTTTTTGAACCGGAAGATGTTAAAACTTTTCAGAAAATAATAAACGACCGGCCGGTAATCAGGCTGGCCGCCCTGACCGTCCTGACCAGGACTTCAGACGAAAGAGCGATCAGAATTATTTTTCAGGCTTTTGAGCAGGATGAAGTCAGCCGGGCTCCTTTGTATTTCTATATCATGAGTGCCCTGGGGGAGAAAGCGGAACCTTATTTGAGAGAAGCTCTGAGGAAACCTCTTCCACCGGAGAAAATCGCCCTGCTGGTTGAGCTGGCCGGCAAGATTCCGTTGAGAAACCTTGCCCGGGAATTGGAAGCGCTGGCAGACAGTCCGGATAAAGAGGTCAGGATCAGGGTGGCCCGGGCGCTCGGGCGGATGGCTGACCCGGACAGCCTCAGAACTCTTCTCCGGCTGGCAGCTGACGAAGCCTGGGAGGTTCAGGCTCAGGCAGTCAGGAGCCTGGCCAGCTTCAAAACTCCCGAAGCGCTTCAGGTCTGCTATCGCGGACTGTTTTCTCCCAGCTGGCACGTAAGGCACAATTCCGCTCGCGCCCTGGCTGCTCTTGGTGAGCTGGGACTGGAGAAGCTCAGGGAGGCAACAGTTCAGAACGAGGATGCCTATGCCCGCGACATGGCGACGATGATTCTGGATGAGATGTCAATTTTCGGGCAGGGGGAGCAGGGAGCGCAAAAATGATCAAGGCTTTTGTTGCTCTGTTGACGCTCTTTTCCGCCGTCGTCCTCCTTTATTTTTTCAGTCTGAATCTGTTCTACGTTATTTTCACCGTTCTTTCGCTTTCGGGGCTCATCCACCATCAGCGAAATATTACTTACGTCACCTTCCGTGATATCTTTCGACTGCCTGGGGTGAAACCGTTTTCGGTTATCGTTCCGGCTTATAACGAAGAGAAAACCATCATAGAAAGCGTTCGTTCATTTCTCTCGCTTGAATATCCGCTGTATGAAGTTATTGTGGTCAATGACGGCTCCAGGGATGCCACTCTGGAGAAACTGATCAGACACTTCCGTCTGGAAAAAAGCAAGAGAGTTTTCCGGCGGGTGCTCAAGACAGAAAATGTCCGCGGGATTTATCTTTCGCCTGATGAGCCGCGTCTGGTGGTCGTGGACAAGGAAAACGGCGGCAAGGCGGATGCGCTCAACGCCGGTTTGAATGTTTCGCGTTATCCGCTTTTCTGCGCTGTGGACAGCGATTCTCTGCTGGAAAGGGATGCTCTGTTGAAAATGGTTCGCCCGTTTCTCGAAGACCCTGAACGGGTGGTGGCGGCCGGCGGGGTGATTCGCCTGAGCAACGGCTGCCGCGTTGAGGGCGGTCAGGTCCGGGAAATACGTCTTCCGCGAAATGTTCTGGCCCGGTTTCAGATCGTTGAATATCTCCGGGCTTTCCTCGGCGGCCGGATGGGGTTGAGCATGTTGCGCAGTTTGTTGATAATTTCCGGAGCTTTTGGTGCCTTTCGCAAGGATGTGGTCATGGAGTGCGGCGGCTACCGCCGGGGAACGGTGGGGGAAGATGTCGACCTGGTGGTCAGACTGGTCAGATATCTGCGGGAGAAAAAAAGGACGTTTGCCATCCGTTTCGTTCCCGACCCGATCTGCTGGACCGAGGCACCGGAAACCATAAAGATTCTTTCCAGACAGAGGAACCGCTGGCACCGCGGATTGATCGAGACCGTAGCTTACAACCGGAAAATGCTTTTCAACCCTCGTTATGGACTTACCGGAATGTTTGCCCTGCCTTTTTACTTTATCTATGAGATGCTCGGACCGGTGATTGAAGTGGCCGGCTATGCCTTTTTGGTAGCCAGCGCTCTTCTCGGGATTTTGAACTATCCGTTTGCTCTTTTATTTTTCCTGCTGGCCGTTTTTATGGGTGTTATTGTCTCGCTGATGTCGGTTTTGATTTCCGAGTATTCCTGGCACAGATATCCGCGACTTTCGGATGTGTTGAATATTATTCTTTTCAGTTTTCTCGAAAACTTTTTTTACCGCCAGTACCTGGCGCTGGTCAGAGCCCGGGCCTTTGTTGATTATTTCCGGCGGGTAAAAACATGGGGGGAGATGACCAGAAAAGGGTTTTATGGAGTGAAGTAAAATGAGAAAAAAATTTAATGCTGTACCTATCAATCGAATCATCCTGATTTTTCTGGCGCTGGTTCTTCTGAAGGCCGTCCTGGCGGCTGAAACCGGACAAGAAGAAGATCCGGCGCTCCGGATTCGTCAGGCAATAAAGGATAAAAAATACGACTTAGCCATAGAACTGAGCCGCGAGCAGCTTGCCCGTCAACCTGAAAACTATGACTTTAATTTTCTTCTGGCTCAGGCCCTGGCTTTTTCCGGAAGGTGGGATGAGGCTTCTGAGGTTTTAAGGAAGCTCGAGCGCCTTTATCCCGGAAACACCGATGTTATGCTCTTTCTGGCCAGGGTTGAAAGCTGGAAACAGAATTATCGAGCAGCGGAAGAACTGTTCATGCAGGTGCTGGAATCCCAGCCCGGGAATCTTGAAGCCAGACTCGGCCTGGGAGACCTGGCGGCCTGGCAGGGTGATTATTCCAGAGCGATCGATATTTATCAGGAAGCGCTGACTGCCTCGGAAGAAGCGGGCTCGGGCGAGCAGGCGGAAATTTTGTTCCGGATTGGCCGGACTTATCTCTGGGGTGGCAATTATCGAAAAGCGCAGAAGTACCTCGCCCGGGCGGTCAGAATCAATCCGGAGAACCGTAAATATCGCCTTCTGCTGGAAATGGCCCGCCCCGGACTCAGAGAGAATTTTGAAGTTCGTTACGAGCAGCAGGTTGAAAGCTTCAGCGATGAGCGCAGCGATTATCTTGACAGCCGGCTGGCTTTCCAGTTCCCGCTCTCCAACCTTGGACCGATGACGGTAAAAGCTGTCCGCACCAGAAGGTGGGGCGAGAATGATTATCAGCTCGAGGCTGAATTTTACCCGCGGCTCTGGACAGGCGCCTACGCTTTCATAAGCGGAAGTTATGGCCTGGAGGCTGTGCATTTTCCCCGTTACGGAGCTCTGTTAGAAATTTATCAAACGCTGCCCGGAAGCTGGGAGGTTTCCGCCGGTCTGCGGCATATGAGTTTCACCCAGGATCGCGTCTGGATTTATCTCGGGAGTATCGGACATTATTTCGGTTCTTATCTCGCTTATTTCCGCTGGTATTACAGCCCGGGAGGGGAAGGAAGCGATTTCTCCTGGACGCTGAATCTCCGCCGGTATTTTTCTCGCTACAGCTATCTTTATGCCGGTTACGGGCAGGGCTCAAGACCTTTTGACCCATCCACAGAAGAAGATTATCGGGTCAGCTCGACCAGGATTTTTACCGCAGGAGTGGACTGGCTCTGCTGGAGACATTTCCGGGTTCAGCTTAATTTCATGCATCGGAAGGAGCCGCTTCTTAAAAGAAATCAGCTTTTAATCTCACTCGGATATGTCTGGTGAAGGCGGCTGTCTTCCGGGCGATGATGGTGGAAGAAACCGGTTAAGACTTGATTGAGCCTGTTTTTTTAAGAGCAAAAAAACAGGTTGAACTTTCACCATGTTTGAAGTAATAATTTAGAGAAAAAATCAAGGTGCGGACCGGTTTATCGCCCCTGAAAGTTAGATTAATTTTTGATAGAGGCCTCAAGCATGAAAAAGAAAATATCGATCGGCGGAGAAAAGAAAGAAGAAAGAATAAAGGTTGAATCTTCAGCGAGAAATCAGGGTAAAACAGAAAACGCCTCGGGGTTTTCGCGGAGGGATTTTCTGAAAGCCACCGCGGCCGCCGGGCTGACCGTAGCCACCGGAAAGCTCTTTGGCGGACCGCTTCTGCTCACCGATGAGGGAAAAGGGAAAGTGGTCATGCCCTCGGATGAGCTGCGGGTGGCTTTTATCGGCGTTGGCGAACAGGGAAGAATTCTTCTCGATTGCTGCCTGAGAATACCAGGAATTAAAATAGCTGCCATCTGCGACATCTGGGAATACAGCCGGGCCTATGCTTCAGGTTACGCTAAGAAGTACGGCCAGAGCCCGAATGTCTACGAAGATTATCGAGATATGCTCAACAGCGAGAAGGATCTCGATGCGGTCATCGTGGCCACTCCTGACTGGGTGCACGCGGAACACACCAACGCCTGTCTCAACCACGGTCTCCATGTTTACTGCGAGAAGGAAATGTCCAACAGCCTGGAAAAAGCCAGGTCGATGGTGGAGACGGCTCGCCGGACAAAAAAGCTTCTGCAGATCGGCCATCAGCGGCGTTCTAACCCGCGTTACATACACGCCATCGAAAAACTCATTCACGAGCGACAGCTTCTCGGCCGGGTGATGATTGCCTACGCCCAGTGGAACCGGGCTAAAGCCGATATGCTCGGCTGGCCGAAGAAGTTTACCATCGACCCGCAGACTCTCCACAAATACGGTTATGGTTCGATGGAGGAGTTTCGCAACTGGCGCTGGTTCAGGAAATACGGCGGCGGACCGATCGTCGACCTCGGCTCTCACCAGATTGACCTTTTCAGCTGGGTTTTCAGAAACAATCCGAAGGTGGCGGTAGCTTCGGGTGGGGTGGATTATTACCGGAACCGCGAGTGGTACGACAACGTGATGGTTATTTACGAATATGACACTCCGGAAGGTGTCGCCCGGGCCTTTTACCAGGTTCAGACCACCACTTCCCACGGCGGCTTTTACGAAACCTTTATGGGCGACAACGGATCGCTGGTAATCTCTGAAGTGCCGCAGAAGGGCAACTGGGCTTACCGGGAAGCCCACGCTCCCGACTGGGAACCTTTCGTCCGGGAAGGGTTGATTCTCTCGGAGTCGCCGCCGATCCAGAAAGTGGAAACGAGAAACGTTTTCGTCGACGTCCGGGTGACAGCTGAAGCCGGACGCTGGCCGCTTCCGGTGGAGCTGGCGAAACCGGCTCACCAGCCGCACCTGGAGAACTTCTTCGATGCCATCCGCCGCGGCGTTCCGTTGAACTGCCCGGCCGAGCTGGCTTATGAAACGGCCGTGGCCGTGCTGAAGGTGAACGAGGCAGTCAGGACAAAGAGTCTGCTCCGGTTCAGTCCGGAAGAATTTAAAGTCTGAGGCGGTAGCTTGTGGAAAGAAAGAATTAACCTCAGAACATCCAGAAGGAGCGAAGGCGCGAAAACAGGGAACGGACGGGACAGGCGGTGCGCATAATTAAAAAGAAATTAGGGATGAAAAAAATTAGATAGCCATTCAGGATAGAAAATGAAGGTTCAGCCGGAGAAAAAAGATAACTGCCAGAGGGACAGGTGGGAAAAAACTTTTCAGATTGTGCTTCTTCTTGTCAGTGTTACGATATTTATATTCGTAACACTATCGATCTCAAGACTGCTGGAGGCTAAGAATCAATCCGGGCAGAAAACCGCCTTAAAGCTACGGCCGGAAGAAAAGAAAGAATGGTCCGGAAGTCAGCTTTCGCCGCTGCACCGGATTCCGCTGAACGACGAGTTCAACCAGAAAATCGTTCCGGCTGCTCCCGATGCTCTGCCTTTTTCCAGCCGCTTTTCCTGCGAGCCGTGCCACAGCTATTCAACGGTCAGTCAGGGCAGCCACTTCAATTTCAAGGAAAGGCCGGAGGTTGACCGTCGCACCGAACCCTGGTTTTTAGCGGATGAGAGGACCGGAATTCAGCTCCCGGTTTCCTTCCAGAAATACCCCGGATTCTGGTCCCCCGAGAAACTCGGACTCAGCGACTGGAAGTTTGTGACCCTGTTCGGTCGCCATCTGAGCGGCGGAGGACCGGGAGAACCGGCGGACGAATTCCAGACTCCTGATTCCCGCTGGAACGTCTCTGGCAAGCTGGAAATCAATTGCCTCGGATGTCATCACCGCTCGCCTCTTCAGGATCATTCCGAGTGGGTGAAACAGGTGATGCGGGAGAATTTCCGCTGGGCAGCCACAGCCGCTTCCGGGCTGGGTGAGGTGGTCGGGATGGCTTCCCGGCTGCCGTCAACCTGGACCCTGGCCGATGGCCCGAATCCCGACGACCATGAATGGGCGGTCGTGCCGCAGGTTAAGTACAACCTGAATCTTTTCGACAGCAAAAATAACGCCCTGCTCGACCTGTCGCGACCGGAAAACAACCGCTGCCTTGCCTGTCATTCGGTAAGTCCGAGAAAGGCAAAATCCAGGGCGGAACTCGAACGGGATGTGCACCTGGCGGCCGGGCTCAGTTGTGTCGACTGCCACCGCAATGACCTGAGCCATGAGATGATCAGGGGCTTTGAAGGGGAACGACTGATGCGTTCGTCTTTGAAATCCTGTGATTACACCTGCGCTGGCTGCCATCTGGGCGAGAAACCGGAAAAGGGCGGATACAGCTGGACCGGAAAGCTCGGTGCCCCGCGACCGGCCCACAGGGGCATACCGAAGGTTCATTTCGAGCGCCTTGCCTGCACTGTCTGCCATTCGGGTTTGCTTCCCGAGAAAGAACCACAGGGAGTTTACACCGCCCGGGCAAACCGGCTGGGAATTTTCGGGAAAGCTATCTGGACTTCCGAATTTCCTTTGATCTATGAGCCGGTTTTTGTGCGAGAGGCTGACGGCAAGATATATCCTGAGAGAATAATGTGGCCGGCTTTCTGGGCGGAGAAAAAAGGAAAAGAGCTCGTCCCGCTCGACAGCGAGG
Organism: Candidatus Saccharicenans sp.; assembly: GCA_049659625.1. GTDB lineage: Bacteria > Acidobacteriota > Aminicenantia > Aminicenantales > Saccharicenantaceae > Saccharicenans. The sequence continues at coordinate 18,236 of JBASPX010000024.1, read as the reverse complement.
AAGTTTTCAGGGCGGCGCCCGAGGCTTTTTCTCTTAAACAGGAAGTGGCCGCGCTTCTTAACGCTTTGCTTCCCCTGCGGGAAGGAGATTTTTATCCGGCGGTGGTTATTTCAGATTTTCTTTTTGAACCGGATGTCGACGGTGGCCTTACAGTGAGGCATTTAGAGAAATCTCCTTTTTCTGGAAAACAGGAGGGAAAACAGTTTCTTCTGGTTCAGGTGAATGATTCTGAAATAATTCCTCTGCTTCCTGTCTTTGACCCGGAGGAAGCGCCCCCTGATATTGAGGAGAAAATTCAAAAGACGCTGGAAAATCTGAAGCCTTTAGCCGGCGGAAGACAGCCGGTCTTTTTGGTAAGTAAATATAGGTATGAAGTTTCCGAAGGTTATCTGGAGAAAAAAGAAATAGAAGGAGAGGTGGCGGCAGAACCGACGGTTGGATTCCTTGAGGGAGAAGAATTTCAGCCGCTTCTTTCATCTTTCCAGGTGCGAAACCTGGCGCATCTGGGCGCCAGTCCGGAAACTCTGACGGAGGAGCTGGTTGAGCTGGCGCTGAGAAAAATTTCCGCCGCCAGCCCGGAGAAAGAATTCGCCTACGTGGCTGGAGGCTTTTTGTTTACTCTGGATAAAAACGGGAAGCTCAGGGCCAGCGAACATCAGGCTGCCCGGGCCATAACCTGGCCTCTCGGACATGAGGTAAGGCCGGCCCAGCAGGCGCTGGGTAAAAACGGCTGCACCGACTGTCACAGTTCGGGGTCGAAAGTTTTCTTCGGAAAGGTCGAGGCTCGCTCGCCGCTTAAAACTTCCCACCGGGAATCAAAACTCACTTCGGACCTGATGCAGACCGGCCCGCTGTTTCAATTTCTTTTTGGTTTGACCTTTCTCTTCCGTCCGGCCTTCAAGCTGGTTCTGGCCGGCTGCGTTCTTCTGATGGGTCTGATTCTTTTAGCGGTTGTTTTGAAAATCACTGGGAAGGCCGCCGGTCTTTCCGGAGAAAATTCCCCGCGGCAGCCCAGGAGTTAATCTGATGTTTTTCGGCATTTTCAGTTTTGTCCTAATCATAGCCATAAGTCTCAGGGTTACTTTCGGCCGTTATCTGAATCATCTGCCTGAGGAGAAAAGGCAGATTTCCTCAGAAAATTTTAATTCATATCTCCGGTGGATTGGCGGCTGGAAATTCTCTTTTTTGAAGCTCAGCCGCTGGGACCGGGCGATTGATTACTTTATAAAATGGGGAAAGAAAAACTTTTCCGGCTGGACGGTCTGGGTGTTTTATCTGATGTCGCTCTGCTATGTTTACCTGGCATTAAGCGGTCTGTTTTTTGCCTGGTTTGTTCCCCGGGGGCTTTTCGGTTTTCCGCTTCTGCTGCATGTAGCGGCCGGAGCGCTTTTTGCCATCACCCTGACAGTGATACTGTTTCTTAAAGCCGGACATTATCTTCCGGAGCGGTTGAATAATGCTCTGGGTGAGTCATCGGGACAGGGATTCTGGTGTCCTCTCCTTAAAAAGAGCCTTCCCCGCATCTACATCCAGGCGGTCTCTTTCTGGATTTTCGTCCTGACGGGATTTCTCCTGGCCGCCTCAACGCTCGGCTCGATGCTTCCCTATTTTAATTACCCCGCGCAGATTGTGTTTTTTAACCTGCATCGCTGGAGCGCGGTTTTCTCGGTGGTCTCAGCCATCCTCGGACTCGATTCGATCATCGAATGAAGCCGGACCAGCGGCTGGGGTTTTGATGCCTTCTATGAGAAAAAAGCGGGTTTTCAGTTTCAGACATCAGGCAATGGCCACTTTCTTTGAGGTGATGGTGGCCGGAGAGGATGAGGATTACAGCTGCAGCGCCGCCCGGGCTTTTTTCCGGGAGATTGACCGCCTGGAAGGTTTTCTCAGCCGCTTTGACCCTGGAAGCGAAATTTCCCGGATAAACAGACTGAAACCGGGCGAAATCCTGCCGATCGGTCTGGAAACGTTCGAGTTTTTGAAGCTGAGTTTTCAGTTGATGGTGGATACTGGCGGGGCTTTCAACATAAATTTCCGGGCATTGAAAAGACCTGAAATTGAGAGAAAAAGTTATGTAGAGAAACCAGGAGACACAGAAGGGAAATCAAAATCGAGCGAAGAAGGGGGCAAGGCTGAAAAGTCTTTAAGGTTAAAGAAAGAGGACGCAAGCCGGAAATCTCCAGAAAAAGCTGGTGCTGAAGGTCACAAGCATGGCGATGAGGCGGTGACCTTTAAAAAAGATTCCGGGCCCGAAGATTATCCTGTTTTAACGGATGAAAAGAATCGTGAAAATTTCCTGTCGGTTTTTCCGCTGGAACTGGTTGAGGAGAACCGGGGATATGCAGCCGTCAGGCTTGACGTGCCTGGAGCTTCTCTCGACCTCGACCCAGGAGCGATAGGCAAGGGTTACGCTCTGGAAAAAGCCTGCGGCATTTTTTCTGACTGGGAAATAGAAGATTTCCTGGTAAGCGCCGGAGGAAGCACTATCTTTGCCCGCGGACCCACACCCTGGCCGGTGGCCGTCGGGGGCGGCTTTGATTTTTTAGAGCCCAGGAAGGTTTGGCTGCAAAGAAGGGCGCTGAGCGGCTCGGGGCATGAGGTTAAAGGCGAACATATTTTTGACCCGCGGCGGCGCCTTGAGCGCTCGAGACATCTGGCCGTCTGGGTTTCTCATCCTTCACCGGCAGTAGCCGACGGACTGTCTACGGCTTTTATGGTAATGGGCCTCAGAGAGATAGGGGCTTATGCCAGAAACCATCCTGAGGTCTGGGCTCTGGTCGTCAGCCGCAACAAGAAATCCTATCTGTTCAATCAGACGTTTTTTTCTGGTACAGGTGCTTAGCCAGCCCTGATTTTTAAGCCTGGATTTGCCTTAGAATGAAAACCTGAAATTATCTGCCTGGAGTAGCAAGCCTGCTTTTGTTAGATTTGTCTTTTTCCAGATAAAGGATAATGAATTTAGAAATTCCAGGCTAAACTAGACCTGCAATAATTCTGATTATAAATCATAGAGCCTCTCTCTGCATGCCTTTTTGTGGTGTGGTATTTGATTTAGACTAAATTATCGTGGCTACCATTTTCTCTCTTGACAAAGATGTTTTTTTTTTAACATTAAAAAAAAGAGGCATTAAGATGAGGGGGAATAAATTTAATAAGATTGGTGGTCGCAACTTTAATTTTCATTTTTGTTCTGATGGTTTCCCGGCATTCTGAGGCCGCTATTTACGCATATGAGGTTTGCACGCTGCGGACATATACTATTGAATACAGTGATGGACATAACAATTATACCACAACCGGATCCTATTGGGATTGTGTTACTTATTACGTATACTATTATGCTGAAGCAGGAGGAGGCAGTGGAGGCGGCAGTGATAACGGAGATATAGATGATCCTGGCGGTGGAGGGGTAGTCGTTAATCCTGATTATGATTCGAATAATGATAGTATCCTTGATTGTTATGAGCGATTAATGGTCCTTGTGGGAAACAAATTAATTATCACCTCTGTCTTCCGAACAGAAGATCGCCCCGATCATAATGGCCTTGATATCGGCTCTTACCCGGATAGCCAAGCCTGTTATGGTCAGCCAGTTTATAGTGTGTGTAATGGTACAGTCGATGATATCTATTTTTCAGAATCTGGGGGTTGGACCGTTGTTCTTATTGATGATAAAGGACGCCGATGGGGTATATGTCATCTTATTGGTAATCCCGCCCAGGACTCCTCAATAAACCTGTTTAAAGGGCGAAAGGTCTATGCTGGAATTACAGCAATCGGGAGAGCTGATAGCACTGGTTCCAGTTGTGAGGGGCCCCATATTCATCTATCATTAAAAATAAACGGTGAATATAAAGATCCAGCGCCATATTTATCAGGGTGTTAAAACAAGGAGGGCAACATGAATAAAATAAAATATTTATATTTTTGTGTTATTGTAGCTATTTTCCTTTCAGTCAGTAGCCTGGCGGCTCAGCAACCTGAGGGCGAAGAGCTTTTCAAAGTCAAAATTCCGACAGGCTTTATTTATAAGGATTTTCATATTTCGCCCGGGGAGATAAAAGCACTATTTTTCCTAAGTAGCCAGCCCGGAAGCCTCGATTATAATCGCACTATGGTTATACTATTTGACCCTGACAATCTGGTAATAGAGGAAAAGGTATTGGATCCAGGCTGGATATTTGGCGGCTTTACCACCGCTAACCACCTCATTTTACTCAAAGGAGAAGGTGATTCGTTATCTGAATCCAGAATAATTGACCTTCAGGGACGAGAACTCCTTTTTATTAAAGATATCGGGTCGAGAAGATTAATCGATGATCTCTATGGACGAGAAATTGCCGTGGTGGCTCTCGGCTATGATTCTCACTATCAGCCTACGGTTGTTTATGACCTCGACCGGAACAGAGAGAAATTCAGGTTAGGCCCGATTCCTTTGCCGGAAAACAACAAAGATAAAAGAGCGCCCTGGACGGGGAGCGAAATCTTTTTGCCTGTCGGTCAGAATGATTTATTTCTGTGGGGCCTGGGGGCGACGATTCTGTTGCAGAAATATAGTCAGCCGGGTTATATCTGGAAAATAGATTCTATTGGCGGCAATATAAGTGGGGGGAAGCTTATCAGTCAGGATTACTTGGGTGTCAGTTATTTTAACCCCGACAAAAGATACAAAGAAGGTCTGGCTATTATCAGATGGACAGATGGTCAGATAGTTTTCAGAATTGAGAATTATATCGTAAATGGCCAGCGGGAAAAGAAGTGGCCTCCTTTGAATGTTGATTATTTATGCCTGGATGAGGATTCCAACCTTATTTTTTTGGACGATAGCGGAGAGAGCGCAATAATTGATTTTGACCGAGAGAATAAGACCTGGAAAAAGGAATTAAGGGCAGCCCGTAAATTAAATTTAGGTAAAAGTATATCAACCGGCAAAGGAAGGTTAAGAGTAATCAAGGGATATGTTTATTATGCCGAAGAAGGAGATGGCCAGGTTGTAATCAGAAGAATAAATTTAAGTTCTGCCTTAGCCTATCAAAAATAAAGAAGCTGTTTGAGGCCAAAGAGGTAGAAACGGCCTCCAAAAGAATAGTCCTGCTCCTTGCTTTAGAAAGCGGCTGCTCGAGTGCATGAAGTCTTTAAAACCCATTCTGCTAAAGTAGCTTGTTGCAATTGAACTCATCGCGGATAGAATTCCTCAGGATTTTGATATTTAGTCTCTGAATGCACACCGAATCGATTGTAATCCGCTCTAACCTGCTGACCGATTGCGGGGCTTTTACCTGATGGCAGGACTGACCAGAAGATGAGAAATTTGCCCTGAGCTTTTCCGGCGAGACAGCGAATCATTTTCAAGAAAATTTTAAGGGCAGCAAAATACTAAAAAAAAAATTTAAAAAAAGTTATAATTAAATAAAAAGAACAGGAGCAGAAGATGAACAGAGTAGTGAAGTTAATCATGGCAGCGATGGCCATAGTGAGCCTGCTGGTTATTTCTCTGGTGGCGGTTCTTGAGATTCGGGCCCAGGACCAGGAAAAAGTTGAGCTTAAAATTCAGCTTCCGAAGCCGATGTTTATCGGAACTCCACGAAACATTAAAACCCCCAATCTCGAGCCGATTACCGGCAAGCCCCGTGGTCCTTTTTACGTTCCTAAGGGGACCGAGCTGGTTTCACTGAAAAAGCCGGTGACTTCAAGCGATTCCCAGCCGGTGATCGGAGAACTCAGCTATGTTACGGACGGAGAAAAATCCGGTGAGGACGGCTACTTTGTCGAACTAGGCCCTGGACCTCAGTGGGTACAGATTGACCTGCAGAAACCATACCTGATTCAGGCCATCGTTGTCTGGCATTATCACAGCCAGCCGAGAGTGTACCGGGACGTTATCGTCCAGGTTTCCGAGGACAAAGATTTTATCAACGGCGTGGTCACCCTTTTTAACAACGACCACGACAACTCATCAGGACTCGGAGCCGGGCGGGACAAGGAGTATATCGAAACAAACGAAGGGAAGCTCATAGACGGCCGCGGCCTGAAAGCGCGTTACGTGAGGCTCTGGAGCAACGGAAACACGGCCAACGACATGAACCACTACGTCGAAGTGGAGGTTTACGGCCTGCCGGTTAAATGAAAAAGAAAACCTTTGCCTATCTTCTAATTCTGGTACTGGTCGTCGGTCTGGCTGTCCGGCTTTACCGGCTTGACCTCAGACCGATGCATCATGACGAAGCCAACCAGGCCTGTAAATTCGGGCAGCTTCTGGAGAAAGGGGAATACCGCTACGATCCCTCTGATCACCACGGGCCGACGGTTTATTATTTCAGCCTGCCTTTTGCCTGGCTGAGCGACCAGACCGCCTACGCCGGGCTCACCGAGAAGACCCTTCGCGGGGTGACGGTGTTTTTCGGGCTGCTGATCATTTTTCTGTTGCTGGCGGTCGGGAACAATCTTAAATCTTCGGAGAAATTCTGGGCGGCGGCGCTTATGGCTCTTTCTCCGGCGCTTGTCTATTACAGCCGGTTTTACATTCAGGAAACTCTTTTTGTCTTCTTCAGCCTGGCCTCTGTCATTCTTCTCTGGCGGTTTGTTTTACGCCCGGATTTCGGGCAGGCAGTCTGGCTCGGGCTTGCGGCCGGGCTGCTCTTTGCCACCAAGGAGACCTGGCTGATTGTCCTCGGGGCGGCCGCGGCTTCGCTCATTTTATTGCGGCTTCCGGGCTGGCTGAAGAATTCCGGGCGAAGGGGAGAAAAAGGCGAGAAGAAGCTTAAATCAGACCTGGCCGCAGTGAAGTCTGCCTTTCTGCCGTCGCTTTTAGCGGTTGCCGTTTTCCTGGCAGTTTCTTTCCTTTTTTACTCTTCATTCTTCAAGCATCCCGAAGGTTTTCTCGACGCCTTCCGGGCTTTAAGCGGATATCTGGAAAAGGCGGCTGAACCTGGCTGGCACCGGCATGGCTTCTGGTACTATTTCAGCCTCTTGATTTACAGAAGGGCGGAAGCAGGCGGGCCTATTTTCAGCGAAATTCCGGTTCTGGCGCTGGCCCTTTTTGGAGCTATTCTGAGTTTTATCAGGCTCAGCCGGAAACCGCATGAAAATTTCAGAGCTTACCTGACTCTGTTTGCTCTGAGCACGGCTTTAATCTATTCAGCTATTCCTTACAAAACCCCCTGGAATATGCTGGTTTTTCTGGCGGCTTTTCTGCTGCTGGCCGGCCTCGGGTTTTCCCATCTTCTTTCGCTACTGAAGTTCAGACAGGCTAAGGTCATTCTGGCCGGAGCGCTGGTTATCTGGAGCGGCTGGCAGATGTATCTGGTCAACATCTATTTTCATTCCTACCCGGCCAATCCTTATGTTTATGCCCAGACCAGCCCGGATTTTATGAGGCTGGTCAGCCGGGTGGAGGAGCTGGCTTCAGTCTCAAAAGACGGTACGGAAATGCTGATTAAAGTTATCGCCCCAGCCGAAGAGACCTGGCCGCTTCCCTGGTATCTCCGGAAGTTCGACCGGGTGGGATACTGGACCTCGAGCGAACAGGTGGAAGCGCTCGAACCGGCCGAATGTGCCATTCTGAGCGCAGGGGAAGCCCGGAAAAGGTCCGAGGCTGAACTTGATTCCTATGTTTTGCAGTATTACAGCCTGCGTCAGGATGTTCTGATGGTCCTGGCCATCAGGGAAGACCTCTGGGAAAATTACCGCCTGAGGAAGATTACAGCTCTGCCTGAAACAAAAAAATAAGATTGACGGTTTCTCTTCTGGTGGAAATTCGTACGGTGATTCATGCCGGCTGATTGTCTGACGGTGGGGGATGGGCTGGCCTCCAGGAACCGATCCCGGGAGAATTCCAGATATCACCTGAAAAGGAATTGAGTCTCAGAATGCCTGGACCGGCCGGAAGGACGTTTTCAGTCAGAAGACGATTCCTTTAAGCCAGAAAACATATCCAGGCTGGATTTTTCCGGGAATCTTCCTGGCCGGGGAATTGAGATCGAGTAAATTAGAGACGGGAAGTGGATAATTAATTGCCAGTTAATGGCTGCCTTTTATTGATTTAATAAAAAATTCTCCACCGGTGCTGGAGAGCGTGGAAGCTTATGATATACTTAATGAGAATAAATCGATTCAGGAGAAGGCCATGAGCGAGACGAAGCTTCAGGAAATAATCAATTCGCTGAGCGGCGCTGTTCTGCTTGAGGGAAATAGAATTAAAGTGCTGAACGAAAGCGCTCTCAGGGATAAAATCACTCTGCTTATTTACAGGGCAGTTTTCGGAGATGAAGCCGAAAAGGGAATTGCCCGCTGGATTATCTGGGAGGCGGCTCAGGAGCTGGGTATCCGGCCGGCTTCCATCCACGACCTGTACATCGCTCGCGGGCGCGGTGAAACGCCGGTTAATTTTACCGTTCCGGCGATGAACCTCAGGATGTTAGCCTACGAATCGGCCAGGGCAGTTTTCCGGGCAGCCATGAAGCTTGAGGCCGGAGCTTTCATCTTTGAAATCGCCAGAAGCGAGATGAGTTACACCGACCAGCGGCCATCAGAATATGTGAGCGCGGTGCTGGCCGCAGCCATCAGGGAAGGATATCGCGGTCCCGTTTTCATTCAGGGGGACCACTTCCAGGTGTCGGCCAAAAAATTTCAGCAGGACCCTGAATTGGAGAAAAAAGCCATCAGGGATCTCATCGAAGAGTCGCTGGCGGCCGGCTTTTTTAACATCGACATAGATACTTCCACTCTGGTTGACCTTTCGAAGCCTGATCTGGATGAGCAGCAGCGGTTGAATTATGAACTTTGCGCCGAGTTCAACCGTTTTATCCGGGAAAAACAGCCGGCCGGCGTAACCGTTTCGGTGGGCGGCGAGATTGGAGAGGTCGGACAGAGAAACAGCACGGTGGAAGACCTCGAAGCCTTCATGCAGGGATTCAACCGGCTTAAGGGCGAGGTTGAAGGCCTGAGCAAACTGAGCATCCAGACCGGAACCAGCCACGGCGGAGTGGTTCTGCCGGACGGCACACTGGCTCAGGTGGCCATAGATTTTGAGGTGATCAGACGGCTGGGCGAAATTGCCCGGAAAAAATACGGAATGGGCGGAGTGGTCCAGCACGGAGCCAGCACTCTGCCGGATTCAGCCTTCCATAAATTTGTTGAGGTGGAGACGCTTGAAGTTCATCTGGCCACCGCCTTTCAGAATATGATCATGGAGCACAGAGCGGTACCGGAAAGTCTGCGTCAGGAAATGTATGAGTGGCTTAAGGTCAACGCTGCTTCCGAGAAAAAGCCGGGCGATACCGAAGCTCAGTTCATATACAAAACCAGGAAGAAGGCAGTCGGCCCGTTCAAGAAGCATTTCTGGCACCTGCCGGAAGAGAGCCTGCGGGCAATCGGAGAAGATCTGGAGAGGCAGTTTGCTTTTCTTTTTGAGCAGCTCAACATAAAGGGAACCAGGGCTCTGGTGGAAAAGTTTGTCAGAGCGCCGGAGATTCATCACCCGGGGCCATTAGAAGTAAAAGCCGGAAAAAAGGAATCGGTCGAAGGACTGGCCGACTGATTTCTATTCGATGAGGCGGGCGGCCCAGAGGATGCCGCGCTTGACGATTTCCCGGGCTTCGGGCACATCAAAGTCGGCGGCCACGTGCCCGAGAGAGCAGTAAAACACCCGCCCCTTCCCGTAGTATTTTTTCCAGACGACCGGCATGACCACCCCTTCAATCCACGGAGCATACTTTCCGCTGAAGGTGGTGGTGGCCAGGACCTCCACCGCCGGGTCGACGTGCATGTAGTACTGCTCTGAGTGCATCTTAAAATCTTTAAGTCCGCGCACGATCGGGTCGTCTTTTTTTTCCGGGACTATGTTGACTTCATAATCGATGATTCCGCCGGGATGAGCCACCCACTGCCCGCCGACCATAAACTGATACTCGGTGTTCATCCTGAAGGAATCAGCCAGCCCCCCGTGCCAGCCGGCCAGACCGACTCCGCTCTTTACCGCTTCCAGGAGGTTTCTTTCCTGTTCGGGCTTGATCGTTCCCTGAGTGTAACACTGTACGATGACGTCGAGTTTCTTGAGTTTTTCCAGGTCGAGGTAGGCATCGAGAGTGTCGGAAACCTCCACCTCGAAACCCTGTTCTCTGAGCCAGGTGGCAAAAATGTCGACACATTTTTTAGGCTCGTGTCCTTCCCAGCCGCCCCAGACGAAGAGCGCCTTTTTCTGAGGCGGGTTGTCAGCCATGAACGTGGAGCTGATAAAAAGAGAAAAACCTAATGCCAGCATCAGTATCATAAAATAACTTTTTCCCGGGCCGGTTCTTATTTTTCTCATCGTTCACCTCATCGTTTAGAGTATCCATAAAAAGGCTAGGACGGTCAAACCGGAAAAATCTTCATCGCTAAGAATCATCCTCCACTTGAAAGCTCGGAGCCGACGATAAAGGCGGTCAATCGAGTTCCCGCAGCCAGATATTTCTGAACCTCACCGGATGGCTGTGGTCCTGAAGCATCAGCGGCAGTTTCGGGGCATGTGCTCTGTACGGCGGACGAGCCTTGTGTGCCGTCGGGCCGGTGAGCTCGACGTCGTGGTGGATCAGGATGCCGTTATGGAATACGGTCATCCGGGCGGGCCTTACCAGCTGACCGCTGCTGTCGAACTCCGGAGCGATAAAGACGATGTCATAGCTCTGCCATTCACCGGGTTTCCGGCAGGCGTTGACCAGCGGTGGAAACTGACCGTAGATAGTACCGGCCATGCCATCGGCATAGGTTTTGTTTTCATAAGAGTCGAGCACCTGGACTTCATACAACCCCATCAGGAAAACGCCGCTGTTGCCGCGGTCCTGACCCGAGCCCTTCGGGGGATAAGGAGCCATCCATTCTATGTGCAGCTGACAGCTGCCGAATCCGAGTTTTGTCTGAATGTTGCCTGTGCCCGGGACCACTTCCATGTATCCATTCTCAACCTTCCAGCGAGCGGGTTGTCCTTTAGTATCAACCCAGTTAAAGAGATTGCTGCCGTCAAAAAGCACGATTGCGTCGGATGGAGGTAAAACGGGAGGGAGCGGCGAGCCTGGCGTGACCACCGGCGGAAGAGGTCGGTCGGGATCATGGATGGCCCATTGTTCGGGAGCTTTTTGCTGCTGCGAACCCTGTCCTGTGCCTCCGCCGGCCAGCGTCATGCAGAGCACAGAGGAAACAATAATGAGTAAGAAGATAAGAAAAACCGGATGGAGTTTGCTTACGGTCTTTTTCATTTTTTTCCTCCTGAGCCACACCTTTTATGACCATCGTTCGCCTGAAGGTAAAAAAACCTTCGGGAAAGATGTTACCATCGCTGGCTTTATCTTCCGGGCATAATTCTTCGTTCGAAAAAATCGCCCGGATTGTCTCCGTCCGGAATCCGCCAGTAATCAAGCTGCCTCTCTTTCTGCCATTATTCTTTCCACTTTTTCTGCTGACGGAAATTGCTCAAAATTTCTTCCGTTTTTTATCAGCGAAATACCTGACCGATGTCCGGTCGGAGTTTCCGCTTTAATCATAAAGTTAAATTCCAGCTGATTTTATCCTACAGTTCCCAGCCTGTGCGGTATTCCTTATGCAGGTACTGATTGGCTTCCGGCACGTTGAGGAAGCGGAAATTCTCGCTATCCCATTCGAGCACGACGTTTTCGTCCTTGAAGCGAAGGGCGATGTTGCCCAGGAGCATCAGTTCGGTCAGCGGACCGGAGTAAGAAAAGTCGGTTGTGGATTTTTTCCCCTGTTTGATCGCTTCGATCCATTCTTCGTGAATACCGGGTGAGCGAGGAATGGTCTTTTCCGGCCGTTTGTAGTCACGCATCAGCTCGTCGGGAAGGAGCCGCGGGTTTTCACCGTAAGTTCCGCAGAGGAGCAATCCCTTCTCGCCGATAAACAGACAGCCGCCGCCATCATCTCCCATTCTCCTGCCCTGAGGGAGCTCCTTCGGGCGCGGGGGCATCAGACCGCCGTCGTACCAGATGAGCTTCACCGGAGGCAGCCCGCCTTCTCTTTCGGGAATTTCGTAGGTTACGATTTCCGCCAGCGGGTAGGAATCTTTTGTGTATTTAGTCGAGCTGGCCTGAATCCTGATCGGACCGCGGGTGGGAGCGCCGAGTTTAAGAGCCCAGAAAGGCATGTCGATCAGATGGGCGCCCATATCCCCGAGAGCTCCCGTTCCGAAATCCCACCAGCCGCGCCAGACAAAGGGACAGTAGGCCGGATGGTAGGGCCTCCAGGGAGCCGGCCCGAGCCACAGGTCCCAGGAAAGTGTCGGGGGACAGGAAGGAATTTCTTTCGGAGCTTCGATGCCCTGAGGCCATATCGGACGGTTGGTCCAGACATGGACCTCGCGAACCTGGCCGATGGCTCCATCCCATATCCACTCGCAGATTAAACGGGCTCCTTCCTTCGCATGACCCTGATTTCCCATCTGGGTAACCACGTTTCTTTTTTCGGCTTCCTGGCGCAGCAGCCGTGCTTCCCTGACTGTATGGGTAAGCGGTTTCTGCACGAACACGTGCTTGCCCATTTTTATGGCCATCATGGCGATCACCGCATGTGTATGGTCGGGGGTGCTGACGGTGATGGCGTCGAGCGATTTTTCTTTTTCCAGCATTTCCCGGAAATCGCGGTAGAGATGTGCTTTCTCATATTTGGCCTTAAATTCAGGCGGATGCTGATCGGAGGTCAGAAACTTTTCCATCATGGTGGCGTCGACGTCGCAGAGGGCCACGATGTTCTCGCTGCTCACCGATTGAACGTCGGAGAAGCCCTTGCCGCCGACTCCGACGCATCCGATATTCAGGGTGTCGCTCGGAGCTTTTTTCTTTTTGTCCTTTTGCCCTCCGATGACGTGGCGAGGAACGATCATCAGCCCGGCAGCCGAGGCGGCCGTTTTCCCGAGAAATTCGCGCCGGCTGATCGGCGTGGAAAGCATGTTGTTTTTATTTTCTCTCTCGCTCATTCTAAACCTCCTGTTTCATATATTGCTTAATACATATCGCCGCCGACGGTCAAGAAAAATTTTCTTTCAGGCACAGATATGGTATCCAGAGTAAGGATAATATATGGAAGAAACGTGGTGGTCAGATAACAGCTGGCACCGTTCGCGAGGGGGCTCGGGCTTTAATCAATCCGGAACTTGAATGAGCGGGACATTCTCCGAAAAAATAGAGATATGGTGGGGAAAGTAATCTGGCGCGGGTCTTTCCGGCCTGAAAGCATGTCCGTACCTGCGTGGAAAGCTATCAGGGCTTCAGGTTGGCCGGAATTATAACTTGCCATCCGGTGCTTCTGACCTTATATTAAAATTGTGACAGAAGAAAATGCTAAAGAATTCAAGAATCAGCCGGCGGCAATTTATCCTTGAAGGGTTGGTCTGTTTCAGCTGTGGACTGCTTTGTCCCGTTCTGAACTCAAGGACTGTCCCTAATTTTAAGAATAAAGAAAGCAAAACGCCTTCATTCGCCGATTTTAAGGGGGAGAAAGTGTCGGAAAACAGTTTTGAACCGGCCTATCTGAAACTCCATCAGAGCGGAGAATTGAAGCGTCGCGGACAGGAACTCTGGGAAATGATGAAAGAATGCCAGCTCTGTCCGCGGGAGTGCAAGAAAAACAGGCTTGACGGTGTCAGGGGGGATTGCCAGTCTGATTATCGCCTTAAGATCGCTTCTTACCATCCCCATTTTGGTGAGGAAAGACCGCTGGTTGGGCGTGGTGGCTCGGGTACGATATTTCTGTCAAATTGCAGTTTGAAGTGCGTTTATTGCATAAACTGGGAAATAAGCCAGGGCGGAAGCGGCAAATACCGCAGCTTGGAGGAGATGGCTTCGATGATGCTCGACCTCCAGCGGATGGGCTGCCACAACATAAATTTTGTCACCCCAACCCATTATCTGCCGCATATACTGCTGGCGCTTGACATAGCCGCCGGAAAAGGCCTGCGTTTGCCGGTGGTTTACAACACCCATGGCTGGGAGAAAGTGGAAATTCTTAAATATCTCGATGGAGTCGTGGATATCTATCTTCCTGATTTCAAATACTGGAGTCCTTCGGTGGCCTCACGATTTTCTTCCGGAGCCAGAACCTATCCTGAGTACGCTCGTAAGGCCATGCTGGAAATGCACAGGCAGGTGGGAGTGGCCAGACCGGCCGCCGATGGAATTATGTACCGCGGGCTGATGATCAGGCACTTGGTGCTGCCAAACAGGCTGGCGGGCTCCAGAGAAATTCTCAGCTGGATCGCCGAAAATCTTCCGAAGGATACTTACATTAACATAATGTCTCAGTATCAACCGACTTACCGGGCGTGGGAATACCCGCAGATCAGCCGGAGAATAACCAGGGCAGAATACCGCGAAGTGGTGGAACATGCCAGGAGCCTGGGCCTGACCAATCTGGACATCCAGGGCTACTGGTGGCTGTGAGCCCGGGCCGGATGTTTTTCGCCATTTTCCTGGATGAGGTTGAATCTTTATCTCTGAAGTTGCAGATTCAGTTTCACCCGTTTAGCCGATTCGGAGCCAGAGATTGAATTTACGGAATTATTTGCTGTTCAGGGCGGTTCTTTTCAGGTCCTGAAAATCTTATGAAGGCTTTTCTCGTTTTTACAGGTGATCGGAAGTTAACCGGTTGCAGTGGAAGCGCCATCCGCCAGGACTGACTGGCTCTCGCCGGAGGCAGGTTCTTTCAGGTGAGTTTTTTCTGAACTAAAAATATGATAAATAATAATCTGTGTTTTCCATTTTAAGCAGAAATGATCTGGATGAGCTGAAGGCTCTTATCGATCGAGCTGGAGAAGCAGTACTTGAGGTTTATAACCGCGCCGGCGAATTTTCGGTGGAGCTTAAAGAAGACCGGACTCCTCTGACCGAAGCTGACCGCGCTTCGAATTCGATCATCACCGCCGGGTTGCAGCGGCTCTTCCCTGGTATCCCGATTATTTCGGAAGAGAGCCGGGAAATTCCTTATGAGGTCCGCCGGAACTTTGAGTTCTGCTGGTTGCTCGACCCACTCGACGGAACTAAAGAATTTTTGCAGCGAAATGGAGAATTTACCATCAACCTGGCCCTTATTCATCGCGGGCAACCGGTGGCCGGGTTCATTGCTGTCCCCTGCAAGCACCTTTTCTATTACGCTGTTAAAGGGGAGGGAGCATACAGAATAGAATCGGAAGGTCCGGGCTTCTGCCGGGAAAATAGACAGGAAGAAGCAAGCGGACCGGCGTTAAATAAGATTTCCTCAGGTCAGGCCGTCCGCCTTCAGGCGGCGGAGTTTTTTATCGACCAGCCCGGTCTGAGGGTGGTGGCTTCCCGCTCCCATTTCGATGAGCAGACCAGGGCTTTTATCGAAACACTCAACCAGCCGGTGCTGACCAACCGCGGGTCATCCCTGAAATTTATGATGCTGGCTGAGGGGACGGCGCATCTTTATCCTCGCCTTGGCCGGACGATGGAATGGGACACGGCGGCCGGTCAGGCCATTCTGGAAGAAGCCGGGGGACAGGTGCTGGAATTTTTCAGCCGCCGCCCGTTAACCTACAACAAGGAATCGCTGCAAAACCCGCCCTTCCTGGCCACCGCCCGCCTCAAATCATAGAATAAATTCCTCACGGGCGACTCTATCAGCACTTTTCGGCCAGAAGCTCAAGTATGTTCGGCGCTCCGGCTCCAGCCGGCTATCGAGCCGCGGTATCTCTGTCCCCGGTCCTATTTAATTTCCCTGATGTAGATGTTTTTGAAATAAAGTGGGGTGTTGTGTGCCTGAAGTTCAATCGGTCCGCAGCGATAGATGGGTTTATCCCGCTCCCAGTAGTTTTCCATGACCACCTCGTCCACCACCAGTTCTCCGTTCAGGTAAACCGTCACCCGCTCGCCCACCATTTTTATGTAGAAAGTATTCCACAGGCCTACCGGATTATCCGCTCGCTTCAACGGTTTGTTCGGGTTTTTCTGGTTATTGTAGAGTCCGCCCGAACCCTCCGGCCACTGCGCCGGGTCCCAGATCTGAACCTGAGGAGAACCCCGCAGGTAGATGCCGCTGTCACCTCCAGGCTCGATCTTCCAGTCGACCCATAGTTCAAAATCGCAGTAATCTTTCTCCGTGCACAGATTATGTCCCTGTCCATCAAAGACCAGCACTCCCTCCACCACCTTCCAGTGCCGGCGCATCTCTGCATCTGCTTTTAGCTGTGCCGCCCTTAGCTCTTCCGGACTCATTTTTGCTCGCTGCACCGGGTCTCCGACCAATCCCTTCCAGCCGAAAAGATCTTTTCGGTTGAAAAGCGGCTGATATCCCTCCTCCCGGAGAAGGCGGTCAAGGTACATTTCGGTTTCTTCAATCTCAAGTTCATCCTGAACGAAAGAAAGAGCTTTCTTCAGGAGGATCACCGTCTCGAAACCGCTCAGCCCTTCCTCGCCAGCGAACGGTCTGGCCATCCGGCAGGCTAGCAGAGCTGCCCGCGGACGAAAGTTTTCCTCTTCCAGAAAGCTTACAACTTGTTTCAGAGCTCTGACGTCACGAACGCTGGCCCAGGCCTGGAGCAGGAAATTTTTCTCGTCAGGATAGACGGCCAGAGGCTTTATTTCATCCAGGATTTTTAGTTTAGCTTCTTTTCTCGCAACCGGGTCTTTCATCAGTCGGGCTATGGTCTGAAAAGCCAGATAACGGTGGCTGCGGTTCTGGCTGGTTTTTATAAAATTGGCCAGATGGCTCGCGGCTTCAAAATCCGGCCAGTTGTTGAGCGCAGCCAGTGCAGCTGCCTTAATCTCGGTATTTTTATCTTCGATGAATTCCACCACCCGAGCGAGACTCTCCGAACCCGCAGCCAGAGGCAGCAGCTTTATCAGCTCGGCTCGCTGTCTCCCGTATCGCCGGTTGATAGAATCAAGCAGCACGCGCTCTCGCCGAGCGACGTCTTCTATCTGATTTAAGGCGCGGCCGATGGCTTTCTGATAGCCGGGGGAAAGAGAGGGGTCTTCTGATGAAAGGTAAGTTTCCAGCAGCCAGTTCAGGTCCGCGGGTGAGACCACCTGAGCCAGCGTCTCAACACCGGCTTTTTTTAAGTCTGGATCCGGCTGGTTCACCGCCTCCAGAATCACCTTTTTCCAGGCTGGCTGAATGATATCCGTAAGGTATTCAAGGACAACAATCTTTGCCCTGTCGCTCAACCGGGGAAAATATCCGAGAAGCTCTTCGGTATAACGGTCGGCCGGAAGCGTTCGCAAAAGACCGGTTATCAGCCGGGCTTCTTCCCCGGAATTGTCAAGCATTGGAAGAAGAAGGCCGACCGCTTCTTCTTTTTTCGCTCTGAAATAAGCTTTAATCGCAGCCAGCCTGACCTGAAGCGATTCGTCCGTAAGAAAGCGCTCCAGCGTTTCAGACTTTAGAAGCTGCGATTCGCCGAGAAATTCAATCACCGCCGCTCTGCTTTCAGGTGATAGTTCCCCGAGTTTCTCCACCAGCGCCAGAGTCAGGCCGGGAAATCTGTATTTGCCGGCGAGAGACAGAGCCTGAGCCCTGTACGCTGGCTGCTCGCTCGATATGGCTTTCAGGATTTGAGGAAATGCTTTTTCCGATGAGGTTGCAGCCAGAAGCTCAAGCGCCTGGCAGCGGAGAGCCTCTTCACCCGGAGCGCTGAGAATTTCCACCGCTTTTTCGGCTACAGACGCAGCTTTCTCTTTATGCCCATTTTCTGCCAGCCTGCGGGCGAACTTCAGGTAGAGAGAGATGGCTTCGAGGCGATCTTTCTGGCTGGAAAGCGCCGGTATCGAAGCCAGCAGAAACTCAGAAGAAGGGTCGCCGATTTCCGCCAGAGCCAGCCTGGCTGATTGTCTGATCCGATGGCGTGAGGACGCGGCCAGCCGATGTAGCTCGCTGACTGCCCGCCGGCCTGGCAGATGGCCGATAGCCTGGATTAACAGGGTGGCGGCTTCTTCGGGAATTGATTCAATCTTTTTAAGATTGGCCAGAAGCGTTTCCTCAAGCTCTGGATCTTTAACCCTCAACATTGCTCTAAGAGCCGGTGTGGACAGCGCCTGGTTCTCGAGATGGGCGGCCAGACTCTTAAGGTGTTTTTTCCCGACGACGTATTGAACTTCTTCCAGCAAAAATTTTTTTACCACGTCATCTATCTCTGTAAAGGTGAGAGCAAGCAGGTTGTCAGCCAGCCTTTCACGGAAAACCTCGTTGCCCGGTCGTCCGGATTGAGTAACCAGTCCGTCGATGGCATAGCGCACAAG
>JBASPX010000023.1:0-8455 GCA_049659625.1 Candidatus Saccharicenans sp. | reverse complement strand
ATTGCCTTATAATCTCTTTGAGCCATCGTAATGAAATACCTCCTTTCTTTAGTTTGATTACTGTAAAAGGAGAGTTTACGATGGCTCACTCCTTAACGCAATTTGCGAACTATTTTGTACACCAGCTATACCAGGGAATTACATTAATAAAAAACTATAATATTAGAACTAAAATAGTTTGATTTTTTAAAAGTAAAGATCGTAATTTTCAACAAATATCATTAACTTTAAAAGAATTAGAAATTTAATACATTCCATTTATTAGATGCAAATCAATACTGACAATTTATTTTTTATGCCTTAAATTCTGCAAATTTATCATCTATTTCCTTCCTTAGCTCTTTTCCAACTTCTTGAAACAGATCCAATAAATCTTCATAAATATCATCGTTAGCAACAAAATTCCAGAACTCCTTTCCTACCAAAACTTCACCCCTTTTTAAATCATACATCCCCCTTAGTGTCCATCTTTCATAAGGCTCTGGATAATAAGGATTATAAGGGATAGCTAGTCTTGTAAAGATGTTAACATCTTTTTTCTGGCTTAATCTCAATCCAGTCCATCTTAATAATTTTAGTTTTAATGCCACAAATTCCTTCATATTGGGCTTTGCGCTAGTTATATCAAAATAGTTTTCTTCACTTTTTACCATGACAAATAAATCCACGACAGAATCAGGATCAATTTTAGGTCTCCCTCTCTTTATACTTTTTCTTATTTGTTCTATTTCCATAATTTTATTTGAGATAATCTGTCCTTTTCTTAATCGATAATGAATATCGCTAATTATTTTTTCAGTATTATTATCTATTTCACCTAACAATTTATGCTGCCTCTTTGCAATATTCCCAGCACCATTGGCTAAAATAACAGCAACTTGCTCCCATATCGAAATACCAAAAGTAGTATTCATTGATTGCAAAAAGGAAAACATTGCATATCTGTCCTTCCCAAGAAGCCTGTGATGAAATGGCATATGTATAGTTTCTGGTTTATAATTTTTCAATTTATCTCTAACTGTACTAAAGAGGAGATCTGAAATTTCCTTTTTCGTTTTTAGCGATAATGCCATGGCCATTTCCTTTGATTTATTAAGTTTTTTTTATTATCTCTTCAATATAATTCATGAAGCGATATCCATTTTGATATATTCTAAAAAGCCAATATGATGCAGTATAAATTTCCTTATTAACATCCTTTATTCCACTTTAAACTTTCTTGAAATAAAATACTGATTCGAAATACTTGTTGGAGTCTCTCTCCGTCCTCATTAGCACTGGCCTATGAAAAACATCTATCAACATAAAACCACATTTTTTTCCTATTTCAGGATATAAATTAAACTTATCATTTGCCACGACAAAAATTAAAGCACCGTTTTTTAGATATGGAGAGACATTCTGGAAGACTTCCACTATTCCCTTTACGTATTCCATCTTGGCAGCTTCGTTATGACCATTCCTAGCGGGACCTATTTCCAGATCATCAAGTCTTGGAAAATCAAATAATTCATAAGCATATCTATGCTGTTCGTGATAATCTATAACACCAAGATAAGGCGGAGATGTGAAAATACCGTCTATCTTTAAATTATCAGGTAATTTTATCGTCCTTGCATCTCCTTGATAGATTTTTATAAATGCATCTGTTCTTATTTTGTCAAACTCTTTCAATCTTTTTATGGTATCGTAACTATAGCGGGCTATGAATTTCAGTGCTTCGTCAACAGGATTACAATATCTTTTATGTTTGATACACCAATAAGATTCTCTAACTGGTCTTTTTGGTCTAGCTAAATCATAATGAGGAATTAGTCTTGATGATCGAGCAGCTCTAGATAAAATAATTTTTAAAATATCTTGATTTTTATAATCTTTTATAATGCTCCTATAAAACAAAATCTCTTGTAATGCCCTATCAGAAAACCAATTTTTCAGATATTCGCTTTCAGTTTCAAATCTTTTGATTTCGCCACCAAACAAAGATCCGTTGTGAGTTGTTATCTGTCTGCTAAATATTTTTAATCTTTTTAAAGCGTCCTTGATTTCTCTTTCAACCTCAGGAATATCGTATTTCTTTGTCTTAACTACTTGGATTAAGACGTTGAAAGGCGACAGCTCTATTCCTATAGAATTTATTCCTAATACATTCGCTTCTACCAAAGTTGTTCCTGAGCCAGAGAATGGATCGAGAATTATATCACCTTTTTTAAAATATTTTCTCAAAAAAACTTCAACGAGTTGCGGAATAAATTTACCAAGATATGGGTGTAAACGATGGACATGTTTTGTTCTTTCAGATTCTCTTACTCCTAAAAAGGTCAAATCGTTGCCCAATATTTTTATGTTTTTCTGTATGTCCACTTTATTTTCTATAAGATCTATATCAATCCCTAATTTAGCGGCAATTTCTCTATTTTTATCTAACATACTTTTATTTCCTCTTCACATAATCAAATATCCGCTTTTACAAAATTTATAAAAAAGAAATTTATTTATCGATTCAAACAATAAAAAGTCATAAAATTCATTTCTATTATTGAGAGACTATCAAAAAATCTAAATATTCTCATTATTTATATACAAGATTTCTCTTCTCCGATTTTAACCAAGCCTATCCTCTCTTTTATAACCTTAAAACCCAAGCTATTAAAAACATAAGAACTTGCATTTATAGAGACTGTAACCTGACTGCCATTTCAACCTGCATTTGCCGTTAAAAAATATAAAATCTGGCCAAACGGATGTCAAGAAGAATCGGATACCGCTTCTGGTGAGCCAAAACATCATATGAGCCGCAGGAACGCCGGGAAAATGCCGAAAATCAGCCGATCGCTCATTATGGTCAAAGGAGGGATTATGAGAAATAATCTGCCGTAATCTCGGAAGCTATCAATAATTCCTTCCAGGCCGGGGGCCGCAGACCAGGTCTTGACGCCAATTTCAGCCTGAGTGGCAGATGACGGAGTCACCCGGCGCCGGAACAAATCAGAGCTGAACAAGGTCATTTTGACCACAGGCTTTTTTGCTGATGAATATTTCTGGAGCCGGGCCCTCTGCAGGTTCAAAAAATTAATAACCCGGTAACCTGTGGCTTTCCAGAACAGCCTGAAAGCATAACACGATTTGACATCTACAATTTCATTATTTACCTTTTTGAAGATGAGGTTTGCTCAATCGTTATATAAAAGCTCGTGCCCCTGTCACAGGCGGAGATCATATCTTATCGACCCTGCCAGTAAGATGAAAAGAAATTTTCCTCAAATTTCAAGCATAAATGTTATCAAATATTAAGGAGGCAACTCGCTGATGGATAGATCCGGGATAACCAGAGCCAGAAGATTACTCGGCGATCAGAGGCTACTCAATTTTTTAAGATTCGTAAATGAAAAAAGTTCAACCGGCAAATTTACCAAGGATGTGTTAGCTGTGAAACTTATCAACGAAGCACTCGATCGAGGTGAGTCTCTTGAGGCTATATTTGAAAAAGACTATGTGCTAAAAGTGTTTAAGTACGGTGAATTGCATTACCGGATAGAATTTGGCTGCGCGATCAACCGGGCATTACATACAGTGGGAGATGGGGCCACCTGGGAGGTCAGGTTTAATCCAGACGGGACTGTGGCCTCGGCTGAAATGACCGCCTACTGGATAAGCTAAAACCTCCGCTGAAAATGTAAAGCAGATAACTGAACTTAGAGCCGCTTTCTGGCATCCTTAATCATAAATCTGCAGGTAAGCTCAGCAACCATACGGAAAATTCTCTCAGAGCTTCGACCAGATCCATAGCTGTTTTATAAAGGCTTAATGACTCGGTCAGAGGTTCTCCAGAAAGAAGTATTTTCTTACATTTTTCAACCTCTTCAGGCAAAAGATGCAAGTTCCGGCAGACCTCCAGCTCCTCATCACTCAATCCCTGCTTCTCGACTGAATGCCTGTATTCTTCTAACATCTGAGGTGTAATTAAGAAATCAGGAACTCCTTCATTCTGGGCCAGTCTGGTTAAGGCTTCCTGCCTGTCAGCAACCACCCGCATAGCCAGACCGGACTCTTTTTCATACCTGACGGCATTTTCGAGCTGGCGTCTGGCCCATACTTCATCTCCAGCTATCATCGCCCCAGAATACCTCTCCACAGAAAATTTTGCCGCCCGAATCTTAGCCGTAAGATCAATGGCTGCGGCCAGATAGGCGTTGACGGCCTCAGCCCGAGCTCTGGTTACCCCGGCCCCGGGTAGCAGCGGTTTAAAAGTTCCAGGTTCAGGCCTGGCAGGAACGGTGTAATCACTCCTCGGCGGGTCCATGGAAATAGCCTCGATACAGTCGCCCCAGATGCCGACCGTTCTGCCGATTGTATACCCGGCCACAGCCTTAGGAATCCCGTAAGGTGTGGCCGCACCCGGGCCGACAGCTTTCCCGATGGCAAACGAACCAGCCGAAGTCCCCCTGGAAAACCAGCTTATCACCTTGCGGGTGTTTTCAGCCGCCTGCCGCCCGCTATCAGAACCAGATTTTCTACCTGATTGACCGAGTCTTTGCTTGTGAGTATTTCCGGGCTGGGCAACCCTTTTTTCCGGCTTGAAAATCGGCAACCCGGAAGGGCCAAGTTTTTTCGGTCTGGTTTCTTTTTCCTATTTCGGCGAAACTTTTTTAATCCAGATATATTTTGGAAGTTCACGCGGTTTAGGAAGCTTTTGCAGGATTGAATTATTTAGTTCAGGCTGTTTTATCGACACGGCGTTTTCGGCTCCAGCCCTGAGCCCTTCAGTTTCTGCCACCGGAGAGCAAGATATCAAACCGATTGAGGTCGGCCGGCCATCCATAAAACTTGAACTGGATTCCACTGCACCTCTTAAATTTTCTTCAGACACTCCGGCTCGCCCGGCTTCTTCAGAACTTCCCAGCTCCCCGTTCGCCAGAAGAGCAAAACCTTTCATCCAGGCCCGGTAAGGAAGCCAGGTTAAGCTGGCCTCTGGTTCATCGAGACGTCCAGCGGCTGGTTTGACCACCTCAAGGACCGCCCGCCTGATAGCTTCACAATAATTTCCCAGATAGATGACGCTCCAGGCCGTCTCTTCCGGTGTATTCTTCAACTCAGGATTTACTCTGGCCAGCCTTTCTTTTAATTCCAGAACTTCAGCTCGATGTTTAACGGCCAGCTCATACCTCTCGGAAGCGTCGATGTATCGCTCTCCAGGCGGTGAAGGTGCTCTGCCACCTCCAGCCGGGACACCGGCCAGCACCCAGCCGGTATTTTTTATACTCCTGGTTCTGGTTGTGCCGTTCGCCTCAAGCCAGGTGAATATCAATTCCTTAAAAGCTATTCCGGCCACCTGATCATCACCCGCAAAAACCAGAGGTTCGAGGCTTCTATCATAAATAATTTCAACTTTCATTCCCCGCCGGTCGCCAATGGCTGTAATCAACCCCTGGTCATCTGTTTCGATGGTAAAATTTTCAGGATAATAGATCTGCGTTCTGGTGGTGATATAACTGTACGGGAAAAAACGAATAAAATAACCGTCCGGGTCAAAGCTCCACCGTCCCCGGTTTATATCACGGCTGTCCGGCGGGGGCAGAACCTCTCCGACTCGAACGGCCACTCTTTCCACCTCGTGATAAGGTGCCAGAACAGGGCTCAGCATCATCTCCCGCAATCTGGCTTCAGCCTGAAAAACGTCCCTGGCCACGGGGGGTAATTTCTGCAGGGCGGCCTTCAGGACCGGCTGCGGAATCTTCCCCAGAGCCCCGCCATTTAGACGGTCGTATTCCTCTGGCGTCAGCAGTATCCTGGCTGTTCTCTGAATTTCTTTGTTGCACTCGGAAGGCTTACTCCGGGCAATTATAGCCCAGAGCAGAAGCTGCACATCCTTCTGGTCCACTTCCGGGTGGAAGACCGAATTTTTCAGAACGCTGGCCACAATGCCTGCCTGTTTCCCTTTAAGCGGAGCACAGGCATAGCCATCTCCTTCACCCGGGCCAAAAGTTCCAGCCCTCAAACAATAGCTCTGGAAGCTTCCTTCCCATAACCCGGGAAGAAGTGGAATCCCGGCCTGAGGAGTCAACGGCAAAAAAATCATCGAAGCCCCGTTAGCCGGATTATAACCGTCAAGAAACTGAATATCGTAGATAACGTCATCGAGCGAGGTGCTGACAGGGGGCTCTTCCTTAAGCAGCTTATCCAGGTCCGGAACCTGCGGGGTTTTTACCGGTATTTTTATTTTATCTTTGAGCTTATTAAGCTGGGCCCCGGTCGGGAGGGAAAAGGCCAGACAGAGAAAAATAATAACTGATATTTTGAAAGCTTTTTTTAACATGGATTCCCTCCTTCTGCGGGTAAATAAAGCTTATTAAACAGCCGCTGAAAAATCAAATTCTATCTATCGTTCTTTCAGAAAGATATTACTTTCCCCCGCCCATCATCCAAAAGGCCGGTTTCCTGTTATCTCAAAGGCAACTGCCTGAGGTTTTGTTTTTAATCGCTTTCCAATGACTCCGTCCAGAGGTGCTGCGGGGAAGGTGCCGGCAGATTTATCATAAATAAGCTCCAGCTACCTGTCTGGCAACAAAAAAATTCAAGAGAGGAAAATAAAAATCATCCTGAGCGGAGGCCTTCCGAAAACGCTCCGTCTTCTGCCAGAACAACAGGACCTCACCTGGGAAAAATAAACTTGACAGGTCGGTTTACAAATAATATATTTTTAATGAGCATTGTAAACCAATATTCGAGGGAGAGAATTAAATGTTCTTAGGCGAAAGAATAAAGAGTGCCCGTTTGCGAGCCAACTTGAGCTTGCGCGATCTGTCTGAAAAGGTCGGCGTGAGCGCTCAGGCTATCTCCAAATACGAAAGGAACCTGGATATTCCCGGCTCCTCTGTTTTAATTCGACTGAGCAAAGCTTTAGACGTAAGCTTAGAATTCTTATTAAGGCCGTCACTCGTCACTCTAACTGAAACTTCTTATCGGTGTCATCCAACCAGGATATCCAAGCGAGCCCTAATTAACATAAAAGCCAAGGTTCAAGAATGGCTGGAAAGATACATTACAATAGAAAAGCTTTTAGGAGAAGAACAGGAATTCGTTATGCCCGAAATAGCCAGGCGAATTACTAAAATTGAAGATGCTGAAAGCGCTGCTATTGAATTACGGATATACTGGAAACTCGGCTTGGATGCTATACCAAACTTAACTGAAATTTTTGAAAGCTGCGGTATTAAGGTAGGCTTTGTTCAGGGAGACGAGCATTTTGATGGTCTATGTTTAACCGCTAACGAAAAGATTCCGGTAATAGTCATACGGGAGAAGATCCCGGGTGACAGACAGCGTTTAAGCCTTGCTCATGAGCTGGCGCATTTAATTTTAGAATTTCCCCGGAACTGGGAAGCCAAAGATATTGAACGAACTGCCTTCCGCTTCGCAGGCGCTTTTCTTGCTCCTGAACCTATGGTGGTCAAAGAGCTGGGAGCTAAACGCCACTCTCTGGGTATTGATGAGCTTCATTTTCTAAAGCACAAATATGGAATGAGCATGCAGGCCTGGGTGCGTCGTGCTTATGATTTAGAAGTTATATCAAAAGCAACTGCGATGAATCTATACAAAGAATTCCGCAGGCAGGGCTGGCATATAACCGAGCCTGGAAATCCCTATCCACCGGAATCAACCTCACGACTTCAACGGTTGGTTCTTCGAGCCTGGCAAGAGGGAATCATCAATTCAGAAAGAGCAAGGGAACTACTCGGGAAACCACCGGCTCAGCTTGTATCCCAGCTTTAACCTCAAGATGGTGAAATACCGATACGTAATTGATGCCAGCGTCTTAATAGACTTTTTCCACAGCAACATATTAAAAGTCCTATTTCGCCTGAATGCCGAGTGGATGATCTCTGATTTTGCGATGGAAGAATTAATCCAACTTGATAAAAAAACATTATGTAATTTGGGGCTGCAGGTTATGGAGATGAAAAAGCAAGATATCCAGAATATAATTTTAATCGGAAAAAGGTACCCTGCTCTTAGCCTATATGATAAGACGCACCTGGTCCTGGCACATCGCGAGTCAGCATTACTTATCACGGGAGACCAGCATCTACGTCAGGCTGCTGAAAAGGAGGGCATTACCGTCCACGGCACTCTGTGGCTTCTTGATGAATTGGTATCAAGCTGCCTGCTTACCCCGAAACAGGCTGCTTATGCTTTGCAGGAAATGATTAATAAAGGAAGCTATTTGCCTGCTGCCGAATGTCAAAAACGCATCAAATTATGGCTTGGAAAAAAATAACTATTAATGAAAACCTTAAATTTTTGACGCGACTTTCTCACCAGACGACACCGTAGTCGTCGCCGTGGTTGCTCGAGCCGCCCCAGAAGGTGCGGTTTTTCCAGTCAAAGTAAATGGCGTTAATCGGGCCTGAGGTATATTTTTTGAACGACAGACGGTAGCCCATCCGGCTGAGTT
>JBASPX010000022.1:0-7713 GCA_049659625.1 Candidatus Saccharicenans sp. | reverse complement strand
ATTGCCTTATAATCTCTTTGAGCCATCGTAATGAAATACCTCCTTTCTTTAGTTTGATTACTGTAAAAGGAGAGTTTACGATGGCTCACTCCTTAACGCAATTTGCGAACTATTTTGTACACCAGCTTTGTCTGTGATAAGACAAATCATGTAGAAGAATGTCTTTGTTACCTTATAACATAATGGCTCCGCCATCACAAACCCTGTGAACTTTCCCTATAATTTTATCTAATTCCATTCATCGGCCAGAAGAAAGGACCTTTAAGAAATGAAATCACGGTCGCTTGCTCGGATGCTATTTGCATCCTCATACTGCTTACTTAATATCTGCCACACTGCCAGCGTGGAAGCTTTTCTCTTTCAATTCAATCGGGGGGTTTTACTTTATCAACAATCTATTCCCAAAAAACCTAAAAGAATAAAAAGCAAGACCTCTCTTATGTCATAAGTTTCGTCATTTCTTAAAAAAGATCCAGTTCAGTAATTCTCGAGGAGTTCCAGGATGACAGCCAGGCGTTTTGTCCCGTCAATGTAGGCATACCGGCCGCCTTCATAATCCCCCTTCTGGATGAGCGGGAGGCCGTGCCCGGCCAGAAGCTTGATTTTTTCATCCATTCCCTTGACCTCAAAAGCGAGGTGATGAACGCCTTCGCCATGCTCGTCCAGCAACTCGCGCCAGGTGCTCGGTCCCCCAACCGGCTCTATAAGTTCGATGGTTATGTTTTTGAGTTCTATGAAAGCCAGCTTTGCCCTGGCTTCGGTCGGCTTACCCCTGAATTCTGTGTGGGCTTTATCGAGAGTATCAGTAAGAAACCGGGTCGGAACCTCGGTCCCAAGAATTTCGGCGTAAGCCCGCGCGGCCTTCTCTATGTCTTTTACCACAATCCCCACCTGCACAACCTTATCTGCGCCCAGGGGACCGGTTGACCCGGCCGGCAAAACCTTGCCCAGCATCACCCCGGCGGCAAAAACCACCAGAATTATGATCACCAGACATGTAATTTTCATAGAATCCTCCTTCAGAATATAAATCTTCACCTGATTATCCCGCAAGGGTGAGGAACGTCAAGCCGGGCCTTATCACCAGCGGTAAGCTTAAAATTTCAAGAAGACTCAAAGAGCCCGACCTTTAATTCGATTTTTGGAATTTTAACTTATAAATCTTTTTCAGGCATTATAGTTCAAGCATTATAAAATCCTATGATTCTCTAATTCTCTGCAAACATCGATCCGTCTGCTCTCAGGATACCGGGAAGCCAGGTCTTTCTTTCTGCTCACTTCTGCTCACTCTTGTTTACAGCCCTCTATCCTGAAACCATATATCAATCTTAAACCGGAACGGGTTAAGACCAAAAACAGAAAGAGTCAGAAAATTTTATTTCTCTTTCCGAAATCCAGTCTGGTAGCTTCAGGCACAAATCCTGTAAAATAGCTTTACCTGAAAAACACACAGGAGGATACAATGAATAAAATTGACCGGGCAATATTAAATTCTCTGATGGTCAACATGGGCTATAAGGATGGCGAAAAGGCGGCCATCATCAGGCAGGAATGGAATCCGGCCTTTGACCAACGCTACCGGGATAAGTTCTTAAAGTCGGAAGAACTCTGCCGGCGGATGTATGAAGTGTTCAAAAGCGCCGGAGTTGAGGTTGAGCTGCTGAGCTATATGCCCGCTGAAGCCAGAAACGGTGTTGACGCCACGCCCGACCTTTATGAAAAAATCGGCTTCAAAGAAATAATTTTCATGCCGACTGCTTTCTCCCTGACCCACACCAGTTTTCGCCGGGCGCAGAATGAAAAAGGCTCAAGAATCGCCAGCATGCCGGGGTTTACCTTAGAGATGTTTGAAGAAGGCGGGCCGATGGACGTCGATTACCACCTTCTCCATCAGCAGACCGAAGCCGCGGCGGAAAAACTGAGAAACAGCCGGTATGTCCGGGTAATAGCCGAAGATACCGACATAACCGTCGAGATCGACCCGTCGCTGGTGCACGTCTCCAGCGGATTGCTCACTCAGCCTGGCAAATTCGGAAACCTTCCGGGGGCTGAAGCTTACGTGGTTCCGGTTCACGAAGGAGACTCTAACGGCTATTTCACCGTGCCGGCCGGCTGGGGAGGCACCGGTCCCTTAAAATACCGGGCCAGGTTCTTTGTGGAAAAGGGGCGTTTTGTCGAGGTAAAGGGTGATACCCCGGAAGCTCAGGAATACATCGATAAGGAAATAAAGCCGCTCATCTTCGGCGGGAAGGATTTTAACGTGCTGGCTGAACTCGGCATAGGCACCAACCCGAACATCACCGGCGAGTACGTCCAGAAAAAAGGCTGGAACACCCTGGTGGCTGAAAAAATCTTCGGCTCGATTCATTTCGCCAACGGAAATAGCAAGGGGATGGGCGGACTGAACGATGTCCCGGTCCACATCGACTGGGTTGTGCCGAACGTCCGGGCGGAGTATAGAACCTGAATAATTTCTGACGAGCTCCACTTGAGTTTACTGCGCTATCGCCTAACCATTTTATTATCAGGATTAAACCAGAATGAAGAACAGACGCCTTCACCTTATATTTTTCTTGCTTGAGCAGGAGGATCAATTCTCCAGAAATAAGAATCAATCTTTAAGTAAAGAGCCCAAATTTCAGGTTTATCTATGGAATAGGAGCGCACGCCTGACAGATGATAATTTATTTTCGCCTGCAAAAATTGGTTATTAAAATATTCTGAATCTTAATCCGATTTTGGCGGAGAAACCGCTGAGATCAAAGACAGCCTTCCTCTGATCTTTATACTCCTTCTCTCCAAATGGGTCCTGTACAGGCGCAGTTTCAACCACATCCCATTCTTCCCGCCAGACAGAACTACCTATTTCACGTACCCTGTAATACCATAAGGTTCCTTTATCGGTATTCCAATCGCTTCCCTTAAAATTGGTAATTTTAGCCAGTCTCAATTCTCCTTCTAATATTAAAGAAAGCCGCCGACTCAAATTCATTTCCAGCTTGCTGACGGCCTGGAGACCGAAAGGGAAGTGACTAACTACATTGAAGGGAGATTTTATCTTCGTTAAATAAATTCCAGAACCTCCCCCTGCCAGGAACTGTATTTTTGGAGAAAGAGGCAATCGGTAATAAAAATTAAATTTTACAGGACAAAAGATAAGCACTTCTGGCTTCAGTTCCACTGGTAGAAGATTTTCATCTGAATACACAAACCAGATTGCCTTATCTGATTTGACTGCCGGGAGGCCAAGCGAAACCCCCAGAATAAGTTTCCTGTTCAGATGATATTGCCCTTCCACTTCGAATATCGCTAATCTTGAACTCAGTTGGGGTACTTTGTTCCCTTCATTTTCCGGGATTTCGAAAGGCACGCTGGCACAATATGTTTTATAATAGTTATTGATATCGCCAATTCGAGCTGTTCCCCAGCCGCCTTTCAAAGTCAGAGTAAAAGATTTCTTTCCAGGAGTTTCTTCAGCCGCCTGGAGCAGACTAAAAAAAATAATTGAAAAACAGAGTATGTTCACTATCCGCCTCATTTTCCCCTCCATTTTGTTAGATATAACAATACTAAAAAGCTTTGGCCGCAACCTGGGGTGTTTTTATAGATTCCCCGTCCAGGTTATACGCTCTAACATAATAATAATAGTATCCCCGAGGCAACTCATAGTCCCAATATTCAGTTGTATTCGGCCCGACTCGGTCAATCTCAAAGAAGGCATTTCCGCTATTCCTGTATATTATAAAACCTTCTTCATTATTTGAATTATCACACCAAGTGAGTTTATTGGCGCAGATAGGGGAAATGAAACCAAATACCCTTTTGCTTTCATTTGAAAACCTCTTCTATAATAATTAAAAATTTACAAAAAAAAAAAACAGCCTGTCAACCCCATGTGCGGGGTTGTTATTTAAACTTGAAAAGTGGACAGTCTGGAATACATTCCTCAATCAAGAGGAATGTATGGACCATATTCACAAGCGCTTTAGTAGCGAGCAAGTCAAGAATCTTTTTCGTAGCTATTGCCAGGGGCTTTTAGAGCGAGCTGAGATTGAGAACATTCTTGCCATCCGGAAAGCTCGATTTTTTGCTCTTCTCAGGCAATATCGTCAGGATCCCGAAGGCTTTTCCATTGACTATCAAAGGACCAGTCCTTTACGGCTGAACCAATCGGTGGAAAAGGAAATCGCGAAGGAACTTCATCTTGAGAAGTCTCTGGTTGAGGATTCTAGCCTCCCGATTTCTTCCTACAATTACTCGGCCATCAGGGATCGACTTCTTAAGCGTGGGATTAGGGTGTCGGTGCCGACGATTATCGCCAGGGCCAAAGCCTTAGGGTGTTATCGAGCGAAGGCAAAGAAAAAGGCTCATGACCGGGAAGTCGTGACCACCGCCATCGGTGCTCTTGTCCAGCATGATGCTTCCCATCACCGTTGGTCTCCCTATGCTGAGAAAAAATGGGTGTTGATTAGTTCATTGGACAATTTTAGCCGGAAGATTCTCTTTGCTGATTTTTTTGAAGCCGAGACAACCTGGGCTCATATCCAGGCTACAGAAGCCCTTCTCCGCCGTTATGGCATCCCTCTGCGCTATTACGTCGATTCTCTGCGAGTCTTCCGCTTCGTCCGTAACCGCGATAGCTTCTGGTATAAGACAGTGCTTAAGACCGATGAGGCTGACCCCCAATGGAAACAGGTTATGAAGATTATGGGCATTGATATAACCTATGCCCTCTCACCCAGGCTAAGGGGAAAATAGAACGCTCCTACCGGTGGCTGCAGGATCGGGTGGTCCGAACCGCAGCCATCGAGAAGCTCTCGAAGATTGAAGAAGTCCGGGCTGTCCTTCAGGAAGAAATCCACCGCTATAATCTCATCTAGGTTCATGCCACTACCGGCGAAATCCCCCATATCCGATTCGAAAAAGCTCGCAAGTCGGGCCAAACTCTTTTCCGCCCCTTCTCCCTCCCTCATCCCTATACCTCGGCTAAAGATATTTTCTGCTTGAGAGAATCAAGAACTGTCAATGCCTATAGAAAAATATCGCTCTATAACCACGATATTCATCTGCCCCAAGTTCGCATCGGGGATGAAGCGGAAGTCCATTTAATCCCTAACCTATCCAAACGAGCAGTTGAAGTCCGCATTTGGTGGAATAATCAATCCATTCAGAGAATTGTATTCCCTTTAACGGCTTTTCCAAGAGTCCACTTTTGAACTTTATAACTGTCTACTTTTCAATTTTTGATAACACCCCATGTTCGGGGTCAGAACAAGTACTATACCACGTCATATGAAGATTAGCAATTCCATCCGGCTTTGTCATTCTTCTATTACATAATGTGGGCATCGGCACCAACCCGAACATCACCGGCGATTACGTACAGAAAAAAGGCTGGAACACCTTGGTGGCTGAAAAAATCTACGGCTCGATTCATTTTGCCATCTGAGTAACTGGAATAAGCCCTGAGGCCGAAAACTCAAACCTGATGTCTTCACAGGCGAGGCTGAACTCCACTGATTCCGTTCCCTCGAAATCATACGACATCCAGCCCCAGCTTTTAACCCGGAGACTTGACTGCCCGCTTAAAGCTCATGTCCTTACACTTATATCTCTATTTGAAATTCGCGTCCATAAGGTTCGGTCTTGCCCATGGCCTATTCGTAAATCAGCTTCCTCTTTTCTACTCTTATATAAGAACCGAAATCCTTTATAACTGTTTTTCCCCTGAGCTCCACCTTCCCTCCATCGATAATCGAGGATAATATTTCTTCCTTTGGCGGCGCTAATTTCACCTTTCTGACTGATTTTTCGTCCCAGCCTGTGTTTTTGTTTCGCGCAATGCCCGGAAGGGCAATTCCCCTATCGCCTTCCATTAAAATGAGCGTTCCATCTTCTTCCAGCCACAGGCTCAGATTCCTGAGACATCTAAATAGAGGAGATTCCTTGTTACCTCGTCTTGTTGCCTTTTTGTCAAACAGAATTTTTCCTGTTCTCCAATTGACTATGGCCACCCCCGCCATATAAACCTGTCTGTTAACGTCTTCGAAGTCATAGCCAACAGCAATCAGATTTTGATTCAGGGATCTGAGCTGGCGTATATTACCTCCTATATTCTGAATCTGCCATAAAGTCTTTAGACCCTTATGAGTTTCCGAATAATTCTTGAGCGTAAGAGTCGCTCCCATCCCCAGCAGAAAATATCCTTCCCCTATTAAATAAAAAGCATGAGGTGTTTTTAAACTGCCGGAAGAATCCTTTATTTCCAGTTTGAATCTTTGAACGCCTCTCTTTCCATCAAAAATAAGAATCTTGCCGCTGTCCATATTTTCTCTGTCCGGTACCAGAGCAAAATCATCACCCATAAGTGCCTGTTCCAGAAATAGCCCCTCGTCACCATTTTTGAGATTATAGATCTCCTTTCCCCTGAGATCGATGAGCTTTACAGCATAGGTACCCGTTTCGTCTCCGTAACAAAGAAGGATATTTTCTCCAAGAAAACCTCCAAACCACCAGTTGTCCTCGAGCACAAAATCAGCGACGATTTTATAATCTTTGTTCATTACAAGAAGGCGCCGTGACGGATGGGCAGTTAATATTTCTGGTCCCGGTATATCTTGAATAAGATATAAGGCCCGGGGAAAATACTCCTTAAATTTCCATCCATTTGGTATATTCTGCTGAAATAATAATTCCTGCGGGTTAGCGAAACCAAAGCTGATAAAAACGGCCAGTAATAATATTTTTATTTTTTTCATCGGTAGTCCTCTCTTATCAACAATCTCCAATTTTTTCGCCAGGACAGGTTTTTTCACCATTTACATAAAGTTCCAAGTGTAAATGAGCTCCGGTTGATGTTCCCGTGCTATTACATAACCCTACCGGAGTTACACCAGCTATTACTTTATCCCCAACTTTCAAGCCAACACCAGACGGATCGCCCGGTTTTCCCTTAAGATGGGCATACAACCATATATTGCCATTATCGTCTTTTACTTTAACATAATATCCATAACCGGTTAAGACCACACCTTCTTCACCTGTTTCCTCATCTATTATTCTCATGGTCTGGGCAGTAACAGATATAACTGAACCGCTGGCAGCAGCATATATTTTTTCCCCATCAACTCCAGGACCGGTAATATCCCATGCATTATGAAGATATGTGGTTCCATCCGGCTTTGTCCTTGTTTCATCACATCCAGAGATTATAAATAATCCATCTTTCTTTATTATGACATTCTTATAGCAATCAATAACGCCATCATTATTTTTATCGAATTGGCTAGAATCTGCAGGGCCAGATCCTCCACCTGGTTCGCCAGTGGAAGAATCACCCGAGTCATATGGCGGAATACCACCAGCATCTCCTCCTCCACCATCTCCCGTGAAATAAACACCATCGATTACGTAATGACATTCAATTTCATACCTATATGAATAATTAATTCCCTCATAAGAAAAATTACCTTCATAATATATGGTCACGCACTCCCAGTGCCCATAAACAACCATCTCTGAATGTAAAAAATTAAAGATTGCTAATGTTATTAAAAATAAAGCCAAAATAGCTACCACATAACGCATTTTGCTGGTGTACAAAATAGTTCGCAAATTGCGTTAAGGAGTGAGCCATCGTAAACTCTCCTTTTACAGTAATCAAAATAAAGAAAGGAGGTATTTCATTACGATGGCTCAAAGAGATTATAAGGC
>JBASPX010000021.1:0-1543 GCA_049659625.1 Candidatus Saccharicenans sp. | reverse complement strand
TCTTTTGCCTTCGTCTTTTTTTCGGTTTTCTCTGTGTTCTTCTCTTCGCTCAACTGTTACATCCTCTCTTATAATCGTTTGAGCGTACTGAAAAAATCAGGAGCGGAATTCGATGGTGCCGTTTTCCGGATCCATCGATTCGACGATTGCCAGGGAATCGACGTCGTACCCTTCCTCACGCAGCTGGTCGCCACCGCCTTGGAAGCCCTTTTCCACTGCGATGCCGATGCCTTCCACAGTGGCTCCGGCCTCATGGCACAGCTCGATCAGGCCTTTTAACGCCTTGCCGTTGGCAAGGAAATCGTCGATCAGCAGCACGTGGTCGCCTTCATTGAGATAGCGCTTGGACACGATGACAGGGAACTCCTTCTGCTTGGTGAAGGAATACACGGTGGTCGTGTACTGGTCGCCGTCAAGATTGATGGACTGCGCCTTCTTGGCGAACACCACCGGGACATTGCCGAAATGACGGGCCACGACACAGGCGATGCCAATGCCGGAAGCCTCAATGGTCAGAATCTTATCGATGGTCTTGCCCTTGAAATGCTCGGCCCAGGCGGCGCCCATATGGTCGAACAGCTCGACATCGCACTGATGGTTGAGGAACGCGTCCACTTTCAGCACATTGCCGGGCTTGACGGTACCTTGTTGCGCAATGCGCTCTTCAAGTTCCTTCATGAAACCCCTTAATCTTGTCGGCCGCGAAAGCGGCATCAGATGATGGCATACGGCGAGCCGTATATAGGAGTTCAGCATACGCGCCTCAATTGACCGTGCGAGTCGGACCCCTGACCTGCTCATGTGATAAACATGAATGCTGCGAACAAATGTTTGAATATGAGCGTGCGCGAAGAAAAGAGGAATCGGTGGAACAGAGCATGGGACCTGTGATGTGCGATCCGCGGAGCCTGATAGAGGGACTCAACCCCCAACAGGAAGAAGCGGTGAAATACTGCGGCCAGGCATTGCTCATCGGCGCCGGCGCAGGCTCAGGCAAGACCCGTGTGCTGACACGTCGCATCGCATGGCTGCTGGCGCATGGCTTCTGGGCAAGCAGCATCCTCGCCATCACCTTCACCAACAAGGCGGCCGCGGAAATGCGTGAACGTCTCGTGACTTTGGTCGGGCCGGAAGCCGAACATATGTGGATCTCCACCTTCCACTCCGCCTGCGTACGCATCCTACGCCGCGACGGCAAGGAAATCGGCCTTAAATCGGGCTTCTCGATTTACGACACCGCGGACAGCGAGCGACTGGTCAAACTGATCGCAGCCGACCTGAACATCGATACGAAGCGGTATACGCCACGCATGCTGCTGGGCAAGATATCCGACTGCAAGAACGCGTTGGTTTCCTGGAAAGACCAGCTGAAAAAAGCGAACTGCGATTACATCCCGGGACAGCGCGGATACCAGGTGAGCGCCGGCGACGTCGACGAACTGGTCGCCGTCGTCTACGCCGAATACCAGCATCGTCTGGCGCTCGCCAACGCAGTCGACTTCGACGATTTGATCATGCGCACCGTGGAATTGCTCCAAACCTG
>JBASPX010000020.1:0-1588 GCA_049659625.1 Candidatus Saccharicenans sp. | reverse complement strand
ATGAACAACTGGTTGTTCACTATATGTATAATTCAGGTGAGAAAATGACTACGGCCAAAGCGATTGAGGATACTGTCAATAATTATGTGTAAACACTCAAGTAGAGTTGAAGAATGTTAATCAAATAAGCTTTCAAGTGTGTCAGCACATTGGCCAAACCCTTTATGGATGCGTTGATTTTGCTTGAAATTATAATCTTCAAACAGGGTAACTAAATAACGTTCCAGAGCCTCCTCGTTAGGAAAAAGAATCTTCTTTTTCGTTTGACGTTTGATCTCTTTGTTAAGAGACTCAATGAGGTTTGTCGAATAAATACTATGCCAAATCTGGTAGGGAAACTGATAAAAAGTTAAAAGATTATCCGTATTCTCCAGACTTTCCATGACTTTCCTATACTTTGGTTTCCATTCGGCGATAAAGTTCTCTAAAATTTGCACTGCCATTTCTAAATTTTCAGCACGATAAATCGTTTTAAATTGCTCCAGAATAACCGCTCTATCTGCTCGTTTCACTTTACTAGCTAGATTTCGACTAATATGAATTAAGCAACGTTGTTGTTTAGCTAATGGGTAAGCCTGATTGATAATCTCTTCAAGCCCCTTGAAGCCATCGGTCACTACAAGAGAAACCTGTTGGATTCCTTGGTTTTGAAGCTTGTCTAACAGGGTGGACCAAGAAGCATTGTTTTCATTTGGGGCGATTTCATATCCAAGAACAGCCTTCTGTCCTTCTGGTGTAATGCCAAGTGCGATATGAATACATTCTTTACTAACGGTTCCACGTCTTAATGGAAGATAGGTTCCGTCAAGAAATAAAACAGAGTAATTGGCTTCTAAGCTTCGCTCATGAAAAGTAGCGACATTCTCCTGAGTTGCTTTTGAGATATTAGAAATTGTGGCAGGACTATAGTGATGACCATACATTTGCTCGATGATATCACTAATTTCTCGAGTCGTTACACCGGTTTGATAGAGTTTGATAACCATCTCTTCCAAGTGGTCATCTCGACGTCCATAAGCGGGAAGCAAAGCTGGACTAAAGTTCCCATTACGATCTCTAGGAATACTCAACTGAACAGTCCCATATTTGGTTTCGAATTTCCGTGCATAGCTTCCGTTACGACTATTCCCAGAATTATAGCCTAATTTATCGTAAGGTTCATACCCTAAAAAGGCTGATAACTCTGCTTGAAGCAGATCATTCATAGCTGTTTCAAGAGAAGTACGGAAAAATTCATCAATATCTTGCTTTTGGGCTAGGAAGTTAAGTAGTTCTGTGGTAAACTGAGTCATAGGAATAAATCTCTTTCTAGTAATGTTTTGCAACTCTACTATAACGGATTTATTCCTTTTTGTGTTTACACAACTTATTTTACACTACCATAAATTAATATAGGCTTCGCCTTTTTTATTTTTTTCAAAAATTATTATTTGTCAAATTAAGCGAGACAAAACTTTCCATTTACGTAACTCAAAAAAACTTCATGTTGAAATCCAAGGGGATAACATCAATATATCTGCAGATAAAGATAAAATGAACCAAGTTGTTATCAATCTTTTGAATAATGCTATTAAATTTACGCAAAAGG
>JBASPX010000019.1:0-3008 GCA_049659625.1 Candidatus Saccharicenans sp. | reverse complement strand
AAAGAGTTTTACTTCAGAGCTTTGAGATGGCAGTTTATGTATAATACCAGGCGCTATCACTCGACGCTGGGTATGACACCTTACAGGAAGCTCAGGACACAGATGCAGATTTCAAAACAAGTGGCACTCTTTCCAGTAATCCAGCTGGAAAAGCTCACCGACCTGTATCAAAAACTTTTCCCTCTGCCTGGATACCATGTGTCTGCCTATGACCAAACGTTCTTTCAAGCAAGCACATCTAATGACGTCTAAAGGCAATATTAAAAAGCAAAGACTGCATGATTATGGCTTATAGTAACACATTAGACCTTATGCGAACAGGAACAGGCTGCCCTATCAAGTCTACACTTTAGCCTGATTAAATAGCTCTCATTAACTCCCTGCTTAATTTTTTCTTTTTGCTTTCAGAAGTAGCAGGGTAATTGGCGGGGTGTTATGGCTGAGCGCGATATGAGACATGCTTTATAAAACTTAGGGAAGTCATTTTTTGCCCCGTGAGGATGGGGCGGCCTTTCCAGGCAATTTGCAGCCTGGTGAGCACCTTCTCGATTTTATCGTTGATTTTTTTGCGCCTGAATTGTAAAAACAGAATGGAGGTTTCAGGATGGCAAAGAAATCTGAATATAAAAATCAGGTCGGACAGTCAGTGCATCATTGCTGCTGTCCGGATGGCAGAACGTTCTCTTCTGCTAATCCCCCCAGAGTGATAAGCAGGCGCAGTTTCCTGCAAGGCATCGGGCTTGGCACTCTTGGCTCAATCACCATAAGCCATCTGGACTGGGCTTCGCTTCGATCAGCTGGAGCACGGGCAGACACGGCTTTCTCGACCGCTACTTCCCCTGACCCGAGACTCCCGCTCAAAGTGAAACCGGTCCTGGTCTACAGCACACCACAGCGAGCCCATCAGACGAGCTGGAGAGCCTGGGGAGGCATCCAGACACAGCAGGACGCCGAACAGGAAATCTCCCGCATTCAGGGAGAGCTCGCCGCCCTTAAAAAGAAAGCCGATTTCCCGGTTGAATTTCTTCCGATCTCGTCTGTTCGTCAGCCGGCTGACCTTTCGGCTTCTCATGCTTCGGACATCTCATCTGCCGACGCCATCATTGTCTATGCGGCCGGCGGCTGGATGGATGTCTTCAGCAAGCTTGAACAGACGGGCAAAGAGCTGATTTTCTTCCTGCGTCACCGCTCAGGCCCGGTTTATCTCTGGTATGAAATCATAAGTGCACGCTACCTGCGGCAGCATACAGATTCCCCGGCCATTGAACGGGTAACCGACGATGATGTGGTCATCGACCGGCAGGATGAACTCGAATGGCGCCTTCGCTCTCTGTGCGGTTTGCG
This sequence comes from Candidatus Saccharicenans sp., assembly GCA_049659625.1. Classification (GTDB taxonomy): domain Bacteria; phylum Acidobacteriota; class Aminicenantia; order Aminicenantales; family Saccharicenantaceae; genus Saccharicenans. Next base: position 1,664 of record JBASPX010000019.1, on the reverse strand, counting down.
TAACACCCTCGGAACGAGAATCATGGCCATCGGTGGACCGGATGCCTGGTCCCAGCCCCCGGGTGTGGTTCCGAAGCTGGTCGAAGAAAAATGGAAATTCGACATAATAACTATTTCCTATGAAGACCTGGGCAGACTGATTCAGGAAGCCCGTCGCGACGAGAAAGCTGTGAGGGAAGCGCGTCAGGCCGCCCGAGATTATCTCAAGCTCGCCGGCACCAAACTCGAAACCGAACTCGCTTTCGTGGAAAACGCTTTTTTGCTCCGAAGAATTTTCATCGCCCTGATGGAAAGAGTCGGCTGCCGCGCAATTACCATTAACGGCTGCATGGGAACCATCATGCCTCTGGCTGAAACCACCGCCTGTCTGACGCTGAGCCTTCTCAACGATGCCGGTTATCTGGCTTTCTGCGAATCGGATTTTGTGGTCATTCCCTCGGGAATCATTCTGGCTAATATCTCGGGCAAGCCTGTTTTTCTCAACGACCCGACCTATCCTCACGACGGCATAATAACTCTTGCTCACTGTACGGCACCACGTAAAATGGACGGCAAACGCCTGGAGCCGGCCAGGATAGTCACCCACTTTGAGTCAGACTACGGAGCTGCCCCTAAAGTTGAAATGAGTCGCGGCCAGATCCTTACGAACATCATCCCGGATTTCGCCTCGAAAAGATGGGTCGGGTTGAGGGGAAAGATTGAAGAGGCGCCCTTCCTGCCAATCTGTCGCTCCCAGATTGAAGTCAGCTTTGAGGCCGACAGCCAGGAACTGGCCCGCCGCATGCCGGGTTTCCACTGGATGACCGGCTACGGAGATTACCTGCGAGAGGTAGGCTACGCTCTGCGCCGTGTTAAAATCTCCTGGGAACAATTATAAGAGACTTTGCCGGTAATCATCAGGCATTGAGGTCTAAATTCAAATAATTGATCTCAGACCAATAACAAAAATGATCCTCGTCAATAATCCAGCTTTTATTCTTCCCTTTTGCCAATGAATAATAAAAGAATGGCTCCGCAAAAACAATTCTAAGCCAAACTTTGTATATAGGGTTGATATAAAACTTTTCAAGTAGAGAAGAAAATACAGGATTTAAATTGTAAATTAAAAGCCATCCAGAGCATTATCTAAAGAAAGGATTACCTGAAAATTATTTACCCCACCCACCCCATAGTTTCGGTGTTCGGATTTCAGCCCCTCAGGGGGTCTTCCGTTACCTTTGCTCCGAGCCTGCTTCCCCTAAAGGCTTCTTCTAACACCTGCCGGTCATCGGATTTAGTCCCCATTTCATCGGGACAGAATTTTTGTAAATAAGTAAAATTAGAGATTCTATAATTTTATTGGGGTCTGGCCTGTCATCTTTTAATAAAGAAAGAATCCTTAAAACCCTCCTCAGGCAGGTATCATCGTCAGCCTATGTTTTGACATCGTCAAAAAAAATAATCTTTTTCTTCCCGCTACCCAAAATTCTGAAAAGAATGACTTATACTGTTTTTTTAGTAAGAATTTATGGTTTGATAAAATAAGAGAAGAAAAAGGTGCTGGTGTACAAAATAGTTCGCAAATTGCGTTAAGGAGTGAGCCATCGTAAACTCTCCTTTTACAGTAATCAAAATAAAGAAAGGAGGTATTTCATTACGATGGCTCAAAGAGATTATAAGGCAAT
>JBASPX010000018.1:0-47295 GCA_049659625.1 Candidatus Saccharicenans sp. | reverse complement strand
CAGATGGTCATCACGGCCATTGCCATGGAGAAGCAGAACAAGACGCTGGAAACGCTGCTGACCGTGCCGATTTCCCGGGGAGCGATTGTTATGGCGAAAATGCTGGGGGCGGCCATAGTCGGGTTGCTTTCGGCGGCGATCTATATGTACGGCTTCAGGAATGCTTTTAACTTCTCGGATGTTGATATTTCCCGGGCACTGGGCGGAATAACGCCGATTCTCAAACAGCTCGGCCTGACCATCAGCACCCAGGGTTATGTGCTGTTCGGGATTTCGCTCTTTCTGACGATTCTGTGTGCCCTGTCTCTGGCGACCATACTTGGAGTTCTGGCCGAGGATTACCGGACGGCCCAGAGCCTGTCTGTGCCCCTGGTGTTTATCGTTCTGATTCCCTATTTCATCAGCCTGTTTGCCGACATTAAGACCATGTCTCTCCCGGCGAAAATTCTGGTGCTGGCCATACCGTTCTCCCATCCGTTTTTTGCCATGCAGAACATCATGTTCGGAAATTTGAACATGGTCTGGCTGGGCATTGTTTATAACTTTCTGTTCGTGGCGGTCTTGCTCTGGTGGACCACTCGCATCTTCGCCACCGACCGGGTGCTGACCATGAAGCTCAAGTGGGGTAAAAAGAAGGTTGTGCTGTAAGCAGCACGGAAGGTTAAAGGGCACGACGGCTGGCTGGAGATCTCCTGAGGACTGTCGGTTCCGGCCGGTCGGCCAGAAAAAATTTTAGACCGGCGATGGTTCTTTTGTCGGTTATAACAATGATTATTTTTGAGGCTTGTTCCTGAAGTCCTGGCCCACCATCATGACCAGATGTATGCCAGCCTGAAAATTTTCAGGGTTGTATGAATCCGGGCTGCCTCTGCCCGGGAATATCTCCGGCTCTCCCGGAGGACAATATATGAATGAACATTCATATATCAACCTGCCCGTCTAATCCTTTCGGGGCCAGCCGACCGCCAGCAGGTAAATGGCCGATTCTCGTGCGGGATTTACTCCGACCAGCGCGTTTACCTCATCGTCAAAAAAGGCTGCCACCGGACAGGAGCCGAGCCCGAGAGAGACGGCGGCCAGGGCTGCGTTCTGGACGATGTGTCCGGCATCTAAATAAATGTAGCGAAAACCGCGGGCGCCGTACTTCCAGGTGGTTCTTTCAAATACCGCCGTCAGAATAAGATTAAAGCTGGCTTCAGCTAAAAAGTCCTGGTCGAGGGCGGCTTCGGCAAGAAGCGGACTGAGGTCGCCTTCGTAACGCTGTCTGAGCGAATGTGTGGCCGGAACAAAATGATACAACCCTGGGTTGAGTTTCTCCACCGAGCGCGCGGCCACGTAGAGCTCCAGCGGGTAAAGCGCTCCGGCTGAAGGAGCCGTTCGGAAAAGAAAATCTCCTGCCCGGAAGCTTACTCCGTAAGCTGCCCAGAGAATCTGAGACAGCGCTTCGAGCGGAACCGGGCGGTCCTCATATTCCCGCACGCTTCGCCGGGCGTTCAGCACAGCGTAGAGAGGAGAGCCGTTTTTTCGGTCGGTCGGCGGCAGTGCCACGGTTCTGTCAATCGGTCTTTCCTTAATCGTCTCCTGATTCCGCAGACGCTCGAAGGCTCCAGCGGAATAAGGCTCTCTCAGGTATTTTGTCTCTGTATGAAATTGATAGCCAATATTCTGTTTCATCCCCCTTGCTCCTTAATTTAATTTTCTGCCAGCTTAAATAATACAATTTTTGCCCGGGCAACTGGCAGAAATATTTTTCCCTCATTTATTTTGTCGGCGGCTTCTGCGAAAATATTGAATATTAATGACAGCACGGGAGACAGAAATGGAAGTCAGAATTTTAAAAATGGGCAGGAAAAAGAGAATTGCCCTGGTAGCCCATGATCACAAAAAAGCCGATCTTCTTGATTGGGTAAGATTTAACCGCGGACGTCTCCAGGAACATGAACTCTGGGCCACCGGGACCACCGGTCTTCTTCTGCGTCAGGAGCTCGGGCTTGATGTTAACATTCTTCAGAGCGGTCCACTCGGCGGAGACCAGCAGCTTGGAGCTCGCATAGCTGAAGGTCAGATTGATTTTTTAATTTTCTTCTGGGACCCTCTTGAATCCTTGCCTCATGACCCGGACGTCAAGGCACTTCTGCGGATTGCCGTGGTCTGGAACATTCCGGTGGCCTGCAACCGGGCTTCAGCTGATTTCATAATTTCTTCGCCTCTCTTCGAGAAGGAATACGAGCGTCTGGTTCCTGATTATTCGGATTACCAGAAGCGGCCGATCAGACTGGACTAGATTTTCTAAGAATTTTTTTCAGATAGGCGCCGGTGAGCGAACCAGGATTTTCAGCCACCTCTTCTGGCGTTCCCTGAGCCACTAAGTAACCGCCGCGGTCACCACCTTCAGGTCCAAGATCGATGAGGTAATCAGCGCACTTGATGAATTCGAGATTGTGCTCGATCACTAACAGGCTGTGGCCTTCATCCACCAGTTTCTGGAAGCAGTTGAGAAGCACCTTGATGTCCTCGAGATGAAGCCCGATCGTCGGTTCGTCAAAAAGATAGAGAATACACCTGCCCCTTTCATGCACCAGGTGATAGGCAAGCTTTATACGCTGCAGTTCTCCTCCAGAAAGAGTGGTCGTTGGCTGACCGAGCCGGAGGTAGCCGAGACCGACCTCGGCCAGCGGACTCAGCCGTCTCACTATTTCCTCATGGCCGGCAAAAAATTCCAGCGCCTGACTGACGCTCATCTGCAGAACTTCGTGGATGGTTTTGCCGCGGTACCTGATTTCGAGGATTTCCGGGCGGTATCGTCGCCCGCCGCAGGCTTCGCAGGTCAGGATGACGTCGCTCAGAAATTGCATCTCTACTTCCTGAAAACCTGCTCCCTGGCATTCCGGGCACTGCCCCCGGGGCGTATTGAAAGAAAAATGGCCGGCGGTGAGACCGACGGCCCGGGCTTCTCTGGTGGAGGCAAAAAGCTCTCTTATGCCATCAAGCGCTTTTGTGTAGGTGGCTGGAATCGAACGGGGCGAAGTGCTCAGCGGCGACTGGTCAACCCTCACCACCTTGCTGATTCTCTCGCTGCCAACGATGCGCTCAAACCCGTCAGCGTTCTGGCCGCTAAGCCCTTTGTAGATGACTTCATCCATCAGGGTGCTTTTTCCCGAACCTGAGACTCCTGTCAGGCAGACAAAAACGCCGAGCGGAATTTTAAGGTTGAGGTTTTTCAGGTTGTGTTTGCGGGCGCCGTAGATTTCCAGAAAAGCTTCCGGACGGCGGCGGCGAGCGGGAAGCGGGATGGAAATTTCTCCCCTCAGGTAACGGGCGGTGAGTGTCTGACCGCTCTCGATAAAATTTTTCATATCGCCGGCGTAAAGCACCTGGCCTCCGTATTCTCCAGCCCCCGGACCCAGGTCGACGACGAAGTCAGCTTCCCGGATTATTTCCGGGTCGTGTTCCACCACCACCACGGTGTTACCGATCTTCTGAAGCCGCCTGAGAATCTGAACCAGCCGGCCGTTGTCGCGTGCATGAAGTCCGACCGAAGGCTCGTCCAGCACAAAAAGCGTCCCGACGAGCGAAGCGCTCAGCGCGGCCGCTAAGTTTATCCTCTGGGCTTCGCCGCCGCTCAGGGTGAAAGTCATGCGGTCGAGAGTCAGATAATCCAACCCGACTTCCAGCAGGAATTTAAGCCGGCTTTTTATCTCCTGAATGAGCCTTTCACCAATTTTTTGTTCATGGGCGGTCAGCTTGAGGTTTTCAAGAAAATTAAAGGCTTCGCTGACGGTCATGGCGTTGAAGTCGCCGATGGATTTCCCGTTAATTTTTATCGCCCGGGCTTTTTCGTTCAGACGGGTGCGGTTGCAGGCCGGGCAGCTCACGTATTTCCGGTAACGGCTGAGCAGCACCCGTACCTGCACCTTGTATTTTTTTGATTCCAGCCATTCGAAAAACCCTTTCACTCCGTAATAGCCGTCACCGCCTTCCAGCACGAATTTCTGATGCTCGGGCTTGAGCTTGCCGAAAGGAACGTCCAGCGGGATGCCGCGACGACGGGCTTCCCGCAGAAGTTCTCGCTGGAGAGGCAGCGAAGCCGGCTTTGTCCAGGGCTCTACCGCTCCTTCGGCCAGTGATTTGTTTTTATCGGGAATAATCTTGTCTTCATCGAGCACCGCCAGGTCGCCAAAGCCATGGCATACCGGGCATGCCCCCTGAGGGTTGTTGAAGGAGAGCAGATTCGGCTCGGGCTCCTCGTAGCGAAGCCCGCAGGTGCGGCATTCAAGATGTTCGGTAAAGTAAAAAACCTGTCCGTTTCCGGCATGGGCTCGCACCCGGCCGTCTCCCTTTTTAAGTCCGGTCTCTAAGGAGTCTACCAGACGTTCGCGATCCTGTCGGTCGAACGGAAAGACATCGACCAGGACTTCGAGCCACTGTTCGGGCTTTTTGAGTCTTTCCGCTTCTTCCGCCTGAACGATCTCTCCATTTCTGAAAAATCTCAGGAAGCCTTCCTTTTTCAGGTCTTCGATTGTTTTCCCTTCTGGCCAGGAGAAGGTAATTATCAGCCGGGTTCCGTCGGGAAGTGTCTCTATGGTTTCCACCATCCGGTCGATGGTGTCCCGGCGCACCGGCTGGCCGCATTTAAGGCAGTGGATGGTTCCGATTCTGGCGTAAAGGACACGCAGGAAATCGTAGATTTCGGTGACCGTGGCCACGGTCGAGCGCGGGTTTTTCGCCGTGGCTTTCTGCTGGATGGCAATCGCCGGCGGAATACCTTCTATCAGGTCGGCATCTGGCTTGTCCATTTTTTCTAAGAATTGCCGGGCGTAAGAAGACAGGGATTCAAGATAGCGGCGCTGCCCCTCGGCGTAGAGCGTGTCGAAGGCCAGGGAAGATTTTCCCGAGCCGCTCAAGCCAGTTATAACAATGAGCTTTCCAACCGGAAGGTCCAGGTCGATATTCTTCAGGTTGTGAACCCTGACTCCGCGCAGGATGATTTTTTCTTCCATGGGTAAAAAATTATACCCTTAAAATACAAATTTGATAATAAAGGTGAATTGTTTTGAATTATGATGTCAGGGTAAAACTGAGAAATAATTTGACATGAGCAGGGCGAGAGAAATGATTTATTGGAGAAAAGCCGGATGGGGAATCGATTTTTTCAAAAAAACTCCGGGATCAGGTAGAAGCCTTTCAGAATAACTCCCGGCTGCTTCTGGAATAAAACTTAAGTTTAACCATTATTGCTTAAACTGAATTGAAGAATAAGCAAATATCAAATGCTCTGCTATAATTGGAAATATTATGAAAGCATTAATTTTAGCGGGAATTGCGCTGGCGCTGGCCGTTGACGCCTTTGCCGTAACGGCCGGGCTGGCCTGCTCGCTATCGGGCCTGAGCCGCCGTCAGGTCTTCCGGCTGGCCTTTCATTTTGGTTTTTTTCAGTTCATGATGCCGGTCGTCGGCTGGTTTATCGGGGAAAACCTTCTGAAGCTCGTTTCGAACTACGACCACTGGGTGGCTTTCGGTCTTCTCCTTGTTGTCGGACTCCGGATGATTCGCCAGTCTTTCCGGGATGAAAACGAAAAGTACAGAGGCTCAGACCCCACGCGCGGCTGGTCGCTTCTGGTTCTATCACTGGCCACCAGCCAGGATGCCCTGGCCACCGGACTGAGCCTGGCGGTCATCGGAATCAACATCTGGGTGGCCAGCCTGGTCATCGGCCTGACGGCTTTCACCCTGACCTGGGCAGCCAGCCTGGTGGGCCCGCTTCTCGGCCGGGTCTTCGGGCGCAGGGCGGAGCTGGCCGGCGGTCTGATACTGATTCTTATCGGCTTTAAGATACTCTTTGACCATCTCGGGCGGAGTTGAACTTGCTGAAAATTTTGACATTTATAAGCTTTTTTCTATAATAACTTCTGCCCGGAATGGTAAGGAGGAGCAGAGAGAGGGCAATCGAAAGCCAGTAAAGTTCAGGAGGCCGATTGATTTTTGGAGTGGGCGTAGACATCATCGAAGTTGCCAGGGTCGAAGATAAACTCACCCGGACGCCGGGGTTGAAGGAGAAAATCTATACCCCGGTGGAAATCGCCTATTGTGAGAGCAAAAAATTTCCCTTTCAGCACTACGCCGCCCGTTTTGCCGCCAAGGAAGCTTTCATGAAAGCTCTCGGCACCGGCTGGGCTCGCGGGGTTAAATTTTCTGAGATAGAAGTTCGCAACCTGGAAAGCGGGCAGCCGGTGATTGAGGTTTACGGAAGGGCCAGAGAGCTCTGCCAGGAAGAGGGGATAACCGGATTTTACGTGTCGCTTTCGCATCTTAAAACCACGGCCGTAGCCACGGTCGTGCTGGAAAAATAGAAAAAGGCATGGAGGCATTATGACGCACTTCGGTAACTATGAAGACAGGGTGAAAAATTTCTCCTGGGCCATCAGCGAGGAGGAACTGGGCTATAAGCCCGGTCAGGTGATCAACATCGGCTGGTACTGCTCCGACCGCATCTGCCAGATGGGGAAAGCTGACAAGGTGGCGCTCATCTGGGAAGGGTTTACGGGCGAGAGGAAGGTCTTTACCTACAACGATATCCGCCTTTATTCGAACGGTTTTGCCCGGTTTCTAACAGACCTGGGAATAAAGGCAGGAGAGCGGGTTTGCCTTTTTATGGACAGGCTGCCCGAACTCTACATCGGCTTTCTCGGTGTGCTTAAAACCGGAGCGATTGTCCAGCCGCTTTTCTCGGCTTTCGGAGAAGAGTCGCTTTTTGTCAGGCTGGAAAACGCCGAGACCTCAGCCATCATCACTCAGAGAAAGCACGTTTCCAAAGTAAGAAAGATCAGAGAAAAACTACCGCATCTGCGGCACATAATTATCGTCGATTACGACGGCAAGTCGCCGCTTCAGGAAAGGGAAGTGGCTTTTTCGATGGAGAATAACCCGGTCGACCATTACGACATCTACCCGACACAGGCTGAATCTCCTTCGGTCCTTCATTACACTTCGGGAACGACCGGAATGCCCAAGGGCGTCAAGCATGTCCATTATTCGTTGATTTCTCAGTACATAACGGCTAAATGGGTGCTTGACCTGCATGACGACGACATTTACTGGTGCACGGCCGACCCGGGCTGGGTTACGGGAACATCTTACGGGATTATCGGCCCCTTCAGCCTCGGAGTGACGCAGTGCGTTCTCGACAGCGGCTTTTCAGCCGAAGCCTGGTATCGCTTCATCGAGAAAAACCGGGTGACCGTCTGGTACACCGCGCCGACCGCCATCAGGTCGCTGATGAAGGCCGGCGATGAAATTATCAAGAAATACGACCTGTCCTCGCTGCGGCACTTAGCCAGCGTGGGCGAGCCGCTCAACCCGGAGGCGGTGAACTGGTCGATCAGAGTGTTCGGCAAGCCGTTCCACGACACCTACTGGCAGACCGAGACTGGCTGCATCGTCATCACCAATTTCCCCGGAATGCCGGTGAAGCCCGGTTCGATGGGACGGCCTTTTCCGGGCATCACCGCGGTGATTCTCGACCCGAACAAACACGAGCCTTACCCTGAACCCGGTCGCATAGGCTTGATCGGGCTGAAGCCAGGCTGGCCCTCGATGATGCGCACCTACTGGAATAACGAAGAAGCCTACAAAAATAAATTCCGCAACGGCTGGTACCTGACCGGCGACCGCGCTCGCATGGATAAGGACGGTTACTTCTGGTTTGTCGGGCGCGACGACGACGTGATCAACACCGGCGGCCATCTGGTGAGCCCGTTTGAGGTGGAATCGGCTCTGCTCGAACATCCGGCGGTGGCCGAGTCGGCGGTGGTCAGCAAACCCGACCCGATCAACATGGAAGTGGTCAAGGCTTACGTCACGCTGAAGCCCGGCTTCACCCCCTCGAAGGACCTGGAGCTTGATATCATGAACTTCATCCGGAAGAAGCTTTCGCCCCTGGCCATGCCCCAGGAAATCGAATTCATCGACGCGCTGCCGAAGACCAGAAGCGGAAAGATCATGCGACGGATTCTCCACGCCAGAGAATGGGGCGAGGAAATAGGCGACACCTCCACCCTGGAAAACGAATGACAGGCTTGAAAAAATTTATAAAATAAAATAGAAAAGGAGAGAAAGATGGACGAATTGAAGGAAATCATCAAGAATTACGTTATCAACGAATATCTTGAGCCTGACAGCGACCCGATCGACTATGACACTCCGCTGATTTCCGGCGGCATCGTCGATTCTTTCTCGATGGTCTCTCTGAAGAGATTCCTCGAGAACAAGTACAACATCCAGATACCGGACGATCAGGCGACACCCGAGGCCTTTGACTCGGTCAACAAAATTGCCGAGCTGGTGAGAAAGTTTGTCAAGGTTTGAGGCAGCCGGATGTAGCGCATCGGCGGAACCGGTGCCTCTGTAGATAACTAAAGGAGGAAACCATGGCATTTCCTGACAGCGTCCGGGAAATTTATCAGGCGCAGCTTAAAGCTCTGCAGGAAGCCGGTCTGTTCAAGGAAGAAAGATTCATCCATTCGGTGCAGTGGTCGGAAATTGAAGTGGAATTTCCGCCTGGTGCCCCGGTGAAAAAAGTCATCAACATGTGCGCCAATAACTACCTGGGGCTCTCCAGCCATCCGGAGGTCATCAAGGCAGCCCACGAAGGACTTGAGACCCGCGGGTTCGGCATGTCTTCCGTGCGCTTCATCTGCGGCACCCAGGACATCCACAAGGAGCTCGAGCGCAAGGTGACCGAGTTCCTCGGGACTGAAGACACCATCCTGTTTCCCTCCTGCATGGATGCCAACGCCGGAGTGTTCGAAGCGATTTTGACCAAAGACGACGTGATCATTTCCGACCGGCTGGTTCACGCTTCACTCATCGACGGTATAAGGCTTTGCAGCGCGATGCACGACACCTACAAGCATTCCGACATGGCCCATCTGGAAGAGAAGCTGAAGATGTACCAGGACAAGAGGCTGCGGCTGGTGGTGACTGACGGTGTTTTCTCGATGGACGGCGACACGGCCAAACTCGACGTGATGGTCGAGCTGTGCGAGAAGTACAACGCGATGCTGCTGGTGGACGATTCCCATGCCACCGGTTTTATCGGCAAGACCGGGCGCGGGACGCATGAGAAGTATGGTGTTATGGGCAAGGTCGACATCATCACCACCACTTTCGGCAAGGCGCTCGGCGGAGCCACCGGCGGCTGTGTTTCCGGACGTAAGGAAATCGTCGAGATGTGCAGGCAGAGAGCCCGGCCGTATCTCTTCTCCAACACCATCGCCCCGGTGATCATCGCCGGGATTCTGAAGGTTCTGGATATTCTTTCTGCTACCACCGAGCTCCGCGACAAACTCGAGAGGAATACCGAATACTGGAGAAAAGGGCTGGTCGAGGCCGGGTTCATCGTGAAGGAAGGCGATACACCGATCGTGCCGATCATGCTCTACAACGCCAGGCTCGCCCAGGAATTCTCGAAGGCGCTGTATGAGGAAGGCATATACGCGATCGGTTTCTTCTTCCCGGTGGTGCCGCAGGGTCAGGCCAGAATCAGAACGCAGATTTCGGCGGCTCACGAGAAACATCATCTCGACCGTGCGCTCGAAGCTTTCATCAAAGTCGGTAAGAAGTTTGACATCCTGCATAAAACCCGCCAGGAAATCATAGAGAAATACGGCATGTAAAACAGGGGACACCTTACGGTGTCCCCTTTTCCTTTCCTCCGCCGCGATTTTTCCCCGAGAAAATTCCCGCCAGAACCGGGGACACTCTACAGTGTCACTTTTTAACGCACCTGATCATATTCTGCTCGGGCAGCTCAAATGGCGGTTTGTTAAATCCCGATGGCAAAATAAAGAAATTAAATAAAAAAATTAATCCTTAAAAAAGAGCTATTCTCCAGCTCTCAGTATCTTCTCCAGCGGTCGGCCTATAGCCAGCTCGTCCACCAGCTTGTCCAGACATCTGGCCCGGCGGGTGGTCGGATTTTGAATTTCTTTAAGCCGGTAGCCGCTGATTTTTCCGCTTATCCGGTAAGCGTCCGGTTACTATTCTTACCGCTCAGATTAAAACCGAAAAATGAGTCAGATGTGTCCGTTTTTCAGCGGCCTATCAGCCGGTAGTATCCGAGCGAAATGATCAGCGCGCCGGTTTTGTTTTTGCCGGTGATTTCGGGATGCGATTGAATGTTTGTCAGCCCGTAGTCAAACCTCACGCTGGCCACGGCCAGCCCGCTGCCCAGCGGCATTTTCACCCCGAGAGCTCCGCACAGCCCGAAGTTCCAGCGGTTTATTTCATCGCTGATGTCAGTGGTGGCGTCAAATGGCACCTGAAGATTCGGGTCGATGGGCATAGTTCCATCAGGATCAAGGTAGATGAGACTGGTGCCGCTGGTTACAGTTTTTGCCTTCATCCTGTATCCGGCATAAACACCGCCGTCAATAAAAAATTTCATCCTTTCTCCCCGGTTGAACTCCAGCATCAGCGGTACTTCCAGATAGTCGATGATGGCAGTATTTTTAAAATCGGCATAAAGGGTCAAATCTGGCGGTAGTGGAAAAGGCACCTGATCAGCGGCAATCGGCTGTAATCCGTTTCTCTGTCCGCCCTGAGATGAATAGCATATTTCCGTTTTCAGGGAAAAAGTCTTGGAGAGGGTATGATCGATCATAATTCCAAAAAATGGTGCGCGACGCGAGGTATAACCCTGGCTGAGCGGATTGTCTCCGCCTTTAAGGTTCGGCAGGCTCAAGCCAGCCTGAATTCCCACCCAGGTCTCGCCAGTGAAGGAAAGATGGACCGAAGAAAAAAATATCAGGACCAAAGATAGTACCCTGGCCACCATCTGACCGGTACTTTTTTTTGATTTTGTCCTTTCCATCCTCCACCTCCTTTATTCAAATCGAGTTAGAGAAATATATACTAATTTCCGGATGAAAATTCAAAAAGAAAGTTTATGCCTCTTGCCTGGCAATTGGTGGCAAATATTAAATTGAGTTTTGGTTGAGAAGTTGATAAAATTTAAGGACTTGAAAACTGGAGGGAAAGATGAGCCATCATTACGAAGAACTTCTTAAACAGCTGGTGGAAAAATTCGGGGACTGGTTTAAAGATGAAGCTTATCTGACCGCCGGCCGTATGACGAAAAATCTTTATCCTTACACACATCTTTTTTCACCGATCAAAATAAACAAAATCACCGTTAAAAACCGTCTGGTGATGGGACCTATGGGTAATATCTCGATGGCTGAGGAAATGGGTCGTCCAAGCCAGAAAATGATTAAATATTTCGCCGACCGGGCGAAAGGCGGGGTTGGTCTCATCACTACCGGCCTGGTCCCGGTGAGCCATTATGTCGACCCTTCTGTCACCGAGCCAGGAGACCGCAGTTATTTCCCCCGGATCGATAAATCGCGCACGGTGTTTGCTGGCTGGCGCGACATAACCGAAGCCGTACACAGCTATGGAAGCCGCATCTTCATTCAGCTCACCCCGGGTCTCGGAAGAGTTGGCTCTCCCGAATGTCTGATAAAGAAATTCAAACTCCCGATCTCGGCTTCCTGGAATCCCAATTTTTACCTGCCACAGGTTCCCTGTCGGCCGCTTGGCTGGCTGGGGCTCCGGAAAATCATCAAAAACGCCGGACAGGCTGCAGCTGATGCCAGGGCCTGTCTTTTTGATGGTGTGTATCTTCACGGTCACGAGGGCTATTTTCTTGAACAGATGACCAACCCGGCTTTCAACCGCCGGCGATTAGGCCGTTACTCCGACTGGCAGGCTTTCGGGCTTGACCTGGTAAAGGAAATCAGAAAAAGAGTGGGACCGGATTTTCCCATCATGTACCGCATCGACCTTTCGCTTGCTCTGAATGCTACCTACGGGCCTGAAATAGATAAAATTTATCCACTGAAAAAATTTAAACGTGAAAGAACCGTGGCCCAGACGCTCGAATATATGGCGAATCTGGTGAAAGCGGGTGTCGATATCTTCGATGTGGACCTGGGCTGCTATGACAACTGGTGGTTACCACATCCGCCGATTTCCATGCCGCCCGGGTGCTTCTTGGCCGTGGCCAAGCTGGTGCGTGACTATTTCCGCGAGAACAACATACGGGCGAACACCGGGCTTGAAGTGCCGGTGGTGGCCGTTGGAAAACTTGGCTATCCAGACCTGGCAGAGAAGGCCCTGCGTGAAGGTTACTGCGACATGGTGATGTTAGCCCGACCGCTCCTGTCCGATCCTGATTGGCCAAATAAAGCCTATGCCGGAAAGGTCGAAGAGATCATTCCTTGCATTGGCGACCAGGAAGCCTGCATCAACGAGTTCATCGAGGGCGGGCATCCTCAATGTTCGGTAAACCCGCGAACTGGAAATGAAGACCTCTATCCACCTGAAATAATACCGGCGGAACGAAAGAAGAATATGGCCGTGGTTGGGGGAGGCCCTGCCGGGGTAATGTGCGCCGTCACCGCTGCCCGCCGCGGCCACCGGGTGACGCTGTTTGAAGCGCGCGACCGTCTCGGCGGCATGCTGATTCCTGGCAGTGTCCCGGGAATCAAGTCTGACCTCAGAAATTACGTCGACTACCTCAACAGCCTGGCCGCGAAAACCGCCTCCGCAAACGGCCTGAACCTGAACTTCAACCAGAAGGTCGACCCGGCCGGCCTGAAGGATCAGGGTTTTGACGTGGTGGTGACCGCAGTCGGCGGCACGCCGGTCTGTCCGGACCTTCCAGGTGTTAAGCATCCTCACGTGGTCCAGGCCATCGACCTCCTCTGGAGTCCGGCTCTGGCTGAAAAAGCTCAGAAAGTAGTGGTGGTTGGCGGAGGAGCTGTCGGTTGCGAGGTGGCCTATTTCCTGGCTTACGAGCTGGAAAAAGAAGTCACGGTGATAGAAATGCTTCCTTATTTTATGAAAGGTGTCTGCACAGCAAACCGCGGGCATCTGATTCATTATCTCGGCCGCAAGGGCGTAAAGCTTCTGAATTGCACCACTCTGCGGGCGATCGTGCCAGACGGTCTCTTCGCCACCCGGATTAAGTCGCCGAACATCCCGGATCCTTATGCCGTCTGGCGACCGATACTTCCGGAAAACATCCACAACCCGTTCGAAAAGAAAATCACCGGTCCGGAGGAAAAACTTCATCTCGAAGCCGACTTAGTGGTGCTGGCGATGGGCCTCAAACCTGATGCTGATTTTTATTATAGCTGCCAGGAGCAACATGTCGCGCCGGAAGTTTATAACATAGGCGATTCCTTCTGTCCGGCGCGGGTATTTGAGGCCGTCAAGGCTGGCTTTAATCTTGGCTTGAATATTTAAGACAGAGGGAAAGCTGGCAGTATGCCGCAAGCGAAATCAGGCGAAAAAGTCCTGTTTGAATATTGATACTGCCGCCCGGGTGTGTGCCCTGGCGGCGGAGGAGGGTTAAGCGAATGAAAAATTATCTGCTAGAGCTTACTGAAGAGGAAAAAGATATATTAGAAGGAAAACGAGGCCCGCTTCTGGCGAAGGTCATGGAAACGGTGGTCAGGTTCGGCCAGGCTTTCGGCGCAAAGAGGCTTGTACCTCTGACCGGACGACCTCATCTGGTGACCTCGTTCGGAGCTAATACCATAAAACCCTATTACGCAATTCTCGACCGATTGATTTCTTCCGGACTCCGGACCTATGGAGAATTCACGGTTGATCCACGCCCGCTCGATTATGAGAATGTGCCGGTCTCCCTCGCCGAAAAAATTCTTTTCAAGTTTATTTTCGGGAAACAGAAAGATTATGAGGAGCAGCTCAGGCAGCTGGGGCTCAAGGACGATGATGCCTTCACCTGCACCTGCTATTATCCGGAAGTCGGCAACACTCCGGCCAGGGGCGACGTGCTGGCCTGGTCCGAGTCGTCCGCGGTAGTTTTTGCCAACTCGGTTCTTGGTGCCAGAACTAACCGCAATTCTGCAGGAATTGATGTGATGTGCAACATCATCGGTCGGGCTCCTGAATATGGCTTTCTAACCGATGAAGGCCGGAAGGCTACCTGGGTAGTGGAACTGAATTTGAAAAAGCTTCCGAATGCCCAGCTCCTCGGAAGCGCTATCGGACTTAAGGTGGTAGAGGAAGTGCCCTACATCGTCGGGCTTTCCGAGCTTCTCGGGACTGATTTGACTGACGAGGTGAAGGATTACCTCAAGGATATGGGAGCAGCCTCGGCTTCAAATGGTGCGGTCGGACTGTATCATGTGGAAAACCTGACCCCGGAAGCCCGGGATTTTGGACGAAGCCTGATAAAGTCTGGAGCCAGGGTCTATGAAATCGACGAATTCGAGCTGGAAAGAATCTATCGCTCTTATCCGGTGCTCTGGAAAAAACCTGAAGCCACCCCGGAGCTTTGCTTTGTTGGCTGTCCCCATCTGAGCTTTCAGCAGCTGAAAGGATGGGTTCTATTGCTGGTAAACGAGCTCGAAAAGAGGGGACTTTCTCGCCTCCCGATACCGGTGGTGCTGTGTGCGCCGCCAGGTGTGCTTAAACGATTCAGAGAAGAAGTTCCAGTCGACGCAGGCGAGCTGAGAATGAAAAATATCCGACTTACCTACATCTGTCCGCTTATGTATATGAACAATCCTTTGTGTGCTAAAAAACCCGTCATTACTAATTCAAACAAGCTCCGGACTTATTCCACAGCGCGCTTCTATCCGGACGATGAAATAATTAAGGTCATCTTCAGCACAGCGGGGAGGAAGGAATCATGAAAAAGGAATTTAAGGGGCGGGTTATTGTTGGAGGAAATTTCAAGGGTGAGGCACTGGTCAGCCATAAGGGTTTCAACACCCTGGCTTCGTTTCAAAAGAGCATAGTAACCCGGGCGAAAAAGGCCAGGTGTTCTGACCAGGACAATCAGGAACTTTTCGGTAAAGTTATGACCGGGAAGGTTCTGTGTCTGCCGCAGACGATAGGTTCGACCACTGCCGGTCTGGTGCTCATGACTGCGGCCGAGATGGGACTTCAACCGGCGGCCATGCTGTTCTCAAAGCCAATTGACTCGCTGGCGGCTGCCGGTGTGATCATGACAGACGTCTGGCTGAACAAAAAGATTATCACGGTCGACCAGCTCGGAGATGAGTTCTTAGAGGCGGTGAAGACCGGCGATCAGGTTGAAATTACCGAAGACGGCCGGGTGATAATCGATTAGGTCCAGCGGGAATCGGGTTTAGATATTTATCAAAGTTGTATCGTTACTTTATCCAAGAATTGAATAAAATCTGTTAAAAATCCTTTTTCTCTTGCGATCTGGACCAGGGAGTTCTTCCTGGACGCACTGTGAAAAATTTATAAGAAAAATTAATTCTTTCTTTGCGCGAAAACGGGAGAAAGCACCTTAAATGGCTAAAAGAAATAATAGGCGGCGAACAGAAGGCGCAGGTTGGTGACGGTTCTGCTAGGGTTGACGCGGCCGCGGATGTCGCGCTGACCGTAAGCGGCTGAAGTCAGCTCTACTTCCTGGGCCAGACGAACTTTACCGGCGTTAAGAACCAGGCGCGGGGCGAAGCGCAAGAGATGGTCGATCGTGTCACCGCGGCTGTAAATATTCCCGACAATGTCTTTTCCCGCTCCATAGTTTTTGCTGTAGCCGCCGAACACTCCTACCTGCCAGCGGCTTTCGTTGGTCTGAATTTCGAGCCAGGCCGAACCGGTGTTGACCGATGCATAGGACCACCGCAGCTCCGGCTCGCTTCCGATTTCTGAGACGGCATAGCCGCCAAGCATCGTCAGGTGATGGAGGTTTCCACCGTAAGTTATCTGAGTTTTTACAGTCAACGGGGCTGTCTTTAAACGAGCGAAGGCGTAAAACGCACCAGAGGTGATGGCTTCATCTGCCCTGTAGCCGGTGCCTGTACTCAGGCGCGGCACAATTTTCAGTGAATTAAGACCTCCCCCGAGCAGCAATTTCTCATCAGTATAAGCAACTTTAAGGTTCAGTTCCGGAAAAGCGGCATTCCTGAAATAAACCGTGCTGACGCTGTCCGGTCCGGTTGAAGCAAAATCCCTCTGGGAAAGAGCGGCTGCCGACAGCGAAAAATTTCCTTCATTCCAGGTGAAACGGATCTGCGGCGCCCGCGAAAACGGCTCAAATGGCGCTCCGGTATTGAAAGAAACGACTTCCGGAAAACTTTCAGTGATGAACATCGGATGCCAGAACTGCCCGATCATGAGCTCGCTTTTTGTCCAGTTGAGTTTGAGGTAGGCGTGCCTCAGTCTGAAACCGTTTATGTCCGGGTCGGAATGGCCGAAGAATTCTCCTTCAATGTAACCCTGGGTTTTAGCTCCCAGTGCCTTCGGTCCCGTGATCCGAAGCGCCAGCCTCGTCTGAATCGACAGGATGTGGAAGGAGTCCTTAGCGTTCTGGTCGCGTCCGTCGGGATCGAGGAGCTGATCTTTCGGATAAAGCAGGAAATGCCCTTCTCTGATGCTCACCGTCTGGCGGGTGTCGTATAGAACATCGGTCTTTATGAACCCGCTGAAACTCAGGGTGATTTTATCGTCCTGGCTCTCCGCGTTCGCTCTGACCGGGCCGAGAAACAGACAGCCCGCAAGAGCCAGATTTAATAAAAGTGCCGGCAATATCTTACGTTTCATAATGGAGTATTTATAGCAAAGTCAAAGGATTATTTCCATTGAGGCGGTGAGTTTTTTAACAGTTTAGGCCATATTCTGGGATTGATTAGTTGTTGATTGAGTTCCGGGCAATTGATTAAAGCGCAAAAATGCGGGATAAGCTTTACTTTATAAAGATTGCGGAAAAGAATTTAGTAAAGCATGGCTATTTTATTTCAGCCACTTTGTGTTCAGGAAATGTCCATCCTGGTTTCCCTCACCAATTAGCCATAAATTCTGTCTTGCTCATATCCGGAGCAGGCAAGAATTATTCAAAGAAATAGAAACTCTTGGAGCTCTTCGGCCTCGGCTAAAGATAGGAGTTTATTGCGGGCATGATTATTTTTATTTAGAGGCTGGAAGCTATTACTGCCGTTGATTTTTGATCTGCTGTAATCGGAATAAGTCCTGAACAATATGATAGTGTGATTTAAGCACTTCTTGAGACAGAAATCGGTGGACGCTTTACTATCTATTTTGTTGAAGCTACTTTTAACACTATAAGAAATCGCTAAGGGCTCAATTGGGAAATAGAAGTTGTTTGAACAAAAGTAGCGTATAGGCTTTCGGGAGCGGGTGGAGATATCACTGCAAAGGAAAAAGATGCGCTTATTCTGGCTGCATAAATAACAGAAGGACCAGTTGATAAAAACAGGATAGTGTCTGCATTCAACACCAAGATTGCACCACATGGGTTGAGGATTTGTTTAAGGTAATTTAAACAAACTCGACTATATTTTTCTCAGGGCAACAATTTGAATTTTTTGAAAATAAAAAGTTGCATTCTTATGATATTAGCTGCGATCGGAAATAGACGGCGAGCAGTGTTCAATCAATTCTTGGTAAGCGAATTAGGTGGTTCTGTTATATCAATCGCCAAAAATAGCGTGGAATAACGAAATAGCAAGAATAACCTGATCTTAAATTAGCAAGAGGGGTTAATGAAAAAAACAACTCACAGGAGTAAATTCGGGACGAAACTCTATGCTATGCGGGACGAGAAGGGGCGGCTCAAGGATATTCAAACGTATAAAAGAGCATCCGGTCTGGACATTAGAAAGAAATGCCAGAAGGGAAAATAATTAGAAAGCGCTTACTCTTCAGGAAGTTTAGGGAGGCCTTCTACTTCGTCAAGGTGTTTGTAATAGACTTTTGAAGTGGAAATAATAAACAAAATGTTGGGTTATTTGAGAAGAAAGAGATTCCTGCAAGTAAAAAGAATATTTTTAATTCTTTTTAAGGAGCCCTGTCATAGCATTTAAGATGAAACTATAAGCTAAGCTTGGAAGAGAGCTGAGGTAAAGATAAATGTAGAAGATCAGGGCAAGATCATTCGTAAGCTCCTGGCAATAAAGACCTCGTCCGGGAAACTCGTGGCAGAGAGAGGCGAAGCTGCATGGGAAGCACACCATCATAACAGTACAGAAGGAGACTCGCTTGCTAACAGTGAAATCTCTTGACTGGCTTGTCATAAAGGCAGCTTGATGACGGAATATGGTAGAAGCTAAAACGAGAGAGAAAGAATAGACCCAAGTTTAGTGATTCTCTTCTATCCTGTAATTTCTCGAGATATCATGAATCTTAAGATCACGGAAATTTCCGATCGGCAAATTTGAGAAATATTCAGTAGTTAGATGTTTTTTTTCTATAATTCATATAATTTAATTTTCTAGATTAGTTGTTGCCGAGGATTCTAAATGATCGGAAAAATCTCTCAAAATCTCAGATTATCGGCCGTCACGGTTGTCTTGAGCCTGGTCTCAGGTTTGCTGGCAGTTTCGTTCATGCTGCTGATAAACCTCATTTTTGAGCGAACGATTATCAGTTTTTCACTTCGTTCGAGGAATTTTTTCTTGATTGCCAGTCTGGCCGTGGTCGTGTTGACCTCGCTTCTGACGGGCTTATTGTTAAGATTTGTCAGTCCCGAGGCTGCCGGGAGCGGAGTACCTCAGGTAAAAGCTGCTTATTGGAAGGAAATGGGCTGGATAGACCTTAAAACCGGGATTGTAAAATATGTGGCTGGAGCTCTGAGCATCGGAGGCGGGACCAGCCTTGGGCGAGAAGGACCGTCAGTTTTTCTCGGTGCGGCGATTAGCTCAAATATTTCCAATTTCTTTGGATTCAGCCGCCGGCAGCGCCGTGGTCCGAGTGTTATCGGCGCTTCATCTGCTCTGGCGGCAGCTTTCAATGCTCCTCTGGCAGCAATCACTTTTATAATAGAAGAGATCGTCGGCGACCTGAACAGCCGTCATTTGGGGTCGGTTATCCTGGCCTCGGTTACCGGAGCCTTTGTGGTGCATGCGGTGGTCGGCCGACAGCCGGCTTTCAAGATGGCCTCGGTCGAAGGAGTAAGCTGGAACCACTACCTGGTCATTCCGGCTGCAGCCCTGTTAGCTTCCCTTGTCGGGATAGCTTTTCATAAATTGACCCTCGGGCTGAGGGCCCGATTTCAGGCTGCCAGAAAAATTCCGCTCTGGGCCAGCCCTCTGGCTGGTGGGCTGACCACCTGGATTATCGGAATCGGGATTTTCTTATTGACGGGCAAGATCGGAGTTTTCAGTCTCGGTTATCAGGATCTGTCGGATGTCCTGAATAATAATTTCCCCTGGAAGGTGGCCGGTTTGCTGGTCCTGGGAAAGCTTATTACCACGGTGGTCAGTTACGCTTCTGGGGGGTGTGGAGGTATTTTCGCCCCGACTCTATTTATGGGCGGGATGAGTGGTTTTTTTGTAGCCGGTCTATTCTCTCGCTGGGTAAGTCTTCAGCCTTCCGACCATATAGTTCTGGCTGCGGTCGGAATGACAGCCTGTCTGGGTTCAGTCGTTAGAGCTCCTCTTACTTCCCTGTTGGTTGTGTTTGAGATGACCCATCAGTTTGAGCTGGTTCCCGGTTTGATGCTGGCCACTTTAATAAGCCAGGGGCTGTCGCACCTTCTTGTCGGAAGGCTCAATTTTTATGAAGCCCTTTTAGTTCAGGACGGGCATGAGCTCCATAAAATCAAACCGCCTTTGGATCTTCGCAGCTGGCAGAATCTCCCGGTCTCGGCCATCGCCAATTACCGGCCAGTAGCGGTTCACTCCACCTCTCCTGAGGATTTAAAGCAAATTATTGATAAACATCCTTTTAATAATTTTCCTGTGATAGAAAATGGACAAGTAACTGGAATATTAAACCGGGATAAAATTAAGGCATTTTTGAGTGGTAAAGCGCCGCTTGAGATCTGGCCGGCTGTATTTTGTTATGAAGACGAAACGATAAAGGATGTTGGCAACAGGTTTCTTGAAAGCCCGGCCAACATTCTTTTGGTTAGAGCAAGAGAGGGAGGGGCGCTGGTTGGGATTATAACCCTGCATGACCTGATCCGGGCTCAGGCTGCGGTTGAAGAATAAGAATCCAGCCGGAGTTCAACCTGTAATTTCCTGGGTCTCAGGCGAGTTGCCTGCTGATGGCATACTGAAGTCTCCAGGTAGCTGGACATGAAAAAGGGCCCCGGCCTGGAGGGGGAATGTAAACCACCAGAACCAGCAGCCATATTCTGAAGATGAGAAAAACGACTGATTTATCATTGGATATTGATTTGGAGGACTGGCTGCAGTTTTATAACTTCCCTGAGGTGGATAAGAGAGGCATCTTGTCGACCAATGTGCTGGAGAGGATCAAAAGATAAGAAGGAGAAGCCGGGTGGTCGGAGTGTTTACGTCGGTTAGCTCCTACCTGAGGCTGATAACTTCCTATCTCATGGAGTATACGGAAGACCAGGCTGATGAATATGCTTGTATCAAGCCGGAGAAGTTCACTCAGGCACTAGAGAACTCACTGCCACAGCCGGCTAATTGAGACTTGAAATGGAGAGTTTACAATGGCCAGATTGCTAGCAGAACTTGATATGGCCCTTTTTCTTGCATTTATTGTTATCCTGGCAGGGTGGAGAACTAATCGCCGGTGAAATAGAAAATTTTAGAGCTTGCAGCTTTGCCTGAAAGTAAGATTTTCTGCTCTGATCAATTCAGGATGAAGGCTGGAAATCGAAACCGCTATCTATTTTGCTCTCCTGTTCTCAACCAGTCTCTGCTGCGGCCAAACTTTTATCGGCCGGCTTCAGAGATTCTTCTGAATTTCCACCAGGGTCGACTGCGGGTCCTGCCGGATTTCGAAATCGCGCTTTTTGAACACGGCGATCATCCGCGGATTGTCGGTGGTGGTGTAAGCTATGATTTTTTTCACGCCCCAGGCCCGGGCGATTTCCGTGCAGTAGTCGGTGAGCAGTCCCCCGAGCCCCCTGTTCTGCCAGGCGTCCTGGACGAGCACCGCATACTCAGCCACCGTCCGCGTCGGGTCGGCCGTCAGACGTCCGATTCCTATGATCCGCCGTTTGTGGCCGTCGTTGTATTCAGCCACGATGGCCATCTCGCGGTCGTAATCGATGTAACAGTAGCGAGAAGCCACCTCGTGCGACTGCCAGAAAAAGAAATAGCGGAAGCGCGAGTAGATGGTCTCCTTCGAACAGCTTCCGAGCAGCTCGAACCACAGCGGCTCGTCCTCCGGGCGAATCGGCCGCAGGGTGATCTCCGTGCCATCGCGCATGGTGGCTTTCCGGATGAATTCTTCTGGATAAGGACGAAGCACCAGATGTTCGTAACGGCCGGGTTTTCTTTCGATGGCTTCCGGGTCGGGCACTATCCTGGCATCGAGCGCGATGACTTCCTGCGGACTTACCAGCAGCGGGTTGATGTCGATTTCTTTTATTTCGGGATAATCGGCCACTAAATAGGAAAACCTGATGATGATTTCAATCAGTTTCTCGATGTTGACCGGCGGGCGTCCGCGGTAACCGTTAAGCAGCGGCCAGCTCCGGAGCTGCTCGAGCGCCCGGCGCGCCAGCCTTTCGTTGAGCGGTGGGAAACAGATCGAGCGGTCGCGCAGCACTTCGGCCGCTGTGCCGCCGATTCCCACCATGATGACTGCGCCGAAAGTTGGGTCTTTTTTGCTGCCGAGGATCATCTCCACGGCATCGCGAGCGATGACCATTTTCTGAACGGTGACCCCTTCGATGCGCGCTTCCGGCGCTCGCTCCCGGACCGTATGCATCATCCGGTCGAAAGCGGCTTCGACCATGTGGTCGTCTTCAAGGTCGAGGATCACACCGCCAACGTCAGTTTTGTGGGTGATGTCGGGCGAATGAATTTTAAGCACGACCGGATAGCCGATCTCGCGGCTCAAATGCACGGCTTCCTCTTTTGTCCGGGCGAGGCGGGGGAGAGTGGTCGGGATTCCGTAGGCTTCGAGTATTCTCTTCGAGGTTTCCTCGCTCAGCACTTCGCTTCCGGAACTCAGCCAGGGCAGCACCTGCTCGCGGATCTTTTCGCGTTCTACCGGAAACTCAACCGAAATTTCCCGCGGAGTTTCGTAGAGGTTTTCTAAGTTGTGGGCGTAATTCACCAGGATCATAAAGGCCCTGACCGCCTGCTCCGGTGTGCTGTATGTCGGGATGCCGGCTTCGTTGAGAAGACGGTTGGCCTCGCGCATCGAGGGACCGCCCAGGAAAGCCGCCAGGATGGGCTTTTTAGATTCTGCCGCGATCGGGATGAGTTCCTTGGCGATTCCAGGCGGGTTGGTCATCGCCTGAGGCGTTACAATCAGCAGCACCGCGTCCACCCCTTCGTCCTGCAGAACCGCATTTACAGCTTTGGCCACGGTTTTCGATTTGGCGTCTCCGAGCACATCAACCGGGTTTCCGTGCGACCAGGCTGGCGGCAGCGACTGGTTGAGGGTTTCTATCGTCGCCGGGCTGAGTTTCGCTAACTGCCCGCCTGCTTCAATAAGAGCGTCTGAAGCCATAACGCCCGGACCACCGGCGTTGGTGACGATAGCCAGGCGCGGCCCCTTCGGTATCTTGTGGCGGCCGATGAGCTCGGCCACGTCGAACATTTCGCCGATTTCAAACACCCTGGCCATGCCCGCGCGCTGGAAGGCAGCGTCATAGATAGCATCTTCGGCGGCCATGGCACCGGTGTGGGATGAGGCGGCCTCAGCAGATTCCGGGAACCGTCCAGCCTTGTAGGCGATGATAGGCTTGGTGCGGGCGTAGGCTCTGGCGGCCGACATGAACCGCCGCGGGTTGGAAATAGATTCGATGTACATCAGAATCGAGCGTGTGTTTTCGTCTTCGCCGAAGTAGTCGATAAGATCGCCGAAGTCGATGTCGAGAGCGTTACCGATAGAGACAAAATAGGAAAAACCTATCTTTTCTTCGAGCGACCAGTCGAGAATCGAGGTGCAGAGGGCCCCCGACTGGGAGATAAAGGCGATATGGCCGGGTAGAGGCATCGCTGCGGCGAAGCTGGCGTTCAGGTTGAGCCCGGGCGAAATCACTCCAAGGCAGTTCGGGCCCAGGATGCGCATCGCCTTGTATTTTTTCTTTTCAGCCAGAATCTGCTCTTCGAGCGCGCGGCCTTCCGGACCGGTTTCTCTGAACCCGGCAGAGATGATGATGATTCCCATGATACCGGCCTGTCCGCACTCGGCCACGATGCGCGGCACCTGGGGCGCCGGGGTGCAGATGACCGCCAGGTCAGGCGTGCGTGGAAGCGAGGTCACGCTGGTAAAGCAGGGAATGCCCATTACGGCTTCGACCGCCGGGTTTACCGGATAGACCACCCCGCGAAAGCCGCCGTTAATCAGGTTGGAGAGGATTTTGCCGCCGACGCTTTTCGGGTTCGGCGAGACTCCAACCAGGGCGATTCTCTGCGGTTTGAATATCTTATCCAAGGTTTCCAGTTCTTCCATGGGCCAGCTCCAGAAAATATAACCAGGCTTTTGGTAATTTTCCGGCCCCGAGTCGGACCGGAAAACATATCTAATTTTAATTTAAAATCTGCATGATTTATAGTTACCTCAGTGCTGTTTAGATAAATTTACTGTCATACATCTGGAAACCAGGATAAACCAGCCGGGAAAAATATATTTATAGCTACCGTGAAAAGATGTTTAGGAGGTGTTTGTACGTTGAGCTATAATAAAAACTATTATTTTGGTCGGGCTGGTTTTATACTGTATAGAAATATACCAGAACGGAGACAGGAGACATGAAGGACGATTGGCAATCTGACGAAATGGAAGAAAAAAGGCGTCGGAGGCTTTCCTGGCAGTTAATCTTAATTCTCGGCCTGGTTAGTGCCCTGGGAGATGTGACTTACGAAACGGCGCGCGGAGTGTCAGGACCCTATCTTCTCTTTCTGGGTGCCAGCGCGGCTGCAGTGGGTCTGGTTTCCGGTCTTGGTGAGTTTATCGGATATGCCCTGCGGCTTGTGAGCGGCTATCTGGTTGATCGTACCAGAGCTTACTGGGCAGCCACTTTTATCGGTTATGGCCTTATTCTGTGTATTCCGCTGCTGGCTTTTGTCAATCGCTGGGAGCTGGCGGCCCTGCTTTTGATACTGGAGAGAATTGGCAAGGCTGTTCGCTCGCCGGCCCGCGATACCATTCTTTCCCATGCGACCGCTCAGACCGGACGAGGGCGGGGTTTTGCCCTGCATGAGTTTCTGGATCAGATTGGCGCGGTGGCCGGTCCGGTTCTCTTTGGCGTGATTTTTGCGGTGCGTCAGTCTTACCGTGACGGATTCAATCTGCTGTGGATACCAGGCCTATTGATGATGGGTGCTCTTTTGATGGCCAGGGTGCAAGTTCCGGTGCCGGAAATTCTGGAAAAAGAGAGCAAGGAGGGAGAGGCGGCAGGAAAAAGGCTTTCGCCAGCTTTCTTCTGGTATGCAATATTTACGCTTTTCAGTGTCTCTGGTTTTGCCACTTTTGCCCTGCTTTCCTTCCACTGGACAGACAGGGGAATTTTCCCGGCGGGGAGGATTGCCTTCCTCTATGCCTTAGCCATGGGTGTTGATGCGGTGGCAGCGCTGGCTGTCGGCCGCGTTTACGATAGAATCGGACTTAAAGGGATGCTTCTAATACCGCTTTTAACCCTGCCGGTTCCATTCCTCGGCTTTTCGACAAAAGCCACCTTAGCCCTCGTCTGCGTGGTTCTCTGGGGTGTGGTGATGGCCGCTCATGAAACAGTCATGCGGGCGGCGGTGGCTGACATGGTGGGTAAAGCTCGCCGGGCTTCTGCCTACGGTATATTCAACACGATTTACGGTGCCGCCTGGTTCGTCAGCGGGGCGGTAATGGGCTTCCTCTACGAGCGGACGCTGGTAGGAATTTTTATCTTTGTGGTCGCGGCTGAAATTTTTTCGCTGGCAGCCTTCGCCATCCTCTACCGCACTTTATCTTCAGCCAGACCCCACCCCGAAAGCTGACAGGCAGAATATCAAATGAGCTTAAAGGAGAAAATCTGAATTCCATGTTCTGACACCTTTATGCCATGAGATTAATTTGTCCACTAAAACTTTTTCTTGGCTTAAGGAGTAAGAGGCTTTATGGAAAACGACCGGCTACCTGCATGAAGGATATATATAAAGAAAGGCTGTTTATTTTAAGCAGGTACCTTTTTGATTCAGGTATAAATTTTATTCTGGACTCAAGAATCAGAATTCTGATTTCCCGACAAAGCCATTCCTGGTGGTCACAGTTTCAACTTAAAGCCGGTGGAGACAGTCAGGCCGGGGGAGCCATAGCCGTAAATCAGTTCGTAGCGGGTGTCCAGCAGGTTCTGGATGTGGAGAAAGACGCTCAGCGGTTTATTCAGCTCGTAGCTCAGAAGAAGATTGGCGATGGCGGCTGGCTTCAGCTTAACGGTCTCTGCAGGATAAGCTGAATAATTGACGTCAGTTCGCGAGCCGATGTAGTTGAGTTCTACAGCCAGATTGAGCGAACCGCGGGTGTAACTCAGGTCGAAATGGAGCGTGTTCTCGGGGCGACGGAGGAGCGGAGTTCCGGAGTCGAGGTCACGTGCCCGGAGATGGGTCCAGCTGGCGCGTAGAGCCAGTGAGTTCAGGAGATTTGCCTGAAGCGAAGTTTCCACACCGCGGCTTGAAGCCCGCCCTACATTCTGATAACCCGAGCCGTAATAAAATTGAATCAAGTTGCGGTAGCGCGTTTCGAAATAGCTGAGCGATACAGAAAATCGCTCTCCGATTTCTTTCTCCACGCCGGCGTCCCAGCTGGTGTTTCTTTCTGGCCTTAAATTTTCATTGCCGATCGGTCCGAAAATGCTTTCCGGAGCGTAAAGCTGGTAAAGCGAGGGCGCCTTGAAACCGCTCCCGACGGTGGCTTTTACTCGCGCCTGAATCCCGGGAAGGTCCAGGCAGGCGGCGGTTCTTAAGGTTACAGCCTGGCCGAATCGCTGATGATGGTCCAGCCTCAAACCGGCGGTCAAAGACAGCCTGTTCCACAGCTTCCACTGATCCTGAGCGTAAAGGCCGATAAGTGAAGCGGATTTTTGCGGAAAGCTGCTTTCAAAATCGCCCCATAGGCTGGAATAAACGTAGAAAGAGCTGCCCCGCTCTTCCCGGAAATCGGCTCCCAGCACAAGCGTGTTGTTTGCGGAAAGATAAAAATTATTCTGCCAGTCAATTTTGAACATGTGGCTTTTGTAAATGGCGTTCTCAGCTTCCGACGGATGCGACTCATCTGCGGGGTTGTCGTAATCGCGCCGACCGGCTTCAAAGCCGAACACCAGCTTCTGCTCCCAGCGGTGATTCCACAGAAAACCGTTAAGCTCGAGACGGTTAAAAATGAACCTGGTTTTCTGCATAGAGTTCGGGTCGTCGCCGTACGGTCCGCCGAAGGCATCCAGCTCCGCACGGTTATAAAGTCCTCGGCTCTGCCAGGTAATTTTGAATTCGGGCGAAAGTCGATAGGCAAGCTTCAAAGCCAAGCTCTGCTGATGGAAACCGTCGTTTTCGTTGTTTCCGGGATAATAACTGCTGGCCGAGGAAATGCCGGTGGTGCTGAAAGAGTTTGTTTCAACAACGAAAGAAAGGTTATTTTTTACTCTGGCTATACGAAGATTTCCCAGACCTGTGCGGTGTGAGCCATAAAGTCCGGAAATTGCTGTCTCGTTCTTATCCGGTTCGGCGGTGATGAGATTCACCACTCCGGCCAGGGCGTCCGAGCCGTATAAAGTGCTCTGAGGTCCGCGCAATACCTCCACCCGGTCGATGAGAGATAGGTCGAAGAGATTAAAATTGAACGAGCGCGACGGCGAAATCGGGTCGTTCAGCTCGAGTCCGTCAATCATAAACACCGCGTGCTCAGAGTTTGCGCCGCGGATAAAAAGAGAACCGGTGCCGCCGGCCAGCCCGGGTTGCAGGAAAAAGACACCCGGAACGCCCATGAAAATGATTTCCGGTCTGATGGTTGCCGCTGGAGAGAGATTTTCTATTCTGACCAGGCTTATGGCTGAAGCTGTTTCTTTTACCGGGGTTTCCAGTCTGGTGGCGGTGACCACGATTTCGTGCTGGATTTTTAGCGGCTGGGTCTGGTCATCGGCGCTGAGGGGGGCATCAAGAAAAGAAATCAACACGAGGCAAATTGCCGGAGTTAAACCTACAGACAGATGGGCAGGAAAGTGCTTTTTCATTCATTCTCCTTTCCCCCGCTTGTTTGGTTTGGCTGGCTCCCTGTTTTCTTCCGCCCGAAGAAAACAAAGGCTGCCGGGTTCAAGGCAGGTATCCTGACTCCCGGGTCATCCTCCTCCCTGGCCTTCCCACCCCGAAGGGCAGTGGCCTTCTCAGGGATTCGTCGCCGGTTACAGTAGCGGGGGCTGTGTCCGGTTTTCACGGACTTCCCTGCGTCCTGAACCCCGAAGGCTAAATTCTAACACTTTAAGGCAGACAGTCAATACCGGAGTTTGTGTTAAATCAGGGGGGAATTCTGATTCGTGGTATCAGGCGTTAATTCAAGATGGTTTTTCCCGCAACGCAACTGCGCAATTGATTTCTATTTCTTTTTGTTCCGGATTATATCTTCGATGCGGCGGGTCTTCATTTTGCAGACCACAGGCCAGCCATCCTGATCTTCTGAAATATAATAAATATTTCCGTTGCTGATAAGAACTGGCTTTGCCGGAAAACGCATTGATAAAAGATATTCTCCATTTTCGCTAAAGACATCAGCCTCTACAGAATCTTTCCTCTTTCGGTAGGCCCGTGTCTTAAAGACATATATTCGTCCGGCTTCATCGCCAAGAATCTGATTGAAGATGGGAAGCTGGCTATCGATTTTTGAGCTGAATATTTTTTTGATTAAAGTTTTTGGGGTCGGGGAAGCCGGCATCGCGTTATTTCCAATTTCTCTGAGCAAATTACCCTCGTAATCATACAACCTTAAATTGAAGGAAGTATTGTAAGCAATCCAGATCCCATTTCGAGATCGGGCCAGAAAAAACATGGGTGTTTTTTCTGGGCTGAAGACGCCTCCGATCACCCCTCCGCTTTTTGAAGTTCGTATGGTTATCTGGCCGTGAGGGCGAGGTTTTTCAAAAATTTTGGTTATCCTGCCGGAACTATCTATTTTGGTTACCTGGCCGAGAATCCCTGCTTCCATATTTGACAATGAAATCCCGACTATTTCATCCTCTCCAACCGGGAAAAAACTGCTCGTAAGAAAATTATCTAAAAGAAACTGTTTTATGAAATCGCCTTCTTTTGAATAAATTATTATTTTTCTGCCCTGGTCGTTTATATATATTTTGTCTTGTTCGCATTTAACTCCCATTATCATGGAGAATTGTCCGGGCCCCTGGCCTTGCGAACCTATTTCTCTTAAATATCTGCCTTCTGAATCCCATTCTGTGATTTTATTGGAATCAGCGACAAAATAAGAACCCCAGGGGGCCAGCACAAAAAAATGAATTCTTTTAAGACTGGCTGTCGCGGTGTGAATTAAAACCACTGTTTCTTCTGCAGATTCTTTTTCATCAACTATGTTTTCGCTCTTTCTTAAATTTTCTTTAATCCCGGTAACAATAGACACAATGATGATCAAGAGAACTACTGAAATAAACGCATAGATCCATTTTCTTGATTTTAGAACCATTGAATTTCTTCTTAAACTTTATTGTGGTATGGCTACTTCACAATATGAGCCCCACCATGAAGAACTGCATTGGCAATAGACTCCCCTTATGGGTCCGCCCGAGTAATACCTGTAATATCCGCAGGCCTCATTACCGCCGCAATCTCCAAATGTTTGGCACCAGATCATATTGCCGTCCGGACAAATAAAATGGATATCGCAGCTAAAAAGATGAGATTTAATCAGAAATGCAATGCTCATCATGAAAAGCAACGAGGCTAAGAATAAAAGAAAACTTTTTTTAATCTTAAACATTAAGCACCTCCTAAAAATATATTGTTTTAAATACAGGATTCATATTTTTGCCTCAAATATAAAAGGTTGTTTGCTCTCCGGATGTTTTGCCAATCCATAAATCTTTCCTGATGGGAGAATCGTAAATGAATCGATTGCTGGAGTTAAATCGATATTTTTATTCAGCATGATTTTAATCCTTCCAGTGAGATTTCCCTGGAGATTAAATATTAGAAAAATTTCATCAGTGAGATAAAAAATTTTATTGGCATAAAAGGATAAGCCACGGTTGAACCTGATAACTCTAAAGTTCCCGGCTGCTTTCTGTTTCATTGGAGTGTCTGCATCCAGTTGTTTTATTTTTTCGGTTAACGAACTTATTTCTGGAATTTCAGACTGACTAAGATCAATCCAAAAGATTTCCCTTGAAGAATTTAGATCATAAGCAAAAATAATAGGCAGATTTATGAAAGATCCGTATACCGCCTTGCGGCCAACAGTAAGCTCAATGAGATTAAAGTGAATATGATTGATAGGTGTGCTGCATTTGATTACTTGGCCAAAATGTCTTATTTCGGCAAAATCCTGGTCAAGAAGCGAAAAAAGATAACTTTTATTCTTTTCCTCAAGGGGGGCTGTTGCTTTCCGGATCGGGACAATTAAATTATTCTTATGCGAGAGGATAAATGGTTGAAAATGAATATCATCTTTTGAAAACAATTTTAGAAATTTCCCGGAGCGATCAAATATTTTAATTTCTCTTCCTGAATCATTAACGACCGCCAAAACCTTATCGTTGGCTGTGACTGCGACCGGGTAATAGAGGTCATTTTCCCGTTGGCCAGGTCCCCCTATTATGTTTTTGAGATGGCCTCGCATGTCAATTTCTAAAACACGATGCCTTTCTGAATCGATCAAATAAGTAATAAGATCATCTGTGATGTGGAAGAGCTTCGCTTGAAGAAAACTCCTGGAAATTTTGAACTCGGTTCCTATATTTTCCAGGTAAATAAAGGGCCTGGCTTCTATGAAAGTTTCGAAATAATTTTGACTGGCTCGACTGTTCTCTTGCTGACAGCTAATGCCAAAAAACAAAAATAACAATAAAAAATGGCCCCCTAGTAAAAAAGCCCTTTTTTCCATCTCAGTACCCATAAAATTGCTTGATTACCTGATTTATTTCTATTAAAAGATCTTTTTCTGTCCTACCTGTCTCTTCACTCCAGATTACACGTCCTTGATTATCGGTAATGATAGTCCATGGATCACATTTTAATCGGTCATCAATTATCAAGATATTTTCACAGGGCATAAAGTTTTGAGTCGTAAAGCTTTCAAAAGGAACTTCAAACGGCAAGTTGTTAAGTATTTTTCGTATGTCTCTTATGGTGAATGGCTCTAAAAAACAAATTCCAATATAAAGCATATCGCTATAATCTTCTTCGCTGATTTTTCTGATAGTCTCAAGTCGTTTTATATGTCTGCATTCCGGGCATAAGGAAAATGATGAGAAAAAAGTTATTATATTTATATTTTTCATTGATAGAGTTAGGTGCGAATTTTCCTCATTTTTAACTTTAGTTATAGGGAAATTATTAAGAATGTCACCTCTTAAAAAGGGTGGAATCCATATCGCTTGATCAAATATTCTTTTCTCCATATTTAACTGTCTTTCGAGCAATTGACTTAGTAAAGCTGGAGGAAGGAGCTGATCGTCCCTAAAAATGACGGTGTTTTCAGGGTCAACTAAAATTGTAGCTCCGCAGCAAGTTATCAAATTATTTTTCTTCATAAAATCGACATCTTTTTCAAGTATTATAGGAAACGATATTGAGCAAATCCTTTTGGCTTCCATTGTCACATCAAAATTTCCTGTCGAGATGCCAATGAAATCAACAGACATATCTTTAAGGAGATGAAAAAGACAGCTTGCATATCGCATAACAATTCTATGGTCCAGATTATTGGGATCGAAAATTAAGAATACCTGATATCTGCTGGATATGTTTTTCCAAATGCTGGCATTAAAACAAGAACATAAAGAATCAGGTGCAATAGTCAAGAAACAAGCTAAAACTAAACATGGTATTCTTCTCAATTTATCCCCCATTTAAAAATTATAAAAAAAAAAACATGTCAAGAGCTTTTTTATGACCTTGACATATAATCTTTAGAAAAGTCATTAATTGAGAGCTGCACCTTGGGTAAAGCCTGCATCAAAAGACTGAGACCCTCAGCCAACCACAAATATAATTTAATTCTGCGATAATTGATATTGGCTATCAGAATTGCTAAAAGAAAATAATGAAATTATTTTTGGTTTGTTATTTGCTGTTGGAAAATCGAAAACTAAAGATTCCACCGGGATGCCGGAAATTGTATCTCAAGAAACAGGCTATATCGAGACCGGAATTGTTTAGTTAAGTTCTAGCAGATAAGTCGCCGGAAATTGGCGGAAGAGCGCCGGCGAAAAAAAGCCCTGCCGCTAAAGCAGGGCCATGGGTGAAGGGCAAGGAAAGGAGGGGGATTAGAAGAAGGAGGCTTGAAAAGTCGAAGTCCTTCTAATCGCTTCTGTTCTCATTTTCGCTCATTCAGGTAAACAGCAGACGGGATGATTTGGTTGCATAAAGTTTCCGTAAGAAAGACCGAAAGTTGCCGGCCAGGCGATTATGGAGGCTTAGATATAGTCTTGAAAACTCAGTATTTAGCTGGAAAAATACCGCCTGGCTTCCTTAAACTTGATTTCCCCTTCCCGACAACAAAATTATTATACCACAAATTAGGATTTAAAATCAAGAAAAATTTTACAGTTTTTAATAATTCCCTGAAAGTTTAATTCTGCCGACACCAAACAGCGAGAAAACAGCCTTATTTGGCAGTTTTATCGGGCCAAGACTTTAATTTTGGGTTCTTAAAGTATTAAAATACGCTGAGGAGCTGGAAAAAAATAAGAAATTCGGGCCTCAAATTGCCCGGATTCACCCTAATTTCCGGGAGAAAGGCTAATGGACAGAGAAAAATTCAGAAAATACGGCTATAAGCTGGTCGATTGGGTGGCAGATTATCTGGAGACGGTGGAAAAGTATCCGGTTAAATCTACCGTCGAACCGGGCGAAATCAAAGCCAAACTGCCCTCGACACCACCCCAGCATCCTGAAGAGATGGACAGAATCCTGGAAGATTTTGAGAAAATCATCATGCCGGGAATCACCCACTGGCAGCATCCCGGCTGGTTTGCCTACTTCCCGGCGAATAACAGCCCGGCTTCTATCCTTGGAGAGTTGCTCTCTGCCGGTCTCGGCACCCAGGGAATGGTCTGGCAGACCTCTCCGGCGGCCACTGAGCTGGAAGAGGTGGTTATGGACTGGCTGCGCCAGATGATCGGACTGCCCGAAGGCTGGGCCGGGGTAATTCAGGATACCGCTTCCACTGCCACCCTCTGTGCGCTGCTGGCGGCCCGGGAAAAGGTCACCGGCTTCAGGGTGAACGAAACCGGGTTTGAAAAACCCCTGCGCGTTTATGCTTCGCGCGAAGCCCACTCCAGCGTGGAAAAGGGTGTAAAAATTGCCGGTTTCGGCCGGAAAAACCTGGTTTACATCCCTGTTGACGATGAATTTGCCATGATACCCGGCGAGCTGGAAAGGGCCATAGAAGAAGACCTGAGAAATGGCCTCCAGCCGGCCTGCGTGGTGGCTACGGTCGGCACAACCTCCTCCGGCGCGGTCGACCCGCTCCGTCCGATTGGAGAAATCTGTCAGAAATATGGAGTCTGGCTCCATGTGGATGCCGCCTACGCCGGGACGGCGGCGATTCTCCCGGAGAGACGCTGGGTCCTGGATGGAGCCGAGCTCACCGATTCGCTCGTTTTTAACCCGCATAAGTGGATGCTGACTAATTTTGATTGCTCGGCCTTTTTCGTTAAAGACCCGAAGGTGCTAACAAGAACGTTTGAAATTCATCCTGAATATCTCAAGACCGGCGTGGACGCGGTGGTGAAGAATTTCCGCGACTGGGGAATTCAGCTCGGCCGGCGGTTCCGGGCGTTAAAGCTGTGGTTTGTGCTGAGAACCTACGGGGTGGAAGGGATTAAAAAAATCATCCGCCGCCACATTCATCTGGCTGAAATTTTCCGGGACGAACTGCAGCAGGACGGAAGGTTTGAAATAATGGCGCCGGTTTATTTCAGCCTGGTTTGTTTCCGGCTTAAGGCTGGCCGTCCGGAAGAGGAGCTCAACGAGCTTAACCGGCGGCTTCTGGAAAAGGTAAATTCCACCGGAAAACTTTTTATGACGCACACGACACTTGACGGAAAGTACACATTGCGTCTGGTTGTCGGGCAGAGAACTACCGAGGAACGACATGTGCGCCAGGCGCTGGAGATAATCAAGGAGAAAGCCGCCGAACTGCTGGCCTCTTCTTAAAGCCAGGCATCTTTTTAAGCGGATTTCAGAATTAAAAAATTAAATTCAGGGTTCTGTTCGCATCTATTTATCAGTCGGCCGGGCGCTCCAGCGGTATTCGCCTTTCGGGTCGGGGATGCGCAGATAATAACCCCAGCCTCCAGCGCCCTGGAGCACCTTGATCAGCACCTTGTTCCAGCCGGCTTTCAAACTGACTTTAACTCTGTCCTGGTCGGGATAAGCGCCGCGATAGACAGGATTCGTATGGACGAGCTGGTCGTTCACCCAGAGCCGCACCCCGTCGTCGCTTCCGAGAAGAAGGACAACCTCGCGGTCCTCCGGCGAATAGAGATAGGTGAGGCCGTAGGCGATTGCCTGCTCGTTCGGCTGAATCAACTGGGCCAGGTTTACATAACCGTTCGGCTGAGCTTTTATCTGCTTCCAGGTAATGACAAGATTCCTCTTGCCGGCGTACGTGCTTTTGAGCTTTATCTCTTTTTCCGGCGGATAGGACGTCGTCAGGAAATTCATGTCCGGCGCTTCAAACGGACCGATAAGGTACCAGTCAAGGGCAAAATTCTGTTTGGTCGGGATGAGATTCACTCCGACTATCGCCAGGTCATAGCCGCTCGATTTAACATCCTTTCCGGTCACTTCCAGCCAGAAGGTGTTGTCCTCGGTGTTGAGTTTCAGGGCTTTAATCGTGATTGTTTCGATTACTGTATCGAGGGCGAAGGCGTTGACTCTGGCCAGGGTCTGGTATTCAGGCTCCCGCGGCGGAGGCGGCGTTTCCTGTTCCTGTTTTTCTTCAGCCTTCTGCTCTTCTTCGGTTATTTTTTCTTTCTCTTCCTCTTCCGCCTTTTCTTCCGTTTCGTCTTTCTTCGTTTCCGCCTCCTCTTTCTGCGGCAGAGCGGGGATTTCTTTAAGCACCGACCAGGTGCCCATGGCCGGACCCTTCAGGTAGTATATCTGGATGTCATATATGTCATGCAGTCCGGCTTTGATGTTGAGTTTAACTCTTGAGCCGGCGTTTGCCCCTTCGGTGGTTATCGCCTGGTATCTTTTCCCCGTCTGGTCGTAGTAGGAAGTCAGAAGCTGATGCAGAAGCGGCGCGGTGATTCGATTGCCGCTGACGCTGTCTTCGAAAGTAATTTCGCCGTGTGCTCCATTTTCAAGCTTGACCCAGGTGGGCTGAACGAAGCTGTCGCTCGTTTCAAGGGCGAAAGGCAACCGCTTATCGACCGATGGAAACGGCGGGAACGGCTTGTGCGGTTCGGTCTGGTACCAGAAAGCCACCGAACTCCAGTAATCCGCACGGTCGCTGGCATGGCCGTGTTCTATGGTCACGCGAATCGAGCGGGAGAATGGTATAGGGTCGGTCAGGTGAAACCTGTAAACAGTGGCCTTCGCGCCAACCTGAAAATCTTCTTCCTGGATGGAGCACCCGTAATAAAGGTTGTTTCCCTCTCTCATACCCCAGGCGTCCGAGAAATAATCTTCAGTTCCGGTGCCGTGGAGTGATGGGAATTCTTCGCCGTCAACATAAATCATATCGTCGCCCTCGCCCCACCAGCCCATCGACCTCTGCAGAACGCTCAGGACGCACCCGACGTAATGACCGCGGCCGACGGCATCGAGCACGGTGTAATTTTTCCCCGGTTCGCAGGGAAATTCCTGGCGGTACTGGGCATGAAAGTAGGGAACATCAGGCTTGATGTCCTCCAGTTCTCGATAATCGATGTAATAGTAGAAAGAGCCGACCGGGCGCGTTCCTTCGTTGATGACGGTGATCCGGGCGGACCAGCGAAACGGCATGTACCAGTAGCAGTTGAGAGCTCTTCCTTCGGAGGAACGGACAACAGGAATGGAAACGAGATTTCGGTTGAGTCCGTGTCCGACCGCGAAGAAATCGCCCACCGGCACTTCCACCGATGGGGTGTCTTCACCGTCCCAGTAGATGCGAAGCACCAGTTTCCGTCCGTAGAAAGGTTCGGCGGAAATAGTAAACCAGATGTGGTGGATGGCCGCCGGTCCCTTGATTTCAGCCAGTACGGCAGTCTGACCCGGCGGGATGCTGATGGCATCCCGGTTGCCCCCGGTCGGGTCAAAAGAGGAAATCCGCCTGCTGCGGAAATTCTGCTTTTCTCCGAGCGAGGAAAGGATATTCTGGCTGTAAGCCAGGCTGATGACGATGGCTGCCAGGACTATCAGACTGAAAATAGCCGCCGTCAATTTTATCCGGCCTGCTTTTTTCTGAAAGAAAGCAGTCTTCATTTGAAAACCTCTTCGAAGATTTCTGGGCGCAGAGAAAAATTATAACTCTTTTCTGCCTGCTCAATCCATAAATAAGGCGGCCCGGGGATGATTTTTTATTCCGGGAGCTTGGCCACTAATCCCTGACGTAAGTCAGCCACTTTTCAAAAACGGGATTCTGGCCGGTGACCACCTTTTTGTATTCTTCAGCTATCTTAGTGGTAATCGGTCCCGGACGGCCGTCGCCGATGGTAAATTCCACCACGTTTATCGGGTTGTCTGAAAGATCAGCCACTCCCACTATCGGCGTGACTTCAACCGCTGTGCCGCAGAAGAAAGCTTCATCGGCTCCGAGGAGTTGTTCTTTTTCTATCGGAGCCACT
The DNA here is from genome assembly GCA_049659625.1 of Candidatus Saccharicenans sp. Lineage (GTDB taxonomy): Bacteria > Acidobacteriota > Aminicenantia > Aminicenantales > Saccharicenantaceae > Saccharicenans. Next base: position 11,369 of record JBASPX010000018.1, on the reverse strand, counting down.
TTCGTTTTATACCCGAGGTGGGCGGCAATTTCCAGCAGACTCGTCCTGGTTATCCCTTCCAGGATTGATTCCGAGCGGTCGTTCGTGTGCAGGATACCGTCTTTTATGACAAAAATGTTTTCGCCCGGACCTTCGGCCACCCGGCCTTCAAGGTTAAGGAAAATAGCCTCGTCGTAACCGAGTTCCCGGGCGATCGTTCCGTTGATCATCGACTGGACGTAAACCCCGCCGAGTTTGGCCGAGAGGTCAAGCTGGGAGTTGTGAATCCGGCGTTTGGGGACGATGCAGACTTTCGCTCCTTCGCGCGCTCTGTCCCCGAGATAGGCACCCCATTCCCAGGCGCCGATCACCAGCTCAACAGGTGAGAATTTTGGCACCAGTCCGAGATTGCCGTAAGAATAAAAGAGGAGGGGTCTGATGTAGGCGCTATCCAGTTGGTTTTCCCTGATCACCAGACGGCAGGCTTCAATCACCTGTTCTTTGGTAAAAGGCACCTTCATTCTAAGAATTTCCGCCGAATGGAAAAAGCGGTCTATGTGTTCTTTCAGGCGGAATATGGCCGGGCCTCGGGCGGTGGAATAAGCCCGGATGCCTTCAAAGGTGCAGGTGCCGTAATGGAGGGCGTGCATCATCGGGTGGAGAATGCCCTCGGACCAGTCGTAAAGCTTCCCCATATACCAGTATTTTTTCGCATTCTTGAAATGAGTATTAGGAAACATGAAATACTCCTTTTCGGGATTTATTAAAAGATGGATTGGTAGCCGGGCAGGGACTAAAAAATGGATCTACTGTTTTTTCTGAAAGCTCGGTAATCACCGGTAAGACCTTATGCTTTGAGAATACTAAATACCATAAATTAAAAAAAAATAAAAGAAAATTTTTTTGGCGGAAGGAAGCTCAGCTGTTTCTGCAGGCTCCCGGAAGATACCTGGAATGGGGTGTCCTGGATTGCTGATCGGTTGTGAGCGGGCGGAAATTCTTTTCGGGCAGGCGCTCAGGCCAGAAAACTTTCCAGAGTTCAGAGTTCGGTGTCCGGGAGATTAAACCATTCACCGTGAGCGGCAACCTGTGAATCAGGAAAATTTACAGGTTATAAAAGATCTTTTTCAAACGGACGATCTGGTAAAATGTTTTTACAGGAATCATTTCGGGCTGGCCGATGAGGGATGGCCCGAAAAATAGAGAATATAAAAAGGTTGCAGCCGATGAAATCGAAAAAGACAATCGCTTTTTGTTTGATTATGATTGCAGTCATATTTGCTGCTGGAATTCTGTATTCCGGACTGTCTTCCGGCGATGGCGGCCGCCAGGAGGAGAAGAGTGCCCTCGACCGCCGGGTGCAGGAGTTTTTAGAGCGCAACCGTTACCGCTGGCGGGATATGAACGTTCCGGAAAGCGACGGACGGATTCTATACAACCTGATCATAGAGCGTGGTTATCGTCGGGCGCTGGAAATAGGCACCTCCACCGGACATTCAGGCATCTGGATTGCCTGGGCTTTGAGCAAGACCGGCGGCCGGTTGATTACCATCGAAATTGATGAAGGTCGTTATCGCCAGGCCATGGCCAATTTCCGGGAAACCGGGCTCGACCGCTTCATCGACGCCCGGCTGGGAGACGCGCACGAAATCGTTCCGGCGCTTGAGGGCACTTTTGATTTTGTTTTCTGCGACGCCGACAAAGAATGGTACAAAAATTATCTGCAGGCGGTTCTCCCGAAGCTGGAACCGGGCGGCTGTTTTGCCGCTCATAACGTCGGTCAGGGAAGGGGAAGAGGCTGGCTGCCGTGGGGAATACGCGAATTTCTCGATTATGCTCTTTCCCATCCGGAGCTGGAGACAGTTTTTGTCGAGGAAAGCCGGGAGGGCATCTCGCTGAGTTTTAAGAAGAAAACCTGACATTAAAAGTGTAGGAAAAACAGGCCAGCCTGCGCGCGGCTTTTATTTTCAGTAGTCGATACGGGTGACGGTTCCAGGTCGACGCGCCGCTTTCCAGGGCTGTTTTTCGTTTTTTGCTCCTTTCTGGACAGTCAGGGTTCCTGTCAGCTGGTCGCCGTTAGCCTTTCCGCTGAAGATGAGTTCGGTATCGGCCGTGCCCGGCAGAAAAACTGAAAACTCAACATTGTCTCCGACGACTTTCGCTTCCGGAAGCGGTATCCTGAGGTCATCGATGTACAGTATTCCATTGTAGAACTGATAAACCTGGCTGACTTCCAGGCGGCAGCTGTATTTCTTTTTTCCCAGTTCGAAACTCCAGTCCCAGACGCCCGAGATGTTCGCCGGGACTATCCACAGGTAAACTGTGTGAACGCTGTAGTCGATGGGGACGTAAGTCATCCGGTCAGCCTGCCATTCGTCCATGTCGAAATCATGAGAGATGATCCTCGTGCCAGGTTTGAGCTTCAGGATGGTCGGGCGAAGACGGATGTTGACGCTGGGCAGAAGGTACATGGTGATGACCGTAGCCTCGCTGAAATCCGTCTCGAAGATGTCAGCTATCCTGAATTCCACCAGATGCTCCACACCGGCTTTTTTCGCGTTCTCGCGGCTTTCCCTGATTCTTTCCGGGTCGATGTCGATGCCCACGGCTCTGATTCCAGCCCTTTTTGCCGCTTCGATCACGATACGTCCGTCACCACAGCCCAGGTCGTAAAGAATGTCTCCCTTTTTAAGCTCGGCAAACCGCAGCATGTCTTCGATAACTTCGTAGGGAGTCGGGACGAACGGCACATCAAGCCTGACTTCCTGAGCCTGAAGCTCCTGCTCCGCGGGAGAAAAGACCCAGACAAAAAATATGAACAGAATAACCTGAAACCTGCCTCTCATTTTCATAGCCTCTCCTTCGAGTGGTTTCATGCGGAAAATTATGGCTCTTAATTACCACAGAGTTTATTCCTTTGTCAAAGGCACAGTCAGGCGGAGAATAACGCTGGGGTGCACCTGCGCTGATAAAAAATTGCTCATTTAACAGTCAACCCGAAATCGCTCCAAAAAATTCCTTGACCCGGGGAAAGCCTTCGGATAGATTTTCGTCATACTGAAAAGAAGGATGGTCTGGACATGACCGGGAATTCGGATCATGAGCTGGTAAGAGCGCTCGGACCTGTTTCCTTGAGCAGCATAGTGGTGGCCAACATGGTTGGAGCCGGAATTTTCACCACCTCCGGCCTGCTCCTTCGTGACCTCGGGCATCCTCTGCTGATGCTGGCGCTCTGGGTAGCTGGCGGAATTATCGCCCTGTGCGGCGCTCTCAGCTACGGAGAGCTTGGAGCTGCCTATCCCAGGGCCGGCGGAGAGTATTATTTTCTTTCCCGGCTTTTCCATCCACTGGTGGGATTTCTAAGCGGCTGGGTCTCGTTCTTTGTCGGTTTTTCCGCTCCGATCGCCGCCTCGGCCATGGGGTTCAGCGAGTACTTAGCGAGGGCTTTCCCCGCGCTTGATCAACCGATTAATCTCGGTGTGAGCATCACTCCGGTGGTAACGAAAAAAGCCCTGGCCGTATTGATAATTTTTCTTTTTACTCTCGTTCACATTCAGGGGCTGAAACCGGGCTCCAGGGTGCAGAATTTTCTTACCGCCGGCAAGGTGGGGCTGATCCTTTTTCTGATCGTGGTCGGCTGCGCCAGCGGACGGGGCAACTGGCATCACCTGACTGACGGCGAATGGCTTCCAGCCGGTTTTTCCTCTCTGAAAGTGATTGGCCTTTCGCTGATGTGGATCATGTTTGCCTACAGCGGCTGGAATGCTTCGGCTTATCTCGGTTCGGAAATAAAAAACATCCGGAGGGACCTGCCGCTGTCTCTTCTTCTCGGGACCGGCGTGGTTGTTTTGCTCTACCTCGGTTTGAACCTCCTTTTCGTTTATGGCATACCTCCGGCAGAGATGAAGGGAGTAATTTCAGTCGGCGGGCTGGCCGCCGGAAAGCTTCTTGGCGCTGGCTGGGATAAATTTCTTTCGATAATGATTGCCTTTGCCCTTTTTTCTTCGCTGAGCGCCTTCATCATCATCGGGCCAAGAGTTTATTACGCAATGGCCGCCGACAGACTGTTCTTCCCGTTTGCGGCTAAAATTCATCCGGTCACCAGGGTGCCGGCTCTTTCCATCTGGCTTCAGGGAGCGATTGCCGCGGTCATCGCTGTCTCCGGCGCCTTTGAACACATTCTTACTTACATGGGATTTTCTCTGGGAATTTTTCCCATCCTGGCCGTGCTCGGAGTGTTCAAGCTGAGAAAGCTTCAACCGGAAAACTTAAAACTTCCAGGATTCCCGCTGGCGCAGATAGTTTATCTGGCAGCCGGCGTCAGCATCCTGGTGCTGGGATTTTTGCAGAGCCCCGGACCTTCCGGAGTGGCCATACTCACGGTGATTGCTGGGGTTCCGGCTTACTTCTTCTTCAGAAAAAAATACAGTTGAAAATTTTTTCAGTTTGAAGCTGGAATATTCTCCCCGGCTCTTACACGCCAGGTCATGAAACTTCAGGCCGGCTCGAAGTAGTCCCGCCCGAGGTGCCTTACGGTTTTAATCAGTTTCTGTTCGATCAGTTTTCTCAGGTGAAGGCTCAATTCCTCTCTGGTTAATCCCAGAGAGTTTTCAAGATCCTCCAGGTTCACCGGTCGCCTGCGCACGATCGCCAGGATGGCCCGGGCGATATCCTCAGGAGCCGTTTCCTGCTCCTTCTTTCTGAAACTGGCCACCACCTCGGCCTTTTCGCCGAAGAATTCTTTGGCCCGAGCCATCTCTTCCGGGGTCAGCGGCCTGGCGCGCTTTTCAGCCGGCGGCCGGACGACGGTGTTCAGATGAATCCGGTCAGGGTTGATTTTTTCCACGGCTTCTTTGAGCTTTTTCAGGTGAGCCGGAGAGTCGTTTATGCCCCTGACCAGAAGAATTTCCAGCCAGAGCTGACCTTTGAACTGCCGGCGGAATCTGATGAGTCCGTCGATAATTTTCTCAACCCGGAGCGCTGGATGCGGACGGTTGATCCTTTTGAAAACCCCCTGGGTGGCGGCGTCGAGCGAAGGGACGACTATGTCCGCGGCCGCCAGTTCCTTCCTGACTTCCGGGCGGCTCAGCAGCGTGCTGTTGGTCAGGACGGCCACCGGAATATCGGTAATTTTTTTTATCATTCTGATCAGGCGACCGAGGCTTCTGTTCAGCGTGGGTTCGCCCGAGCCGGAAAAAGTTATGACGTCCACCCGCACCTTGCTTTTGAGAAATTCCTCAATTTCCTGCAGGATCTGCTTTTCCGGGTAAAACCGTCCGCGCCTGATGACGGTTTTCGGGGTATGTCCGAGCTGACAGTAAACACAGTTCAGGCTGCAGGTCTTGAATGGCAGAAGGTCAACTCCGAGGGAATAGCCGAGGCGCCTGGAGGGAACCGGCCCATAGAGATGCGGGAACTGCTTCTCAGGCTCCTTTATTATTTCCTTTCTGAATTTTTTTCCCTGATCTCTGTCTCGCTCTGGTTTTTTCATCCGGACACCTTTCTATCTGACATCGCTCATCTTGAGTGAGCGGCTGATGATTTTTATTACTGGAACTCAACATGTTAAAGCCGCGGCCATTTCTGCCGGCGAACGATCGTCAGGTCAGCCTTACTGCGAACGATTAAAATGGCATCTACCGAATAGAGTATATCAGAAGGAATATGTCTTCGGAAATTTATTTTGCGGCAGGAAGGGTTGCTGAAGTTAAGGCTGGCGAAAGAATTTACCGCTGTCGAGCCCGGCCAGTTGTTCAACCCGGCGGGTTTTTATTCTTACGTCCTTATTTCCTGAACCTTCCAGTTTTCGTCCACCCATAACAGCCGGATATCCAGTTCAAAAAATAAATTCCGCAGTCTTTCGCCTGTCTGGAGAAGCTGCTCGCTCTGGCTTTCGCGGGGAAGAGGATTGCCAGCTAAGTCGTGGTGGGCAACGATGGCCACGGCGGGCGAACGGTGTTTTTCAACCGAAACGGTAAGGCACCTTTGATATGAAGCCACCATATATTCCGGCTCTCCGGAAGCCAGAATCCGAGCCGGGCCGGGAGCGGTAGTGACGTCCACATAATTAGCCTGGTAGAGATTTTTCAGCCAGCGGTTCACGCAATTCTGGACCCGACCGTCCATGCAATTGATTGCCGTTACGAATCTTTTTTCAGACACCCGGGGTCTCCTGCCGATTTCAGCCGTGGTAAAGGAATTCGGGCGGCTGTTTCCGCCTGGTTATTTTTTATTCTTATAAATTTCTATAAATTTCTCGAGCGAGCGGTCGTAAGTTTTTTCGATGTCGTCGGGAAAGAAACAGGCGGGAAGCTGGCGTTGCCGCCAGTGGTAGGCGAGGCATTCGCAGCAGATACCCTTGCGTTCGCAGGGTTCCCAGGAACAGTTGCATCTTTTAAGGTTCTTCTGAGTCTGACATTCTCTCATTCGTTCTCCTCCATTCCTGACGTCAGGTTTTGAAGCTTTCAGGTGGGGAAATTATAACAGACAGTCACTGTCCGGCAAAATTAATTTTCTGTTTTCAGGCTTGAAATTTTCTTTCACTGCCCTGTATCCTTTCGATAATGAAGTCTTAAGCGCCACCCGGAGCCCGGGTATTAATATTCCTTTTGCTTTAAGCGAGATAAACAGTCGGCAGCCCGATTTCAGCGCTGTCCTGCCGGTTCGAGTCCGGTTTTACAAACCTGTTTTTTTCGGCTATCATAGATAACCAGACGATAGAGGCGAGAAGGAAAATGGCAGAGAAGAAATCAACCAGGAAATCTGAATACGGAGAAAAAGAAGCCCTGGCCGGTCTTGATGCCCGGCTTCCGGAAATTCATACTTTTCCGAATCAGTTTCCTGATTACGAAATAACGATTGAAATTCCCGAATATACCTCTGTCTGCCCGAAAACCGGCCTGCCCGATTTTGGAAAACTCACCATCTGGTACATACCAAACAAAAAGGTCATCGAGCTGAAATCGCTCAAGATGTATATTCTGGCTTACCGCAATCTGGGAATTTTTTACGAGAATGCGGTCAACCGTATTCTCGAAGACATAGTCAGAGCCTGCGGGCCGAAAAAAGCTCTCGTTCGGGGCGAATTCACGCCGCGCGGCGGCCTCAGGTCGACGGTGGAGGCACGCTATCCGCGGGGCAGATGGTGATATCCTACCTCTGAGTCAAAAATCCACAGGCGATGTTCCAGAGAAATATGACCGCAGAAAGCCTGAAAACAGAAAGTTCAGAACTTATCTCGAGAACAGAAAAAGATTTTTCCGCTTTTGCCGGCAGAGTTAAAAACGGCGAGACTGCCCGACCTATGCCCGGGACGACTGTCCAGCCGGAAAAACCTCCAGCCTTCGGTCTTACCGACCTGCTGATGATTTTGACCACGATGGTCTGGGGAGCGAACGTTTCGGTTATCAAGGTTTCTTTTGCCGCGCTTCCACCCCACGTCTTTAATCTCGCCCGCTTCCTGTTTGCGGCTGCCGTTTACAGCCTGATCATCGGGAGGAGCCGGGAAGGTTTTAAGGTTGACCGCAAGGACCTGCCGAGGGTGGTGTTTTTAGCGCTAACTGGAATCACTCTCTACCAGGTGTTTTTTATCGGCGGGTTGAGCCGGACGGCAGCCTCTCTGGTCTCTATGGGCAACGCCATGACGCCGATTTTTATCGCCGTGCTGAGCACGATTTTCGCCAGAGAAAAGCTCGGCTGGGTCGGCTGGCTGGGTATTTTTCTTTCAGTCGCCGGGTTTTACGCCATTATCTTAGGAAGACCTGACGGTTTTAACCTGAAGGCGGCTGAAGTCTCCGGAGTGTTTCTGATTCTTCTGGCCGGGCTGATGTGGGCCTTCTACACGATTTTTGCCCGTCCGGTGCTTAAGAAGATGTCTCCGACAAAACTGGCCGGTCTGACCAACATCATCGGCACTTTTTTCTACCTGCCGTTCGCCTGGAAGGAGTTTGCCAGGGCGGATTTTTCTGCGGTGCCGCCCTCCGTCTGGCTCGGTCTGGTTTATTCAGGTTCCCTTGCTCTGGTTTTTGGTTTTATCGTCTGGTATAAATCGGTCGAGCGGGTGGGAGGAGCGAGGACCGGCGTTTACAGCAACCTGACTCCGGTTTTCGGGGTGCTGACGGCCGTCATTTTCCTCGGCGACAGGTTAACCTGGCTTCAGGTATCTGGCGCTCTGATAATCTTTCTCGGGGTTTATCTAACCAGAAACGGACATCAGCTTTTAAGGAAAAAAGCCTGAAAAATTAACATTAAAGATAACTTTAACTCATTTAATTAAATCCATTTCCTCTCCGATAGAATTGCCTGTTGCCAGACGTAGCAGAGACTGACGGACGTGTCTTTCTCCTGAATAAAAGTTATTTGCAAATAGAAGATTCCGGCGATTATTCGAAGGATGTTTATTTTCTTGAAAACTTCCAAAAATTTACCCGGGGTTAAAGGCTATTTCTCCGGGTATGACGGGAGATTTATGCCGGCGGCAGGAACTTGTATTTCTGCGGCTTGCGGGAAAGGCATACCGGTCAGAATGGCACTTTCGCGTGATATTCGGTTCGAGCAGGAAGGGGGTCGAAGCTATTTGATGCCGTAAATTTTGTGGAGCTGACAGGATAGTTTCAGCCCGGGAATCCCCTCACGTACGGCTTCCAGATAAAGCTTCCAGGCCTTCCGGTAACTCCAGGCAGCGGCCGATTGAGGCTGGAGAAAAAGAGGCGCTTTATCCGGGAAAGCCTCTCTTACCTTTTTTATCTCCTTGAAGCTTAACTCCCTGGTGACCACAAGTTTCACTTCATCTGCCAGTTTCCGGCAGCTTTCGGTAGCGAGGTAGTCCGGTGGCTTCGGCGAAACCGTCAGCCAGTCCGGTCTGAAAACCACATCCTGCGTTCCGTTGGTTTCTATCTGGATTTTGAAGCCGGATTGTTTGAGTTTCCTGACGAGAGGTTTTAATTCCTGAAGAAGAGGTTCGCCGCCGGTCAGACACACCCAGACCGCCGGAAATTTTTGTTTGATTTTTTCGACGGCCGAGGCTATTTTTTCCACGCTCATCTCCCGGCCGTTTTTCCAGGCGTATTTGGTGTCGCAGAATGAGCAGCGGAGGTTGCAGCCGGCAAGCCGTATAAAGATCGTTGGCTCCCCCTGCCGGCAGCCCTCGCCGGCGGCCGAGAAGAAAATCTCAGTGATCCTCAGTGTAGGTGGCTGCGGCATCCTCGGACTCCCAGACGGTGACCGCGGTCACCGGATAGAAAACCTTCAACCGGCGGTAAATTTCCCGGGCGAGGTTTTCGGCCGAAGGGTTAAAATCGAAAACTTCGTTGAGGAGCGTGTGGTCCGGAAGGATTTCAGCCAGCTTCTTTTTGATCTCGGTGAAGTCGATGCCGATGCCCGTGCGGTCGAGCTCGCTGACGGTTATTTCCACTTCCACCTGAAAGGTGTGGCCGTGGAGCTTTTCGCACTTGCCTCTGTATTCGCGTAGATAGTGGGCGGCGGAAAATTTATCCCTGACCCTCAGTTTCCAGCTCATATTTTCCCCTCCTTTTCCAGGCGCGCTATCAGGTGGTCCTTCTCTCCGGCTTCGGCCCAGGCTTTCTTCCGGAGCAGGCAGGATGAACAGCGGCCGCAGGGAACTTCCCCTCCTGAATAGCAGCTTATAGAATAAGAGTAATCGGCACCGAGTTTCAGACCCAGCCTGATGATTTCTGATTTTTTCAGCCGGATGAAAGGAGCGATGATTCTGAATTTGCGGCGGCTGAATTTAGCTCCGGTGCCCTCGTTTATCGCCCGGTTCATCGCCCGGACAAAAGCCGGGGTAGTGTCCGGGTAATCTGGCGAATCGATCACGTTAAAACCGCAGATGATGTCTGAAATACCCAGTCGCTCGGCCAGAGCGGCCGCCAGAGAGAGAAATATTCCGTTGCGGAAAGGGACGTAGGTGGGCGGGAGTCCCCCCTTGATTTTTTCGGCGGTCCTGAAGGACGGCACCTTGATGCTATCGTCGGTAAGGGCAGAACCGCCGATCTGCCTCAGGTTAACTTTGAGCATCAGGGGATTCAGCCCGAGCCTGCGGCAGGTTTTACGGGCCATCAGGATTTCCACCCGGTGTCGCTGACCGTAATCGAAAATGACCGGCTGTACTCTGTCGTAGCGGCTGAGGGCCCAGTAGAGAGCGGTGGTCGAATCGAGCCCGCCGGAAAATAGCACCAGGCAGGAGCCTGACGCTCTTCTCCGGGCTGAGCTCTTTTGTTTTTTTCGTTCTGCGGCGCTCATTCTGTTATCCGTCCATCTTACGGTTAAATCATACCGCAGGCGGACTTCTGTCTCAACTTTGCGTCTTGCGTCCGGTTTGACATAAAACGAAGGCGGAGCTTATTTTTAAATTAATTAAGAAATTTTACCTGAAAGCGCGTAGTATCAAATTGCGAGAGTCGGTATATTGAAGTCACCGGAGAGGCGCTTCAGCCGGGAAATCGGGGGAGGCAGAAAATGAAAAAAATAATTATCATCATGGTGTTAATATCCTTCCTGACCTTTCCCGCTCAGGCATTTGAGTTCAAGAGAATCATAGGTCTGATGTCTTCGAGCTATTCTTCCCGCTGGCCGGAGTTCCTTTACAGCCGGGATGCCGAAAGCAGTCTGAATCCGTTCAAAGATAACCGGGTTTCTTTTTTCGGCGGGGTCGGTCTGAGATTTGCTCTCCGGCGTAGTTTTGAGCTTGAGCTTGAAGTTCTCTACAAGGAGATTGGCAGCGTTTATGCCTTCGAAACGCCGTATCATTACCGGGAAAAGTATGAATACCGGATGGGAATGATCTCCGTGCCGCTTCTGGCCAAATATCGTTTTTTGAAGATCTCTCAGCCTTATCTGCTGGCGGGTGTGGATTATTCTTTTATTCTGTGGCATCGCTGTCAGGTGTTTTCCATGCCCGAGGGCAGCGCGGTTTATGAGAAAATAATCGAAGCCGACCTTGAAAGGCAGACGGAAAAATCCGACCTGGCCCTGGTGCTGGGAGTCGGAGTGGAAATACCGATGAATAGAAGCAGGGTCAACCTCGAAGTGCGTTATGAAATAGGAAGCAGCAACCTCTACAAGGGACCATGGCCCTCCGCCACAGAGCCCTATCCGGAGGTTCGCAGCCGACAGTTTCTGCTGGTTCTCGGCTATTCAATTATTAGGTAAGAATGTTCTGCAGACTGAATCGAACCCGCCAGATTCATCCTGAGCCTGACAGATAGAACTTGAAAACAGGCGCTCACTCTCGAAAATCGGCCGATTGGTCATAGGCAGACACATGGTATCCAGGCAGAGGGAAAAGTTTTTGATACAGGTCGGTGAGCTTTTCCAACTGGATTACTGGAAAGAGTGCCACTTGTTTTGAAATCTGCATCTGTGTCCTGAGC
>JBASPX010000017.1:0-11082 GCA_049659625.1 Candidatus Saccharicenans sp. | reverse complement strand
CTGAGGACACAGATGACGATCTCAAAACAGGTGGCCCTCTTTCCAGTAATCCAGCTGGAAAAACTCACCGGCCTGTATCAAAAACTTTTCCCCCTGCCTGGATACCATGTGTCTGCCTATGACCAATATTAAGCCAGAACACGGACAGTAAGCCCGACCTTCAAAAGGAGCATGGTCAGCTCCAACCTCACCGCTCTACCCGGAAATAAAGGCTTGAAATATAAAAGTCATAAACCTTCCGATCTCATACGGGCGAGGCACCCGCACGGAGCGCCCGCTGTATATTGCGGACTATTTTTCCCTCTTTTATGAACTCCCTTTTTAAGTATTGAATTAAGCCATTAATTTTATTAATATTAAAAATCTGAAATTGCTATGGAAACCAGCTGTAATCCTGATTGTCGGCGTTTAAGCCGGCACTTCTCTGACTATTTTACCCGCCTGGAAAATAACCTTATCTGGAGGAATCATAAATGAAGATCATCTATCTCGATAACGGAGCGACTTCTTTTCCGAAGCCTGAGGAAGTTTACCGGTTTATGGACCATTTTTACCGCAATTATGGAGTGAACCCGGGCCGCTCCGGCTACGACCTGTGTCTGGAAGCCGGCAATCTGGTGGAAGAAACCAGAAAAATGCTCACCGAATTTTTCAACGGCTATGACCCCAACCGCCTGTGCTTTTCCTACAACTCAACCGATGCCCTCAACCTGGCTATTTTTGGATTGCTGGAACCCGGCGATCACGCCATTACCACCACTCTCGAACACAATTCAGTTCTAAGACCGCTGTATCACCTTTCTCTCCAGGGTGTCGAGGTCGATTATGTCCCGTTTGACAGCCGCGGTTTTGTCGACCCGGATGAGATCAAAAAGAGAATCAAAAAGAACACCAGACTGGTGGTGGTCAACCATGCCTCTAACGTCATAGGAACGGTGCAACCGGTAAAAGAAATAGGACGGATCTGCCGCGAGCACGGCGTGGTTTTTGTAATCGACGCTTCTCAGTCAGCCGGCAAGGTGCCGATCGATATGAAGGATATGAACATCGACGTGGTCTGCTTCACCGGACATAAATCGCTTCTGGGCCCCACCGGCATCGGAGGACTCTGCGTCGGTGAAGGCGTCAACATAAAAATCACCAGAGCCGGTGGAACCGGCGTCCGCTCAGCCCAGAGAACACATCTGGAAGAATATCCCTACCGGCTGGAATACGGTACACCCAACCTTCTGGGAATAGCCGGACTGCATGCCGGAGTGAAATGGGTGCTGCAGAAAGGGCTGGAAAACATTCATGCGCACGAGATGAAGCTGACTGAAATGCTGGTCAGGGGCCTGAAAGAAATTGACGGAGTAACACTTTACTGCCAGGACGACCTTACCAACCATATAAGCGTGATTGCCTTTAACGTTGACGGAATGGAAGCTCAGGATGTCGGCATCATGCTGGACGTCGAATACAACATTGCCTGCCGGACCGGTCTGCACTGCGCGCCCTTAGTTCACGAACAGCTGGGAACCGACAGGATCAAAGGAGCGGTGCGCTTTGGCATCGGACCTTTCAACACCGAGGAGCACATCCAAACCGCCATCCAGGCTGTCCGCGAAATCGTCGAATTTCAGAAGAAAAAAAAGAAATAGCTCTCTGCGAGCGCTGAGTTCTCTCAAACAATCAAATTAAAAAGGACATCCCGGAAGGTCGAACGCTAAAATTTAACCTGAGAGCGGTTATATCTCTCTGATTAATCCTCAAACGCAGCCGTCCGGCTTTGGCAGGCCGGCCACCTTGCAGGCGCCCTTGGCCGGGCCGGAGGGAAAAAGCTCATAAATCCGCTTCAGCGATATGCCGGTTTCAGCCACCATTTTGCGGATCATCGGCGCCTGACCTTTCTGGAGATAATAGTTTCTGATGTAATTAACTATTTTCCAGTGCTCTTCCGTCATCTGCTCGATTCCCTCCGCCTGGCGCGCCAGAAAGCAAGCAATCTCCTCGTCCCAGATCTCCGGCGTGGCCAGGAAGCCTTCCTCGTTCAGTTTGAGCCTGGTGCCTTTGAATTCAATTTCCGTCATCTGAATTAACTCCCGGATGAAACGTTAGAAAAAATTATAGCTCATCCCGGGCTTTTCAGCTACCGCCGGAAACTGCCGGGAGCCAGACGATAAAGGTAGAACCGTATCCGGGGGCACTCCTGACTTCTATCCTGCCCCCATGAGCCAGCACCACATGCTTAACGATAGAAAGCCCGAGTCCGGTTCCTCCGGTCCGGCGCGAACGAGATCTGTCGACCACATAGAATCTCTCAAATATCCGGGGCAGGTGCTCTTCCGGAATCCCGATGCCGGTATCGCTTACGGTCAGCTCAACTCCGTCACCTGACCGCTTCAGGCTGACCGTCACGCCACCCTTATCTGTGTATCGTATAGCATTGTCAATCAGATTAACCAGCATCTGCTCAATCTGATACGGGTCAGCCTCAACCGGGGGGATTTCTTCTGCTTCCATTTTCAGATAAAGGCCCTTTTTTTGAGCCTCTTTTTCAAAAGTTTCCAGCACCCCGCTGACAGCCTCTCTCAGATCAACAGGAATCTTTTCCAGCTGGCTTCCCTTCTCTTCGAGTTCGGACAGCCGGGCCAGGTCCTCCACCAGCCTGACCAGACGGGAGACGTTTCTTTTCAGCACTTCCAGATAGTCGCGTCCCTCAGGGCTGAGATTCTCATCCTCCAGAGTTTCCAGGAATCCGTTGATCACCGTGAGCGGGGTCTTAAGTTCATGAGCCAGGTTGGCCACAAATTCTTTCTTCCTCTGCTGGAGGTCTTTCGCTTCGGTGATATCGATGAATTTCAACAGATAATTCTTCCGACCGGAAAGCCAGTTAACCTGACAATGGTAAACCCGCCCGCCTTTCTCCAGCTGACAGCTTACCGGACCTGATGATTGTCGCGCCTGCTCGGTTAATTCGTGCAACCCGGGAAGGCGCAGTATCTGCCAGAAAAATTCGTTTTTACCTGTGATTTCCGGAAACATCCTCGGGAAGCTCCTGCTCATAAGAATGATGCGGCCATTAAGGTCAACCAGAAGCCAGCCTTCATCTGAAGAGTCAATAAAAACCTGAAGAACTTCACGATCAGCTTCGAGTTCTTTCTGTAATTCCCTGTTCTTATCAAGCAGAATGTTCAGATGGCCAGGAAGCGGTTTCAACTGCTGCTGCAGAAAAGGACCCAGGGAAACATCAAGATTGCCGGCGGCCGCTCTTTCCACCGCGATGTTTAATGCCTCAAGGGGTTTCTGGATAAGCCGGATAAGGAAAACGAGTGTGAGCGCACCAAGCGCCAGCAGCCCTCCAAGCGCCGCCAGGAGGTTATTCCTGGTTCTGCGGTAGGCGGCCATGGCCAGATTTACCGGACGACTCACCCGGCAAACACCCACCACCTGCTCCTCCACCTTTACTGGCGCAGCCACATAAATCATTTTGATTTTTAGAGTGTCGCTGTATCTTACCGATGAGCTGAGCGCACCGGAAAGGGCTCCGACAACTTCCGGCCGGTAACGATGACTTTCCAGCTCTTCTGCTTCTTTCTCGCTGTCATAAATCACCCTGCCTGCAGTGTCTATCAGGGTCAACCTTATTCTTGATATTCTGGCCTGAGTCGAAAGGATATCTTTGTTTAGCTGTGCGTCTGCCAGCCAGGCATTTGCTGTTTCCAGGCTGATCGCCTGAGCCAGCCCGCTAAGTTCAGCCACCTGATCATCAAGAACCGCCTGGCGCACCAGATGGATGTTAAGGAAATACACAACCACCAGCAGCATAAAAAGAAGAAAAAGATGAATCAGGTAAGCCTGGAAAAAGAATTTTTTCAATTTCATGCCGAAACTCCAGGAAATTATCACGCCGGCAGTGTCTCGCTTTCCCGGCGATGATGATTTCAGATTATAAATAATTCTGCCGGGAATTGAAACATTTTTTTCTATCCGCTTTATGTGTTAAAATGTGAGAAGTTAGAAGGAGGTGGTTAATGGAAAAGCTGGGAATTTTAATAATAACCATGACGCTCGGTCTGACTCCGCTTATGGTGTCGGGCCAGAAATATGAAGAAGACCGCATCCCGACCGCTTCCGGAGAGTTGAAGATTACCTTTCTCGGACACGGTACCCTGATGTTCACCTTCCAGGATAAGGTTGTCCACGTCGACCCCTGGACCGAACAGGCTGATTACCGGCAGCTTCCAAAAGCTGACCTGATTCTGGTTACCCACGAGCATTTTGACCATCTTGACCCGGAAGCCATCAAGCTGCTGCGCAAAGAAAACACCGTGATCATCGGAACAGCCGCCTGCCAGCCGAAGATTCCGGGACTCCAGGTGATGAAAAACGGCGACCGGAAAACCGTCTTTGGATTCGAGATTGAAGCTGTCCCGGCTTACAACCTCAAACACAAAAGACCCGACGGTAATCCCTTTCATCCGAAAGGCTCCGGCAACGGCTACGTAATTACCATCGCCGACACAAGAGTTTACGTGGCCGGAGATACGGAGAACGTACCGGAAATGAAGGAGCTGAAAAATATCCATATCGCTTTCCTGCCGATGAACCTCCCCTACACCATGACGCCGGCAATGGTGGCTGAAGCTGCCCGCTGGATAAAACCTAAAATACTATATCCCTATCACTACGGAGAAACTGACACTTCCAGACTGATTGAACTTCTGAAGGACATGCCGGAAATCGAAATCAGAATTAGAAACATGAAATAATTTTAAGTTCGTCCAGAATTCTGATAGCAGATAGAAAAGCTTTTCAGTATATCTCGTAAAATCTGAAGTGTCTGTTCAGTTTTTTAACCAATTCCATGGCCCAGAGCGGAAGCGATGATAGAATTATCACCAGCACCCAGTCAAAAAGCGCTAAATTCTGAGTCTTAAAAATTTTCTGAAGCGCCGGGACGTAAACCACCGAAAGCTGAAGGCTCAACGAAACAAGAAAGGCGTAAATCAACTTCATGTTGGAAAAAAGACCGAGCTGGAAAAGAGATTTCATCTGACTGCGACAGTTCAGCGAGTGGAAAAGCTGACTGACCGAAAGGACGATAAAAGCAGCCGTTCTGGCTCTCTCCAGACCTTCGTTCTCCACATACAGAACATAGAAGTAAGCGGTCAGAGCACAGGCAGCCATAAAAACACCCTGAACAGCCATCAGCGCTGCTCTCTTCCGGTCAACCACCGGCTCGTCCGGCCGGCGGGGCGGCCGGGACATTACTTCCGGGTCCGGGGGGTCAAAACCAAGTCCGAGCGCCGGCAGACTGTCGGTCACCAGATTAATCCAGAGAATTTGAATCGGCAGAAGCGGAACCGGCCATCCCACCAGCGAGGCCGCAAACATCACCATAATTTCCGCCAGGTTACAGGAAAGGAGATAATGAACGAATTTCTTGATGTTATCGTAAATCGTCCGGCCTTCTTCGACTGCGGCCACAATCGAAGCAAAATTGTCGTCGGTGATCACCATGTCAGAAACTTCTTTGGTGACGTCAGTTCCGGTGATACCCATGGCCACACCGATGTCGGCTTCCTTGACCGCCGGGGCATCATTCACTCCGTCGCCGGTCATAGCCACCACTTCTCCCCTTTTCTTCCAGGCTCTTACTATGCGCAGTTTATGTTCGGGAGAGACCCGGGCATAAACTCTTATCTTTTCCACCTTTTCCTGAAATTCTTCAGGCTTCAATTTATCAAGTTCTTCTCCGGTGATGGCCAGCGAACCGTTCTCCAGCATTCCGAGTTCTCTGGCTATGGCCATCGCGGTGATTTTATGGTCGCCGGTTATCATCACCGGTTTGATGCCGGCTTTTTTACATTCCACAATCGCCCTGACCACCTCAGGACGCGGAGGGTCAATCATGGCCACCAGACCCGTAAACACCAGCTCTCTCTCTATAGCCGACGCCTCCAGTTTTTCCGGAAGCTCGCTGAATTCTCTGTAAGCGCAGCCGAGGACGCGGAGAGCCTGAGCCGCCAGCGAATCGTTGATCTTCAAAATCCGCTCGACATCTTCAGGCGTTATCGGCCTTTTTTCGCCGTCTTCAAAAATAAAATGGCAATTTTTCAAAAGGATGTCCGGAGCGCCCTTCACATAGGCAATAAATCCCTGCTCTCTCTTTCTGAGCATGGTCATCATTTTGCGTTCTGAATCGAACGGGAGCTCTTCCACCAGCTTCTCCGTCTCCTCCAGAATCTCCTGTTCAAGGCCGGCTTTCCTGGCCAGAACCAGAAGGGCTCCCTCGGTCGGGTCTCCCAGAAGGCGATAGCGGTCGTCATATTTGATCAATCTGGCTGTATTGCAGAGAAGTCCGCAGACCAGAGTTCTATAAAGCCCGGGGAACTCAGCCGGGTTTACCGCTTTATCTTCCAGGATAAATTCCCCTTCCGGCTGGTAACCCGTCCCGGAAACCGTAAACAGTTTCCCATCGGCGTAGACTGCTTTAACCGTCATTTCGTTTCTGGTAAGCGTTCCGGTCTTATCCGAGCAGATGACCGTGGCCGCCCCGAGCGTTTCCACCGACGGAAGCTTTCTTATGAGAGCATGGCGCTTGACCATCCTTTGAACGCCGAGAGCCAGAGCAATGGTCACCACCGCCGGCAAACCTTCCGGAATAGCCGCCACCGCCAGGCTGACAGCCGTCAGGAAAACCTGGATGAATTCTCCGCCCCGCCACCATTCGAGCAGAAAGATAAAACCGACAAGAGCAAAACATACATAGACTATCCAGCGTCCGAACTGTTCGAGTTTTCTCTGAAGGGGCGTGGTTTCCAGGGTTATTTCCTGAATCATCCGGGCAATCTGACCGAGTTCGGTGGACATTCCGGTGGCCACCACCACAGCCCGGGCTTTGCCCGCGGCCACCGATGTGCCCGAATAAACCATGTTCGTCCGGTCAGCCAGCGGAACATCTTCTCCTTCTAGAATGGCAGAAGTTTTTAGCACGGGCGTGGACTCTCCGGTGAGAGCCGCTTCCTGCACGGCAAAATTGGTAGTATGGTAAACGACCCGGGCATCTGCCGGAACATGATCTCCGGCCTCGAGTTCCAGAAGATCCCCCGGAACTACTTCCGCGGCGGGAATCTGTTTCAGCTGGCCATCCCTGATTACCTTAGCCATGGGAGCGGCCATCCTCTTCAGCGCGGCCAGCGATTTTTCGGCCCGGTATTCCTGCACGAAACCAAGAATGGCGTTCAGCAGGACTATACCGATTATGGCCAGAGCGTCGACCCATTCGCCGAGGAATCCTGAAATGACCGCCGCCGCCATCAGCACCCAGATCAGGAAAGACTTGAATTGATCAAAAAACACCGCCAGCGGGGAACGAAGTCGGGTTTCCTGCAATTGATTCGGACCGAATTTTTCCAGATGAACTGCAGCCTGTTCTGAAGTCAGGCCGTTTTTCTGGTCAGAATCGAAGGTGGAAGCCACCTCTTCCGGCGACATAGTCCAGAATCGGGGAGATGAATTTCTCTCAGGCATATCAATTTCCTCTCATCTCAGACATCTCTAAAAAATCGGCTTTTAATTATAACACTGCGGGCGGAAAATTTGACCTGCCTTAAAATACATTGGAAAAGATTTTATTTATCCGGTCACCTTACCTTCCGCCGGCTCTATCTTTTTTTTCTGTTTTACCTGAATACTTCAGATTCCAGACACCCGGAGATCTTTCGGATACTCCACCGTAAATTCAAAAGAAAGCTCCTGTTTCTGACGCGCAGCAAGTTTTATTTTCCAGCTGAAAATACCGTTCTCCTGCCGGCTGGCCGGAGCCGGGTTGATTTTCACCTCTTTTACTTCTATCCGGCTGTGCTGGCTGACCGGGATCTGGTCCTGAACCTCAACTTCCACCGGCCGCTGGCGCAGGTTTTCCAGAGTTATCCTGAAAGCCTGGGTAACCTTTTCGTTTTTTCCGAGAAAACCTGGAGGGGTTTTTTCTCTTTTCACCAGCTCGCGTTTTATCCGGACCTGATTATCCTCACCAAAAAACAGCTGGGTTTCTTCGTTGACCGGAATATCCGGGATGGCTGATGTCCCGACGAAATCACGGTCGATAAACATATCGGCTTTACCTTTAAGCAGCGGATAGGATAGCCTGTTCAGAAAGCTCGAACGAAGGAAAACTCGCTCCTGGAGTTTCGGAATTGAAAGGTAATCAAAGGACGCCTGAAGTTTGTTAGAGTCAACCGGCACACGGCGTTCGGCTCCATCGCTCAGTATCGTCCAGGGTTTTTTTATTTCAAAACTCGTGCTGAACCAGCTCTCTTCGGTTATTGCTTTTTCCTCAACCGCAGCCACCCTGCCACCGAGGACCCCTCCTATCACCGCGCCGGGAACCGCCTCTTCCGTCATCATCCTTTCTGCTTTTAAAGCCTTAGCTGCCTGCAGTTGAACCACATCAAGATACCATGGCGGGAGCTCGCCCGGCTGGTTTTCGGCTGTCTGTCTGACGGTTGAAAGCGTCAACCTGACATTCTCCCAGTTCTCGCCTGTTTTTTGATAGACAATCGCTCCGACCGTAAGCTCTATTTCCCCGGATTCAGGCAGTGCTCTGACCGTGTAGACCGGCCTCCAGCCGGCCGGATACACCGAATAGCTCAGTTCAAATTGCAGCTGGGCCGTTTCAGCGGTTTCGATAAGCACGTTGATCAGCGATTGTTCGCGCGGACGTTCGGGCATAATTTCCTTCAGCTTCTTTTTAAGAGCTTCCAGCCTGGCCTGCTTTTCAGCTTTCAAGCTGGCGTATTCTTCTCTTTTATTCTGAATTGACTGTAATCTTGCCCCGAGATAATCGACAAATTTATCTATTCCAGCAAGATCAGCCCGTCCGGCCAGCAGCTCTTTTGACGTTTGATTACTCAGGGCGGTGCCAAAAGAATTTAAGAATTTCTCCTGGGAATCAAGAACGTCTTCCTGTCTCCTGATGCGGTCTAATTCAGCTTCAATCTTCGAGATCTCGGATTGAATTTTTTTAACCTCAGGAAGCTCTGCCGAAGCCAGAAACTCCTTCAGCAACTCCACTCCGAGAATCTTAACCCGGGCGGTGCCTGAAGCCTGAAACCGGACAGAAGCAGGAAGAATGTAAGCAGGCAGGCCGCGGAATACCAGGGTTCTGGTGTCAGGAAATATGTTTACCTGCCCCCGGCGCACAATTTCTGCCCTGACCGGATACACAATCACCCTTTCTATCCGGCTGGAAACTTCAATGGCCTCCTGGCTTTCAGTTTTGCCCGCCGCAACTGTCTTACTCTCGACTTCCTGTCTGCTGTCGTAGCTTCCGGCAAGCAGAAAAAGGACATTCAGCGACGCCAGCCATATCATCGCCAGAATGAAAAATCTCAATCTTCCCCTCATAATTTAATACCTCCATGATTCTTTATGATAATACATCTCGCAGAAAAAGGGTAAAATTTTATGGTGTTGTTTTTCCATCTCCGGCTGGCATTGGAATTGGCTGGCAACTGGAAGATTAAACTTATAATTTTTATCTGAGTTTTAATTTTTCGGACTGATAGCCGCTGCCGTCCCGATTAAATCAAAAAGAAATCAAAAAGACTGAGTTCCCGTGCGACCGTCAGGCAAGTTTGCTGGCGACGACCTGACCGAGTTTCTCGAGAATTCCAGCCACTAAAGGGCTCGAGGTCTCAAGTCCCTGAGAAGGCATCCGGCCGAACTCCACAGCGATGGGTATCCGGACCAAAAGCTCAGTGCCAAACTGGCGGGCAAGTTTTTCTGATTCGTCCGACCCGAAAAAGCTGGTCTTCTGGCCGCAGTGAGGGCAAAGGAAATAACTCATATTCTCAACCAGGCCGAGAACCGGAACCTTCATCCGCTCGGCCATCTGCATGGAGCGTGCCACCACCACCGACACCAGATCCTGGGGAGTGGTCACAAAGATAAAACCGCTCAACGAAAAAGATTGCATGACGGTGATGGCTACGTCAGAAGTTCCGGGCGGCATATCTATCACCAGGAAATCCAGCTCTCCCCAGAGAACTTCTCCCCGGAATTGCTGGATGGCTCTGGACAGCAAGGGACCACGCCAGATGACCGGCTGTTCCTCGTTATCGAGCAGAAAGCTTATAGACATTACCTTGAGGCCCTGTTCGGTCTCCACCGGGCAAATAAAGTCGCCGCAGACTTTCATCTCGTACTTGGGGAGATGCATGATGCGGGGAATGCTGGCGCCGGTGATGTCGGCATCAAGGATGCCCACCTTAAAGCCTCTTTGCTTCAGGGCTAAGGCGGTGAGATAGGTGACGGTGGATTTACCCACACCTCCCTTGCCGCTCATCACGCCGATAAGATGTTTTATCCTGTTTGGTTGGTCTTTCTTTTCCGGCTGGTTCATTTTTCCTCCGGGAATTTATCTTCTCAGACATTATACTCTTCTCCTGTTCCAGGCTGAAGCATGGCCAATCCGGAAAATTCTTGAAGCTAAAATCAAAACATTCCTGCTCGATAGCAATATTTACACCACTGATTCTTGCAGAAAACAATTAATTCAGTTATTTCATTTCAATTTATTTTACATATAAAAACCTCAGATGATCTTATTCAGATGCAGGCCGTGTCAAGTTTTGTTCGCAATTTAGCCATCGTAATCTCTCCATTTTAAGCCTCAGCTAACAGCCTGAGCCAGCGAACTTTCTAAAGCCTGAATAAATCTATCCGGCTTGATATAGGCGTATTCATTCGACCAGTCTTCTGTGTACTCCATAAGGTATGAGACGATGAGCCTCAAGTAGGAGTTAACCGACGGAAACACCCCTACCACCCGGCTCCGCCGCCTTATCTCCCGGTTGATCCTCTCCAGCACATTGGTCGAAGAGATGCGTCTCTTATCCACCTCGGGGAAGTTATAAAACTGAAGCGAGTCCTCCAGTCCCTCCTCCACACATCTCATAGCCTCCGGATACGTCCTTTCGTATTCCTCTATGATCACTCCGGCCAGCTTCCTGGCAGTCTCACGGTCAGGCTGGAGCCAGATCTGCTTGAGCTTCTCCGCCAGCCGGGCTTTGTCCTTAGAAGAAACCCTGGCCAGGA
>JBASPX010000016.1:0-46883 GCA_049659625.1 Candidatus Saccharicenans sp. | reverse complement strand
AGTACGCCTATATCAAGCCGGATAGATTCATTCAGGCGTTGGAAAGTTCGCTGGCTCAGGCTGTTAGCTGAGGCTTAAAATGGAGAGATTACGATGGCTAAATTGCGAACAAAACTTGACACGGCCTGTATTAGCATAATCCAAAAAGGCGAATCTATGGATGATTATATAATTACCCCTCTAATAATTTCAATAAATAATTGCTGATAGAGGAAATGGCTGAAGACCTATCCGAGTCAGGCCATCGGATACCCAGAACACCTTCCATCTCATGATGCCAAAATCTATATAAAAAATAATTAAAAAGCAATGGAAATTCCCGAAATTCAGTTTTATGAAAATTTTGAAAATTGATAAAATGCCCTTCATTAACAAAGTTTCGGAAATTATATTATTGAAGATTAATTCCAGGAATTCTGCTAAAATTAATAAGCTGATACCATAAATTGTCTGTTTACAGGATAAAATGACGACCTTTCGACTTAAAAGAAAATTAATTCCAGAAAAGCTTCCGGGAATTCTGATTCAGTTTGCACTATTTGTGCTGGTGTTCCAGTTTTTAATAATGACCTTCTCCGGGAGCGGTTTTGCTCAGAAAGAAAAAGATATTATAAAAGAACTGACGCCTGCCCAGAAGGAGTGGCTCGAGATAGTTACTCCGATCATTACTGACGTAGAAAGGGAGGTTTTCTTTAAGCTAAAAACTCCCCAGGAGCGCGACCGCTTCATAAGCATATTCTGGAAGGTCAGGGATACTAATCCCGATACCGAAGAGAATGAATTTTATCGTGAGTACTTAGAGAGAGTTAATTTTGCTGACCGCCATTTCGGCATTGGCTCCAGTAAAAGGGGTTGCCTGACGGAGCGGGGGTTCTATTATTTGCTTCTTGGCAAACCTCTGGAAAGGCATATTTTTGCCACCTTTTCCGACATCTGGCCTATGGAACTGTGGTTTTACCAGGGCGACCCCAGATACGGGCTTCCCGGCTATTTCTATCTCATTTTTTATCAGCCAGAAGGGTCTGGTGATTACCGGCTTTACTACCCGGGTGTTGAAGGTCCTGAGAAATTGGTTATCCCCTCGATTGCATCGCAGGCGCTAACCAGAGGCAAAGCACTCGAGATTTTAAAGGGAATAAATTCTGAACTGGCCAAGGCAGCGATAAGTTATCTCCCTGAAGATCGCCAGGATACATTAAGTTCGCTCTCCTCCCAGACCATAATTGCGGCCATTAAATCTCTTCCTGAAAAAAGGTTTTCGACTGCCTATGCCAGGAATTATCTTAGCTATAAGGATCTGGTTGAGGTTGATTATTCACACAATTATCTAACTTCAAGTTCTCTTGTCCGGGTGATGCCCGAAGGACCGTATTATTTTGTTCACTGGTCAGTGGAGCCCGATAAAATTAACCTGGCTGAAGTTTCTGGAATATATTCAGCAATATTCGAATTGGTTATAAAGCTGGAAAATTCGGAAGGTCAGCCGGTTTTCAGCCGGATGGAAGAAGTACCGCTGAGATTGACCCGTCAACAGCTTGAAACCCATTATCGCCAGAGGCTGGCTTTTCAGGGTATCTTCCCGATAATCCCGGGAGAATACCGGCTCTTGATTTTGCTCAAAAATAAGACGGCCAGAGATTTCACCTCCGTGGAATACAACCTTAAGGTTCCTCCGGCTGAGGGCGGGGAATATCTCAGCTCTCTGATTCTTTATCATACGGCCAGAGCTCTAAAAACCGGTCTGTTGAAAGCATTTTCTTTTGCCGGACAGGAATATCTTGTGAGTGCTCGCAAGGAGTTCAGTCCGGATCAGAAGCTCCATGTTTTCTGCCGCCTGCTCCGCCGGAAAGGTTTATCTCCAGATGCCCGGGTTCAACTTGTCCTCCGGAGTCTTGATAATAACAACGTCTCGGAATCACGAAGCTGGCTTCTGGAAAGTGTTCTTTCGGAGGATGGGGTTCTTAAATTTGAGCCGCTGGATCTGGCCCGGATAAAACCCGGTTATTATTCAGTGGAAGTTTCTCTGCAGGACGGTAAGCGGGAACTGGCTTCGGTTAAGGAAAATCTGATAGTTCTGTCACAATCAGCTATTACCGCTCCCTGGGTGCTAGCTCGAGTGCACCCTTCGATGCCTTCACCCGAGTTCTTGAAAATTCTCGCAAGCCAGCACTTTTTAAAAGGAAATTATGAAGAAGCCAGAAAAATAATAGAGGGAATTCTGCTTGCGGAGGAAGATGCTGAAAGTCGCCTGTTACTGGCCAAAACTCTTTTTGCCCTCGGTGATTACCAGAATTCGCTCGAGCAAGCGCTGAAGGTGTTTGAATCCACCAGAAATCGTGAAGCGGCCAAGGTAATTGCCGTTGATTATGTCAGGTTAAAAGATTGGGCTTCGGCCAGAATTTACGTCGAGCAGCTGCTTTCGGAAGCCACGGAGATAAGTGTTCTGAATCTGGCTGCGGAAATTTACCAGAATCTGGGCGAGAAAGAAAAAGCCATATCCTGTCTTGAAAAATCTCTTTCTCTGCTTCCAGACCAGCCTGAAATAAAACCCTGGCTGGAAAATTTGAAGAGGAAAGATAAATAATAAAGAAGTTCAAATGCTTCCTGTTTATTCCGGCAAAAAAATTAACTTTTTCAGGGCGTGCAATGAAACACCCATCAACATAAAAGGAGAGGAAACGATGTTAAGAAAGCCGATTTTGATTTTTCTGACAATTCTTTTGATAATCAGCTTTTTTGCTGTCAGTGGAACGGCTCAGGTAAGGGGTAAGGTGCGGGGACTGGTGGTTGATGCCAGCGGTAATCCTTTGGATAAGGCTACAGTGACCATTGTCTCCACCAGACTGGCCAGCCAGAGGTATGAGACCAGGACTGATAAGGACGGGAGATTTGCCCAGATCGGAATCTATCCCGGATACTATCAGGTGACCATCAAGAAAGATGGTTATCTGCCGAAGGTTTTTGAAGTTCATGTGGAAATTGAAGGGGATACCAACCTGGGCACGGTAACCCTGGAGACGGCCAGCGAGCAGGTGGTTAAGAATCTTTCTGCGGCCGATAAAACCTTCGTCAAAGCCAATGAATTTTACAACAGGGGAGAGTACGAAAAAGCGATAGCCGGATATGAGGAAGCCATCAAACTCAGTCCGGATAACTGGGCTTATTATTTTAACCTCGGGCTCGCCTTTAAAAAACTTGGAAAGATGGCTGAAGCCCGGGAAGCTTTCAGCAAAGCCGTGGAGCTTAATCCGGGAAGTTTCAGCGCGAACAAAGAAATGGGAGAATTGCTGGCGAAGGAAGAACAGTACGAGACGGCTGCTGTCTATTATCGGAAAGCTGTTGAACTTAGCCCGAACGACCCCGACGCCCGTTACAATTTAGCGGCCTGTCTGATGAATCTCGGGCAGAGCGAAGAGGCCATGACCCACCTGCAGAAAACAGTTGAATTGAAGCCGGATTATGCTGAAGCTTATTTTGCCCTGGGTTCAATCCATATAAGCCAGAATAACAGGGAATCGGCCATAAGCTGTCTGGAAAAGTTCCTGCAGCTGGCTCCTCAACACGAAAAGGCCGCTCTTGCCCGCCAGCTGCTGGAGTTTCTTAAAAAATGATATTCTCCTTTCTGGCTGATTGAAGATTAAGCCCGAAAATGGATCAAAGTTTTCCCTGTGACGATAAGATTGAACTTGCCCTGCCTGACATTTCCCGGAAATTTGCCAGATAAAAAAAGGCAACCAGAAAACTCTGGCTGCCTTTTGTTAAGGTCAGGCAGTTTCTGAAATTAGTCTCTCACGAGTTCGAAGGGAATTCTCTTTTCCAGGCTTTTGTTGCTGAGTTTGTCTTTGATGTTGATAACCAGTTCATAACCACCGGCTTCCAGCGGTTGAGTTTCAATTCTTTCTCCCTTGTCGTCGGTTACCTTAACCTGCTTGGAAGAAGGTATCGGAATCGGCTGCTCGATGAACGGTGATTCGTAGGTCATGGGGGTGAAGGCCACGTATTTTGTTTCTCCCTTGCGTATATCAAAGTTGATCTCCAGCTGGGCTCTCTGATTGCTGTCAAAGCCGTTACCGTAGATCATGAACATCAGAGTAGGCTGCTCGTTTGGTCTAAATCTGTACTGGGTGTAGGGATAAACTTTCAGAATCATCCAGCTGAAGTAATCTTTGTGGAAGTTGGGATAATTTTCAGGAGTGTCCATCTGGTCGTAATTCTTCAGAACAAGCACGCTGCTGGTAAGGAGCTGATCGCCTTTGTAGCTGTCTTCAAAACGGGGTATTTCGAATTCATAGTAGGTTGTTCCCAGCTTTTTGGTCTTTCTGTTACCGAGAGCGGCGGCCAGAATGTACTTTCCGGAAGGCAGGGGGTAGCCGAGATAATAATAGCTTTCTCCTTCGGGGTTATATTCAGCTGAGGGAATGGTAAACTGGCTGAAGGCTTTGTGCTCAACAATCAGTTTAGGTGCGTTCTCATTATTCTGGTAAACCTGGAAGAAAATATCTGCGTCAGTTTGATAAACATCGCCGGAGGTAGGGGACTGAACCTGAGCGTAATCCAGGTCTGAGTTCTTGATGGTGGTGATAAAAATCGCGATGTAGGTGCCTTTAGCCGGCAGAATGTAATGGCCGATAAAGTTGAAAGGCAGGTCAGTCTTTACCTGTCTGGTGACCAGATTCTGCTCCAGCATGGCTTTGATGTCTGCGGGCAGAACGGATCTGGCCTTCTGGTCTTTTTTCTGATCCTTTTTCTGGGGCCCGGCCTCAGCAAAACTTACGGCTAAAGAAAGGGCGAGAACCAGGATCAGCGAAAAGGTGAAAAATTTTTTGAAGTTCATCTTTCCTCCTGTTAGTATGCTTTCACCTTCTTCTTAACTGCAATATTTGTGCCAGCTAAGAAGGGGGTTTTTTTCTATTCGTTTTATCTCTCTTTCTCGTTTTTGTAAATTTATTTTACAAAAATTTTAAAATCTTGTTTTTGTGATTGTTTTTTTTGTAATTTTACCTTATTTTACCCCTTTTTTTCAACTGATATCTGATAACCGCTTTCTGATGTTCCTGGTAGGAACGGCTGAACACGTGACTTCCGTCGTTGCGTGAGACAAAATAAAGGTAATCGACCGGAGCAGGGTAAAGGGCCGCCTCTATCGAATCCAGTCCGGGATTGCAGATCGGACCTGGCGGGAGGCCGCGGTAAAGATAGGTGTTGTATGGCGAATCCAGAGCTTTATCCTTCAACCTGATATTTCCGTCAAATCTATCTTCGAGTTTCAATGCGTATATAATTGTCGGGTCGCAATCAAGCTTCATCCCCAGGCGGAGCCGGTTATGAAAAACAGCCGAGACCAGAGGCTTCTCTTCCGCTCTGGCCGTCTCCTTTTCAATCAACGAAGCCAGGGTGATCACCTCTCGCACGGACATTTTAAGCTCATTTGCCCTGGCCAGATATCTTTCATGGAAGACTTTTTTGAAGCGCTCAACCATCACCCTGACGATTTCTTCAGCGCTGATTTCTGCTGGAAGATAATATGTTTCCGGGAAAAGGTAACCTTCGAGGTCTGAAGCTTCCGGATCAAGATCTGAGATCAGCCGGACATTACGGCAGGCTTCCTGGAACGAACCTTCGTAGGGAAAAGACTTAGCCTCAAGGATCTCGCCTATCTCTTTTATCGTCAGCCCCTCCGGGATGGTAATGGCATGCAGGTAGACCTGCCCGGCAATCATCTGCAGCATGATTTTCTTTGGACTGGACGGGGATTCAATTAAATATTCACCAGCTCTCAGGTATCGTGGGGAAAAATAAAGAGAATAGGCCAGACGGAATGCTCCGGCAGCAGCCAGCAGTCCATTCTGTTTTAAGTTGTGTCCGATGGCAGTGGCTGTCTCACCTTTTTTTATTTTTATAAAAACCGAACCGGTAACCGGCATCTCCCGGTTCATCTGGCGGCTGAGATAATAAGATACTCCCAGATGAGCAACTATAAGGGTTATCAGAAATAAATCAATTATTTTCCGGAATGTCATTATCGTAGCGTTTTTTTTCAAGGTAGGCTTCGAGAATGATTACCGCGGCCAGCTGATCTTCGCGGTTTTTCTTTTCTCTAAAGCTTCCGCTGAACCCCTCAAGTTTCTTTAAGGCCTGGCGGGTGGTAAGTCTTTCGTCCCATAGAGTTACCCTGCGGCCGGTGACTTTTTCCAGCCAGCTGGCGAATTCCCTGGTTATTTCCGCCCGGCGTCCTTCGCTGCCGTCAAGACGCAGAGGCCAGCCGATGACAATTTCCTCCACCTGCTTTTCCTCAACCAGTCTTTGAAAAAAAGCCCTATTCTCAGCTTCAGCTTCCTTCAAGGTGTAATTGCCGAAAGGTTGCGCGGTAATGTGGAGCGGATCGCTGAGAGCCAGTCCGAGATGACGGTCTCCGTAATCTATGGCTAAAATTCTTCCCATGACTCAGGTTATTTCCAGACAGCGTTTTTTCCGGCGATGGCGCTCAAGAGCCAGCTGGATCAAACGGTCGAGCAGGCGGGAGAAGCTGAGTCCGCTTACTTCCCAGAGCTTGGGATACATGCTGATTTCGGTAAAGCCGGGGATGGTGTTTATTTCGTTTATGTATATTTTTTCAGTGTCTTTTTCCAGGAAGAAGTCGACTCTGGCCATTCCACAGGCGTCGATGGCCCGGAAGGCCGCCACCGCCAGCTTCTGAATTTCCCTGACGGTTGGTTCTGGCAGCTCGGCCGGTATCTGGAAACGAGTTTTTCCTTCAAGGTATTTATCAGCGTAGTCGTAAAATTCACGGTGCGGAATAACTTCTCCTGGCAGGGAAGCCTGCGGTTGTTCGTTTCCCAGGACGCTGCATTCTATCTCCCGACCGACTATGGCTTTTTCCACCAGTATCTTTCTGTCGTAACGAAATGCCAGCCGAATGGCCGGGTCGAGCTCTTTTAATTTTTTTACCTTGGAAATTCCCACTGACGAGCCCAGATTGGCCGGTTTGACGAAAAGTGGAAGAGAAAGTTTCTCGCGGATTTTCCCGAGCAGTCGGCCCGGGTCTTCCTTCCATTCGCTTTCATAAACCACCAGATAAGGAACCAACGGCAAACCAAGCTGGCTGAGCAGGTTTTTAAACACAGCCTTATCCATGCCAATGGCTGAAGCGAGCACTCCGGCTCCAACATAAGGAACGTCAGCCATCTCCAGAAGTCCCTGAATGGTTCCGTCTTCTCCGTAGGGCCCATGAAGCACCGGAAAGTAAACATCAGCCCTGAAGGCGCCTTTTATAGACCTGCTTTCCCAGGGCAGGAAAGAAAAACCCCGGCCAGTTTTTAGACTTGCGGCGGGAATTTCAGGAGAGGGAACCCGCTTCCAGCAACCATCTCGGTCGATGTAAACGGAGATTACCCGGTATTTACGGGGATTCAGGTTTCTGAAGATCGATCTGGCTGAAATCAGAGAGATCTCATGTTCGGCCGAGCGGCCTCCAAAGATCAAAGCCACTGTCAGCAGAGGTTTCATTTTCTGAATTTTAACCCATTTTCGAGCAAAAAAAAAGTTTGTTCAGCAGAGATGGCCGGCCGACTAAAATTATGTTGACAGGTTAAAACTGTCAAAATTATAATAGCTTCAGGGTGGAAGAAATAAAGCCAACAAGAGGTGCCATCATGGAAAAAAGGTTTTTAAATTATGCAGTATTTTTCTTTTTTTTCAGTGCTGTTCTCTCGCTGATTCTTTATCCAGCCATGGCCCAGGCGCAGCAGGACCAGGTCCAGAAACCGAAGATTTTCTCTGAGGAGTATCAGCTTCTTACTGACACTGACCTTTACTGCTCATTTCTAATCTGGGATAAAAAGCTGCCTGAGATTCAGATTATCGGTTCTGAGAGGGAATTTGAAAGGGCGATGATGGTCGATTCTGACACCTTTTACATAAATAAAGGACGGGAAGAGGGCATGGAAATCGGGCAGATGTTCCTGGCTCTGGAAATCAGCCAGCCCGTCGGCAAGCTGGGATTGCTGGCTCAGAAAAAGGGGAAAGTCAGAATCATCCGACTTGAAGACCATGTGAGCCTGTGCAAAGTGGAAAAAGGCTGCGGCGATATCAGGATAGGCCATTATCTTATTCCTTTTGAAGAAATGCCGGCGGTGCTTGGAAGGGATGAGGGTTACCACCAGGAACTTAAACCGGGAGAAAGCGTGGAAGGCAAAATCATATATCTCGATACAGATTTCAACATAGTTTCTTCCGGCCACTGGGCTTTGATCGACCTGGGCGCTTCCCATGGAATCAAGCCCGGCCAGCAGCTGACGGTTTTCCGGCGCAGCAACAAACCCAATCTGCCGCGGGAAGCCATTGCCAACGTGGTGGTGGTGGATGTGCAGGAGAACACTTCCACCGTCAGGATCCTTTCAGCCCGGGAAGCGGTGGAAAAGGGAGACACGGTACAGGTTAAGTGAATCTTATTTTCATAGATTTTTTTTCACCTGAGGTTCCTTCTGTTGACAGATGACTTTATTTTTGTTAGTTTTTCTATACTGATTGAAGGCCTGAGCGGGCGTAGTTCAGTGGTAGAACGTCTGCTTGCCAAGCAGAAGGCCGTGGGTTCAAGTCCCATCGCCCGCTCCAGAACTTCAATTGAATTGCCGTCAATGGACGATAAGGCGCGGTACCCAAGCGGCTAAGGGAGAGGTCTGCAAAACCTCGATTCGTCGGTTCGAGTCCGACCCGCGCCTCCATTTTTTTAATCTTTATTTTTTTAATGTTTATTGTCCTCTCTTTTGATACTGACACCTTTCTCCTGAAAACCCTTCAGGTCTCCTGTTTGTGGTTGAAACCTGATTCTCGTAAATACTTTCTGAAGCCTGAGCGCGGAGACACTTATTTTTAATCTGAAAAAATTAATTTGACCGGTGAGATGTTTTTTTATAAATTAGGCTCAACAAAGGAGGCAACATGGATTTAGTAGCCAGAGTAAAAGGACTCGTGCTTAAACCAAAAGAAGAATGGGAAAAAATAAAACCTGAACCCGCAACCGTGCCTGATATTTTTAAATCCTACCTGATGATTATGGCAGCGATACCGGCAGCGGCTCAGTTTCTTGGATACTGGTTGATAGGTATTCCGCTTCCGGTCAGGGGATGGGTCAGGATAGGTTTCGGCACTTCTCTCACCCGGGCTGTGGTATCTTATATTTTAAGCCTGGCTGCTGTCTTCATCCTGGCTTTGATCATCAACGCGCTGGCTCCGACTTTCTCTTCCCGGCCCGACCAGATTCAAGCGCTCAAACTGGCCGCTTATAGCCTGGCCCCCTACTATGTAGCTGGAGTCTTCTATCTGGTTCCTGTGCTTTCTATTTTGGCCGTTCTGGCTGGCCTTTACAGCCTCTATGTTTTCTATCTGGGTTTCAAGGCCGGGTTGATGGAAACGCCGCCGGAGAAGGTGATGGGATATTTCGTGATAACTCTGATCGTCGGCATAATTTTAATGTTAGTTGTTTCGGTGATAGTAACAGCTGTGTTTTCCTTAAGCTCTTTTTACGGAAGCCTTTAATTCTTCCACCACCCTGCTGAAAGCTTCTTGGGGTACCGGTGCCTGCGTAATCGGTCGACCGATTACTAAGAAATCTGCGCCTTTACTTATAGCTTCGGCCGGGGTCATGATTCTCTTCTGGTCCTGAGCTTCTGCCCAGGCCGGCCTGATGCCCGGGGTGATTAATTTTATCTCCGACCCGAGTTCGCTTCTCAGAAGCTCGATTTCCTGCGGGGAACAAACTATGGCCTGAAGTCCCGAATCAACTGCCAGTCTGGCTAACCGCAGAACCTGATTTTTTGAGTCCAGACGGTATCCTATTTCTTCCAGGTCGCTGTCGCTCAAACTGGTCAGGACAGTAACTCCAAGCAGAAGTGGAACAGGCTTTCCCTCTTTTTCTGCGGTTTCTCTGGCGCTTTCCACTGCCTTACTCATCATTTCCCGGCCGCCCGAGGTGTGCAGCGTGAGCATAGATATGCCGTGGCGGACGGCCGAACTGACCGCCCCCGCAACAGTGTTCGGAATATCATGCAGCTTGAGGTCAAGGAATACTTCCTTGCCGTAGCTTTTCACCAGTTCAATCATGGCCGGACCTTCTG
This sequence comes from Candidatus Saccharicenans sp., assembly GCA_049659625.1. Classification (GTDB taxonomy): domain Bacteria; phylum Acidobacteriota; class Aminicenantia; order Aminicenantales; family Saccharicenantaceae; genus Saccharicenans. The sequence continues at coordinate 36,768 of JBASPX010000016.1, read as the reverse complement.
CCGTAAAAAGTTCCAGTCCGACCTTAAAAATCCTGGCTTCCGGCAGGGATTCCAGAACTTTTCGGGCTTCATCCCGATTTTTGACATCCAGGGCAATTATTATTTTCCTGGACAATTCAAGGTTGTTTTGATTCATCATCGTCACCTTTCCACGAAATTTAATGTTAACCTCTTTTAACTGCAGTTACGCTTCACACTTTTATGTAAGCGACAGGCTATTCATACAGCCTTTCCCTTGCTCAAATTTTCAGGCTTCCGGTCAGCTCGCTGATTCGTTCCACTCCGTGACTCCGGGCCCAATCTTCGAGTCCCTGAATTATTCTCAGACAGGCATCGGGATCGACGAAATTGGCGGTGCCCACCTGGACGGCGGCTGCTCCGGCTATCATAAATTCCACCACATCGGTAGCTGAGGTAATTCCACCCATTCCTATTATGGGCACTTTAACCGCTCTGGATACCTGAAAGACCATTCTCAGGGCAACCGGCTTTATGGCCGGGCCGCTGAGCCCGCCCATCACATTTCCCAGCTTCGGTCTTCTTGTCTCCGGGTCCACAGACATGGCCAGGATGGTGTTGATCAGGGAAATCGCCTGGCTGCCGGCTTCTTCCGCCGCCCGCGCCACAGCCGTGATGTCCGTCACGTTCGGGGACAATTTGGTGATTACCGGGAGCGAGGCCACCTGCTTTACCTTTTTCACAGTGCGATAAGTGGCTTCGGGACTTTGAGCCGGACAGCGTCCCCCTTCCCGCACGTTAGGGCAGGAGATGTTTAATTCGAGCGCGGCCAGACCTTGATGCCGGCTCAAATATTCCGCCACCCTGGCATATTCATCCTCATCCTCGCCGCAGACGTTGGCGATGACTGCGGTGTTAAGGTCGGCCAGCTGCGGCAGAATTTCGCGGCAGAAAGCTTCGACCCCGATTCCCTGGAGACCTATGGAGTTTATCAACCCGGATGGAGTTTCAACCAGCCGGGGTGGTTTGTTGCCTTCCCTGGGGTTGAAGTAAAGACCTTTCACCACGAACCCGCCCAGGAGCTCGAGGTTGTAAAAAGGCCTGAACTCAAGTCCATAACCAAAGGTCCCGCTGGCCGCCAGCACCGGATTTTTAAGCTTCAGGAAACCCAGGTCCACTGACAGGTCAACCATTTTCGTCCTCCTGCCAGACGATCTGTTCCAGCGGGAAAACCGGTCCTTCCTGGCAGACCTTAAGGTAGCCAGCCCGACCATTTCTTCTGATTTTTCTGACACATCCCCAGCAGGCTCCAAAACCGCAGCCCATGATTGATTCGAGAGAAAATTCTCCCGGTATTCTCTTCTGCTGACAGATTTCAGCCAGTCTCTCCATCATCGCTTCGGGGCCGCAGGCGAAAAGGAAAGCCGGCTTTCTGGCGGCGACTTCCTTTTCCACGAGCGAAGTCACCAGGCCATGGAAGCCAAGACTGCCGTCGTCGGTAGAGGTCAGCGTTTCCAGACCGGCTGATTCAAGATTTGTTTTAAGGGGAACATCAGCTGCTGTGCGGCCGCCGTAAAAAATAACGGGGATGGCCCCCGCTTCCTTGAGCTTTCGAGCAAGGAAGTAAAGCGGAGCTATACCCCGACCTCCGCCGACACAGAAAATCAGTTTTCCGTTGATTTCAGGTTTTATTGAGAATCCGGTGCCGAGTGGTCCGAGCAGGTCGAGGGTATCGCCTGGTTTTTTGAGCGACAGCAACCTGGTGCCATCTCCTGCCACCTGGAAAAATATTTGCAGGATGGAATTTTCGGCGTTATGAATGCTTATCGGCCGGCGAAGGAGAGGATGAACCCCGGTTGAAACTTTAACCATCAGGAATTGCCCCGGGCTGGCCAGGCGGGAAATTTCCGCAGACTCGACCGTAAACAGGAAGTAATCTCCGCTGTTTTCTACCTTAACCAGCCGGGCGTTTCTATCAATAACCATATTGTAAATTTCACTCGACATCTATTTATGCTGGCATTCTTGAATTTAATACCAGAAAAACACCTCGATAGCAAATAAAATCGCGTAATTGATAAACCCAGATCGAAGTTCAGGTCTTTATCTCCAGAGAAAAGTAAGTTTACCTGAAAGACATTTTTGCTCCCGTTGGATAAATTATCCCTGCAGGTCAAAGTGTTCTCCACTGCGCTCGGAAAGTGACAGCCCGGGAAAAGCCGGCTTTTTTCGTTTGCCCGGAAGGGTCGGGCAAAAAGTTAATAAAGTTGTATTGATCTCCCTATTTTTTTATAATTTAGCTTAATAATAATTATCCAGGAGGAATCATAAATGTTTATATCCCGCCGGGCCAGAGAAATCCAGGCCTCTCCCATCCGGAAGCTAAAACCGTTTGCTGATGAGGCCAGAAAGAGGGGGATTCATATTTTCCATCTGAACATCGGTGACCCCGACATACCGACTCCGGAGCCGGTAATCAGGGCTTTTCACCAGTACAACGGACCGATTCTTGGTTACGGCCCTTCCCAGGGGTTTGAAGAGTTGCGTCAGGCGATTGCCGATTATTTTGCCGGCTATGGCATCGGACTTACTGCCGACAATGTGCTGATCACCATCGGCGGTTCGGAGGCTATTCACTTCTCTTTTTCAGTGGTGGCTGACCCGGGAGATGAAATCATCATTCCGGAGCCTTTTTACACCAACTACAACGGCTACGCCACTTTTGCCGATGTGAGGATCGTTCCGCTGCCGCTAAAAGTGGAAGACGGCTTCAGATTGCCTCCGGCCGGGCAGATTGAAGCTCTGATTACTCCCCGGACAAGAGCTATACTTCTGTGTTCCCCGAACAATCCGACCGGCACCGTCTACACCGAAGAAGAACTTCAGCGGGTGGTTGAGCTGGTAAAAAAGCATGACCTGTTTCTGATCGGAGATGAAGTCTACAAGGAGTTTGTCTATGATGGACTCCAGCACAAAAGCATTCTGGAATTCAGGGAGATTGAAGACAGGGTGATTGTCGTCGACAGTATTTCCAAGCGGTTCAGTTGCTGCGGCGCCAGAATTGGAGCCATCATCACCAGAAACGAAGAAATCTACCAGGCAGTGCTGAAATTCGCCCAGGCCCGTCTCTGTCCGCCTTCGGTGGAACAGCTGGCGGCTCTGGCTGCCTACCGTATGGGAATGGACTATTTCGGGCCGATAAGGACAGAGTATCAGAGACGCCGCGACGTCCTGTATGAGGGACTGCGCTCTATCCCCGGGGTTTTCCTCCGGAAACCGCAGGGAGCCTTTTACGTTATCTGCCGGCTGCCGGTAAAAGACTCCGAGCATTTCGCTCAATGGATGCTGACTGATTTTTCGCTGAACGGGAAGACCGTTATGGTGGCTCCCGGACCGGGATTTTACGCCACACCGGGGCGGGGTCAGGATGAGGTGAGAATAGCTTACGTCTTAAAAGAAGAGGACCTGGTGGAAGCGATTGAAATTCTTCGCCAGGGCCTGGAGAAGTACCGGAAACTTTTTGGTTGATGGATGTCTCTGAAAAAAATTTTAGCTGAAAGGGAAACCTGGCGCGGCGTTTTAGTTATCCTCGCCCTGTCCTTTATCCTGAGCGCGGTGGTCAATTTCGGGTTGATAAAAAGATTTCTGGCCGGAGAATTCCGCCAGGCTTTTGTTTCTCCGGACAGACATCCCGGGCTGGTTTTTGTATCGCTGGCTGAGACTGAAGACCTGTGGCATAGCGGTCTGGCGGTGTTCATAGATAGCCGGGCAGCCGCTGATTTTGCCCGCGGACATATTCCCGGGGCTATTTCTGTGCCGCTTGAAGAGATAAAAAAAGGGAACCTGAGCCTTTTAGAAAAAATTCCCCGGGATCGGCTGCTGGTGATTTACTGTGAGGGTGGCGATTGCCAGACCAGCCTTCTTCTGGCAGAATTTCTGTCGGAGCGAGGGTACCGTGACCTCAGGGTGTTCAGCGGAGGCTGGACCGAATGGACGGGGGCAGGAATGCCGGTGAGCGGAGGAGATGAAAAACCTGGTAAATAATAAATTGTTCCTGCTTCTTCTCAGGATCATCGTCGGGGGGATATTTATCTGGGCGGCGGTGACAAAAATAGCCGACCCGTTAAGTTTTGCCCGTGATGTGAAAAATTACCGGCTGGTCGGTCAAACTTTAAGCTTTTTCACGGCCATCATATTGCCCTGGATAGAGCTGGTGGCCGGGTTTTTTTTGATTGCTGGATTTTTCCCCCGTTCGAGCGCTCTGGTGGTGAGCGGGCTGCTGTTTTTTTTCATCCTTCTGGTGACGGTGACGATTATCAGAGGCATAGACGTCACCTGCGGCTGTTTCGGCACTTTCAGCCGGAAAGCTGACCTCTGGCTGATATTTGAAGATACCGTCTGGCTGGTGATGGCCATGGTGCTCTTGCTTTCTCCCGGAAATGATTTCTTTTTGCTGAAGAGAAGCAGGAAGCAATAGTTAGCCTCTATCTGATATTTTAGATATCTTAAGTCTTCCATCCTTGAATTTTCTCCGATAAAAGTGTATATTTTCTTGAATTTAATGAGATTTGTGGAGGAGTGAGTGTCATGGCGAAAACTAAGAAATATGTCTATTTTTTCGGCCCTGGAATGGCTGAAGGCAACAAGGATATGAAGGACATTCTCGGCGGCAAGGGTGCCAATTTAGCCGAGATGGCCAGTATAGGCCTTCCGGTGCCGCCGGGTTTTACCATTTCCACCGAGGTCTGCAACCTCTTTTTCAAGGCAGGGAATAAGATTCCCCGGGAAGTAGAGCAGCAGGTAATGGCTGCCCTTATGAAGCTGGAAAAGGTTTCCGGGATGAAGTTCGGAGACCCGGCCAGCCCGCTGCTGGTGTCGGTCAGGTCCGGCGCTAAATTCAGCATGCCCGGGATGATGGATACCATTCTCAACCTGGGGTTGAATGACCGCACGGTTGAGGGCCTGGCTAAAAAGACCGGCAATCGTCGCTTTGCCCTTGACTGCTATCGCCGTCTGATACACATGTTTGGCGATGTGGTTCTGAATATTCCGAAGAAAAAGTTTGAAGAGATTCTCAGAGCTAAAAAAGAAGCGGCCGGCATCCAGCATGACCATGAACTGACCGAGTCGCTGCTTGAAGAAATAGTGAACGAATATAAAAATCTGGTGAAAGCGGAGACCGGGCGCGAATTTCCTCAGGATGTGCTCGAGCAGTTGAAGCTGGCCATCGGGGCAGTCTTCAACTCCTGGAACAATCCCCGGGCGATTACCTACAGGCGTAAGTACCATATACCTGACCATCTGGGCACAGCTGTTAACATCCAGCAGATGGTTTTTGGCAACTTCGGGCCCACTTCAGCCACCGGAGTTGGCTTCACCCGCAACCCGGCAACCGGTGAGAAAGAGATTTATGGAGAATATCTGGTTAACGCTCAGGGTGAAGATGTGGTGGCTGGAATCAGAACCCCATCGCCCTTGAAGAACCTGGAAAAGGAGATGCCGGCTGTTTTCAAGCAGTTGATGGCGGTGGTGAAGAAGCTGGAGAAACATTACCGTGATGTTCAGGATTTTGAGTTCACCATCCAGGAAGGCAAGCTGTACATGCTGCAGACCAGGAACGGAAAGAGGACCGGAATGGCCGCGGTGAAAATCGCCGTCGACCTGGTGGAGGAAGGCCTGATCACCAAAGAAGAGGCAGTCCTTAAAGTTGAACCTGACGCCCTGAATCAGCTGCTTCACCCGGTTTTTGACCTGGAAGAAAAAGCCAGACATCCGCTGCTGGCCAGAGGACTGGCTGCTTCCCCTGGTGCGGCCACCGGCCAGATCGTCTTTACGGCGGCCGAGGCTGTTGAGTGGGCCAGCCAGGGCAAAAAAGTGATTCTGGTGAGAGAAGAGACTTCTCCCGATGATATCCATGGAATGAGCGTATCCCAGGGAATCCTGACGGCCACTGGCGGGATGACCTCACATGCGGCCGTGGTTGGCCGGCAGATGGGGAAACCGGCGGTGGTTGGCTGCGGTGCTATCAAGGTGCATGAAGAAGAAAAATGTTTCTATGTCGACGGCAGGAAGTTCAGCCAGGGCGACTGGATCTCCATCGACGGTTCTACCGGTGAGGTTCTTGAGGGACAGATTCCGACGAAACCGTCGGAAATATTGCAGGTTATAAACGGCACGCTGAAACCGGAAGAATCAAAGATTTACCAGTATTTCAGTAAACTTCTTTCCTGGGCTGATAAGTTCAGGAAGCTGGGTGTCAGAGCTAACTCCGACACTCCGGCTGATGCCCGGGTGGCCTTCGCCTTTGGAGCCGAAGGCATCGGTCTGGCCAGAACCGAACACATGTTCTTCGGTCCGGAGCGGCTGCCGATTGTGCGCGAGATGATCCTGGCAGACACCGAAGAGGAAAGACGGCAGGCACTGGCAAAACTCATGCCCTTCCAGAAGCAGGACTTCTATGAATTTTTCAAGGAAATGAAGGGACATCCTGTCACCATCAGAACGATTGACCCGCCGCTGCATGAATTCCTGCCGAAGAAAGAAGACCTGATGGTCGAACTGGCCGTGCTGAAAGCCACCGGCGGTTCTGCTGAAAAGATAGCTGAACTCGAAAAGCTTCTGGCCAGGGTCAAAGCTCTGTCTGAGCTTAACCCGATGCTCGGTCACCGCGGCTGCCGCCTCGGAATTACCTATCCTGAAATTACCGAGATGCAGGCACAGGCAATTTTTGAGGCTGCCTGCGAGTTGACGAAAGAAGGTTACAAGGTCCTGCCTGAAATAATGATTCCTCTTGTCGGGGATGTTCTGGAACTGGCCAATCAGAAAGCCATCGTTGACCGGGTGGCCGCGGAAGTGATGAAGAAGTACGGAGTTAAAATCAAATACTCTGTCGGCACGATGGTGGAAATTCCAAGGGCGGCTCTGACGGCTGACGAAGTTGCCCGGGAGGCCGAGTTCTTCTCCTTCGGCACGAACGACCTGACCCAGACCACCTATGGCATCTCTCGCGACGACAGCGCGAAATTCCTTAATTATTATCTCAATCACGGTATCTGGCAGGACGATCCTTTCGAAACTCTCGATCAAAAAGGCGTTGGGCTTCTGATGAAGTGGGCGGTGGAAAAAGGCCGGGCCACCAGACCGAACTTGAAGGTCGGTATCTGCGGCGTTCATGGAGGTGATCCCAGGTCGATCGTCTTCTGCCACAGGGTTGGGCTGAATTATGTGAGCTGCTCGGCCTATCAGATACCGATTGCCCGTCTGGCCGCGGCTCAGATTGCCATTCAGGAAAAGCTTGAAAGCAAAGTTGCTGCCGGTAAAAAAGCAACCGGAAAAAAGGGCTCGGCTAAAAAGACAGGCAAAGCTAAGGTCGCCGGGAAAAAATCTCGCAGATAAAGGTCAGACTGAAGCTTCAGCCCCGGGCTGAAAAACGCCCGGGGCTTTCTTTTTGTTCTGGATGAAAGCAAGAAAAAAAGAGTGATCATGACCGGGCAGGGGCGAGGTTTTATTTTATTTTCTTTTAAGAAAAGCGATTTTTTGTTATTTTAAGTAATAATGGCTGCTCTCGTGGATTCGATCCTTTCGCTTCTCGGCTGGAAGCTTCCGTTCAAATTCGTTTACAGCAACGAATACTGGATGATGGATATAGGTCCCCATGTTTTTCCTGTAAAGAAATACCGACTTCTTTATGAAGGGGTTATAGCGCTGGGGGCCGGACCGGGAGATTTCATAGAAGCGAAGCCGGCCAGCGAAGAGGACCTGTTGCTGGTCCATACTCCTAAATATGTCAGAAAGGCGATGAGCGGGAATCTGTCTTCCCTTGAGTTGCAGGCGCTGGAATTGCCATTTTCCCCGGCTGTTCTCCGTTTTTTTATGCTGATGACCGGAGGAACGATTCAGACCGTGGAGGAGGCTTTAAGAACAGGTCTGGCTGTTCATCTTGGAGGCGGATTCCATCACGCTTTTCCGGATCACGGAGAAGGTTTCTGTTTGTTTAACGATGTGGCCGTGGCCATAGAGAAAGCTAAACAGCAGGGAAAAATAGAAAGGGCGATGGTGGTCGATTGTGACCTTCATCAGGGCAACGGAACGGCTTATATATTTGCCATAAAGGATTATGTTTTTACCTTTTCCATTCATCAAATGGATATATACCCGTCAGAAAAACCCCCCAGCAACGTTGATGTTGGCCTGTGGTCGGGAGATGATGACCTTGCCTATCTCCAGCCTCTTCAGACTTACTTCCCCCGCCTTTATGATGAATTCCGACCGGACCTGGTGGTTTATATTGCCGGAGCCGATCCTTACCGTCGGGACATGCTCAGCGGCCTTGATGTTTCAGCGGCTGCACTCAAGAAAAGGGACAGGATTGTAATCGAAGGCGCCAGAAAACTCGGCATCCCCGTGGCCGTGGTGCTTGGCGGCGGTTACGCGGCTGAGATTGAGGAGACGGTCAACATCCATCTGAACACCATAAGGGTGGCCATCAGAGCCTGGAAAAAAACTCAGCTTGCCGTTACTTCCTTAACCCAGTCTGAGTAGCTCTGGCTCACAGCCACTACCGGCAGCGCGATGATTTCCGGCACTTCATACTGATGGATTTCTTTAAGTTTTTTCTCGAGACTGGCATAGAGCTCACGGCGGGTCTTTATCAGGATGATGGTTTCGCTGTCCTCGCACAATTTTTGCTGCCAGCTGTAGACCGAAGTTCCCGGTAACAGAGTGCAGCAGGCGGCCAGTTTTTGCTCGACGAGATGGCGGGCGGCTTCCCTGGCTTTTTCGGCATCAGGAAAGGTTGTTATAACCAGGATCAGTTCATGGCCGTTTTCTGCCATTGAAGCTCACTCCTGGGTAAAAATATGAGCAAAAACTTTGGCGTCGCCAACCATATTGTCTATTATGCAGTATTCGTTGGGCATGTGAGCGGTTTCATCGACTCTCGACCAGCAGGCAGCCTGAAAACCTGCCCGGCGGAAGATGGCTGCAACCGTTCCACCGCCGATGCCCATGGCCCGCGCTTCTTTACGATAAACTTCCCGGATGGCTCTCTTTAGTGCCTGAACCACAGGAGCTCTGGGTGAAGTAGGAGGAGCGGCCGGCGCTTTCTGCACGATTTCAGTCTCGATCTTAACTCTGAACTTCTTTTCAATCTTTCGGGCTATTGTTTCGATGGTTTTCAGCACTTCCTCCACGCTGTAATTCGGAAGGATGCGGCAATCCATGTAAAAAACATCCTCTCCCGGAATGGTGTTGATGTTGGGCACGTTGGCTTCTTTTTTCGTGGGCTCAAAGGTGGAAACAGGCGGGTTGAACAGGCGGTCTTTTTTGTTGAAGGTTTTGTAAAGATTGTTAAGTTCAGTTATCAGGAAGCTGGCTGCTTTGAAGCTGTTGATTCCTTTTTCCGGAGTGGAGCCGTGAGTCTGTCGTCCGAGCGTCCTGATTTTAAGCCAGAGAATTGATTTTTCCGCCACTTCGATCATCGTTCCGTTCGGATTGCCGGCATCCGGCACAATAATCAGGTCATCCGGCCGGAAGACTTCAGTGTTGTTCAGGACATATTCTATCCCTTTTTTGCTGCCGGTTTCCTCGTCAGCCACCAGAGCCAGCCCGACATCGAAGGCGGGTTTCAGGTTTTCCGCCATCAGAGCTCTGGCCGCGAAAATGGAAGCTACCATATCCTGCTGATTGTCCTCGACACCCCGGCCGTAGATGCGGCCTTTTTCCACCCAGGCTTTAAATGGGTCTCCACGCCACTGCGAAAGGTCGCCGGCGGGCACCACATCCATATGGGTCATAACCCAGATGGTCTTGCTGGAATTGCGGCCTCTAAGGAAAGCCAGGATGTTCGGCCGATAACCGGAAGGTGCCTGTTCATCAGGAGCTTTGACCACCATAATCTCGTTGAATCCGCACTGCCGCAGGTAAGATTCGAGAAATTCGGCCTTTTTAGTTTCCCCCTCGCCTCCGCTGGCGGGAGCGATGGCTGGAATGGCGCAGAGTTTGACCTGAAGGTCGACCATTTCCTGTCGAAAGCTTTCAATCCTTTTTGCCAGACGGTTAAAAATCTTTTTATCAGGCATTGATTACTCCTTCTTTTGTTCAGTCTGATGATAACATCACTGCTGACTTTTGTTCAAGATAAAAGTTCCTGCCCGGGCAGATCGTTTTCTGCCAGATGGAAATGTCTGGCTACCATTTTCTCCTGTTTTTTCAGGATCAAAAGCTGTCTTATTTGATGATTCTTCTATTTTCCATTGTCTCAAAAAAAGTAAATCCAGGAGACGGCTGACGTGAGGAAAAGGTCTGACGAAGATGGACTGGCAGGAAATGGTTTGACTTGAATTAAAACCCATGACGGATAAAATAAAGAAAAAAACTTTTCTTTCTGGCCCAATCCATTAGCGGAGGGCAGATTGGATTTTCAAAAGAAACCAGAGGTTCTGTTTGTGGCTGGTTCAGGAGAATACGGCAGCGGAGAATGCCAGTTTCTTGATTATCTCAGCTTTCCGGGAGAAAAGCCCTTTTCAGCCACGCTGATTTTCCCTTCGCCAGGACGTCTGGCGGATAAGGCTAAAAACACTGGCTTGAGCTGCAGGATAATTAAAAGCCTTGATTATCTCACAGAATTCAGGAATCTCTGGAAACAACCGATCGCCTGGATTTACAACCTGAGCAGTTTTGTGAAAATTTCTTCAGCTATAAGGGAAAAGAGGGCGGCGCTGGTGGTGAGCCTGTCGTTCGTCAACTGGACCGGAGCTCTGGCTGCCCGCCAGGAAGGAGTCCGGCATCTCTGGGTTATAAGGGAAGTTCTCTCAAGCCGTTCAAACTGGCTGAATTTTTTCTGGGGAAGGTGGCTGGCCAGCCGGCTGGCCAACGACCTTTCGGTGAAGATTTTGCTTGAGTCCTCTCTGGCCGCAGAAATGTTTCGCCGCAAAAGGACCAGGGAAAAAGCGGAAGTGCTGCCTCCGGCTGTAGACCCTGCTAAATTTTATGGTCAGCTGGTTGAGCCAGACAGCGGATTGCAGCGGACGGCTCTGGCGCTGGTGTTCAGCGGACCGGACCTTAAAAGGGTGCGGGAAGCTCTGAAAATGGTCAACGAAGTGCTTGAAGGTCAGGAAGGAAATTCAGCGCGGATCAGGCGGGTTTTTCTGGTTTTCCCCGGGCTTTCATCTGAGAAGCAGGAGAATCTTAAGAAAAGGGTCTCGCAGAAAGTTTCCGGCCTAAAGTTTTCGCTGGAATTTGCGGCCTGGGATTGGTTGTCCGCTAACTGGCAAGATTTCCTGACGGCGGTCATTTTCCCCGGTTTTGACCCGCTCAGCCGTATGGTGCTCGAGGCCGGGCTGGCCGGGGTACCGGTGGTGGTGGAAAAGGGAGCTTCTTCCGAACTGGTATTGCCCGGGAACACAGGTTTTGTGTTTGATCCAGGCGATTATGCCGCTCTGGCTGATTCGATGAAGATGCTCATCCGGAATCCAGAGAAGGTTAGAGAAATAGGTAGCTCAGCCCGGGAGCATATATTGAATAATTATAGCCTTTCTCCCTGGAAAGAAAAGTTTGAGAGAGTAATTTCCGGTATCTTATTTTCTTCTGAGAGCTGAAATTCCGACCTGAATGTACTGGAGTCCGGAAAGCACCGTTGCCAGTATCGTAAGGTCGAAAAGCCAGCTGAGAAGGTTTGTCTGCTTCTGCAGGAAATTAAAGAAGAGCACTGCCAGTACCGTAATCACCTGACATACGGTACTGGTCTTTCCGAGCATGGTTGGAGGAAAATTCTGCTTTATCTTCAGAAAATACAGAACCACTGCCCCGATTACTATCAACAGGTCCCGGCCAAGAACCACCCAGAAGACCCTCCAGGGAATGGTGTTCGGATGGGCAAAATCGGAAAGGCTCAGCAGAAAGAAGCTGCTGAAAATCAACAATTTATCAGCGATCGGGTCCAGCCAGAGTCCGGCCACCGACTGTTGATGCCAGAGTCGCGCCGCCAGCCCGTCCAGAACATCTGTCAGCCCGGCCGCCAGAAAGACGAAGAAGGCTTCCGCCTGCCTGTTTTTTAGAAGCAAAAGCACAAATACCGGAACCAGAGCAATTCTCAGCAGTGTCAGGTAGTTGGGAATGGTGCGAAAGGTTGATTTCAACCTGGAGGTGTTATCGGCAGTCCGGTTCATCTGTCACCATTTCCTTGCTATTTTAAGAAGTTTAACAGAATGTCAGCCATTCTCAAAGCCTCGATTCCTGAAACAGACAGATCCGGATTGAAGCGCCTCTGGGGTGCCAGTTCCATCAGCTGGTAAGAGATCATATTCACCGCTGGCTGGTAATAGTAATGATCAGCCGGCAGGTCGTTAATCTGGATTTTCTCAGGAGGAATTACCGGCACGAGCTTTTTTCCTCTGCCTTTAAGATAATTGATCAGACGGTTGTAAGCGTCAGCCACTTCCGCTCTGGTTACCCTCCTGTTCGGTTCAAAGGTATGATTTTCATATTTGTCCATCAGTCCGGCGGCCACCACTCTCAGGATAAATTTTGCCGCCCAGCTGGTTCCGATATCCACTATGATCGGCGGAGTTGTTATCTGCGGCAGGTACTGGTTGAATTTTACAGCCAGGATGGCGGCCAGCTCCTCCCTGGTGATGGCCTGGGAATTGGGGATTTCGTTGTACCGGTTCGGAAGTTCGATTACACCGAGGGTGTTCTTTAATTGTTCAATCTTTTCCTGAATCTTTTTGTTTCCGGGTTCCAGTTCTTTTATCCTCTCATATATTTCCAGACTCAAGCTTAGTTCATCCGCCGCTTCCAGCGTTTCTGCATATTCGGTCAGAATCTGTTTGTTTTTTGGGTGCAGGTTGTAAAGAGTCTGATAATGGATGAGCGCCTGAGAATATTTTTTTTCGGCCCGATAAATTCTGGCTAACTGAAGATGTGCTTCCTGATGGTCCGGGGAGTAGAAGAGAGCTTTTAGAAAAGCTTCCCTGGCTTTTTCCGGGCGATTCTGGCTCAACCAGCTTCTGGCTTCCCGGAGCTGGTCTTCAGTCAGACGGCCACGGAGCTCTTCGTATCTGGATTTTGCCCAGGAGTGGTCTGGGACTTTTTTCAGAATTTCCCGCAACTGCAAAAATTCTTTCTCCGGCTGATTGAGCTTTTCATAGACGATGGCCAGACCGGCCCGGGCCGAGAGCAATTCGGGGTTGAGTTCCAGTGCCTTCAGAAAAAAAGCTTCAGCCTCAGCTAACTGCTGTTCGTACAGGCGGCAATAGCCTTCCCCGAGGTTGAAAAGGGCGTTTTCCCGGCCGAGCTGAGCGAACTCCCTCCTGGCCCTGTCGATATTGCCTTCTTTCAGGTTTTTCCAGCCTTCTTCAAAAGCCAGTCGCTCTTTCAGGCTCAATTCGGCCAGAACGAGCGGTTGAGGATTTTCCAGATGAAAGGCCGGCGGCTCGTATTCCTTTTTCAGCGGCAGGGTGGCGCAGGAATCGAGAAGAAAAATTAATCCGGTCAGCGCCAGCACGGCAATGATTTTTTTCTCCTTCATCTGGCTTCTCCTTTTTCGAGATAGGGCAGATAGGGAACTACCCGGCTGCGCTCGGTGGCTATCTGATATTCCCAGCCTTCATCAGTTTCTGTCCTGGTGATGATGATAGCCTGACGGGCAAGCGACATGGCCAGCTCCGCCCTGGTCCGGGGTATGCGAATTTTGAAAGTTTCATAATTGCCGAACAGCAGGCGACGCAGTCGTCCCTTGAGGCTTTCGATTCCTTCTCCGGTAATCGCCGAAAGATAGATTGGAGAACTGCCTGACTCCTGGTTCAAAGCCAGAAGCTCTGCCTTTTCCTTTTCCGGCAACAGATCGATTTTGTTAAAAATCCTGACCACCGGAAGGTTTGAGATTTCCAGGTCCTCGAGAATCTCTTCGACGGCGGCTGCCTGTTCCAGCGCTTCGGTGGAAGTTATGTCGATGACATGCAGGAGGCAATCAGCCTCACGGATTTCTTCCAGGGTGGCGCGGAAGGCCGAGATCAATTCCACCGGCAGCTTCCTGATAAAACCGACGGTGTCGGACAGGAAAAAATAAAGCCCGTCGGAGAAGGTTACCCGTCTGACCATCGGGTCCAGTGTAGCAAACAGATGCGGAGAGGTGTAACGGGTCTCTCTGGTGAGGTAATTGAAAAGTGTAGATTTGCCGGCCGAAGTGTAGCCAACCAGAGAAACTGTCGGCACAGGCGATTTTCTCCGTCCTTCTCTCTGTCGTGCCCGTCTCTTCTGAAGGGCCTCTATTTCCTTCTTTATTCTGGTAATTCTTTCGGTGATGCGGCGCCGGTCTTCTTCCAGCTTCTTTTCGCCAGGGCCACGGGTGCCGATGCCGCCGCCCAGTCTGGAGAGAGCCTGACCGTGTCCCTTCAGCCTTGGCAGAAGATAGGTTAGCTGGGCCAGCTCCACCTGAAGTTTTCCTTCGTTGGTCCTGGCTCTCTGGGCGAAGATGTCGAGGATCAGCTGGGTGCGGTCGACCACCTTGACCCCGAGAGCTTCTTCCAGGTTTCTCTGCTGGGCCGGGGTCAGATTGGCGTCAAAAATAACCAGGTTGGCGCCGGTCTTTTTTATCAGATTAGCCAGCTCTTCAACCTTGCCCTCGCCTATGTAGTACCTTGGATTAATGCTGTTTCTTGTCTGGAAGACTTTTTCCACCACCGTTGCCCCGGCCGATACAGCCAGTCCGGTCAGTTCTGCCATCGATTCTTCGGCTTCTTCTCTGTCTTTTCTGGTGATGGCCAGATTTACCAGTATGGCTTTCTCCATCGTCATCCTTTTAAGTTATTTTCGACAAAACGCCTGATGCCTTCGCGATCGCCGGCCTCAAACCAGTTTATGCCTGGAGATTTCTTGAACCAGGTCATCTGACGCTTCGCGTAGTGCCGGGTTTCCAGCTTGGTTTTCTCGATCGCCTGCTCCAGGGTTATTTCCCCTTGTAAATACTGCAGAACCTGTCTGTAACCGAGTCCCTTAAAAGGAGTGGCAGTCTCCGGAACACCCCGGAGGAGCAGAGTTTTCACCTCTTCCACGATTCCAGCCGCGAACATGCGCTCGACTCGGGCTTCTATCCTTCTGTAAAGCTCCTCCCTTTTTAATTTTAACCCAATCTGGACGGGATTCAAACCTCTTTCACGCAGAGGCGAGCTCGTTCGTTCAAATTGCCGGGATAGCGGTATGCCGGTCAGGATAAAAACTTCAAGCGCCCTGATGATTCTCACACTATCGGTAGGGGATATACGGCTGGCGTAGTCAGGGTCAACCTGTTGCAGCCGGCGGTAGAGTTTATCCAGACCTTCCCTTTCGGCTTCCTGCCGCAATTTCTTTCTCAACTCCGGGTGGCGGCCGGGACCGGGGAAAAGACCTTCGACCAGAGCCCTGTGGTAAAGTCCGGTTCCGCCAGCGACGATCGGCAGATTCCCTCTTTTAATAATCTGTTCGGCAGTTTGCGCCGCCAGCCGGGCAAAGTCAGCTGCAGAGAATTGTTCGGTCGGCTCAATTATATCGATTAAATGATGCGGAACGGCCTGCCTGGCTTCCGGCCCGGGCTTGTCCGTGCCGATGTCGAATCCCCGGTAAACCTGCATGGAATCGCAGCTTATGATTTCTCCCTGGAATTCTTTCGCCAGCCAGAGAGCCACTTCGCTCTTGCCGACGGCTGTCGGCCCGACGATTATAAGAATTTTTCCTGTTTTAATGTCCAAGGCTCGCTCTGATGACCAGATAAATAAATATCAGGCTGAGGATGATCAGCAGCCCTAATAATTGTTTTTTCTTCAAATAATCTCTCCGGTTCTCGAAAGATATCTGGCCACGGTTTCCTCATGCTGGTTGCCGAGATTCTTTTTCACCAGCAGCAGCTCGGCTGCCAGTATTTCATCAAAGCCGCGAAGAAGGTTTTTCCTGTCTTCCGGATTGAGTTCATTCAGACTCATTTTCAACATGGCTCTGGGTTCGAGGCTGCCATCCGGCCGGAGTTCAAGATTGCGGAAAATCGGGTCGAGATACTCCTGGATTTCCCGATAACACTTTTCTATCAAATTGAATCCCACCGGCCCAAGTTGTTTGGTCAGGTAGCGACAGATGAAGGCGCTTTTTTCGTTAAAAGCCTGCAGACTCTTTTCCAGGTCAGGAAGAAAAGTGCGGCCGTTATTTTCCAGCGCCGCCGGGTTGAAATTAAAGTCAACCAGTTTCAAACAGGCCAGCGCCAGCAGGGTCCTGCCGGTCTCAGTCGGTCCGAGCCATGATTTTTCCAGTAGCTGGCTGAAGGTCAACGGTTTCTGAAGCTGATTCCAGAGATAAAGTTCGTGACTTTTCAAATCGAGCCGGCGGGCATAGGCTGGAACCTGCCGGGCGATGGTTTCTTTCTCCGCGGGAAGAAATCTCTTAAACTGGTCAAAACGGGTTGTCTGGCGGAAACCCTTCAGGATTAGGTCAGGGGTAAAAAGCCCCTTGATAAGAATTTCCTCCGCGGGAAATTCTTCTTCGATGAAGATCAGCTTTGGCTGAGGCAGATTAAAGTATTCTATCAATTTTGACGAAAGAAATTCGCGGGTTAACTCGAGAGCTTCGGCCGGCTGAAGGAATTTTTGCTCTATGAGCAGGGCCACGAGCGAAGGAATTCTTTCTGAACCCAGCAGATGATGGTTGAATTTCAGCGGCGGCTCGATCCTCCGGGTCTCCTGAAGCCAGTCGAGGAAATCTTTTTCCGGAAAATACTTTTTTACCGGAGTCAACTCTCCTTTAACCAGACAGAATTGCCTTTCATAAGGGCCGGGATTCAGCAGGAGACGCCCTGTTTTCTGATTTTCCCACAGATGAAAAAGATAAAAAGGCAGAGAATGAAGAGGGTCATTTTTCCTGTGTGGTTCGGTCATAGCCTTAATTTATAGAGCGCCAGGAGAGTTGTCAACACTCCGGATTACTGATAGAGCCTCAGGCTGAACAAAGTCAGAGCGATGTTCACCGCTGTTTTCAGCACCCAGAACAGATAAGCAGTCACCAGAGATTTTTTCAGGTCAACCTTGAAGATAGCTGAGAGGGCATATCCGAGAATTCCAAACATCCAGAGCTGAAAGAAATCGATGTTGTTAAGTATGATATAAGTGGCAGAGGTGAATTCGAGTTTCGGGAAAAACACGGCCAGTCCGGTGGAAATTTTGTAGACAGACTGTTTGACAGAAACCAGGACGAACCTGAGAGCGTTTCCGGCGATGGCGTTAATAAAACTGGCATGAAACAGGGCGCTGAGCAACTGCCGGTAATTCCCGAGGGTTGAGCCGGTTATAAGGCGGGCGATGATCAGCAGCAAAATTGCCTGAATAAAAACGGCAATCAGAGCCATTATCCCCACAGACAGGCCGCTGCGAATTTTCACGGCGGCAGATGGTGTTTCCGCTTCTTTTTGAATTCTTTCCATGTATTTATTGAATCCATCTTCCCCCATTCTCTGTCTGAGGAATTCCTTCATTTTGGGACTGTTGCTGGTGATTTCAAACTGATCACGGGCTGAGAATGGGGCTACCAGAAATCCGTAAATCAGAGAAGCCACCAGGACGATGATCATGGCGTCGAGCCAGATCGGTTTTTCTGCCAGCCAGGAAAAGGTTTCCCGGGGAGAGACGAATATGCCGGTAATTCTTTGCCATAAATTCATAGCCAGACTCCTTTCCTTTCTTCTTTTTCTATCATTCCGTCTCTTATGTAAATTATTCTCTGGGCGTGGTTGGCCACTTCACGGTCGTGAGTGACCATGATGATGGTATTTCCGTTTTCATGAATCTTATGAAAAAGCTTCAGTATTTCCTGACCGGTTCTGGTATCCAGGTTTCCGGTTGGTTCGTCGGCCAGGAGCAGGGAAGGTTCATTCACCAGGGCTCTGGCAATGGCCACCCTCTGTCTTTCGCCTCCGGAAAGCTCAGCCGGAAGATGGTGAAGCCGGTGGCTCATTTCGACCAGTTCCAGGGCCCGTCTGACCTTAGCCTCCCGTTCTTCCTTCTTCGCTCCCGCGTATATCAGCGGAAGCTCGACATTCTTGAAGGCGCTGGCTCTGGCCAGCAGGTTAAAAACCTGAAAAACAAAGCCAATCTCTTTATTCCTGATGTAAGCCAGCTCATCCTCGCTGAGGGTGCTGACGAGTTTTCCGTTCAGGTAATACTCGCCTGAGGTGGGGGTATCAAGGCAGCCCAGAATGTTCATCAGAGTTGATTTGCCCGAACCACTCGGCCCCATAATGGCCACAAATTCGTTTCTCTTAATGGTCAGGCTGACTCCTCTGAGGGCTTCAACCTGCTGTTTGTCCAGTTGATAAATTTTCTTTATATCCTTGGCCAGTATAAGCTCGTCGTTTGAAGGTACAAGGGTCTCGCTCATTTTCGTTCCACTTTAAGAAGTGTTCCTTCCTTGAGGTCGCGCAAAGCCGAATAGGGTCCGGTCACGATTTCCTGTCCCTCTTCCAGTCCGGACAGAATTTCCACCATCATGCCGCCCATGATTCCCTTTTTCACCGGTTGAAATTTCGCCCGGTTGTTGGCCACAACAAAAACTCCTTCTTCCTCTTTTTGTTTTTCTGTTGGGGTGGAGGCAGCTCCTTTCTGACCCTCGCCGGTTTTTTCGGGCTGTCTTATGACCAGGGCAGCGATGGGCACGGCCAGGACATCTTTCTTCTCAGCCACGATGATATCAGCCGAAGCTGAAAGGCCGGGTTTCAGCTGGTGGTCGGTATCCTCCAGAGTAATCACCACTTTGAAGTTTCGCGATTCCCTGGAGCCGGCGGTGAGCTTTTCCAGGGCAGAGCTTCCTATTTCCGTTACCCGCCCCTGAAAGATCTGCTCCGGGAAGGCGTCAACCCTTACCCGGGCCAGCTGGCCGGGTTTCACGTTAACCACGTCGGTTTCATCCACTTCAACCTCAACCTCCATGATCGAAAGGTCGGCGATGGTCAGAAGGACCGTTCCCGGGTTGTTCATCGTGCCCACTATGGCTACTTCGCCTTCTTCCACTCGCAGGCTGGTAACCATTCCGTCTATCGGCGAGTTGTAAGTGGTTTTTTTCAGGTCTTCCAGGTTGCTTTTCAGGTTGGCTTCTGCCTGTTTGATCTGATATCTCAGCGATTGAAGGGTGGCTGAAGAAACTTCATACTGAGCCCGGGCCGCTTCCAGCTGGTCACGTGAGATCAACCCGCTCTCGAACAGCTGTTTCTGACGCTCGTAATAATTCCTGTCCCGACGGTACTGAGCTTCTGCCCGGATGAGTTCAGCCTTGTACTGATTGATGGCGGCCCTGATCCGGTCAACCTGCGCTTCATAGTAGGTGGGGTCAATCTGCAGCAGGAAATCTCCAGCTTTAACCATCTGCCCTTCTTTTACCCCGATTTTCACTATCCTTCCGGCCACCAGCGCGCTGATGTTTATGTTTTTCTTCGGTTTGATTTCGCCTGAGGCGGAAATGATGGAAGTGATATACTGTTTCTTGACCTTCTCTACCGTGACTTTCACCGCTTTTTCTCTTGATGCCTGAAGGTTCAGCAGAATGATCAACCCTATGATCAGGATAATGCCAGCAAACAGCAGAATTCGTTTTTTCTTCTTTGAGCTTTTCCTCTCGGTCATTTCGGGTTTCCTTAAAACGGTGTTTTTGCTTTTATTATACTTTATAATTTACGGAGTTTGGGATTAAAAGTTTTATTTTATTGCCAGAAGTCAGCCCTGCTGTTAATATTTTTACCATGGAGAGTCTGGTGGAGTTCATATCGGTTGCCAGCGAAGCGGCTAAAGAAGCCGGCCTCTATCTGCTGCAAAACCTTAACCGCAAAAAAGACATAAGTTATAAGGGTCAGATTGACCTGGTGACGAATTTCGACCGGCGTTCGGAAGAGATAATCTATGAACGTTTGCGAAAGGCGTTTCCCGGTCATAGCTTTCTGGCGGAGGAAGAAATCCGCCAGGAGAGAGATTCCGATTATTGCTGGCTGGTGGACCCGCTGGATGGTACCACCAACTATGCCCACGGCCTGCCCGTTTTCTGTGTGTCTATCGCTCTTGTTTACAGAGGTGAGATAATAGCCGGCGTGGTGTACGACCCCTGCCGGGATGAGCTCTTCACTGCCGGGCGTGGCCGGGGAGCTTATCTCAACGGAAGCCAGATCAGAGTCTCGACCACTCCAGAGCTCGACAGGAGTCTGCTGGCCACCGGCTTTCCTTACGACGTTCGCACCAGCCCGGACAACAATCTCAATTATTTTTCCAGGTTTGCGGTGAAAGCTCAGGCGGTCAGACGTCTGGGTTCGGCTGCTCTCGACCTCTGTTACGTGGCCTGCGGGCGGTTTGACGGCTACTGGGAAATGAAATTGAAGCCCTGGGACCTGGCTGCCGGAGCGCTGCTGGTGGAGGAAGCCGGAGGCCGGGTAACCGATTTTCAGGGTAATACCTTTGTGTTTTCCTGTCCCAACATCGTTGCCAGCAACGGTTTGATTCACAGTTCAATGCTGGAAATCATCGCCTCAGAATCGGTAAAATAAATGCAGGGGAAGGAAAGATGAAAGGGGTCGGGCGTGTTTTTATTTTTCTTTTCTGGCTGGGTGCTGCTCTGGTAGCAGGTCTTCCGGTCCTGCATGGGAACGTCCAGGCAGAGTTGACTTTGGTTAAACAGGTTGAGGTTAAAGCTGCGCTCGGCTGGGTGGATACCGGTATTGAGGTTAAAGAGGGGGACAAGCTGGTATTTAAGGCCAGCGGCACCATTTCACTGCAGCGGGGCAACCCGATTGCCGCCTGCGGTCCTGAGGGTTTAGACCTGCAGACTCCCCAGCAGCCGCTTCCTGACCGGAACCTGGGCGCGCTTGTGGGGAAGGTGGTCAAAGTTATCAGTGTAACCCGTGATGAGGAGACCGGCGAAGAAAGGCGGGAGGAAGTCTCGACGGTGTTCTATATTGGAGCCGGCACTGAGGTGGAGATAACACTCGAAGGAAGGCTCTTTCTCGGAGTTAACGACAACGTTTATGCCGATAATGACGGTCAGTTTACGGTTGGCATTTTTGAGAAAAAATCAGATTAAAGAAACTTATCTGTCTGCCCTTGTCCTCTGAGGAAGGACTTCAGGAAGCGGCCTCCCGGCGGCTGAGAAACCTCTCTAAGAACTGCGTATTGTAATTTCCCTTGACAAAATCATCACTCGAAAGGATCTGCAACAGCAGGGGGGTGTTGGTTTTTACTCCGACGATGGTGGTTGTCTCCAGCGCCGCCTTCATTTTAGCGATGGCCAGCTGTCTGGATGGAGCGTAGGCGATGATCTTGGCTAACAGGGAATCATAATAAGGTGGAATTTCCCAGCCGGCATAGGCGGCTGAGTCTACCCTGATCCCCTCGCCACCGGGGAAAACCAGAAAATCGATTTTCCCGGGTGAGGGAATAAAAGTTTCCGGGTCCTCGGCGTTAATCCGGCATTCGATGGCGTGGCCACGCATCTCAAGTTCGATGGGGAAATTTAATTTTTCGCCCGCGGCCACCCGGATCTGGGCCTTGATCAGGTTGATTCCGTATACCATCTCGGTGATCGGGTGTTCAACCTGAACCCTGGTGTTGGCTTCCATGAAATAGAATCTTTTCTTCTCGTCGACGAGAAATTCGAAGGTCCCGAGACTGCGGTAGCCAATTTCTTCGGCCGCCTTCTTGGTTTCCTTCATCATCTTGTGCCGGGTTCGCTCATCTATGAAAGGCGAGGGGGTTTCTTCGATTATTTTCTGGTACTTTCTCTGGACGCTGCATTCCCTTTCGCCGAAAACAATCACGTTTCCTTTACTGTCTCCTATGACCTGAATTTCGATATGCCTGGCGCCGGTGATGTATTTTTCCAGGTAGAGCGAGGGATCACCGAAAGCTGCCTTCGCCTCGTTCTGGGCCATAGGGAACTGCTCTTCGAGCTGGGCGGCATTGTAACAGATTCTCATTCCCTTGCCACCACCGCCGGCTGCGGCTTTGATGATTACCGGATAACCTATTTTCTGGGCAATCTTTCTGGCTTCAGATACATCCTGGAGGATGACGTCACTGCCCGGGATGACGGGCAGGCCGGCCTTTTTCATCGCCTGGCGGGCTTTGCTCTTGTCGCCCATCAGCCTGATGATTTCAGGCGGCGGTCCGATAAAAACCAGCCCGGAGTTCTGACATATTTCGGCAAATTTAGCATTCTCGGCTAAGAAGCCGTATCCGGGATGGATGGCTTCAGCTCCGGTGATTTCGGCAGCGCTCAGGATGTTGGGGATGTTCGGGTAGCTCTCAGAAGCTCTGGCTGGCCCGATGCAGATTCTTTCGTCAGCTAACATCGCATGGAGCGAGTTTCGATCAGCTTCGGAGTAAACGGCTACAGTCTTTATGCCCAGTTCCTTACAGGACCTGATGATCCTCAGAGCTATTTCACCGCGGTTGGCAATGAGTATTTTCGAAAACATGTTCCTCAGGAACTGACCTTGATGGCAAATAGTTTCTGCCCGTATTCAACGGGTTTTCCGTTTTCCACAAGAATGTCCACCACAATGCCGTTGACGTCGCTCTCAATCTCGTTCATCAGCTTCATGGCTTCGATGATACACAGGGTCTGCCCCTTCTTTACCGTGTCTCCGATGTCAACAAACGGCGGCGAGGTGGGAGATGGAGCTCGATAAAAAGTGCCGACCATCGGTGAGGTTATGTAATGGATGTTTTTATCTTCTGCAGGTTTTACCTGTGGAGTTGCTGAGCCGGAAGCGGGAGCTGTGGTGGGCGCTTCAGCGCCAGCGGGGGCGATTACCAGCGGAGCCTGGGCTATCGGGGCAGTCTGATTCCGGCTGATTTTTATCTTGAAATCTTCAACTTCCAGCTCGAATAGCGAGAGGTTTTTCTCCTCCAGTAGTGCTATCAATCTGCGCAGTTCTTCAAAGTTAATTTTCGAGGTGGGAGAGATGG
Source organism: Candidatus Saccharicenans sp. (assembly GCA_049659625.1). Taxonomy (GTDB): domain Bacteria; phylum Acidobacteriota; class Aminicenantia; order Aminicenantales; family Saccharicenantaceae; genus Saccharicenans. The sequence goes on along the minus strand of JBASPX010000016.1, from coordinate 13,852 downwards.
TTTCGCCGACCTCGATACTTTTACTACTTTTCTGGGTCATCGTACACCTTCCTTAAAATTAGCTAAAATTTACCTGTAAGTGGCCTGAAAGTCAAGCTTCAACCTTTCGGAGGGGCAAGACCAACTCCGCAGCTACCGCGCTGTTGACCCGGGGAAGACGCTGGCGTAAGATTTAAGGCAGTCAGGTGAGTCGGATGTTTGAACAGCTTACCGAAAGGATCCAGAGAACCCTCAAATACATAAAGGGCGAGGGCAAGATTACAGAAAAAAATATCGCGGAAGCCCTGAAAATGCTCCGCCTGGCCTTCCTGGAGGCCGACGTCAACTACCGGGTGGTCAAGGAATTTGAAGCCCGGGTGAAGGCCAGGGCTTTGAACCAGGAAGTCCTGCTGAGCCTGACCCCGGCCCAGCATTTTATAAAGATTGTCAGGGACGAGCTTACCGATATCCTCGGAGAGGAGGCCAGGCCGCTCAATTTTAAGGGTCAGCCGCCATCAATTTTTATGCTCGTCGGTCTTCAGGGAAGCGGGAAGACCACCACCGCCGGGAAACTCGCCCGGTATGTCAGAACGCTCGGTCGGAATCCCCTGCTGGTTTCTTTCGACCTGAAAAGGCTGGCCGCCCAGGACCAGCTGAGGATAATTGCCAGGTCTCTGGAATTGCCCTTTTACGAGATGACCGCTGAGAAAATGAAAGACCCGGCCGGAGCTCTGAAAGAGCTCGTAACCTACACCCGAAACCGCGGCTACGACCCTCTGATCGTGGACACCGCCGGCCGCCTGCACGTAGATGAGGAACTTATGGAGGAATTGAAGCTTGTGCGGGATATCCTGCAGCCGGCCGAAGTTATATATGTGGGGGATGCCATGACCGGCCAGGATGCCGTCCGCAGCGCCCAGGCTTTTGAGGAAAAAATCGGGTTGACCTCGATCATCCTGACAAAGCTCGATGGAGATGCTCGTGGAGGAGCGGCGCTGTCAATCGTCTACGTCACCGGGAAGCCCATAAAGTTCATCGGCGTCGGGGAGAAATTCGACCGGCTGGAAGTGTTTCACCCGGAGAGAATGGCTTCCCGGATTCTCGGTATGGGCGACATCCTGAGCCTGATCGAGAAAGCGGAGAAGGAAGCCGACCTCAAAGAAGCTGAAGAATTAGCCAGGAAAATCAAAAAACAGCAATTTACCCTGGAAGATTTTCGCAAACAGCTCCAGCAGCTGAAAAAGATGGGCAGTCTTTCGGGCCTGCTTGATTTTCTGCCGAAGATGGGTCCTTTCAAGAAAATCGGACAGCTCGAGGTTGACGACAGGAAACTCCTGCATTACGAAGCGATCATAAACTCGATGACGCCGCAGGAAAGAGAAAATCCGAGGATCATCAACGGAAGCAGAAGGGCCAGGATCGCCCGGGGGAGCGGTCGTCCGGTTCAGGAAGTCAACCAGCTGCTGAAGCAGTTTTTTGAGATGGAAAAGATGCTGAAGAAGAGTGATTTCCAGAAGCTGCTGAAAAATGTTTAAGTCCGCGAATTTCAGGCGCCATCAAACGCCGGCTCAATCAGAGGCGCACATAACCCAGTAAATAGAGGATGCCCATTATCACCGGCTGATGCAGCAGGTAAATATAGAGGGAATTTCTGCCGCACCAGTTGACAAAAGTTGGTCGAAGGGTTGAAGGGAGAAGGCTCTTTTTGCTTCTGTACAGCCAGCCCCCGACGGCCGCGCCGACCAGGAAAACGCCTGTCCAGGGGATAAGGGGGAAATAATCAAAAGAGGCGAAATCCGGACGATGCAGTCCGAACGGAAGTAACCAGTTTGTTCTGAGGGCGGAAATTTTTTGAAGCGACGGGAGAAAAGCGCTCAGAAAGACGATAGCTATTCCCCAGGCGAGGCAGGTCAGCGGACGGGAGTTCTTGAAGAATAATCCGTAAATCAGGACGGAAAAAGCCAGGCAATGAATTATTCCAAAGACTATGACTGACTCCGGGTCGAAAAGATAGGTGGCCGCGGTGATGAGCAGGGCCGCCGCCAGATATTTCAGCATACGGCGGAAATTATTGCGGCTGAAGTTTGAGCTGATTCCGGAGATAAGCACAAAGAGCCCGGCGAAAAGATGCTGGGCAATCAGCCAGCCGGGTGTGGTCAGGTCGGTTGAAAACATCAGGAATTTTTCAACGCCGGCAAAATCACCCAGGTCGTATAGGAAATGGTAGCCGACCATCAGGATGATGGCCAGACCGCGAAGAAAATCTATTTCCCAGATTCTGGTAGAAGTTTCGCCTTTCACGCGGTTGAGTATATTATGCCCGGCTGATGACAGTCAAGAAACTGGATCTCTGGGCCTGCTTTAAGCGACTTTTGTCGGAGAGCAAACAGGCGCAGTCCTGTCCTCATCGAGAGCCGGAACTAAAAACCTGTCGCTTGCCGGATTTTAATTTTTTGCTCCCGGGCCATAGAGTTCAGGTTGATGGAAGATTTTTCCTTGATTTTACCATTTATTCCTGAAACGTTGGTGAAAAGTTTAGCCTCGATGCTATTTGGATTCAAAGAAAATTCAGCGATTAAAAATTTTGATAGGCACAAGGCTGTTGGAATATAATCAAGAGAAAAGCATTGAGATCGGGTTTCCCGGACAGGGATAAACCGGGTGAGGAGCCGGTTAGAATTGAAGAAAAAAGGAAAATTAAGGGGAGGCATAAAACCATGAAGAATATTTTTTTATCAAATGCAGCTTCTGTTTCCTTTCGAAATAACCATGGCCTGACCGGTATTCCAGAAGAGGAATTCGAGAAAAGAGGCGACTGCTGGCCGCGGAAAAGAAGAAAAAGGACTGATGCCAGAAAAGCTTTTGCTGCCCTGTTCATCTTTGTTCTGCTTCTGTTCTTTAATCTTTCTATTTTTGCAACCAACCTGCCGGTAGCTCGCCCGGCCGAGGTTGGCCTCTCCGCCAGCCGGCTTGAGCGGCTCGGCCAGGTGCTTCAGGAATACTGCGACCGGAAGGGGGCGCCCGGCATGGTGGTGTTGATAGCCCGGAACGGCAGGGTAGCCTATCATCGGGCTTTCGGCCGGTTCAGGCTCGATCAACCGGATCCTATGCCCGTCGGAGCGATTTTCCGCATCGCCTCTCAGACGAAGGCCATAACCTCGGTGGCGGTAATGATGCTGATGGAGGAAGGTAAGCTGCTGCTCGACGACCCGGTCTCAAAATACATACCCGAATTCAAGGAGACAGAGGTGGCGGTCAGAGCTGAAGGGAAGGATGTCCGCGGATACAGCCTGGTCCCGGCCAGGAGGCAGATCACCATTCGTGACCTGCTGACCCATACAGCCGGAATTTCCTACGGAGACGGGCCTGCCCGGGAAGAATATCTGAAGGCCGGAATTCATGGCTGGTTCCTCACGGATAAAGATATGACCACTGGCGAGCTGGTAAAAAAACTCGCCTCCCTTCCGTTTGATGCACAGCCGGGTGAGAAATTCGTCTATGGATATAATACCGATATCCTTGGCTATCTGGTCGAGGTAGTTTCCGGAATGAGCCTGGCAGAGTTTTTTGAAAAGAGGATAACCGGACCTCTCGGGATGAAGGACACCCATTTCTTCCTTCCTGAGAGCAAGGCTTCGCGGCTGACGCCGGCTTACGGAGCGGACGAAAATGGCCAGCTGAAGATGGTTGAAGACCCGGCAAAAAGTCCCTACCTTTACGGACCGCGAAAATGCTATTCGGGAGGAGCCGGGCTGGTGAGCACGGCGGAAGATTACGCCCGTTTTCTTCTGATGCTCCAGAACGGCGGCGAACTCGGCGGCGTGCGGATTCTCAGCCCTAAATCGGTCGAGCTGATGGTGGCTGACCATGCGGGGCAGCTCTATTCAGGCGGAAGGGTCGGGTTCGGACTTGGCTTTTCCATCGTGAAAAATCTCGGCGACTCCGGTATTCCCGGCACCGCCGGCAGTTATGGCTGGGGCGGCGCCTATTTTACCAGTTACTGGGTTGACCCGGTGGAAAAGCTCGTGGCCGTGTTCATGATTCAGTTGCTGCCGGCTCCGCCGTCTCTGAGCGACCTTCAGAACAAGTTCCGGACGATGGTCTATCAGTCGATAGAAAAGTCTTATTCTCGTTAAGCATAGCGCGGCGAAACCGGCGGTTAGAATTGAGATAGAATATTCGCCTTTTTTTATCGATTATCAACAGAAAAAGAGCAGCCGGAGTTTCAGCGGGAAGTCGTCTGACGCGTGTGATGGAAAGCGATGGAAGTGTTGAAATACCGCAAGCCGGAATACCTGATGAGGCCGCAGCCGGTTCTTTAATTTCCGGCGAGAATGAGTTAAACTTGTCTGCTGATATTGCAGCTTAAGGCTCGATCGCCCGCGATGGGATCGGGCTCGATTTCTTTTTGAAAAAGCCTGCGCGAGCGATGGCCGGAGAGTGGAAGCATGATTCGCAAGGTTGACCCAGAAAAGGATTTCTGGAAGAAAGTAAGAGATGAATTTCTCCTGGACCCGGAGGAGTCTTTTTTCAACACCGGGACCCTCGGAGCTATGCCGCGAAGAGTTTTTGAGCGGGTGGTGAACCATCTGCGGCTGACCGCGGAAAAAATCGCAGAATGGGATTACTACGGAGACGACTGGATCTCCGGCTATCAGCCATTTGACGGAATAAGGGAAAAAATCGCCCGTCTGTTTAACTGCGATACAAAGGAAGTAGCCCTCACGGAAAACGCCACTGCTGGCATCAATTATATCGCCTGCGGTCTGGATCTCAAACCTGGAGATGAGGTTCTCGGAACCGACCAGGAACATCCCGGAGGTGAATCTGCCTGGAAGCTCAAGGCTAAGCGGTGCGGCCTGGTTTACCGCCAGCTCCCCCTGGGAAAACCGATAGAGTCTCCGGAAGAAGTGATTGACACTTTCGTTCGGGCAATCGGACCGAACACCAGGGTGCTGGCTATACCGCATATCATCACCGGAAGCGGCGCGGTCCTTCCGGTCAGAGAGCTCTGCGCCGAAGCCAGAAAACGCGGAGTTTTTACGGTGATAGATGGAGCTCAGTCTCCGGGTCAGATCAGGGTTGATTTAAGAGAAATTGGCTGCGACGCTTTTTGCGGCAGTTTTCACAAATGGCTCTGCGCTCCCGCGGGGACAGGGTTTCTTTTTCTGAGGAAGGAAAGAGCCGGGGAAATCTGGACCACTCTGGCCAGCGCCCAGTGGGACAATCAGGAAGACCACGGATTCCGCCTGAGCCAGAGGGGAACGGGTAATCTGTCCTTGCTTCTGGGTCTGGATGAAGCGCTCGATTTTCATTTTGAGCTCGGACCGGATCGCGTTTACCTGAGAATAAAGCAACTGGGTGATTATCTCCGGGCTCGTTTGCTGGAAATTCCCGGGATAAAAATCTTCAGTCCGCTCGACCCTTCGATGTGCGCTGGAATAACCGTTTATACCATCGAAGGACTGACCGGAAATTTCCTTCAGGATGAACTCTGGAAACGGGGCCGGCACAGGGTGCGCTCGATGGGCGAAGTTTACGGCGTCCGGCAGTCGACTCACATCTATAATTCTTTTGAGGAAATAGACCGGACGGTTGAGATACTCAAAGAGCTGGCGGCCGGTAGATAAACTCAGAAAATCACAAACACCAGCAGGTCAGCCACCAGCGCCGGTTTCGGATTGCCCTCGATCTCCAGCGTGTTTTCAATCCTCACCAGCCAGCGGCGGAAACCTCTTCTTCTTATTTCCCGGAGCACGGCCCGGTTGCGGATGCGGTCGCCCGGTTTGACCGGCTGGATGAACCTGATCCGGTCGAGCCCGTAATTGAAGACCATCTTAACTTTTATCCGGGCCAGCGGGGACCGGGAAAGAAAGTAAGGCAAAAGCGAGAGCAGCAGGAAACCGTGAGCGATGGTGCTTTTCAGAGGGCTCCTGGCGGCTCTTTCCACATCCACATGAATCCACTGGCGGTCTTCAGTGCAATCGGCAAAGGCGTTTATCCTCTCCTGAGTCATGGTCAGCCAGTCGGAAACGCAGAATTCCTGGCCGAGCAATTTTTTAAGATGCCGCGGTTTTACCACTTTTTCCTCCGCGCTCGAATGGTTGTTTGAGGTTGATTCTTTTGTTTCCTCTGCCATCTGATACCTCCGTTTTCAGTGTTTCGGCCGGCGTTATCCTGCTTCAGGCTGACCATAACCTGGCTGAAGCCGACACCGGGTGGAACATTATTCCTGAAAAACTTCCTGGCTTTATATAAATATTAGTTTTTCGCCCGCAATTCAACCGTTTTGATTTTTGCTAATATATGAATGAACTTTCATATATTTTAACGGAAGCCAGGGGAGCAGAAACTGAGGTGGAGTTGTTTCCCCGTCTGTCTTTAACCGGGAGAACTCAGGATCCGGGATCAGGGCTCTCTACGGCGCCGATAACGCATTAAACAACAAAACTTTTTGATCAACTGTGACCGAATAGCTGAGAATCAGGCAGAGCTGCGCAGAGAAATCGTATGCTGTTATCCTTCAGCGATTAGCGTCTCAATCTCCTTTATCCTTTCAGCCAGTCGCTTCTCGCTGACCGGGAAGGCGGTTTTTATTTCGGGGGCGAAAAGGGAAATTTTGAATTCCTCAATCAGCCAGCGCAGTCCCAGCAGGAGTTTTTCTTTCTCCGCAGACGGTTTTCTGCTGACCTGACCGGCCAGTCGCTCATAGTCCAGGAGGAAGGGTTCAAGGCGGGAGGCTTTCTGACGGTCCTTCTCTGCGGAAAGCCGGGCTCTCTCTGCCCTGATTCCGAGAGCTTCCACCATCCGCGGCAGTCGGAGAAGAAAATCCAGAGGATAGATAAGCAAAAAGTCTGGCGGCACCAGCTGTTCCAGTTCCTGTTTCAGCATCTGGGGCAGAGTGGAAATAACGCCGAGTTTTTTTCTGGCCTCTTCCATTTCCTGAATCAGATTTCTGGTTTTGCCGTATTCCTGAAGGATTTCCAGAACCGCGGTGAACAAACGATGTCCGGTTTCGAACAGTTCTTTGAGCGCGCGGTTTCTTACAAATTCCTGCAGCTCATCCCGGCGCCTGAAGTTTTTGCCGAATACTTCGTTTTTGATTCTCTGCAGCAGGCGATTTCGCAGGGCTGCCTCGCCACCAAAATAGAGCATAAGCGGACGGAGTTCTTCCGGAAAGGCATAGCTCCTCATTATAAAATTCAGGTCTTTTTGAAACTTCCGGCTCAGGAGTTCGGACACTGCCTGAAGATGGGCCTGTCTGGCCTCTTCCCGGTTCCGGAAAAGCTTCACAAGGAATTTTTCTCCCGCCGGTTGAAGCGCTGGATATCCCCTGAGAAAATCGTCGATGACCACCTCTTCGGGAATTTCAGGGAAAGTTTCGTCCCAGTCTCTCAGGTCTTCTTTTTCCCACTTCGCCCGGGCTTCTCTCCACCCGGGTGATTCCTCGCTTTCCTGCGGGGCAGAACGAGAGTTCAGCATTTTCTTGAGGAAGGCCAGGTCCCGGCTGGCGATAATTTCTTCACCAGCTTCGTTGACCACCGCTATCCTGGTTTTAAGATAACGGGGAATTTCCAGCTTTTCCCAGACCTGGCGGGGCAGGTCAACTCCGTAGAGTTCTTTGATGACTGCTCCCAGCGCCTCGAAGAAGGAAACAGGAGCGGGTTTAAGTCGCGAGGCGATTACCCGGGCTTTCTCGGCTGCCGGAAGCAGAAGCCGGCGGTATTCCTTCGGCAGGGCTTTCAGGCAGGCTTCCACTTTTTCTGCCAGCATCCCCGGGACAGGCCAGCTCAGAAGAAACTCCGGAATCCGGTCGAGAAGCGCCCGTGTGGTGACAAGGGTTACGCCGTCATCTTCCTCGCCTGGCGCAAAACGGTATTTGAGCCTGTAGGTCTGACCGAGAATTTTGATGGTGTCGGGGTATTTTTCCACCAGTTCCTTTTCCGGATGCCAGAGGTATAGGTCTTCTTCTTTAAGCCTTAGAAAATCGTCTCCACCGGCATTTCTGATTCTCTGCTCCAGACCTTCCAGGCTGTAGACCCCCTGAAGACGTCCGGAATAGAAGTCAAAAAGATAGTGTTCGGGAATGAGAATGTTCCGGCGGCGGAGCTTTTCTTCGAGCAACCTGACGCGGCTGACCAGTTCGCGGTTATGTTCGAGGAAAGGCAGCGGTCGTTTAACCTGAAATCTCACCAGAGCTTCTTCCACAAAGATTTCATGGGCGGTCTGCGGATCCTGACGACCGAAAGGAACATCCCGGTCAGAGATGAGATTAAGGTTGAAAATGGTGACTCTTTCCTTCGCCCGCACCTGTTCGCGCTCTCTGTCCCAGTAAGGTTCCTCGTAGGAATAGCGGCAGAGATGCGGCGCGATTTCTTCCACCCAGGCGGGCGATATGCGAGCGACAGTGCGCAGGTAAAGCTGGTTGGTTTTTACCAGTTCGGCTGCCACCACCCATGAAGACGGGTTTTTGAACAGCGCCGAGCCGGGCCAGAGCCGTGCCTCCTGGCCGCGGGCGGTCTCATAAACATTTTTCTCTTTATGGGCAGCTATGTGGGAAATAAAACCGCTGAGGATTGATCTGTGAATGGCGGCATAACGGTCGGATTCCCCTGCTCTGGAGCGGGATGATGTCGGACGAATCTTTTCCTCTTCTAAGATTTCCAGAATCTGTTGGTGGACAAAAATCCATTCGCGCAGCCTTATGTAGGAAAGGAAGTAATCGCGGGCGAATTTTTTCAGGGCCTGAGCCGGGGCGGCTTCGTTCTTGATGGTTGATTGAATTGCCTGCCACAGGTTATAGAGTGTAAGAAAATCGGATTCAGGATGCTGAAAGACTGACTGCACCCGGTCGGCATCGGCGGCTTTTTCCAGAGGACGCAGGCGCGGGTCCTGAATGCTCAGGGCGGCCGCTATTACCGCCACCTCCGACAGACATTCCCGGCTGGCCGCTTCGAGCAGCATGCGGGAAAGGCGCGGGTCGAGCGGCAGTCGAGCCATCCTTCGTCCAAGCTGGGTCAGTTCATAACCGGAATCGGTTTTTTCCACCGCGCCGAGTTCGAGCAGCGTGCGGTAGCCGTCGCGAACGGCCCTGGCAGACGGCGGGTCAAGGAAGGGAAATTTCAGCGGGTCACCCAGCTCTAAATTTAACATCCTGAGGATGACTTCGGCCAGGTTGCTCCGCAGGATTTCCGGCGGGGTGTGTTCCGGGCGCGAGAGAAAATCCTCTTCGGAATAGAGGCGGAGACAGAGCCCGGCGCTCACCCGGCCGCATCTGCCTTTTCTCTGCTCGGCGCTGGCTCTGGAAATCGGCAGGATCGGCAGGCTGTGAATTCCTGAAGAGCTATGGTACTGGGAGATGCGGGCAAGTCCGGTGTCCACCACATAACGAATCCCCGGGATGGTCAGCGAAGTTTCCGCCACGTTTGTGGCCACGACGATTTTCCCCTGCTTCAGATGATAAATCTGCTTCTGCTGGTGGGAAGGCATCCGGGCGTAGAGGGGCAGAATGACTGAATCAGGATAGTGTTTTCCCTGAAGTCGCTGGCAGGTCTCTAAGATATCCTGCTCGGTTGGCATGAAAACCAGAATATCGCCGGGCGGTTTTTCTTTTTTTAAGAAATCGACCGCTTCCACTGCCAGGTCGACGTAATCGGGTTCTTCTTTTCTCTGGTTTCGGTTTCCCGGCTGGAAATACATCACCTCAACCGGATACAGGCGGCCGCTGACCTTGAAGAGCGGCGGATGGTTGAAGGCTTTCAGGAACTTTTCCACTTCGAGGGTGGCCGAAGTGATGATCAGGTGAAGCTCCGGTCTCCTGTCCAGCAGCCGGCGGCAGAGTCCGATGAGAAAATCTATGTTCAGGCTGCGTTCGTGAGCTTCGTCAATTATGATCGTGTCGTATTCGGTAAGCAGACGGTCGCCCTGGGTTTCCGCCAGGAGCATGCCGTCGGTGAGGATTTTGATGTAAGCCTCGGGGGAGGTACGGTCCTGAAAGCGGATTTTGTAGCCGACCACTTTCCCGAGCGGCTGGCCCAGCTCTTCAGAAATGCGCTGGGCGATGGTCATGGCGGCCAGGCGACGCGGCTGGGTGCAGGCGATTTTTCCGGCCAGACCGCGTCCGGCTTCAAGGCACATTTTCGGAAGCTGGGTGCTTTTGCCGCAGCCGGTCTCTCCGGAAACCACGATCACCCGGTTTTCTTTTATCGCCCTGACGATTTCCTGCCGGTGACGGTTGATCGGCAGTTCATGGGGATAGAAAAGGCGAGGTTTTTTTCTGTCTCTGGACTTTTTCTGCTCCACCGATTTTTCCAGACGTTGTTTCATTCTGCTCAGGAGATCAATGGCTCTGGATGGGTTGGTGCAGGGCAGGTGACCGGTAAGGAGCTCCACCAGCTTGTTCTGAACCTCGTAGTAATCGCCGAGCATGGCTTCAGGCAGAAGACGGGAAATTTCTTCACGCAGCCGAAGAAATTCTTTTCTTCTCTGGTCAGCCGTTTTATTACGGTCTTCTGCCTTCTCAGCAACCATGGTTTTCATCCTTCCAGAACTAAAATTTTAGCCTATTTTTTTATCAACTGATATCACATTTGAAGATGAAGTCCTGAGGTTCAGACAAAGGGTCAGAATCAGGCAGAAAAGAAGGCGACTTAATCGATTGATTTAAAAAAATGAGCCGGGGAAAATGATTATAAAAAACAGCAGGAAAAATTTTTTCATTTGCTCCCCCTCCTCATGTATTTGTAAATAGTAAAGATGCCTGAGCAGAGTCAAGCGATAATTTCCTTGCCCGGGAAAATGTCCTTATTTATGATTTCCTACAGCCAGAAGTTTGCTGTCGGAGGTTTTTCCTTTATTTATCAGGCTCTTAATAATGGCCACAGCCATCAGCACCAGCGAAGCAATAGCCGTGATTTCGACGGCCCGGTCGCTGGCCGCGGTATCCTGCAATCTTTTGTATAGAATTCCGAATAAAGCCCAGATGGCTGTCAACCCGAACCATAGATCCTTTTTCTTCAGGACAAAAATCAGTGTCAGGGTGGTAACGACCGCCAGGACCACAACCGTCCAGAACTGCTGGCTGAGCCCGAAACCATTCCAGTTATGGCCGACAAGTACAGCGGTGGTGTTGGCTACAGTGGCCACCGAGATCCAGGCCAGGTAAATGCTGAAAGGCCAGCGGGCAGGGAAACGGTCATGTTGAATTTCTTCATACGGACGCTGGCTCAGCCTCTGGTAGATGATTATGAGTAATGCCAGCAGGGTTAGCATAATAAGAAGTGACAGGATGAGCTGTTCATAATGCCAGGCAAAGATCCAGCCGACATTGGCCAGACAGGTCAGGAAGAAAAATGGACCTGCGGTCCTGAAGGCCGGGAAAACCTGGCGGCCGGTTATGGCCTGCTTGAGAGCAAAAAACACCCAGATGGCCAGAAGAAGGTAAATAACTCCCCAGATGGAGAAGGTAAAGCCAGCCGGTACAAACAGATTTGGATATTTGTCTGAAAGCTGTCTGGTATTGAGGTTATTAATTGGAAGAGCGTTGGCCAGGTAATTGACCACCACCATAGCCAGATATCCGGTCAGGTTGAGCCAGGCCAGCCAGTCGCCGGTTTTTTTCTTCTTAATTTCGGAATGCTGTCCCCTTAAGAGCGCCTGATGGCCTTCCATTTTTAATCCTCCCTGATGAAAGATTATAGATTATTAATTCTCGCCTTTGCCACTCATTATAAAGGAAACCCGGGTAACATTTGCAAATTATTTTTCTATTGTCGACAGCGCGAAAGAAGAGATTGCCGTTTCTTTCATTCCTTTTGATTAATGTTAACATAAATTTCAATTCTAATGATTTGCCTTTTACGATGCCCGACCAATCCGGGGTAGAATTAATGCCCTGTAACAAAAAACCAGCCAGAGAAATTGGGAAATAAGTATTTCGGGTATTGTGACTAACCTCTTTATTTAAATGAATATAAACTGAACTCATCACACGAGGAATAGTTGTACCCGGTTTTATTTTTTGAGCTGGATGGCTCCGATTCTTTCAGCTTCAGCCCGGATCAGAGGTATGCCGATTATCTCTTCGAGAAGAGCGCTGGAGATGAGAGCCCAGACGTCAGCCGGCTCCATCCGGTCAATCACAGCCGGGCCAGGATCCCCTTCCTGATAGTCTTTGAACAGATAGAGAATGTTCGTCCATCCCGATGCTGTCAAATCTGGCCCGGCTACCCAGCCGTCGCCGTCAAAATCAACGTATGGATCAGAGGAAACAACAGAAGCCAGGTCCCAGAGAGGCGCGTTCAGACCGAGAATAGAGTTAATGCCCTGGAGGATGATGTTGGCAATGTGAGTGTGCACGGTGTGCCCGGGATGAACGCCATCCAGAGAAAAGGAACCGCCGCGACCCCAGTTTCTTTTGAGCAGATAACTTCCTGCCAGCAGGCCCGTAGAGAAGCTTTCGTTAAGTTCGTCGGCAGTATCGATAATGAAAGCGTTGGGGCGGCCGCTGAAAAAAGATTTGACGGCGGCGTTAAACTTGTCGATGCGGTTTTTGATGATTGACGATTCATCCTGGCTCATTACCAGCGCCGGATTGCCAAGGACGGCATCAAGGCGCTCGAAATATCCTTCCCTGGCAAGTTCATACAGGCAGAAGAAGGTGAGCAGAGAAATCCGTCCGTCGAATCCGGGGGAACGGGATAGCCTGTTTTGCCGGTAAGATAGAATTCCAGATCATCTCTGTCCATCAGGTAGCCCACTTCCTGGTAATAAGGATAGGTCAGGAAGAAGTACTTTACGCCGGAGCGATTCAGATTCATCCGGGCAACCAGCCGGTTGAGCTGAGTCTCAAAATCGTCCATGTCCGTCAGGTTGTGCTCGGTCTGCTCGGCGGTAAAAGGCTCAAAGGCAATTACTCCTTTGCTGCGCCCGTAATTCAGGAGATAGCTCACCACCAGACTCAGCCTGTCCTTTATCTGGTCGAACGGAATCGGCAGGTACTGCGGGTTTTTTCCACCGAGACCGAGAGTGGACAGAGCGGCGTCGTTGTTGCCTACCCAGAAAATAACTATGGCCGGACCCATACGTTTGTTCAAATGCCAGATAAGGGCATCAATCTGACTGACCGGTTTTCCGGCCAGCAGGTTAATCGGATAGAGAACTTTGTCGTGTAAGTCGGTAAAAAGATAGGGCTGCAAATGGTCGCATAAATAATCTGAAGAGATGTAGTTAGAATTTGTTCCGGCTCGCTTGTAATACTCATAGCCTTCAACGGAAAAGATGTCTTCGCCGTCGATGCCGAGATTGGTGGGGATGGTAAGCGGGTTCAGCCGGTTGCCGTTGACATCCAGCCAGGCCTGGCTGAATTTCAACGGCAGGACGAGGCTCAGCTTGCTGACGACTTTCTGCAGATAGGCGTTTTGCAGATGATACTGATTGTTGATGGCGTCCCTGGTGCCCTGAGTCAGGCTGTTGCCGACCGCCAGCAGGGTAGTCCTCGGGAGAAACAATAGAGAGTTATTCCGGAGTGCAGATTGCCTCTGAATAGCACGTTCTTGGCCGTAAGCCGGCAGGTATGAGCAGATGAGGAGAACCGTCAGCAGCATTCGCCAGAGAAAAAAGAAAAAGACCCCTCACTTTGAAATTTTTTCCATTTTTCCCCTCCTTGATTTAATTGATATAAAAATTGGAGGGGAATGTCAAACAGAAAGTTCTTTCGGGCACAGACATAGTATCCAGGGTAAGGGCAGTATATGGAGGCGGCGTGGTGGTAGGCCAGCTATTGGGATAGGGGTTGAAGAGGCAAAGGGATTTATCAGGCTGGCACTTGAAAAAGCAGGGCTTCCTCCGGTAAAAGTTTTGTTAAAACTTTTAA
>JBASPX010000015.1:0-40541 GCA_049659625.1 Candidatus Saccharicenans sp. | reverse complement strand
TTAAAAGTTTTAACAAAACTTTTACCGGAGGAAGCCCTGCTTTTTCAAGTGCCAGCCTGATAAATCCCTTTGCCTCTTCAACCCCTATCCCAATAGCTGGCCTACCACCACGCCGCCTCCATATACTACCCTTACCCTGGATACTATGTCTGTGCCCGAAAGAAGATTCTTCTTGACATCCGTTTTGCTGTGTTTTATTTTCATGCACGATGGCTGCAGGCGGAATTTGACAATCAGGATACACTTCCGGCTACCGCACCTTAAGAGTAAAAATATTGCCTGCGGTAACTGTTAAGCGACTCCCCCGCGAGGCCGGTTTTAGAAGCCTGGATGAGCTCGCAGGCGCTATCGTTTAGAAACACGAAAACCTGGCTTAAATAAAAGGTTGTAAAAATAGATGTTGCCAGGTTAAACATTAGGATGCTGATTTATCATTTTATTGCCTATGTTCTACCTTTATTCCTGGCCGTGTGGGCCTTTTTAGCTTCTAATGAAGAAAGAGCCAGATGGATTCTTGCTGGTTTTATTCTATTTTTATATGGAGGACCATTTTTTCTTCATTTATCGAGCTGGGTCTGGTTTTTCGGCCGGATTATTTTGGTAATAGGATGCTTCCTCTACCTTCGCTGGCACGGCATAGCCGTTAAATAAATTTTTTACTGCCCGAGCTGATAATTATTGTTTTGCTCCTAAGTGGCTTATAAGTCCCACCAGCTCAAATTGAGTCATAACGATTGATGAAAGGATAGCTATCGTTTTTCTGCCCGGAACCGGATGAGGAAATTCGATTTAAGTTGAGATACCAGATACCGCGTTTTTTCCCCGGGTGCAGAAAAATAGCTTTCCACCTGAAAGAATTTTGTGCTTGACAGACTTTTTCAATCTGTAATTAAATCATATCAGCAGGGGAAAATTAACGGGGAAAATAATAGGCGAAAATCGAAACATTAAATCCTCCTTCAGCCCACCCATTATTTGCCCCGTTCAGCATAGATAATTTTCTCCAGGGAGGGAGGATATGCTGAAAGGAAGGCTCTCTTTTGCTGCCAGTCAACCGGCGTTACTCTCCGTAAAAATATTTCCGAAACGCCTTCGTCAGATTACATCCTTATTCTGTGTATTGCTATTAATTCAGATTCTCTGGACTCCGCTTCAAGCCAGAACGGCCAGCAAACAGATTCAACCGCTGAAAAAAGCCATCACGCTAAATCAAAAAAATGTTATCCAGACTTTCACCTTTTCGATAACCGGCACGGGCGAGGCGGAATTCAGCCTGACCATCGGAGCTGCGGGAAAGATTAAAGCGACGGCCAGCTGGACAGGGACGGCCAGCTCTCTGGCCTTGATCTTAAACGGACCCGGTCAGAGTCAGTATTATGCCCGCAAGGATGGAGGCAGTCCTTTAAGTCTGGAATTTGACCTTACCCAGGAATTGCTGAATAGAGGAAGCAGCTGGAAAATGAGTCTGGTGAGTTTTCAATCCGGAGTTTCGGCTTCCGGCAAAATTGAACTTTATCTGCCAACAGGTTCTTCAGTCGTTCAGCGCTCAGGACAGCCGTCACTCGCCGTCCAGGATAAGACGGACTCTAAAGCTGCACAGGCTCAACCAAAAGCCACCACCCAGCCGGTCCCGGCCGAAAAAACCGGGGAGGTTTCTTCCCGGACCGGACTGGCTGCCAGGAAGCCCAGCCTGAAGGACCTGCCTGGAGCACGCAAAACAGAAGAAAAGCAGGTGGTTCAAGCGGCTGAACCCTCCGAAGACCTCAGCACCCTTCAGAAAAACCTTGAATCCGGAATCCAGAGGATGACCCAGGAAACTCCTCTGAGTGGGATTGTGGTTCCGCTATTTTTTAAGTACCTGGAGGAAGCGGCCGAAAACCCGCGGTTCGTGCGGGAGTTTTATCGGAATTCAAGCCATAAAAAAAACCAGACCGAAGCTGAACTAACCCAGCTGCTCCAGAAACCCGTGCGGGTTTACAAGCAGATACCTCGCGATTTCAAAGCCCGCTACCTTCACCCGGCTTTTTTAGATTTGAAAAAGGGCGACCGGGTTGACCTGAAACAGCTCGGACGCGAGGTCGTTCAGAAAGTCAGCCCCAGCTTCGAGCGCCAGGTTAAGCAAATTGCCCGGGAATCGTTTTCCGGCCGCTATATGCTCACCGCAGAGCAGGTGCTGGCCGGGCAAAAAATGATTCCGGTTGCCGGGATGCAAAAAATTTCAACCCGGCAGAAGGCTGTCCGATCGCAGACTCAGGCCAGCCCTCCGGTTTCTCAGGCGGTCTCAACCACGGTCCAGCGGCTGTCAGCCAGACCTACCGAGCTTGAACTCACCAACCTCAAACAGGCCCTGCTTCAGGCCGGAGTGCAGATTCCTGAGGGATTGACCAGGGGTTCTCTTGTTCACAATCTCATGAACGTGGCCGACCCGGGCAACGCACTTCGGCAGATAGATGGAAGCCGGTTTGAGACCGATTATTACCGCTATCTGGTTACTCTGGACTGGTTCCACTGTTTTGATAAGAATGAAAGAAGTAATGACGAACCTTATTTTGGCCTGCTGACCAGCCTGCCCCAGTTTGACCCCGGTGATACCAGTTATTTTAAGTATCTGAAAAAAGGCTGTCTCATGCGGGTCGATTCGTATGTCACCCGGACTTACGGCGGGGTCAAAAAGAATACTGACCATGGGATTAAAGGCGACGACCGGATTATCTTTGATTATCTGACCTTCAACAGCCCTGTCTCGTTCACCGTAGACCTCTGGGAAGAGGATTACAGCAAGGGGTCGGTGGCCGACGGCCTGCGGAATGCCGCTCTGGATGTAATGTTGCGGGTCAAAGATGATATAAAGGCGGCTGTCATGAGTCAGGTTCAAGCCTACATTGCCGATGCTATCCTGAGCTCGAGCGGAGTCAGCTCCTCGGGCGCTCTGCAGTTGCTCAACCAGATTTTTACCGGCAGTTTGAGTTTTGCCGATTTTCAGCAAATGTTGTTTAACCTGTACTCCGGCCGGGCCTTCGATGCCAGCTGGTATTTAGTCTATTTTCTGTTCTCCGGCGGCGATTTGATGCAGACGCTGGCCATGATCGGCGGGGGGTCAACGGTGGTTGGCGCGATTTTTCTCGGCCTGGCCATTGTCGGGCCGGCTTTTTCTGACATGGTAAGTGCTTTTTCCGCCGGAGATATCAACACCGGCCTGGTTAATCTATTCAAAATCATAACGGTTGTTCCGCTTCTGGTCGATTTCTTCGGTCAGATAATCAGCACGCTGATTGACCTTTTTTATACGATCATGGCTCTCATCGACCCGGATGACCATCTCGGTCAGAAGACGGTGGTCATCGAGCAAACCTCAGCCAACTGGCATAATGATGCTAAAGACGGAGAATGGGCCTCAAAAAATTGGGCCGGTATGCCCGTGAACCAAGCCGATACCTATTTTGCCAGACGCGGTTATGGGCCAACCAGATTCAATAATTCCTTTATCGAAAATAACCTTTTCTGGGTGCCCTGCTTTACGATAAAAGGTGGTGATGCCGAGTATGTGGTTTATTACGAGGTTTTCCGCGAAAAGGCCGGGGGACGCACGACTCTGGGCTTCTATTTCCCCGAGACTCCAAGATATAATGCCAAACAACTCTTTTACCGGAGTAAATCTTCGGCCAATGCCTGGTGGCGTAATGTCCTCAAGATTTCGGTGATGAGTGTCAACACTCAGGAGACGCCGCTCGTTTTTATTACTGACAGAAAAGCCGGCCGAACCTATACCAATGCTGACCTGGGCAATTTATTTGAACTCGAAGAAAACCCGGGCGCTGAGTATGAAATCTGGATTATGAAACTCAGCCCGGGAGAAATGGCCGGTTATATCTCAATCTATGAAGGACCTAGGGTTGAAGTCACCTGTCCCAGAGCCAGAGCACATGGCGGGTCAGGAGCAGGAGCTCCTCCGGGTTCCAGAAGAACTCAACTGAAATAGAATATAGTTTTAAGCAAGAAATGGCCACTTTCTGTAAATTCTCTAAAGGGCGGTCTCGGTGCGCAAACAGCAGTAAGTTGAGAAAATTCAGGATTCGGCTTAAGTAAATAATTCGGCGGTCAGACGCCCGATCAATCCATCAATCAGAGCACTTAAAACCGCGCGCGGATGCTCAAGCGCTCATTTTACCTTTTTGTAGCCGGCCGGAACTTCATAAGTTCCTTCGGGAGCGGTTTTTTCGCCAAATTCCAGCAGCTCTGTGCTGGATTTAATCTGGGTATTCATGGCGTTGGTCGTGTTCAGCTGGAGGACTATAACACCCTTAATTTTCGACATTTCCTGGTAAATCTTATCGATCATTTTCTCAAAACCCGGGCTTCCAGCCATCATGGCATTGGTCAGCATCAGATAGCTCTTCCAGTCGATTTTAAGTTCTTCTGTGGCCCAGGCCTCGGATTTAACTTCCCCCATGGCCATTGTGGTGTCAAGGAGGTATTTGCGGCAATTCCAGTTGCCTATTTTCTGCCTGTCATTGGTCGGGGTTACCTTGACTTCCATGCTCTCGGCAAAAGCTTCGGCCATTTCCCGGGCAAGGGCGGCCGCTTCTTCTGCTTCTTTTCCCTTGCCGGCCACATTTTCATCAATCATCTGTTTGATGTTGAGCGGCATCTCCTGGTAGGTCTTTTTCTTGTGATCGATCTTGTAGAGAAGGCCCTTGTCCATTCTCATGATGGTAGTCTTCTGGTCTCCGGTGTCGGTTCTCGATTTGTCTCTGGCTATCCAGGTGATGGTGATTTCATCTTTGGCCGGCTGGGTCATACCCATGATGGTCAGGGCATCGGTGTGTGTTTTCTGCTTCATGTAGGTGTCAGCCTGAAGCCCGACAGCCACGAACAGAAGGAAACATGCAAAGGCGACCCCTGAAATCAGGATGCTTTTTGGTTTCATAACTTCCTCCTTTTCTTTCCTGATTATCTATTGGATTGATGGCCATGGCCATCTTTTAATACTTTCTTCTTCGCTATCACTCAACGGTGATCCAGGTTTCGGCCGAAGCCTTTTTATCGGAGCTGGCGTCATAGACGGTGGTAATTATCTTGTATTTTCCCGCCGGAATCCCGCTGAAATTGTAATTGAAGGTTATGGCTACTTCTTTATTGGGATGCCACGACTTAAATAGCAGGTCGGCAAACCTCTCCTGGCCGCCCAGAATCTCGCCGTTTTCGCTGACGAGTTGAAAATCTGCCAGGAACCGGAATTCATACAATCCAGTGTCGTTTTTTAAAATCTTATAGCCCACCGGCTCGAGATAGAGATAGATGGTTTCACCCTCGGAATAAACGTCATCTTCCTCCGGTTCATAAACGCCGAAGGTGTTGCTGGCGGTTTTGACCAGAAGGGTATTGACCAGGCTGAAAGGTGTTTCTTCCCAGACAGCATCGCGCAGGGAACCGATTTCGGTCAGGGCCTGAAGGTAGTCTTCTTTTTCCAGAGAGCTTTTAATCGAAGAATAAAGTGAATCGTAAACCTGGATGATTGAGGCAGCTGCAATTTGATCGTTTTTCAGATTACCTTTTTCAGTCGGGTTCTCGTTTTTTTTGAGGCAATCTGCGGCCAGCCCGATTAAGAAAAAGAAAACACCCCCGAGGAGAATTATTTTTTTCATTTTCCCTCCTTCCGGTGGTGGGTTTAACAAAGGTCATTTAATAATAGTTTTTATCTCCTGTCAACCGGAATAATTCTTTTAAGGCTGAGATATAGTATTTCGTCTGTGGTTGGTGCAGGTTGTCTCTGAAAAAAAAGCTGAGTGGGCTGGAATCGCTGGCGGCCTTCTTCATGCCACCGGTTAGCAGTTTCCCGGCCCGGTCGTGACTGCTATCAGCTCGATTATAAGGACGGAAATCTTTACTGTTATTATTTAATTTCACGTTATTATTTCCTGGCGGAGAATTATTGCGAGGGTTAAAGATGAAATGGTCACCCGGCTGCCCATCTGATAGAGGCCCGGGTAAACGGAATTCAGCTCATCTTTTAAAAAGAACCTTTCAATGGTTAGGAAGGCCATTAAAGATTTCAGAAACCGAAGCGGTTAGAAACAAACAGTCATCCCTCTATAAAATATTGTCCCCTTCAAAGGCAGGGATGACTTTTCATCGGCGATAGAAATTGCTGGTTTTTGACAGCAGGAAAAAATTCACAAAAAAATAGTTAGAAATATCTATGATGATCGATGGGAAATTCTGAGTTCTTCGGCCGGAGGCATTAAAAGCCCGGTGCTCAGCATAAAAAAATCAACTGTCCTGGAGGAGAGCTATGAATTCTTCGACAGGTACACTTAAAGATAATCTCTGAAGAAATTCCCCAGAGTGAAAGTGGCCAGGGTATGGTCCCAAAATCAGAAAATGAATATTTTTTGATTTGAATAAATACTGGATTTATAATTATCTAAAAAGCTAACCGAGCAAGGAGGGGAAACATGAAAACATTAAGATTTTTTACCGGGATTGTTTTTGTTTTAATCATGGTTTTTGCTGCTTATGGACTGGAAGACAGAGGGGGATGTCAGGACCATCCGATGTTTACCAGAATGAGTAATTTCTATATTGAGAGATGCCATGAGGAGAAATTTGCTCAGGCGAAGTTCAGAGATGAAAAGGGTAAAGAAATCAAGGTGGAAGGAAGGTTATACAAGATTGATTACGCCATAAAAGCGGGATTTACGGCCCCAAGTGCCTTACAGGTTTTGAGGAATTATGCCAATGCTATCAGAGAGATCGGTGGAAGAACGGTATATCAGGATGAATATGAGATCTGGCTGAAACTGGATAAAGGGGGTAAGACCTTCTGGGTATATGTGGATGCCTGGCACGGCGGGGGAAAAGGAGAAACGTAGGGACTCACGATCATGGAGAAAGAGGCTATGGTGCAGGAGGTTGTGGCTGATGCTAAGAGCCTCTTTAACGATATTCAATTAACCGGACACGCCTCTGTTTATGGGATTTATTTTGATTTTGACCGGGCAGATCTCAAACCGGAATCTGAACCGGCAATTAAAGAGATTGCCAGACTTCTTCAGGAAAATAAAGGACTCAAACTCTATGTGGTTGGCCACACAGATATGGTTGGAGACCTTGAGTATAACTTAAATCTTTCCAGGGCCAGGGCTGAGGCGGTAATAAAAGAACTTACGACCAGATATGGAATATCCGCTGATAGACTGAAGCCTTATGGCCTGGGTCCTCTAGCTCCCGTGGCTTCGAACCGGACCGATGATGGTCGTGCCAGAAACAGAAGGGTGGAACTTGTAGAAATACTTCAATAAGATAATGGCCATCAGCTATGAGGCTATTATCTAAGGCCGGAAGATAGGTCAGAGCCCTGATCGGTTCCGGTCGCGATCCAAGGTGGGATAATTACTCCAGAAGAAAACAGCCCTGAAGTTCCTATGGGTCAGGCGGCCTCAGAAACCAGGTAAACCGACCTTCTCGACCGTACCGATCGCCGGGTCCCAGTTTTTCGGTCTGGCCGTAGCATCATGACTGTGCCAGCCACCCGAGCGGGAAGCGGGTCCTGGTCTCTATTTCTATCTCCGGGGCCCGGCACGAAACCACCGCTTCGGTAAAGTCCTGGTAGGTGAATAATCCATCTGCTGTCGATTTACGGTTTTTAGCGTTTATCAGAAATTACATTGACAGACCAGGCCCGATTTTAAGAGCACTTATTCCAGCCGCAGTTGGCGCAGACCGGGCATTTGTCGTCCGGAAGCACCGCGCCGCAAACCGGGCAGGTGTCTTTCAGCAGGTCCCGGTTATTTTCCTTCACTTCGCCCAGATGGCGTTCCAGTACCTTCGCTATAGCGTCAGGAATCGATTGAATCAGTCCTCCTTCGGTGAACACCGGCTCGCTTCCGCCGATTCCTTTAAGCTGCAGAATGACTTCTTTCGGATCAACTCCGCTTCTCAGCGCCAGAGAAATCAGCCGGCCGATGGCTTCGGCGTCAGCCATGGTCGAATAACCGCTCTTTCCGATCGAGGCAAACACCTCAAACGGCTTATCGTTCAGGAAAGTTATCGTCACATAGAGATTTCCCAGCCCTGTTTTGATCTTGTCGGTAATCGAGGGCAGGCTGATCGGTCTTTCCCGCGGGATGAGTTTCGGTTTGGCTGCGGCCGCGGCGTAGAGCACCTGTTCAGCCTTGCTGCCGTCACGGTAAACAGTTATGCCTTTGGTACCGAGCTCATAAGCCAGCAGAAAAGCCTTCTCCACTTCCTCCACCGTCGCTTTGTTCGGCATGTTTATGGTCTTCGAGACGGAATTGTCCACGTATTTCTGGAAGGCAGCCTGCGTGCGGATATGGCCTTCGTACGGTATCTCATGCGCCGTAACAAAATAATCAGGAAGCGGTTCGTTCGGATGCTCTTTTTTCCAGGCTTCGTAAATCGGATGGACGTCGCGGAGTTCGCCGTCGAGAATCTTGCTGACGAATTCGAAGGCGAAGATCGGTTCGATCGAACTGGAACAGCCGGCAATCCGGGAAATCGTCCCGGTGGGAGCGATCGTCAGCACGGTGGCGTTGCGGCGATTTTTCCCCTTGTAGATTGATTTGTCGATGTTGGGAAAACTGCCTTTGAGCTGACCGAGTTTTTCGCTTTCCAGGTCGGCTTTTTCTCTCATGAACGAAGCTAACTTTTCGGCAAACTCCAGCGCTTCGGCTGAGTCGTATCGAAGCTTTTTCTTCAGCAGCAGGTCAGCCCAGCCCATCACTCCGAGCCCGATGCGACGGTTGGCTCTGGTCATTTCGGCAATCTGCGGCAGAGGATATTTATTGACGTCGATCACGTTGTCGAGGAAACGCACGGCAATTTCTATCACGCTGGCGAATCTTTCCCAGTCGAACTCGTCCGGTTTCTTCGGGTCGTAGAAGTTGGAAACGTTGATCGAGCCGAGGTTGCAGGATTCGTATGGATGCAGGGGTTGTTCGCCGCAGGGGTTGGTGGCGGTAATCGGCCCGAGTTCGCGCGTCGGGTTCAGCTGGTTGATGCGGTCGATAAAAATCAATCCCGGGTCTCCGGTGGCCCAGGCCGATTCGACAATCAGCTTGAAAATCTCCCGCGCTTTTTTCCGGACGGTTTTCTTTTTGAGGTAAGGGTTATAAATCCAGTAATAGCCGTCGTGTTTGAGCGCCTGCATGAACTCGTCGGTGATGGCCACGGAGATGTTGAAGTTGTTGAGCGTCCGGCCGTCGCGCTTCATGGTGACGAATTCTTCTATGTCCGGATGGTCAACCCGCAGGATACCGATGTTGGCCCCGCGGCGGGTGCCGCCCTGCTTGACCGCTTCGGTGGCGCAGTCGATTACCTTAAGGAAAGACACCGGTCCGGAAGCCACTCCCTGCGTTTTATGCACGAAGCTACCCTTCGGTCGCAGCTGACTGAAGTCAAAACCGGTGCCGCCGCCCTCCTTATGCACCAGAGCAGCGTTTTTCACCGTCTCAAAAATCGATTCCATGGAATCTTCGATCGGCAGGACAAAACAGGCGCTCAGACACATATCGCGTCCGGCTCCGGTGAGCGTCGGGCTGTTCGGCAGGAAATCCCGCGCCATCATCACCTGGAAAAATTTTTCCGCCCATTTCTTCCTCTCTGCCGGTGTCTTTTCAGACGAGGCAATGTATTCGGCCACCCGGAGAAAGAGGTCGGATGGCTTTTTGTCCAGAAGCTCTCCTTTTTCGTTCTTCATAAAGTAGCGGGCCTTGAGAATTTTTATCGCGTTGGGCGAGAAACCTTCGTCCTTGATCTGCACCATGGTTTACCTCCTTTTTCCCGGCGGGAGGGGAAAGTTATTTCTTTCCGATGGCCTGGAGTTTGCTGTCGATCGTCGCCTCTTTGTCCAGGCGGTGGTCGACTCTCAGGTCTATGTGAATCCTCCGGACGCCCATTTCCACGAGCTTCCGGTGGCAATCGGAAACCACTTTCAGGATCGACTCAAGGTCAGGCCCTTCGATAGTTGTCGACATCGCTCCAGTTTCAGAGCGCAGACCGGAACTTTCTATGATTTTGATGATTTCTTTCACGTAACGGCTGACCGATGAACCTTCGGAGGTGGGGAAAATGGCAAATTCCGCGATGACCATATGGGTTTCTCCCGGTGTTTGATGTTAGCGATATCATTATAGCTTAGCTCTGGAGAAATTGAAGAGGCTGGCGGCTGGAAGAAAGTGAACATCAGGGGATTTATGGTCTGTATGGGGTTGTCGGAGATGGGGGCATACCGGAGATGTGAGCCGCCGGCCTTTTCAGGCAGCGATCGATCATCCCGGGCTCGCGGCTGAATGAAACGCCGTTGGATCTCTGCCTGGAATTTAACTTCAGGATAGGAAAGCCTGTAAAAAGAGAGGGAATTGAAAGGCGGTGGCAAAAATAGTATTCTTGAAAATCTAAAATCTTCAGCCGGGCTATCTGGGAAATGGAACTTACAGGCGAAAGAAAGCTCATCCTGCTGGCATCCACCTTAGCTTCGTTTCTAACGCCGTTTATGGGCTCGGCGCTGAATCTGGCTCTTCCTGGAGTAGCCAGAGAGTTTAACCTGAGCGCAGTCACTCTCGGCTGGACGGTTACCGCCTATCTCCTGACCACCGCGGTTTTGCTCGTGCCGTTCGGAAAGCTGGCCGATCTTTTCGGGCGTAGAAAGGTCTTCGTTGCCGGAATCAGCGTGTTTCTGGCAGGAACGCTGTTCTGCGGACTCTCCTTTTCCGGCGTCTGGTTGATTGTGGCCAGGCTGATTCAGGGAATCGGCGGGGCGATGATTTTTTCCACCAGCATCGCCCTGCTGGCCTCACATTTCCCTCCAGAAAACCGCGGGCAGGTCCTGGGAATAAACGTCGCGGCCACCTACACCGGTCTTTCCCTCGGACCGGTTCTCGGCGGTCTTCTGGTTCATCACTTCGGTTGGCGGAGCGTCTTTTTCTTCACGCTGATACCGGGGCTTCTGGCGCTTTTTATGGTGAGTGGAGCTTACCGAAAAGAGCAAACTTCATCCGGCGAAGGACTTTCTGGATTTGACTTTACCGGGTCGTTCATCTATGGGGCGGCTCTGGTGAGTTTCATGCTGGGCTTTTCCCGGTTGCCGGCAGGGTATGGTTTTGCTCTGACGGCGGCGGGAGTCGTTCTTCTGTGGCTTTTTTTTCACTACGAAAACCGTCAGAGTTCGCCTGTGATGGAGACTTCTCTTTTTATGAAAAACCGGGCCTTTGCTTTCTCCAACCTGGCCGCTCTCATCAACTACAGCTCTACTTTTGCTGTCGGTTATCTTTTAAGTCTTTATCTCCAGTACATCCACGGGTTTTCGCCGCGCACGGCCGGGCTGGTTCTGGTTTCCCAGCCGGTGGTGCAGGCCATCTTTTCGCCAGCCGCTGGAAAAGCCTCCGACCGCATCGAGCCGCGCCTGCTGGCTTCAACCGGCATGGGACTTACGGCTACCGGACTTCTGGCCTTGAATTTTATCCGGCCGGAAACTTCTCCTGTGTGGATTGTGGTCGGGCTGGTTTTTCTCGGCGGAGGTTTCGGACTATTCTCCTCGCCCAACACCAACGCGGTGATGGGGTCGGTTGACAGCCGGAAGTACGGAGTGGCTTCAGCCACCTTGGCCACCATGCGGATGCTCGGCCAGATGTTCAGCCTGGGACTGACGATGATGATCATGTCGGTGGTCATGGGCAACGTCCCGATCGTTCCTGAAACATATCCGGCCTTCCTGAAAAGCCTGAGAGTTACCCTGTCGATTTTTGCCGCGTTGAACGTTCTTGGAATCTTTGCCTCGCTAGCCCGCAAAGCTCCCGACTCGTTAAAAAAATAAGGGCGGGGAAGAATTTTCCCCGCCCTTTTTCTTTCGGGTTGATTTGTCTTAATCTTCCATCGAGAAGAAGCGGCGAGCGCGTTTCGGCTTTTCGTTTATCGGGTCGGCGTCCATCACCCACATGCCGCGCCCGTGGGTGGCGATGACGATGACGTTATCCCGGGGATGGATGATGAGGTCGTGAACGTAAACTGAAGGGAGGTTTCCGCCAAGAACGTGCCAGCTCTTCCCGCCATCCTTGCTGACATAGACACCGAGGTCCGTGCCGACGTAAAGGATGTTCCGGTCAACGGGGTCCTCGCGGATGACGCTCACCGGTCCGAGCGGAAGTCCCTTGCTGATGTCCACCCAGGTCTTTCCGAAATCGGTAGATTTCCAGACGTAGGGTTTGAAGTCATCGTCTTCGCGCCCGCGCTGGGTCAGATAGACGGTTCCCATATCGTACTGAGAAGCCACGATGCGGGAGACCCACTTCTGGTAGGGCAAACCGGCGGTGATTTCCTGCCAGGTTTTTCCGCCGTCTCTGGTGAGGCTCACCCGGCCGCAATCAGTGCCGACGTAAATCAGCCCGTATTTAAGCGGCGATTCGGCAATGGCCGTGATCGTGTGGTAGGGGATATTGCCCTGCTCGCTCGGAGTGAAATAAGTCAGGTCCGGACTGATTCTTTCCCAGGTGTCGCCACGGTCGAGCGAGCGGAACAGATACTGCATCCCGTGGTAGATGATGTTCGGGTTGTGCGGTGAGATTATAAAGTGAGCCAGCCACTGGCCGCGAAGCGGCGGTTCGTCCGGATAAACCCGAGGAACGATGAGCTTCGAGCGCTCGGGCCCGGTCTTGCTCAGGTCAGTACGGGTGAGGTTGCCGTAAAAGCCGCAGGAGTAGACGATGTTCGGGTTTCTCGGGTCGATCGCATGGTGAGAACCCTCGCCTCCGGGGGCGCGTTCAAAAGCCACCGGAGTGATGTTATTGCGTCCGCGGCTGAGGTCGACAGTCGCTCTGAAGCTTCCATGATCCTGCATCGAGCCGTACACATGGAAGGGGGTGTCCATATCATAGTTGATGTTGAAGAACTGACTGACAGGGAGAGTGTTGCGCATATCCCTCCAGTTCTTCCCGCCGTCGTAGGAGATTTCGATTCCACCGTCGTTGGCCACCACCAGGTAGTTCGGGTTGTCCGGGTCGATCCACAGGTCGTGGTTATCCACGTGATACATATTGGGAACCCGGCGGAAGGTTTTCCCGCCGTCGGTGGAGACGCTCATCGGAACGCCCAGGATGAAAACCCGGTTTTCGTTCGAGGGGTCGACTCGAATCTGACCGAAGACCCAGCCGTAGGTGCCGGAATGACGCATGAGGTAAGTTTTCATTTCTTCGGTGGTCGGGGCTACCAGTTGCCAGCTTTCGCCTCCATTGTCCGTGCGATAAACAGTGGCGCCCTTGATGATGCCTCTCAGTCCGCGGGTGTAAACGTCGGCTCTTTCTTCTTCTGTGAGCTCCCGGGCGATTTCATAATTATCGACCAGAGCATAAAGAACGTTCGGCTTCGAGCGGCAGAGGTCAAGGCCGATTCTCCCGCGGTTGGACGGTTCGGGCAGGCCGTTGTTGATCTGCTTCCAGGTTTTTCCGCCGTCTGTGGTTTTCCAGATTCCGCTTCCGGTGTAATGAGGTTCATTCTGCGGGTCGTTCCATTTTTTTCTTATCCTCTGCCAGGTGGCGGCATAAAGGATATCC
Source organism: Candidatus Saccharicenans sp. (assembly GCA_049659625.1). Classification (GTDB taxonomy): domain Bacteria; phylum Acidobacteriota; class Aminicenantia; order Aminicenantales; family Saccharicenantaceae; genus Saccharicenans. The sequence continues at coordinate 26,976 of JBASPX010000015.1, read as the reverse complement.
GGGTTCGTCGGGTCCATGACCAGGTCGATGGCGCCGGTTTGCTCGTTGAGGTAGAGGATTTTCTCCCAGGTTTTTCCGCCGTCTGTGGTTTTGTAGACGCCTCTTTCCGCGTTGAAGGTCCATTCATGACCGGAAGCAGCCACGTAGACTATGTCTGGATTTTTCGGATGGATGACGATGCGGGCGATGGTGTTGGTGTCGGTAAGTCCCATGTGCTGCCAGGTTTTCCCGCCGTCAGTGGATTTGTATATGCCGCAGCCAGCGTGGGAGCTTCTGAAGATGTTGGCTTCGCCGGTGCCCACCCAGATTATGTTCGGGTTCGAGGGGGCCACGGCGATGTGGCCAATCGAGGTGGACAGCTCGTTTTCAAAGATCGGCTGCCAGCTGACGCCTTCGTTTTCAGTTTTCCAGACGCCGCCGGAAGCTGTGCCGGCGTAAATGGTGTAGGTTTTGCCGCGCGGCGTCATCACGGCAACCGAGGTGCAGCGGCCGCTGACGTTCGTTGGACCGAGAAACTGCCAGCGCAGATTCTTGAAGGGGGAAGCGTTTTTCATCTCAAGATGAGCCTGCCAGCCCTGGAGCCTGACTTCAGGCGGGGTTGACTGAATGCGCGCTGGCTTTTTTGCCTGCTGTGAGAGCAGCAGTCCGAGACTGCCGATCAGAAGAATCAGGAGAAACGAAAGCAGGCGGTTTAAACTTCGGTGATGAGCCCTCCTCATTTAAGACCTCCTTCTATTTTATTTATAAGTTCTGTTAGCTTTTTTCTGGCTGTGAACATCAGATAAATATCATATCTGATGTATTTTGTTCAAGAAGAAAGCGCTCAGGACAAAACGAAATTCTAGCCGGCTTCAAATCCGTCGATTATCGCCTGAAAAATTTAATCGTCCGACTGATGCACGATACGACCGCCGACCACGGTCAGCACGGAATAAGTATGGCGAATCCGGCTGGCCGGGATTTCGAATATGTTCTGCGAAAGTAGAATCAGGTCAGCCAGTTTGCCCGGTTCAATCGAGCCCCTGATGTTTTCTTCGTTGAGGGCGTAGGCGCCTCCGATGGTGTAGGCTCTGATGGCCTCCTCAAGCGTCAGTTTCTCGCCCGGAATCCAGCCACCGGCCGGTTTTCCTTCAAAATCTTCCCTGGTGACTGCTATCTGCAGTCCGGGCCAGGGGTTGATGGTAACCACCGGCCAGTCGCTTCCGAAAGCCAGATGCCCGCCGGCTTTAAGCACTGATTTCCAGGGAAACGCGCGCTGCTCTCTCTCGGGGCCGACGTTTTTGATCCAGGCAGACATCCAGACCGGGTCGGGGTCGGCATGGAGCGGTTGAAAGCTGGCGATGATGCCCGGATTGCCAAACCGCGGGAAGTCGTCGGCGGCCACACATTCGACATGTTCGATTTTGTGGCGCAGCTCGGGATGTCCGCTTTCTTTGAGAGCTTTCTCGTAGGCCTCGAGCGTCAGTTTTATCGCCCGGTCTCCGATCGAGTGGGTTGAAACCTGGATCCCGCGCCGGCTGAGTTCCATCACGGCCTTTATGTAATCTTCCGGTTCCCAGAAAAGCTTTCCGCTGTATCCCTTCATCCCTTCGTACGGCTCGAGCATGGCCGCCGTGCCTGAGTCGATGACGCCGTCGAGCATCAGCTTGACGCCTCGAACGGCCAGCCAGCGGTCGTTGTACTTTGCCCGGGCGGCTTCGTACGCTTGAAAATCTTTTTCCTGCGGACCGGGTTCGCTGACCCACATGGTGATAACCAGGCGAACCGTCTGGGAGCCTTCAGCGCGGAGCTGGTCAAAAAGCTCGAGGTCTTCAAACTCGCCGCCGAGTCCGTGAGCGCAGGTAACGCCCCAGCGTGCGGCTTCCTTCATTCCGAGGCGCAGGGCTTCGAGTTTTTCCTCGCGGGTTGGTCGGGGGATCAGACGGCTGACGAGATAGCTGGCGCCTTCAAGCAGAGCTCCGGTCGGTTCACCTTTCTCGTCCCGCACGATTTTTCCGTCGGGAGGGTCCGGCGTTTTTCCGGTGATTCCGGCCAGCTCCAGCGCTTTGCTGTTCACCCATGAGGTGTGGCCGTCGGCGCAGCGCATGATGGCCGGCCGGTCGGGAACGACTTCGTCTAAATATTTTTTGTGGGGCATATCGCCCGGAAAGGCTGAGTACATCCAGCCTCTGCCCTGAATCCAGGGAAGCTCGGGATGTTCCGCAGCAAATTTTCTGATCCGCTCCTGGATTTCCTCGACCGTGCGGGTGCCGGCCAGGTCAACCAGGTTGAGGTTGAGTGAACCGCTGACAAAATGAACATGGCTGTCCTGAAAACCGGGCAGAAGCAGGCGGCCCTCAGCCTGAACAATTTTCGTTGCCGGCCCGGCGTATTTTTTCGCCTGGCGGTTTGAACCGACATAGACGATCTGTTCGCCCTTTACGGCCACGGCTTCGGTCCAGGGCTGTGAGGGATTTACGGTGTAAACCTTAGCGCCGATTATGATGAGGTCAGCCGGCTCCGGCTTTCTGGCGCATCCAGTGATGGCAAGGAGCGAGAGCAGCAAAACCGGCAGCAAAAGCATTAAAATTGATTGGGCAGATTTCCGGCTGCCGGCTGAAGACTTTCTGCCAGGGTTGGTTCCGGCTATCAGTGAGTGTTTTGAGGGGATTTCCGCTGATTTAATTTTCATTTTTCTCTCCGCCGTTGATTTCACTCCTGCTATTATACAAATCTCTCCACCTTAATTTAAAAGTAATTTTCCCCGGCGCATTGCCGTGCAAGCTGGCACGTCTATTAGAAGGGAAGAATTATTCCTGTTGACGCGTCAAAAACAATCAGGTAAGCTGGATTAAACAGGAGGGAAGGATGAAGAAATCGTCACTTAACCGGCGTGATTTTTTGAAATTCGGGCTAACCGGTCTGGTGACCACCGGCGCGGCCGGCCTGCTTCTGGCTGACGACAAAAAGAAGCAGAAGAAAAGCGTGCCCGGAGCGACCGATAAAGACCGGAATAAAGAACCCCAGCCGCCAGGCGGTCGGCGCGAAGGCTACATCTACAGGACACTCGGCCGGACCGGGGTGGTGCTGCCGGTTGTCTCGATGGGTGTTATGAATTCCGACAATCCCGAGCTCATCCGGGCAGCTCTCGACTCGGGCCTCGTTCATCTGGACACGGCTCATGTTTACCAGCGCGGCCGGAATGAAGAGATTATCGGGCAGGTGCTCAAAGGACGTCCGAGGGACAGCTACTTCATCGCCACCAAGGTCAGGGAAGGCGAAAAATTCCTGGAGATGGTGGATATCAGCCTGCAGAGGCTCGGTCTCGATTATGTCGACATCCTTTATCTGCACAACCTGAGCAGACGCGACAACGTTCTGGCTGAGGAGAATCTCAAAGTAATGGAGCAGGTGAAAAAGTCCGGCAAAGCGCGGTTCATCGGAGTTTCAACCCACTCGAACGAGCCCGAAGTAATAAGAGCAGCCATCGAAGCCAGGATTTATGACGTGGTGCTGACCGCTTACAACTTCAGAAAAGATAATCTAAAAGATCTCGATGCGGCCATAGCTGAAGCCGCTGCGGTCGGAGTGGGTATTGTGGCCATGAAGACCATGGCCGGAGCTTTCTGGGATAAGCAGCGCACCCAGCCCATTAACACCAAAGCGGCTTTGAAGTGGGCTCTCAACAATCCAAACATCACCACGGCCATTCCCGGCATGACCACCTTCGATCAGCTGAAGAGCAACCTGGAAGTGGTCAGAGACCTGAAGCTCACGCCGGAAGAACTGTATGACCTGAAGATGGGCGAGAACGCCGGTTTGAGTGGACTTTACTGTCAGGGCTGTGAGCGCTGCGTTCCTCAGTGTCCGAAGCAGCTGCCGATTCCCGAAATGATGCGCGCCTACATGTACGCTTATGGCTATAAGAATCTGGCAGCAGCGCATGAGCTGGTCAGCTCGCTCAACCTGCCGGACAATCCCTGCGCCGGCTGCGACAGCTGTTCGGTGAAATGCGCTTTCAGGTTTGACGTGCGCGAGCGGCTGGTTGACATCAACCGGCTGAAAGCAGTGCCGGCTGAATTTTTCGCCTGAGAAAATCTGTCTTCAGTAGCTTTATTCAGCGCCTTATGAGGCGGAGGATTTTCTCTATGGCCAGGGCGTTGCCGAATGAATCATTAAAATCCAGCAGGGGTGCGACCTCTCCGCGAATAGCCCGGCCAAAATGCTCTATCATCAATTGAAACTGGTCGGCCGGCGGGAAATGAAAGATTTCAGCCTTCTGATTCCGGATGAGCTGAATTTCCGTTTCAAAGTGTTTGGCGGAAAAAGCCCGGTCGAGAAAAATTCGGCCGAGGCGGCCGGAGATTTCCAGTGTGCTCTGGAATTCCAGCTCGAAGCTGCAGGCAAGAAGCGCCTGGCGGTTACCGGTAAATTCGCAGAGAACCGAAGTGGTCAGGTCAATTCCGCTCTTTTCGTCAAGGCGGGCGGCAGCCTCAATCCGGACCGGTTCTGACCTGAAAACCAGGCGCGAGGCGTTGAGCGTGTAACAGCCGACATCGTAAAGAGCCCCGCCGCCAGAAGACGGATTCCAGCGGTAATTCGCAGGGTCACGGTCGAAGATAAAATTGAAGGTGGCCCGGACAAGGAGGGGCTCGCCGATGGCTCCGGATTCTATGAGTTCGAGCGCTCTTTTCAGCCGCGGGTGGAAGCGATACATGAAGCCTTCCATCAGCAGGCGATGGTTCTTTTCGGCTTCGGCGAACATTTCACGGACTTCGGCTGCGGTGAGCGCCAGGGGTTTTTCGCAGAGAACGTGTTTTCCGGCGCGCAGAGCAGCCATGGTTAAAGGATGATGGAGATGGTTCGGCAGCGGGTTGTAAACGGCGTCAATTTCCGGGTCGGAGAGAAGCTCTTCGTAAGAACCGAATGCCTTTTTTAGGCCGAATCGAGCGGCCCAATCCTTTGCTTTCTCAGCGTCTCTTGAGGAAATAGCCAGGAGTTCAGCGCCATCCGCCTTTTTTATCGCCGGGATGAAGGCTTTCTCGGCGATGGCCGCGCATCCGAGAATTCCCCACCTGATCTTTTCGGTCATCTTCCCGGTCTCCCTTTAACGATTATAATAAAAAAGTTCGCAATCTCCTTCTCCGCCCGAAAGAATCAGTTCAGGCATTGCGTTCTGCCCGCTTGACCTGCCTGATTAAAATTGCTTCATTTTTTTGAGGAAAGCGGGGTCGACGTCGCAGCCGAGGCCTGGCGCTTCCGGCAGGTAGATCGTGCCCTTTTCGATTTTGATGCCGCCGATTACCGGGTCGACTTTGTGTTCGGAGTTGCCGTCGAGGTCGGCAAAGACGATGTTTTTCTGGCTGGCCACCAGGTGCGCTGCCGCGGTCAGACCGAGCCTGGTTTCGAGCATGCAGCCGACCATGCATTTGATGTTGGCCGCGGCGGCCACGTGGGCGATCTTCAGCGAGTTCAGGATGCCCCCGGCCTTCATCAATTTGATGTTGAAATAGTCGCAGGCTTCTTCCTTTATCAGCTTGATGGCGTCAGCCGGCCCGAACAGAGATTCGTCTGCCATGATGGGCACAGGCGATTGAGCCCGCACCTGTTTCATGCCATAAATGTCTGAGTCCTTCACCGGCTGTTCGCAGAATTCTATTCTGTAGGGCTCCATCTTTTTCAGCGCGTGGATAGCTTCAGGCACCGACCAGCCCTGGTTGGCGTCGAGGCGAAGTTTTATGTCCGGGCCGATGGCCTGTCTCACGGCCGCCACCCGCTGGATGTCAAGTTCCGGGTTCTGACCTACTTTGATTTTTATCTGGCGGTAACCCTGCTGGACGTTTTCCCTGGCGCTGGCGGCCATTTTTTCCGGAGTGTTAAGGCCGGTGGTCATATCGGTTTCGAAGCTCGAACGGTAACCTCCGAGCAATCTATATAGAGGCAGTCCGGCCACCTTCCCGAGTATGTCGTATAAAGCCGAGTCAAAAGCGGCCACAGCGCTCGGGTTGGAGTGCACCATGTTTCCGATGCCGTCGATCAAACCTTCGATGTTCAGCGGGTCCTTATCAAGCAGAATTTCTCTGATGGCTCTGGCGGCGGCGATGTTGCTTTCCTGAGTTTCTCCGGTGATCGGCGGGAAGGGGCAGGCTTCACCTATTCCGTAAACTCCGCTGTCGGTTATTACTTTTACCAGAACATCATTGGCCGCATACATCGTGCCGATGGCGATGGTGAAGGGCTCAAAGAGCGGGATGTCAAAAGTGTATATCTCAATCTTTTTGATTTTCATTTTTTTAACTTCGTCGCGGGCGGCAGCCAGTCGGGGAGAAGCCAGAGTGAGTTTATCCAGGAAAGCGGCCGAAGCCATTCCCAGTCCGAAAAATTTAAGAAATTGCTTCCGGCTGATTTTCATTTTTGCTCTCCTTTTTATGTTATTTTTTCAAAGTTTGCCGAAAGTCAGGTTTCAAACAGACTGTCTGCCCGTGCTGGATTTCTGAGTTCTCCCGCCGCCTCTCCTTCCATCACTATCTGATTTCTGCCGGGTATTGCCTTTAATTTACTCTTTTTCTGAGCTTCATCCTGACCTGAGATGATTTTAAGAAAAAGCCGCCGGAAGCTCAACAGATAAAAAAGAGCCGGAGAAGATCACTTCAAGAAAAAAATTTCTCCGGAGACGTTTTCCTGGTCGGCTGGCAGATTAATGTCTGTCCGGGAATTTTGACATCAGCACCTGTAATTCCTATTATAATTTCATAACCGGTCGCGGAAGGAAGGCGTGTTATCCGGGGATTTTCCAGTCGCTCCATATAGAAGCCCTCTTTTTCTCTGCGGGATTTCTCTTCTGACGAAGAACCAGATCGAATCTGAAAATGAAGAGATACTCTGCTGCGCTTTCTTTTATTTCCTTCTGGCCGGTTTTCCGGTTTTCAGTATCCATCCTGTATAAGGGAAGGTGGGAAAATGCAAAAAGTAAAAAAATTTCTGTGCATCGGTCTTATAATTCTGGCGGTCGGCGGGCTCATCTCCTGCCGCCGGGAAAAAGCTAAGCCCGGCGTCTCGATGGAGCCTGACTGGTATCGCTACATCTCGGCTCATACTTCAGGAACGGTGCCCCGCCGGGCGCGGATCCGTGTGTTTTTCGTGGAAGAGGTGGGCCGGCCAGGCGAAGAACCCGCCGCTTTATGTTCGAGGTGATAGCTCTTCTTGATACTGGAGGGGTAATTCATCCTCTGTATCGTGAGCTGAAGAGAGTGGAAATCTGCGCCGACTCGGGGTACCTGCCCGGAGACCTGTGTCCGAAGAAAATCATCTGGCTTCCAGGAGAGAGCCATTTTGACCGCGGATGTGCCTTCCATCAGCTGATTCATCTCGACCCTTCAGGAAAATACCGGGTGGACAGCCGCGTCGAGTCGGTAGCAAATATGAGGCCTCAGGTCTGGTTTGTGCTGCCGCCGGTGCAGGAGTACTACTACCGGGCCCACCATCCAGAATACAGACCGCTTCCGCCCTTTAAGGGCGAGCGAGCGCGGGAAGTGGAGGTGGCAGAAGGGACGCGGGTGATGAATCTGATCTATCCCGAGCCGGGAACTGCCGTCTACATACCTGTAGATCTTGACGGCCAGCCGGGTGAGGTGGTGCTGGAGGCAGTCCACCGGCAGCCGGGGGCGGTCATCCACTGGCACCTGGATGAAGAATACCTGACGAGCACCAGATATTTCCATCAGGTGACCTGCAATCCGCCGCCGGGCGAGCATCTTCTGGTGCTGGTGGACAATGAGGGACGACGACTCGTTCGCCCGTTTACCGTGATCAGCCGGGGAGAGGCCGGATCCAGGAAGGCTGCTGGCGAAGACCGTTAGCCCGGAAACAGAATGCCGCTGGCTTTTTTCTTCAGGTGAATCTGGTAAAATTGCCGGAAAGCGGATTAGTGGATTATTGGAATATATCGAAAAAAGGTTGTTGACAGATGGCGGAAAAGGAGGAAAAAAGCTGGCTTGAGACCTGGCTGATTGCGGCCAGACCCTGGGCTCTTCCGGCCTCGGCTGTTCCGGTTCTTTTCGGCTGTTCCTTAGCCGCGACCGCAGGCTGGGTCCGGCTGAATATCGGACTTCTATTTCTCAGCCTGCTGGCGATGGCTCTTCTGCACACCGCGGCCAACATGCTCTCGGATGTCGTCGACTGGAAGAGGGGTCTCGACCGCGAAGCCACACCGGTAAGCGGAGCGATCGTTCGCGGGCTGCTCAGCCCGGGCCAGGTGTTGAAGGGGGCAGCTGTGCTTTTTGTTCTGGGCTCGGCCCTGGGGCTCGTTTTAGTCTGGCTGCGGGGAATTCTTATTTTATATATAGGAATAGTAGGAATAATACTGGGTCTGGCCTATCCCTGGCTTAAAGCTTTCGCCCTCGGAGACCTGGTGGTGTTTGTAAACTTCGCTCTTCTCGGTTCGCTCGGCGCCTGGGCGGTACAGACCGGCCAGTTTTCCTGGCTTCCGGTGATGTGGGCAGTGCCCCAGGGAATGTTGGTGGTGGCCATTCTCCATGCCAATAACTGGCGTGATTCCATCACCGACCGTGAGAAGAAGGTCATTACCTTCGCCACGGTTCTCGGCGACCGCGGCTCACTTTTTTATTTCGGGAAGCTCATATTCGGCTCGCAGCTTCTGATGGCCGGGTTTGTTCTGGTGCCTCGCCTTTTTAACCTGGATTTCCCTTCCCTGCCGCTGACCATGCTGATCGTTATCCTGGCTATGCCTGAAGCCTTGAAGCTCTGGCAAAAAGCCAGAAGCCGGCATAATCCCGCACATGCGCTAGACCTTATAACGCTAGACGGAGCCTGCGCCCGCTACGCTCTGACCTTCGGTCTTCTTTCGGTGGCCGGCCTGTGGCTCGATAAGGTACTCTCCATATTTTCCTGAAACCGGGGAAAGGTAAAGGTTTGCTCCGGGCCGACCTGGCGCCAGTTCAGAATCGCAGAAATCCTCTGGCGAAAGAGTAAAAGAAAGTTTTATAAAAAAATTTCTCTCTGAATCTTCACTGATTATTCTGATTTCTACTTAATAATTACACCGGCTTGATAACTTTTCCTGGAAAATATAAGCTGAATAAAGCAGGAGATAAGCTATAAAAGAGGCGAGTGTCGCTCCTCTGTTTTTTGTGAGGTCCTGAGGAGAAATGAAAGGACGCAACTCCGGGCAGATTTCCCTTTATCTTCTGACGCTGGCCACAGCTCTTTATTTTCCCCTGATATTTTCCGGCGCTTTTCGCGGGGCGGTTGATTTCTGGTCGCTTTTTGCCGGCGGGCTGATGTTCTTCTTGATTTTCGCCTCGGCTGTGGACCGTTTTTTCAGCCAGCTGATTTATTTTGACTTCCGGGAAAAAACCTTAAGAGCGCTCGCCCTGGGCGCGGTCTCTGCTTTTTTGCTCTACGGTTTCTTCTTTGCCGGGAACTTCTTTCTCCGGGAGATTTTCCCGGCGAGCGCGGAGCAGCTCTCTTCAATCTACAGCCTGAAGAACGGAAGCAGTCAGCTGAGAATAGGTCTTTTTCTCGGTTTGATCATCGGACCCGGGGAAGAGCTTCTCTGGCGGGGCTGGCTGCAGAGGCGCTGGTCAGGAATTCTCGGAAGGACTGGCGGCTGGCTGGCCGTCAGTCTGCTTTATGCGCTGGTGCACCTGCCGGGCGGCAATCCGGTCCTGGCGCTGGCGGCGCTGGTCTGCGGGATGTGGTGGGGATTTCAGTATTACCGGTTTAATTCTCTGCTGGCCAATGTAATAAGTCACACTTTATGGGATCTTATGGTGTTTATTTTCTTTCCGTTTGCTTGAGCGGGTTCCATCTTGATAGATCAAACTGTTCCGGGCGAAAAAACCTTCAATCCAGCAGCTAATTATGGCTGCCAGCGCTCGTAGTTCACCAGCTCCGAAAGATCCTTTCTCTTTTTCGGTGCGGGCTGGTCAGCCGGATAGCCCAGAGGAGTGAAGGCCAGCGGTTCGACTTCCGGCGGGAGCGAAAAGATCTGGCGGGCCACCTGCGGGTCAAACGCGCCCACCCAGCAGGTGCCGAGCCCTTCGTTGGCGGCGGCTAAAATCAGATGGTCCATGGCGATGGTGGCGTCCACATCAGCGTAATTTTTCCCGTCACGGCGCTTCCAGGCAGCTTCCGGAATGGTCACGATTCCGATGATAAGCGGTGCCTGGGTAAACCACTCCCGGTGGTAAAGCTGCTTCAATTCCGCCTCGCGTCCGCGGGTGTTTATGACCAGCAGGCGAAACGGCTGCCGGTTGGCGGCGGTCGGCGCGAGACGGGCGGCTTCAAGAATCCTCTGCAGTTTATCCGGTGGAACCGGGTCCGGACGATATGCTCTCACGCTGTAACGATGCTTGATGAGTTCGCTGAATTCCATTCTCTCCTCCTTTTCTAATATTTTATAACAGCTCGAGTGAAACTTTTACCGGTTTCATTCGGGATAACCTCGAGAGTATTCCTCCGGATAATTTAATTAAATTATAGCGAGGAGAGAAGGCCGCGGACAAAGCCGACCGACTCGGCGAGGCCAGGTAGCGGGTCTTTTTCGTCCTTTTCAAATTCGAAAGAAAGCACACGGCGGTATTCAATTTCGATTATCGTCCTCAGGAATGATTTGATGTCTAAAACGCCACGGCCGATTTCCACCGTCTGTCCTCTGGCGCTGGCTTCAGAAACGTCTTTCAGATGGACATCCAGCAGGCGGTTAGAAAACTTTTTTGCGGCTAATGCCGGGTTGACACCGGCTCTAACCGCATGGCCCACGTCCAGACAGAGACCTATCCTCGCATCCAGATTTTTAATTCGCCCGTAAGCTTCAGCCGGTGTCGGATAAAATCGGTCTCCCGGTCCGTGATTGTGGATGGCTAAGGAAATTCCGGTCTCCCTGACTTTCCGGTTGATGAGCGGAAGGAGCTCCGGATGGGGCGAAGCGATTATCATCCTCATGCCGGCTGTTCCGGCGTAAGAAAAGGCGCGTTCAACATCTTCAGGTTTTTCCATGTAAATTACGCCGCAGCCGTAAAGGTCAAGCCCGGCCTGACGCACTTTTTCAGAAGCCGCTCTGATTTCATCCCTGGAGGCATCGAGTGGCAGATGGAAGTCTTTAAGCACAAGCTTTTCCAGTCCCAGCCGCAGGGTCATGGCGATCGTTTGCTCAAGGCTGAAAGCCCGGAAGGTGTAGGAAGCCAGCCCCAGAGAAAAGCCATACTTTTTCTCGGGTTTCCAGTCCCGGACCGGAGTTGACTCTTTCTCGCGCGGGCGGGCAAGCGCCGAAGAGCCAAGCAGGAGGGTAGACAATGCCGTCAGGTTATTTTTCAGGAATTTCCTCCTAGTTACAGAAGCCATGGCGCCTCCTTCATTTTATCAGCCAGCGAATTTCCTGCCGCTGGACCGGAAGCAACGGATTGTCGATTAGATTCATTCTGATTCCTTCTGTGAATTAACCTTTCGGTGGTCGCATGGCAAAACAATTTATTTCATAAAAGAGCGAAAAGCTTTATGTATTCCACGGTTGACGACGCGGATAGTTCAGCAGCCGGTTGGCTTCCTCGTCTCCGACGAACTGTTCCTGCTCCGGGTCCCATCTGAGCTTCCTTTTGAGCTTCATGGCCGCGTGAAAGATCAGGCACAAACTGTTAGAGCGATGGCCCACTTCCACCGGAGCTGCCGGGTCCTTCCTTGTTCTCATGCATTCGAGAAAATTCTTCATGTGGTTGAAGCTACGGTAAAGCTGAACCGGGCCGCTTCCGGGCTGGTAGCTCAGCCATGAGGGGTTCGGGCACTCTATTCCCCCTCTTCTGACAAACAGCCAGCCTTCTGTCCCTTCAAACCTGACTCCAGGCGGGTCTCCGGTTTCAACGGTCAGGGTGACACCGTCGGAGTACAGAGCCTCCGCCCTGAATTTCGTGTGCACGTTGAACAGACCTCTTTCCGGGAATTCAGCCTTAGCTTCCACACTCACCGGTCCGCTTAGCTCCGTGCCGTGTCCCCACTGAGCGATGTCGAGCATGTGTGCTCCCCAGTTGGTTATCATTCCCCGGCAGTAGGGTTCAATCTGCATCCATCCGGGCCGGTCATAGCTCATCTGCGGGTGAACCCGGTCTTCGGTATACGGTGCTTCAGGAGTCGGACCGAGCCAGAAACGGTAATCGAGGTTCGGTGGCACCGGCATCGCCCCCGGATCGCCGTATCCGGTGTCTTCCGGCAGCCAGACTTTTATCGCCTTAAGTTGTCCCAGGTAACCGTTGCGCACGATTTCGCAGGCTTTCAGGAAATAGATGGACGACCTCTGCTGGGAGCCGGTCTGAAAAACGAGTTTTTTCTGGCGCACCACCCGCACCAGCTTCTGACCTTCATCGAGAGAATAGGTCAGGGGCTTTTCCAGATAGATGTCTTTCCCGGCTCGAGCTGCAGCCAGGGCAACGATTCCATGCCAGAAATCAGGCACGGAGATAACCACTCCGTCAATATCCTTCCGGCTGATGAGCTCGCGGAAATCGTGGTAACCTTTTACCGGGCGATAGTTGTTCAGCCCGAGCTCCCGGGCGTATGTTTTCTCAGCCAGCCAGATGGCGTTTTCCAGCCGGTGTCGGTCGAGGTCGCAGACGGCCACCACTCTGGCGCCCGCCTCGAGTCCGCGGTTGATGAGCTCAAGCATGTTTGCCTGTCCCTGCCGTCCGACCCCGATACAGCCGAGCTGCAACAGGTCGTTTGGAGCCGGCTTTCTTAGAACTGAAGGCGGGATGATTAGAGGAGCGATGACCGAAGCAGAAGCGGTTTTGATGAAATCCCTTCTTTTCATGCCTTTATTTTAATTTAATCTAAAAAAGAGTTCATTTGTTTTCTGGAATAAACGCGGGACACGGAACATACGGGGAGAAGATACTCATTTACTGATTTTTTTCATGAAAAAACGGAATTTGCCACAGTTGTCCGCTCATTTTCCTAATGAAAGAAGCAAAAGGAGAAAAAAACCTTCCGGGGAAAGATTTTAAGGGGACTGTTGGCTCTTAGAAAAAAGATAGAAAAAAGAGCAACAGACTTAAACTTAAAAGCCCCGGAGAAACGGGAAGTCCCGTGACTTATGGTCTGGCTGATCAAGATTCAAAAAATCCAGAGTCTTAGAACTGAAGACAGGGTTGTCGGAGGCAGGCTTTTAATGCTTGGTTGAAATGAGGTAAAATTTATTTTCCTGTCGAAACTGAGTCGGGCGGTTAAATGCCCGCTGAATATCTGAGGAGATTTTCAGGGGAAAGAAAATGGAAAAATCAAGATGCCTGGTTGAAACCTGCCGGTTTGAAGTTCTCAGCTTTGAGTCTGATTATCTCGGACGGGCGCATCTTTCGGCCATTATGAATTATCTTCAGGATGCCGCGCGCCGGCATGCCCTGCGTGAGAGGTTTTCAGTTTTTGAACTGGCGGAAAAAGGTCTTACCTGGGTGGTCTCGCGTTACCATGTTCTGATTGACCGCTACCCGAGACTCGGCGAGAAAATAACTGTCAGCACATGGGCTTCAGGCAAGTACGGTTATTACGCTCTTCGCGATTTTGAGATGACTGATGCTGAAGGTAAAAAAATAGCCGCGGCCACGAGTTCCTGGATGATAATCGAAATAAACAGCCGTCGACCGGTTAAGGTGGAAGGATTGTTTCCGGATGAACTGGTTCTCGAAAGAAGAGCTCTCGAAGATGAATTTCCGGTCCTTCCTGGAATCGAGCGGCTGGATTTTAAGACCACCTTCCGGGTGATGTTTGAGGACCTCGATTATAACCGGCATGTGAACAACGTGGTCTATTCGCGCTGGGCGGTGGAGGGAATGCCGCGCGAGATGCTTTTTTCAGCCAGACCGGTCGAGCTGGAAATTAACTACCGCGCCGAGGCTTTTTACGGAGAGGAAATCGAAGTGATCACCCAGAAACCGGACACTCAGAACAGTTTCTGGGTTCAACAAATTTATAACCTTTCCACGGGTAAAGAAGTGGCCAGGATCAGGTCGCGCTGGAAGATGTACGGTCCGGATGAGGGAACGAGGTGAGACGGAAAAGAAAAAATGTGTTTGCTGGCAAAAATTCAGAATAAAAAAGAAAGGATTAAAAGAGGATGAAAAAAGAAAAAACGTTGAAATGGAGCGAGCTGATAAAGCCGCTTAAAGAGACACTGCTGGAAAAGATAAAAGATGGTGGAGGTTCAAAGGCGGAAGAAGTGGAAGCTGAATCATCGGCAAAAGCGGAAAACAGTCGGAAGAGAAAGACTCGAATCAGAGCAAAAACAAAAAAAGGCGCAAAAGATTCCGGACCGGACAAATCCATTCTGATATCGGATGAGGCCAGGCTGAAGCCGGGAAAGGAAGAAGCCGGGACGGAAGAAGTAAAATGGGGTCTGGTGCTTATGGGCGGCGGCGCCCGGGCGATCGCTCATATCGGCGTTCTTGAAGCTCTGGTTGAGCATAATCTCATACCTCCGGTGATCACGGGAACTTCGATGGGAGCGGTAATCGGCGGGCTGTTTGCTGCCGGTTATTTCCCGCCTGAACTGGAAAAGATAAGCCGGGAGCTGTCTTACCATCGCCTGAGTCAGCTTCGTCGAAAGCGCCTTCCGATCCCGGATACTCTTTTTGATTATCTTGTGGTCGAGTCCTATCAGAGAATGATCATGCGGGAAGCCAGGCTGGAAAAAGCTGACCCGATAGAACTGAAGCTCAGGGAACTGGTTGGCGACATCAGAATAGAAGACCTCTCGCTAAAATTTGGCTGTAATGCGGTCGACCTGGTCAGCGGACGGGAGGTTAATTTCACCAGCGGGCCGCTTTACCGGGCGCTGCGAGCGAGTTTAGCCTTTCCTTTTGTCATCCGGCCGGCCAGGTTTTCTGGCATGTTACTGGTAGATGGTGGTTTGCTGAATAACTGCCCCGTGCGTCTGGCCAGGCAACTGGGAGCGCTCAGAGTTTTTGCCCCCGATGTCCACCGACCGCTGAAGAGAATACCGGCTTCGCGTTTTACCTCAGCTTTCATCATGGTACACCGGATGGTTCAGGTGGTGCTGGCTGATTCCACTGACAGCAAGCTGCCGGAGGCGGACCTGATGGTGAAGGTCAACCCTGGCGTTGATACCTTTGATTTTGCCACCGCCCGCCGGGTGATCAACCTCGGAAAGAAAATCACACTCGAAAATATCCAGGCGATAAAAGAGATGATTGCCAGCGCCCGGGAGGAAAGCCAGGAGGAAAGGTAGTCGCCTGCTTTTTTTTGCCGGCGTTTTTCCCGGTAGCTTTTTCAACAGCGCCTGAAGAAACTATCAGGCGGAAGTTGAAGTTTATAGGACAGAGTTAAGAGAAAGATGAGTATGAGGAAATATAAAAACTGGCCTGTGTGGCGGCGGCAGATTCTCGGCGCGGGAAGGATCAGCTGGCGGCGAGAAAATGGCCGAAAAATGATAGAATTAAATTGTATGGTGAAATGCGTCCTGACTCGCCGAAGCCCGGAGCTTCAGTTTCAGGAAGAAAAGGTGCGGCCAGAGGGCTTGCTGGCGAGACGTAAAGATAGTGCAAACATTTTGAGTGCAATTAGTGATAAGGATTTGTAAAAAAACTGCTGACGGGACATGGAACTGACAGGAGGATAAATGAAAGTTTCTCCGATAAAGTCGAAAGCGCGGCTGGTCGGAACAGCCCTGATGGTTTTATTTTTCTTCGTTCTCCTGCTGGAAAGCGCTCCCTTTCTTTCGGGTGCCGCGCCTGAGCCGGGCCAGCAGAGAAGAACCAGCAGAACGAAGGTGGAGAAAGAAAAGCTTCCTGCGCTTCCGGAAAGGTACAGGAAATGGCTGGAAGAAGAGGTTGTTTACATCATAACGCCGACGGAAAGGGACATCTTCCTTAAGCTGAAGACTGACCGTGAAAGGGATCTTTTCATTGAAGCCTTCTGGAAACACCGCGACCCGATTCCTGAAACCGAAGAGAACGAGTTTAAGATAGAACACTACCGAAGGATTGAATACGCCAATAAATATTTCGGTCGGGAAGCTCCTAAACCTGGCTGGAAAACTGACCGCGGGCGCGTTTACATAATTCTCGGACCGCCGAACGACATCCAGCGTATAGACAGCAAAGCAGAAGTATACGATACGGAAATCTGGTTCTATCAGGGGAAGACCGAGCTGGGGCTGCCTCCCGGTTTTTACGTTGTGTTTTTCAAAGAGAAGGGAACCGGAGAATTCCGGCTTTACAGCCCGACGGGTGACGGTCCGCAGGCGCTGCTTACCGGTTACTGGGGAGATCCGGCCGATTATATGGCTGCTTATGAGAAACTTCGCGAGATAGATGCCGTCCTGGCCAACGTTTCTCTTTCTCTTATTCCGGGAGAGGAGAACACCTTTCCAGGGCGTCCTTCGCTCTCATCCGACCTGCTGCTCCGGCAGATTGAAACCACCCCGCAGAGAATGGTGCAGGATAAGTATGCCCGCAAGTTTTTTGAGTATAAAGACCTGGTTGAAGTTGAATACAGCACGAATTATCTCGACAGCGATTATCTGGTGAAGGTACTTAAGAGCCCGGCCGGCTTCTATTTCATCCATTACACCATAGAACCGAAGCGCCTGTCGGTAAATCAATACGACAATTTGTTTGCCACCAACCTGAAGCTTAACGGCACGCTGAGCACTCTCGACGGGAAAATCGTTTTTCAGTTTGAAAAAACTTATTCGGTCCGGATGAATGAAACTCAGATGAGAGAAAGACAGAATCTGCCGGTGGCTGTTTATGATGTCTTGCCCTGCGTACCTGGCGATTATAAATTTTCGGTTCTTTTGAAAAATGAAGCTTCCAAGGAATTTACCAGCCTCGAGCAGATAATAAGAATTCCCGGGAAAGGCGGAGTGGAGATGTCGGCACCGATTCTGGCTTACCGGATCACCCCGGTGGAAGGCGCCGGCGGAAGGATAAAAGCTTTTATGATCGGAGGAAATCAGCTTTACCTTCAGGCAGGCCGGGTTTTTACTCCGAAGGAAGAGCTCACGGTGGTGCTCCAGATTGCCGGGCTGACTCCTGCCCTTGTGGAGAAGGGAAGCCTTAGATTTCAGTTTATGAAACTCAATGAACCTTTCAGGGAAAAGACGGTAGCTTTGAAGGACATACCCACGCTGCCCGAGGTGTTTCAGACTTTTCCCCTGAGCGAGTTTCAACCGGCTCATTATTATCTGAGCGTGAGTTTGCTGATAGACGGAAAAGAACAGATTACCACGAAGGAAGAGTTTGACGTCAGCTATCTGGATGTTCTGCCGAGACCGTGGATACTCTCGAGGGTTCTGCCGCCGGTGGATGACCCTTACTACAAATACATCATCGGAAAACAGCTTTACAATCTCGGGCGGCTGAGCGAAGCCCGGGCGGCTCTGGAAAAGGCAGCTGCCCTCGCCCCCCAGAATGAAGATTTAAGCCGCGATTTGGCTAAGGTATATCTTGACCTTGGAGAATTTTCCCTGGCAGCAGGCATGCTCGAGAGTTTCGTAGGAGCGGAAAAAAGGGCTTCTTATGAAACTTATGTGATAGCCGGACAGGCTTATTATCATCTCGGCAAGTATCAGACAGCTATCGACGTTCTCGACAGAGCGGTTAACATTTACGGAACAAACATCACCCTGCTTAACCTGATAGGGGACTGTTATTTCGGCCTGGGGAAGAAAGCAGAAGCGGTGGCTGTCTGGGAAAAATCGCTCGAGATTATGCCGGATCAGCCTGAGGTGAAGAAGAAGATTCAGGCGTCAAAAGCTAAATAACTTCCAACCCGGACTCAAATTTCTATTGACACGCTTTCAGATATGTGATATATCACATACTTGGTGGGTAGATGGAAGGCATAATATTCGACATAAAAAGATATGCCGTTCATGACGGGCCAGGCATAAGATTAAACGTATTTTTCAAGGGATGCCCCTTGCACTGTCTCTGGTGTCACAATCCTGAAGGGGTTTCCTTCGAGCCCGAATTGATGCTCATGCCGAATCGCTGCGCCCGTTGCGGCGATTGTGTAAAAGCGTGTCGTTATCAGGCATTGAGTCAGAACGGCAATGGTGAGGTCAGGGCGGATCGATCCCGCTGCACTCTCTGTGGAGATTGCCTTCGAGCCTGCCAGCGGGAGGCCATAGATATTGCCGGCAGGAAGGTGACGGTTGAGCAGATTGTTAATGAGGCGGAAAAAGAAAGAGTGTTTTTCGACCAGTCGGGGGGCGGCGTTACCCTGACCGGTGGAGAGCCGCTCGCCCAGCCAGAATTTGCCGGCGCTCTTATCGACAGCCTGAAATCGAGAGGTTTTCATTTGGCGCTGGATACCTCGGGTTATGCCCCCTCCGAGATTTTCCAGAGGCTTGCGGGCAAAGTTGACCTGGTGCTTTTCGACCTGAAGATTATGGACGACCCGCTTCACAAGAAATACACCGGCGTTTCCAACAGGATAATCCTGGAGAATTTTCGGTCGCTGGATCAGCTCGGAAAGCCGGTGTGGGTTCGTTTTCCGCTGATACCGGGTATCAACGACGACAGGGAAAATCTTGAAGCGATGGCTTCTTTCCTCAGCGGAAAGAAGTCGGTTGAGCAGGTGAATGTTCTTCCCTACCATAAGGGTGGTGTGGAAAAAATTCGTCGCCTTGGCCGCGAGGGCGAATTCGCGGTTTTTGAGCCGCCGTCGGAAGAAAAAGTCCAGGCGGTGATAGATTTATTTGCCCGTCGGGGTTTCAAAGTAAAACGGGGAGGCTGAAATGAACGAGCGAATAAAAAAGCTAAGGGAACAATCGTTGAACATAAAACCGAGCATCACGCCCGAAAGAGCGAAAATAGTAACTGACGCCTATCGCAGTCCGGAAGTTCAGCGGGCTTCGATACCTGTGCAGCGGGCGCTCGTCTTCAAGGCGCTGATGGAGAAAAAAGCCATCTTCATAGATGATGGTGAGCTAATCGTCGGAGAGCGCGGGCCGGCCCATAAAGCCACGCCGACTTATCCGGAGGTTTGCTGCCACAGCTTAGAGGATCTGGAAACGCTTAATTCCCGTCCGAAGACCTCTTACACGGTCGATGAGGAAACACTGCGCCTTTACCACGATGAAATAATTCCTTTCTGGCGCGGCCGTTCGATGAGAGACAGGATTTTTGCCGAGATGACTCCAGAGTGGAAAGCAGCCTATGAAGCCGGTATCTTCACCGAGTTTATGGAGCAGAGAGCTCCGGGGCATACAGTTCTGGGCGATAAGATTTACAGAAAAGGGCTGCTGGACATCATAAAAGATATCGAACAGTCGATCGCCGGTCTGGATTTCTTTAACGACCCGGAAGCTCTTGACAAAAAAGAAGAGCTTCGGGCAATGGCCATCTGCGCCGAGGCGCTGATTACCTACGCCCGGAGGCATGCGGAGCTGGCGCGTCAGCTGGCTGCCCGGGAGACCGACCCGAAGCGGAAGAAGGAGCTGGAAAAGATTGCGGAAGTGTGTGAATGGGTGCCGGCTCATGCGCCGCGTGATTTCTGGGAGGCGCTTCAGTATTACTGGTTTGTGCATGTGGGAGTGACCACAGAATTCAACACCTGGGATTCTTTCAACCCGGGAAGGCTCGACCAGCATCTTTATCCTTTTTATAAAAAAGGGCTGGAAGATGGGACGCTCACCCGGGAAAGCGCCATGGAGCTGCTCGAAGCCCTCTGGGTAAAATTCAACAACCAGCCGGCTCCACCGAAGGTCGGCGTTACCGCAGAAGAGAGCGGCACCTACACGGATTTTGCGCTGATCAATGTCGGTGGGCTCACTCCCGACGGACGCGACGGCGTCAACGAGCTTTCTTATCTTATCCTCGATGTGATCGAGGAAATGCGACTGCTGCAACCGAGCTCGATGGTTCAGGTGAGCGCGAAGAACCCGGATTCGCTGCTGCTCAGAGCTCTGAAGATCATACGCACGGGTTTCGGCCAGCCTTCTATTTTCAACACCGATGCGATCGTTCAGGAGCTCATCCGCCAGGGAAAAACAGTTGAAGATGCCAGAAAAGGGGGTGCCAGCGGCTGCGTTGAGGCGGGAGCGTTCGGGGCTGAAGCTTATATTCTGACGGGATATTTCAACATTCCGAAGGTTTTTGAAATCACCCTGAACAACGGAGTGGACCCGAGGACCGGAAAGAAGATCGGTCTGGAAACGGGCGATCCGCGGCATTTCAAAACTTTTGATGAGTTGATGCAGGCCTTCGAAAAACAGATGCGCTATTTTGTCGATATTAAAATCAGAGGGAATAACGTCATCGAAAAACTCTATGGAGATTATCTACCGGCTCCGTTCCTGTCTCTCTTCATCGATGATTGCGTGAAGAAGGGTAAAGATTATCATCGCGGCGGCGCCCGTTACAACACCAGATACATTCAGGGAGTGGGGCTGGGTTCCATTACCGATATTCTGGCCTCGGTTAAATACAACATCTACGACGAAAAAGTTGTGACCATGGATGAGCTGCTGCGGGCTCTCAAACAGAATTTCCAGGGTTATGAACGGTTGCGAGATCGCTTTCTGAACAAGACACCGAAGTACGGGAATGACGACGACTATGCCGATAATTTAGCCTGTCAGGTGTTTGAGATGTATTTCCGGATGGTTGACGGACGGCCGACGGTTTTTGGTGGAACCTACCGGATTAACCTGCTTCCGACAACCGTCCATGTTTACTTCGGCCGGGTGACCGGAGCCACACCGGACGGGCGGCTGGCCGGCGAACCTCTATCTGAAGGCATTTCGCCTGTTCAGGGAATGGACAGGAAGGGACCGACGGCGGTTATCAAATCAGTGGCGAAGATTGACCATATCAGAACGGGCGGGACGTTGCTCAACCAGAAATTCACCCCGCAGCTTCTGGCGGATGATGAAGGACTGGTGAAGCTTAAAGATTTGATCAGAACTTATTTCAAGCTGATGGGTCATCACATCCAGTTCAACGTGGTTACCGCCGACACCCTGCGCGATGCCCAGAAGAATCCGGAAAAATACCGCGACCTTATCGTGCGGGTGGCCGGTTACAGCGATTATTTTGTCGACTGCGCCAGGGAGCTGCAGGATGAGATAATCCGCCGTACCGAGCACCAGAGCTTCTGATTCTTCGAAATTAGGAATTAAATTGAATCCGTAAAGCCCTCCGCGGCGGAGGGCTTTTTATTTTTAAAAGCCGGAAAATTTTTCTGTGAGAAAAGTGCTTTATGAAATAAAATTTATCAGGAATAAAAAAACAAGGAGGCTGAAATGTTTTCGCCTGAATTTATTGAACATGCTGTAGCCTGGTTAATAGCTACCGGCCTGAAGATCCTGCTGGTGGCTATTTTTGTGATGATTCTTTTTCGTCTGGCCCGGGCGATAAGCCGCCGGCTGGAAAAAGTTTTTCTCAAGGGACGTGAGGACGAAGAATCAAAAAAGAGAGCTCAGACCCTGGCCAATCTCATAAAACAGGTCATAAGGGTTCTGGTGGCGATCATCGCGGTTATTACCGTGCTGGCTGCTCTGGATATTCAGATTGCCCCCATCTTAGCCACCGCCGGTGTCGCCAGCCTGGCAGTCGGTTTTGCCGCGCAATCGCTGATTAAAGATGTCATCAACGGGTTTTTCATCATCCTCTGGGATCAGGTTCGGGTGGGTGATGTGGTTACGGTGGCCGGAAAGAGCGGAGTGGTGGAGTCGGTCAGCCTGAAAATGACAGTAATTCGCGACCTCTCCGGAAATGTCCATTACATCCCGAACAGCCTGATCGATGTGGTGACCAATATGACCAGGGAGTACTCCCGCTATGTTTTTGATGTCGGCGTCAGCTATTTTGAAAACGTTGATGAGGTGATGGCTGTTCTTCGCCAGGTGGACAAAGAGTTGCGGTCCGATCCGGCTCTGGCTGAAGATATTCTGGAGCCCCTGGAAGTTCTGGGCCTGGACAGGTTTGCCGATTCGGCGGTGATAATCAGAGCTCGCATTACCACTAAACCGGGCAAGCAGTGGCAGATAGGTCGGGAATTCAACCGGAGATTGAAGATGGCTTTTGACCGCCAGGGTATCTCTATTCCTTTCCCCCATCTGACGATGTTTGTCGGTCAGGATAAATCGGGGAAGTCTGTGCCCCTGCCGGTGCGAATTGAAAATGCCGGCGGAGCGGGGAATTAATTTTCCGGAAGAAACTGACCATGCGAACCAAAAGTTCTTCTGAAACAAAAATTTATTCCGGGCCGGAAATAAAAGATAAAATCAACCTCCGGGACGCCATCGAGGCGGTTGAACGTTCGTTTGCCGCTTACAGCTCCGGCCAGGCGGTTCTGCCTGGGGTTATCAACCTGGACCTTCCAGAATTTCAGGGAGAAGTCCACGTTAAAGGGGCTTTTATCAGGGGAGATGAATATTATGTCATCAAAGTGGCTTCAGGATTTTACCGCAATCCGGAACTCGGGCTTCCGGTCGGCAACGGCTTGATGCTGGTTTTCAGGGCGCAAACGGGCGAGCCGGCGGCGGTGCTGCTCGACCGAGGCTATCTGACCGAGGTGCGCACGGCCGCGGCCGGAGCGGTGGCGGCTAAATATTTAGCGAAGAAAAGCTTGGGAAAAGTGGCGGTTATTGGCTCCGGCGTTCAGGCAAGGTTTCAGCTCCGGGCTCTGGCAGTGGTCAGGAGCTTTGAAAAAGTATCTGTCTGGAGCCGCCACCGGGAAAACGTCCTGAGATACGTTAAAGAGATGGCAGGAGAATTCAGCCAGGTAAAGTTTGAAGGGGCCGTATCGGCGGAAGATGCGGTCTTCGGAGCAGACCTGGTAATTACCGCCACGCCGAGTCGCCAGCCGATAGTCAGGGCGGAATGGTTAAAGCCTGGAGTCCACATAACGGCCATGGGTTCAGATGGGCCAGAAAAACAGGAGCTTTTTCCAGAAGTTCTAGCCAGGGCAGACCGGATTTTCTGCGATTCCGTCGCTCAGTGCCGGCGGCTTGGAGAACTTCATCATGCTCTCGAAGTGGGCGTGATCTCAGAGGATCGGGTCAGCGGAGAAATCGGGGAGCTGGTGCTCGGGCTGAAGCCCGGAAGGCAGAAAGAGGAGGAGATTACGGTGGCTGACCTGACCGGCCTCGGTGTTCAGGATGCAGCCATAGCCAGCCTTTTCCTGCGACTCGCGGGACATTTTGAATAACTTTCCAGATATTCTGCTATCGTTCTTTAAGGGCAAAAATCCATTTTTATGGCCCCAAAAAAGAGTGGACAAATATTTATTAAATTCTTAAACTAAAATTAAAGCCGTGGGTGGAGCTGCCTCAGTATGAGTGCGCTGAGTAAATTTTTTAAACATATTAAATAGTAGAATAATGTTCCCTGGACGGGCGGTTACTGGCTGAATATGACGGATATGGGGTATGCCTGCGTGAGTATATCTACGTAGGGGCGAAGATGGTGGCTGAGTATCAGCCGGCAACGGGCAAGTATTACTACTACACCACTGACCAGATTAACTCCACCCGGGTGGTGACGGACGATAATGGCAATTTGGTTTATGTTGCAGTGCATGACCCGTATCGCGGGATAGACCATACCCGGGCAAATTCCTTTAATCCTGAGCTGAAGTTCTCCGGGAGGGAGCAGGACACCGATTCAGGCCTCTATTACTTCGGCGCACGCTACTACGACCCCATGATTTACCGCTTCCTGAGCCCCGACCCGGTGATCCCGACCGACATGGCCATCTACAACCCCCAGAGGTGGAATCTGTATGGGTATTACGGTGGTAATCCGGTGAGCCATTATGAAGTTAATGGTATGTATTATATAGGTACAATAGTTATCTGCAGGCAATATACTACTGGGAATATAACCTACGGAACTATGTATGTGATGAATTCAAAAGGTCAGTATTATCCCGGCACTTTTCAGACCCAGGAAAAAACCGAATTGCAACTTAAAGCTGGCACATATAAGGCGCAATGGACGTATGTTGGTACCGGGTGGCATCCTGAGCAAGTTTATGCACTTGTGCTTTATGAAAAGTCAGGAAATCAGGCAAAAAATAAATCAGACTATATAATGGGAATTCATTCTGGATCTGTAGACGAATCTAATGGTTGCATAATTGTTAATCCCTTTGTGATGAGACTTCTAGTTGATTTGACCATAAGAGCGATGGAGGAATGGTATCAGGAGTTTGATAAAGCTGCCTATGAATTTTTATTCGAAAATCCGATTCAACAGATATTCCTGTCATTTCGTATGCTCGAATGTTATTCAGAATATGCCTCTCTTTTTTATTTCTGGGTGGAAATACTGGACATTCAAGGGGCTTCACCACCGGCGAGGTGATGAAAGGACCATTGGGCATGGGGGAGGCAGCATGAAGAAAGCAGTATCGATAATTATTATCACTTTTATTATTAATTTATCCATATGTTATGCCATTCAAGCAGACACCATCTATTCACACTGGGAAAAGACGAGGGAGCTATGGGAGAGGTGTATTAAGGAACCGACGGCGGAAAACATCAGGATATTTCATGATTTTGTACGTGAGTATCCGCCTGTTGAGCCACGTAAAAATAGTATAATCTGGTTTTTGTATGGTGGATATTACAGAGATTACATTAGATTAGGGAATAAAGATTTAGCGTTAGCCGCTCTTAGGCTAAGCCTGGTAGCGGAGAAAAGGCAGGCCAGGTTGGTATTAAGAGCGGTGGGAGAACTTAGCAGGATTGATACAAAGCTTTTTTTAGAGATACTTTCTGAGGCAAGCAGTTTTATGAAAGAGAACTTAGATAAAGTTGTTATTTCTTCACCCGAGGAACATGATTATCTATTATCAAAGGCAGTCGAGCTTAAAGAGTACAGGGAATTATTGAGCTATTTTAGTTGTCATGAATTAAAGAAGAGGTATGAAGCTATAAGTTCTGTAAAGGAGAAGAAGCTGCGGGGGATACGAGAAAGATGTCTTAAGGCATTAAAGAAAGAGATAAAAAAGACTAAGGGGTGCAGACGTATTAAGGCAAACGATGAATTAATAAGTAAAAGAATTAAAAAGCTCTGGGAGCTTGCAGAATATGACGAAATGAAAATATTTAATACCCCGCTTGAAAGACATCAGGTTGATAAGATACTGCCTAATAAGCTTTATAAGGGATATTACGATCTTGTTCTTTGGCCTATTATAGAGCATGAAGTGTTATCTGGAAATTGGGAAGTACTTAAAGGAATTGTGGACATAGAGACAAGTATTAATCGTGCGCAAGAGAATCTGTTAAAGGATTTAATAGTTGTAAGGCCTGAGATGTTTTTGAAATTTATTTTGTATCAGGAGAAATATATTGATGAGAAAAAGAGGATAGAGCCAACGTTAGTGTTTTATGGTAGTTACAGATATAGGATTGAAAAGTATAACTTACTGATAAAGTCTCTAGAGCAAGTAAAGGATGAAAAGTACAGAGAGGTAAGGGACAGATATATTAAGAATCTAGAATGGTATTTAGACCGGGTAGAGAAAGAGTTGGAAGAAAGTGAAAAGAAGAAAAAAACTTAATACGGTGGGATAGAAGAAGATAATATGCCGCCCTCATCAAGAAAATGGCCACCTCAAAGAGGCAGAGTTTATTCCCTATTCGGGAGGGGGAGGACGAAACTGAGGAATTAAACGGCAGAGGAGCTTATGGTCACAGTGCTGGAGGCACTCAGGGATCATTACTCAGTAGTTGGGATCTGCCGGGATGATCAGATCAACCGGTCACTTTACTTCCGATGAGGTAGATGGATTGAAGAAGGGGTCAGGCGGGAGCGGTGAGCTCCGGACGATGTCGGTAGGAGAGATAGGCATTTATTATATTTATTCCTATGACTGGCGGTTACTGGCTGAATATGACGGATATGGGGTATGCCTGCGTGAGTATATCTACGTAGGGGCGAAGATGGTGGCTGAGTATCAGCCAGCTCAAAATAAGTATTACTTCTACACCACTGACCAGATCAACTCCACCCGCGTGGTTACGGATGAGAATGGCAACGTGGTCTATGCGGCGGTGCATGACCCCTACGGGGGCATACACCATACCTATGTAAATGCCTTTGACCCCGTGTGGAAGTTTTCCGGCAAGGAGCAGGACCCAGAGTCCGGGCTGTATTACTTCGGCGCCCGCTACTATGATCCGGCACTTTACCGCTTCCTTAGCCCAGACCCGGTTATCCCGACCGAACGTGCCATCTACAATCCACAGAGGTGGAATCTGTATGGGTATTGTTTGGGAAATCCGGTTAATGCTATAGATAAAAAAGGCCAAGATCCGGTTAACATACAAATAGTGAGAATTTGGGAATTTGCTCAAGAAAATACGATAGTGGGTTTTATTTATATAAACGGTCAATGGAGTGGATATGTGATGGAACATAATGTGGTAGGAAAACTACCTGAAGGAACTTATGAAGCGACAGTATATAATTTCGGCTTAAAAATTGATTACATGATTTCAGGAGGCTTTATAGCAATACATCGGGGATGGGATAGAAGGCATTCAAGGGGTTGCTTTTTAGTTGGTTGGGGCTTCGATTTTGATAATCTAAAATTAATTAATTCTACTGAAGCCTTTACCAATTTAATGCGATCCGTTATCTCCGAGCAAAGCGCTTTGGGAGCAGCTCTTGCATATGCAGGGACATCGATTGAAGATGTATTTTGGGCGTGGTTGATGCTAGATGCAATATCTTCAATTGCTGCAAAAGCTTATGTTTCTGTAACAAGGGCATATGTTGGTGATGTGCCGCGTGGGCCAATTCCTGTGGATCCCACAGCTTACATTCCATCATATTTTGCCTGATACAATGTACAATAAAAAATGAAAAATATGAGAGGTATGAAGTGCTCCCCAAAAACTGGACAGGGGGATAAGGTGCAGATTGGCCTGTCATAACTTCACAGGAGGTGTGATAGAATGACAGGTATAATGAGGAGGAAACAATACGAAGCAGCTTTTAAGGCTAA
>JBASPX010000014.1:0-2732 GCA_049659625.1 Candidatus Saccharicenans sp. | reverse complement strand
GTTATCAGGTTTATGAAGCTGCTGGAAGAGGCGAGGCTCTGGAACTGGTAAATCAGCATCCGGTGGAAGTGGCCGTGGTCGATTATAAGCTGGGCAGCGAGTCCGGCCTGGAATTGATAAAAGAAATTAAAAGAATAAACCCACTTATAACTCCGGTGATGGTCACAGCCTTCGCCAGCATTGAAACAGCGGTTGAAGCCATAAGACAGGGAGCTTATGACTATGTGGTAAAACCGGTTGATTTTCAGAAATTACTGCTGATTCTTGAGCGGGCCAGAGAAAGATTCAGATTGCAGAGAGAAGTGGCAGAGCTGAGAAATCGGCTGGAGGAAAAATTCAGCTTCAAGAATTTTGTTTTCGCCTCGAAAGCTATGGAGCAGGTGGCCTCTCTCATCTCCCGGGCGGCTCGCAGCGAAGCCACGGTGCTCATAATCGGAGAAACAGGAACCGGGAAAGACCTGATTGCCAGATTGATTCATTTTTCTTCCAGCCGGAGTGCCGGACCTTTTCTGGCGGTGAACCTGCCTTCAATTCCGGAGACTCTGGTGGAAAGTGAGCTTTTTGGTGCGGAGAAAGGAGCTTACACGGATGCCCGGGAGAGGAAGATCGGGAAATTTGAGGCAGCCAGCGGAGGGACTCTTTTTCTCGATGAAATCGGCGACCTGAGTCCAGCTGTTCAGGTGAAATTACTCCGTTTTCTGCAGGACCGGGAATTTTACCGGCTGGGTTCGAGTA
This sequence comes from Candidatus Saccharicenans sp., assembly GCA_049659625.1. Classification (GTDB taxonomy): domain Bacteria; phylum Acidobacteriota; class Aminicenantia; order Aminicenantales; family Saccharicenantaceae; genus Saccharicenans. The sequence continues at coordinate 1,997 of JBASPX010000014.1, read as the reverse complement.
AGCCGCTCAAAACCGATGTCCGGATCATCGCCGCGACCAACCGTAATCTGGAAAAGCTGGTGAGCGAGGAGAAATTCCGGGCCGACCTTTATTACCGCCTGAATGTCATCAGAATAGATGTCCCGCCTCTCCGGGAAAGAAAAGAAGACATCCCGCTCCTTGTGGATTATTTTATCCGGGAATACAGCCGGCGCGAGAAAAAGAACGTCCGCGGGATCTCGGCTGAAGCTCTGGACCTGCTGATGAAACATGATTTCCCCGGGAATGTGCGCGAGCTGGAAAATGCCATAGAAAGAGCGGTAATTTTCGCCGAAGGGGAGATCATCACCAGGGCGGACCTGCCGGTGTTTCTCGAGATAAAATCCGAACAGGAACTGTCCGGACTCGAGTCCGACCTTTCAAAGACGCTTCCGGATAAAGTGCGCGAGCTGGAAATAAGAGAAATAAAGAAGGCGCTGGAGAAAAGCGGCGGTGTCAAGAGCCGGGCAGCCAGACTGCTCGGAATTACCGAACGGATGCTCTCTTACAAGATGAAAATCTACGGACTTTAATCGTAGAGCTGCCACTCGCCAGACTGGCTTTCAGGAATCCTGGATTTTTCTTCCCAGACTTTCAGCAGATAGTCCTTATTTTCCTCAAAAAGTCTGGCTTGCTCCTCGACCACCTGTTCCGCCTCGTCAGAGGTCATCTCCCAGGTTTTTTTCACGAAATCAGCTATCCGGGCATAATAGAGCGGCGTTACCAGTTCGATTATCTTGAAGCGGTTTCTGGGCCAGGCGTGGAAGATCGAAGCCAGCTCATACAGAATCTTGATCCAGGCCTCAACCGGCAACTCAAACTCATCGATCGAAAGGCTGGAAGCTTTTTCCACCGGAGCGAAAGCTTCTTCAGAGAACATTTCTTTCCAGAGAGAGGAGAATTGTTTATAACCGATCTTGAATCTGTAAATCAGCTCTGGGAGCGTCACCTCCACCGGTTCCGGCTCCCTCGGCTCTATTTCTCCCAGAATTTCCACCGGCTGGCTCCCCTTGACCATTTTCCAGTAAGACTCGTACTGTTCCATGAGGGTGAACAGTATCCACAGCACCTGACGAAACATCGGACCGAGGTGACGGGAGGGGTCCTTCACGTCGTGGATTTTCACTCCTAAATTCGCCTGACACATCTTGAAATTCTGGATAATGGCGTTGGTGGTCATCCAGATATCAATGCCGAAACGGGCGACGTCGGTTTCCCAGACATCCTGGCTGATGTAAAATTCAGCCACTTTCCGGTTAAAGGCAAAGTCTCCTCCTATCGGCTGTCTGATTCTTTTTCCGTAAAGCGCGCGAGTGAGGTTATAGACGATGTTGTTGGTGATGGTACCGTCGTATTTGTGCCTTCTGTAAACAGGCGCCACAAAATCATAGCCCCTTTCGAGGACAGGGTCGAGAAGGTTATAAACCCAGTCGGAGGTTATGCTGCGCAGGTCAGCGTCAACCACAGCGCAGGCTTTGACCCGCAGTTTGCAGGCAGCCTCGAAAACAGAACGCAAAGCTGAGCCCTTGCCGCAGATACCGCGGTAGATGGTTACCAGCTTCTCCTGCCAGGGTTTGATCTGAAACTCCTTGGCTTCCTCACGGGTATCATCGGTGGATCCGCCGTCGGCGATGAAAATCAGATTGCGGCAGTTGCGGTAATATTTATCCAGTCCGTGAGTGACCATCTGGATAACATGGGCAATAGTTTTCTCATTGTTGTAGCAGGGGATGCCGACGATGATATCCGCCTGACCGATTTCTTCCAGCCTTTTCAAGGTATAGGCTCTTAATGAAGTTGTGTATGCCATACAAACATTATCGTTTCTGTGGCCGGCAGAGTCAAATTAACTGTTCTTTCAGGCACAGACATAGTATCCAGGGTAAGGGTAGTATATGGAGGCGGCGTGGTGGTCGGCCAGCTATTGGGATAGGAGTTGAAGAAGCGAAGGGGTTTATCAGACTGGCGCTTGAAAAAGC
>JBASPX010000013.1:0-27132 GCA_049659625.1 Candidatus Saccharicenans sp. | reverse complement strand
TGGGCGGCTCGGTCAGCCGGGCCTATGAATTCTTCCGGGACTCGATGATGGAGACGGTCTCCAGCTTCGCCTACTCAATCGCCCTGAAAAAAATAAAAATTATGCCTTCCACCACTGAGAATATTGCGATCCTCGGAGCAGCCGCTCTTTATCTCGACAGCCGCCACCAGTAAACAAACGAGCGCGCTGCTTCCTTATGGGGCGACTACCAGTCGGATTTCCAGATTATCCAGCACCTGAAACAGCAATTCCCTCGAGCTTTCACTCCGGGCCACAATTATGAAAAGGTCGACACCGTTCAGCACGGCCGCAGCCGAAACTTTTTCCGAAATCAAAACCGGATGCTTTCTGCCGGAGAACGGAAAATATGTCACCCGGCCGTTGAAAACTTCTTTTTTCAGCCTGTCCACCAGCGCCTGTTCCGGATTTTCCGCCGGGAACCAGCTCTCCTGAAAAATCCTGACCTTCTCGCCCCCGGGCCCGGTGAGAGTTAGCAGCGTTCTGTCGGGCCAGACTTTATCGGTATCAGTAAAATTAAATCCGGCAGGCGCCCGCAACCCAAGCTGAAGCCCGTGGTTCCAGTAGCGACCATCCTTAATCTCAAAGATGGGCTGCCCCGGCAAAACCTTAACCGCATGCTGCTGGAACTTAAATTCCAGCACCTCAACTGTCACGTACCCGAAAAACTTCTGAGCGGCAATCAGACTATCGCTCAAACCATTCTCCAGGCTGCTTCTGTGAATCGCCAGGCGCGAAGCATCGGCCGCCCCCGGAGAAGGCAGAGCGGCATCGAGCGGAACCCACCGACCCTTAAGCCCGGCTTCCACCCAGGCATGCCCTCCCCACACTCCGCTGACATAAGCCAGCCCGATGACGAATGTTGAGGGAATCCGTGAAGCTCGGAGAAGAGCGGCCAGCAGCGCGGCATAACCGGCGCAGGTGGCTTTTTTATCCCTGAGGACCTCCGAGGCCGGCGCGAACACAAACCCCGGGTCAAACGTGAGATTTTTCGCCACCCAGTCTCTCAGTTTCAGCGCCTTCTTCAACGGATCTTTCTCCCTGGCAGCTATCCGGGCGGCCAGTTTTCTGATTTCCGGATGACTGGCGTTTATATAAGTGTTCGAACCCAGGAAGGGCTCAAGATCCTCAGGCAGAGTCTTTTCCCCTGCTTTCTCCCTGATATTTACCCTTTTTATTCCCAGCACGAGAGTGTTTTCTTTTCTGTCCACGATTCTCTGATATTCATTTTCAAGGTCAGGCCAGCCGAGCTCTGGCCTCCTGTGGTGCAGCCGCAGAACCACCCTCTCCAGCTGCCTCGACTGCGGGAGCCTTATGCTGGACTTAATCAGTGACGATTGGAAAAATCGCTCCTGAGCTGAAGCCAGGGCCAGAGCCTCCTTCACTTCCCTTTCGCTGGCCAAACAGACAACCAGCTGGCCGAATGGTGAAGATTCCACCGCTTTTATTTCGTTCCCGCCGGCATCGAGCCATATCTCTCTGCTGGTGACCATCGGAGAAATTTTTTCTACCACTTTTCTGGCCGTTGCTCTCATCTCCCCGCACTCCACCTCCTCCTCTACCACCAGTTCCCGTTCTCCTGAGACCACCCGCGAAAGCTCGGGGAGGAATGTCTGATACTCAATTTTATCCCCTGGAGCTCTGAGCTTCTCAGATGTCAGCAGGCCAATCCCAACCGGTCCCAGAAGCCTGCCCTCGTAAGGAATTTCGCGGCGAAAAGTCTGCTCTCCAGTTACGGTTATTACCTGAATTTTACCAGCCAGAATCTCTATCTCGTTTTTCACCCGGGAAGAAGCCAGTTCCTGTTCGGTCACGATTTTTTCCAGCCGACCATCTTCTCCTTCAGTATGTTCTGCCTTTAAGCTCATCTCAATTTTGCGTCCGAGACGGCTGACCATGATTTTAGACTCGCTGACCGACTTCCACCGCCACTGTCCGTTTTCTTTAACCCTAAAAACCATTTCTTTAATGTAGCCTATGGTTTCTCCTTCCAGGGAAATCCGGTACCAGCGAGTTTCGGTTTTTTCCGTGGATAAATTCCCGGATTCAGAACGGCTTAAACCTGGATTCAGAAAAAACAGCAAAAGAAGCCCTGAAGCCAGAAAAACAGGGCGACGCTTTATCCTGGCTTTCCCTTCTGATGATTTCATCTTCCTTCCCGCCTTCCTCTTTCATTAAGTTGAGGCCGGCATGCCGGCCCCTTTATTTTAACTCATCTGCCAGAAATTTTTTTAATAAATTGCCTGAAGCTATTGTCCCCGATGGCGCTATGTGCTATAAGCAAAAAAAATTAAACAGGCCGGGTGGCGAGGTGAACGGACTGCTAATCATCGTTTATGTTGTGATTCAAATTCTCATCGGAGTTTATCTTTCCCGGCGGATAAAAGACGAAGCAGACTATTTTGTCGGCGGACGGCGTGTGTCCTTTTTTCTCGTTTCCTTTTCGCTGTTCGCCACCTGGTTCGGGGCGGAAACCTGCCTCGGTTCTTCGGGCGCGGTATACGAAAACGGCCTTTCCGGAAGCCGGGCAGACCCGTTCGGTTTTAGCCTTTGCCTTTTTCTGATGGGGTTTCTGCTGGCCGGCAAGCTGCGCCAGCGAAACTACCTGACGCTGGCTGACTTCATCAAAGACCGTTACGGTTCGACGGCGGAAAAACTGGTGGTCTGGGTGATGATCCCCTCTTCCATCATCTGGGGCGCGGCCCAGCTCCGGGCTTTTGGCCAGATTCTTTCTGTATCCACTGCCCTGCCGCTCAATCTGATGATCTGTCTCTCAGCTCTGCTGGTAATCACCTATACCGTTCTGGCAGGGCTTCTGGGTGACATTTATACCGACCTTATCCAGGGAATGATAGTGGTGATCAGCCTGGTCATCCTGGCGGTCACAGTCATTTCAAGAGTCCCTGACCTGGCAGGAATCATTCGCGAGATGCCGGCCGACCGCTGGAAAATCCTCGGGGTGGGCGAATCCATATGGTTAAGACTTGACCGCTGGGCAGTGCCGGTTCTCGGCTCGCTTGTGGTCCAGGAAGCCATTTCGCGTTTCCTGGCCGCCCGCAGTCCCGGGGAAGCTGTCCGTGCCTGTCACGCCGCCGGCGGCATATACTTTTTTACCGGCCTGATCCCGCTGTTTCTGGGCTTTATCGGCCCCTGGCTTCTTCCTGGACTGGCCGACAGGGAACAGTTTCTGGTTATCATCTCACACCGGTATCTTCCAGGATTTCTGGCGGTCATTTTCCTCGGCGCCATGATTTCAGCGATACTTTCGACAGTCGACAGCATCCTCCTGGCCTGCGCTTCCCTTTTTTCGCACAATTTTCTCATCCCGGTTCTGGGAATCAAAAAAGAAAAGACCAGGTTGATCGTTGGCCGGACGACCGTGGTCATCACAGGTCTGATTGCTCTCGTCATCGCCCTCTCGGGAAATCGCATTTACGACCTGGTGCTTCTGGCCGCGGCTTTCGGCACCGCCGGAGTCCTGGTGATAACCATGTTTGGCCTTTACTCCAGGCGAAACAACCAGAAAGCTGCCCTGTTCACGCTGATTGGAGGCCTGGTGCTGACGCCTCTCTTTCAGCTGGGATTGAAACTTGAAGCTCCGTTCCTTCTTTCTGTGCTGAGCTGCGCCGCTATTTTTATCATTTCATCCTGGTGGCTGGAAAGAACTAAAGTTCGAGAAGTTTCAAGTACGGGAGCTGAAGGTTAAAAGCTAAAATGCCAGGAGACTCAGTCGATAGATAAACGCGGCAATCAGGGCTGACATCGGTATCGTTAGAACCCAGGCCCAGATTATCTTCATGGTCACCTGCCACTTTACCGAGGAGACACTCCGGGCAGCACCCACCCCGGTGACCGCTCCAGTGATGACATGCGTGGTGGAGACCGGTATGCCCATGTGGGTAGCCATGAAAATGCTTATGGCACTGGCTGTTTCAGCGCAAAAGCCATCGATCGGTCTCAACCTGACAATCTTCTGACCCATCGTTTTTATCACCCGCCAGCCTCCGCTCAGCGTTCCCAGAGCGATGGCCGAATAAGCTGAAAGAACCACCCAGAGCGGCACGTGAAACGTTTTCATATGACCTGAGGTGTATATCAGGCTGGCAATGATGCCCATCGTTTTCTGAGCGTCATTCCCTCCATGTCCCAGACTGTAAAGAGCGGCCGAAACCAGCTGCAGCCGTCGCGACCAGAGGTTTATTTTCCGCAGCGGCTGATTTCGAACCAGCCAGGTGGTAAGAATCATCAACAGATTTCCCAGGACCATGCCGAGCATCGGCGCAATAAAAATAAAAGAGCCGACCTTCACCCAGCCCTTAACGATAATAATTCCGAACCCGGCCTTGGCCACAGAAGCGCCAAGATATCCGCCTATCAACGCATGGGAAGCGCTGGCCGGTATTCCCCAGTAAACGGTCAGAATATTCCAGATGATGGCGCTGATCAGACCGCAAAAAATCACATGCGGATTCACCACGTTTATATCGATCAGTCCTGTTCCTATGGTCGTGGCCACATGGGTACCGAAAAATAAAAAGGCGATGAAGTTAAAGAAAGCGGCCCAGGCCACTGCCTGGCGGGGACTCAGCACCCGGGTGGAAACAATCGTGGCCACTGAATTGGCCGCGTCCTGCATCCCGTTGGTAAAATCAAACAGGAGGGCAATCGCCACAATGATTACGATAAAGGCAAAACTCGAGCTGACCGGCTCCATCTTCAGCTGCTTTTAACCACAATCCCCTCAACGGTGTTGGAAACTCGCTGATAAACATCCATGATGGTTTCCAGGATAAACAGGATGTCCTTCCACTTTATGATGTTCACCGGGTCTCTTTCCTCTGTAAACAGCTCCTGCAGCGACCTGGCGTAGGCCAGGTCTCCCTTATCCTCAAGTTCATGAATGCTTCTGATCAACTCTCCGATGTAGGGGGTATATTTTTGCGATTTGAAAATTTCCGCCACCAGAAGATTTAACCTTTCAGTAGCTTCGCGGGCATAGCTGGCAAAATCGTCGAAAAAGTACTTTTTCTCCTTCAGGTTGTACAGATAAACATTGTGGATGGCGTTTTCCAGCAGGTCGATGATATCGTCGATTTCATGCACCCGCTGATAAATATCCTCGCGATCAAAGGGTGTAATGAAGCATTGGTTCAGCAACTTGATCACATTGTGAGTGATCTGGTCAGCTTTATGCTCTATCTGCTTGGCTTTTTCCCAGTACTGGGCTGAAGACTGAAAGTTTTTTGAAAATTCACAGAAGACTTCGGTAATTTCAGAAAGACAGTGTGAGAGTTCATTGAAATGCTGGGCGAAAGCCGGTTCCTTCGGGAGGAAAAATTTCATAATGGCTGCCTTTATGGAAAAATTAGGCATTAATCTATATCATTTCGAACAGATTTTCAACTGCAGGCGGAAATTTTTCTTTCCCGGCAATTGACCCTGTTATCAGGGTATGTTATAAGGAATTCTTATTTTTTTTGGAGGAACATGATGCCGGGATCACTTTTCAGAACCAAGCCGATCCAGGAACTTCTGGCTGAAACGCAAGAAGCTGGACATACATTGAAAAAAGCCCTCCGGGCCTGGGACCTGGTGGCCATCGGTATCGGTTGCATCATCGGAGTGGGGATCTTCGTCCTCCCCGGAGTTCAGGCCGCCAACCACTCCGGTCCCGGAATAATTTTATCGTTTGCCATCGCCGCTCTGGCCTGCGCCTGTTCGGCTCTCTGCTACGCCGAGCTGGCGGCGATGATACCGGTTTCTGGTTCCGCTTACACTTACGGCTATGCCACTCTGGGCGAGCTGCCCGGATGGATAATCGGCTGGGACCTGATTCTTGAATATATGGTGGCGGCGGTTCTGGTGAGCACAGGCTGGTCGGCTTATTTCGTCAACCTGCTGAACAATCTCGGCTTCAAACTTCCCCAGACCTGGGTAGCTTCGCCCTGGGACAAAGACCCCGGCATATTCAACATCCCGGCAGCGCTTATAGTCATTTCTCTTACGATGCTGCTGATCCGTGGAGTAAAAGAAAGCTCCAGGACAAACATGATCATCGTCATCGTGAAAATTGCGGTCATACTGTTTTTTATCGTCATGGCCGCTCCCCATGTGAACCCGGAAAACTGGAAGCCTTTTATGCCCTACGGCTTTAAAGGGGTTATGACCTCGGCTGCCATAGTTTTCTTAGCTTTTGTCGGCTTCGACGCGGTATCGACCGTGGCCGAAGAAACAGTCAACCCGCAGAAAGATATGCCGATCGGCATTATGGGTTCTCTTCTGGTGGCCACGGTTCTCTACATGGCTGTCTCAGCCATCATGACCGGGGTGGTTTATTACACCAAGCTGGGAGTGGCTGACCCGGTCGCGCTGGTGCTTAACGAATTAAACATGCCCTGGGCTTCGATGATCATCAGCATCGGTGCTCTGGCCGGCATTACCTCGGTTCTTCTGGTTCTGCTCATGGGTCAACCGAGAATTTTCTTCGCCATGAGCCGCGACGGCCTTCTGCCAGAGGCTTTTTCCCGGGTTCATCCCAGGTTTAAGACTCCGGTGACCACCACTCTGGTTACCGGCTTTATCGTGGCGATAGCCGCTGGACTGACACCGATAAACGTCTCTTCCGAGCTGGTTTCGATCGGAACGCTTTTTGCCTTTGTGATCGTTTGCTCCGGGGTGATTCTGCTCAGATACAAAAGACCGGATTACCGACGGCCGTTTAAGGTTCCGCTTTTCCCGTTCCTTCCCGCAGTTGGCGCTCTGCTCTGCCTTTACCTGATGATCAGCCTGCCGAAAACCGCCTGGGAACGTTTCATCATCTGGCTGGCCCTAGGTCTCAGCATCTTCTTCCTCTACGGTCGACGCCACAGCCGTCTTGAAAGAGAAGGAATTTCCGGCGAAAATCAATAATCCTCTGGATTTTTGCCGCTGATATGCTAAAATAGCCAGTCGAGAAGCGATAATAATTTTTATTGCTCCCCCTGAAGACATTTTTAATCCATAAATTTTAATGAGGTGATTTTTTCTATGAACGACAGATTGAAGAGGATGCGTAACATCGGCATCAGCGCCCATATCGATTCCGGGAAAACCACGCTCACCGAGCGCATCCTCTATTACTGCAAAAAGATCCATCGGATCCATGAGGTCAAGGATAAAGAAGGCGGCGGAGCCACCATGGACTACATGGAACTTGAGCGCGAAAGAGGCATAACCATAACCTCCGCCACCACCAACGTCACCTGGAAGGGCCATTCTATCAACATCATCGACACCCCCGGTCATGTGGACTTCACCATTGAGGTGGAAAGGTCGCTCCGGGTGCTTGACGGAGCGATACTGGTGCTGTGTTCAGTCGGGGCCGTCCAGTCTCAGACTCTGACCGTTGACAAGCAACTCAAAAGATACAACGTGCCGGCTCTCGCCTTCGTCAACAAGCTTGACCGTATCGGAGCAAATCCGTTCAAGGTAAAAGACCAGATCGTCGATAAGCTCGGCCGGCGAGCCGCTCTGTTACAGATTCCCGTCGGCCTCGAAGACAGATTTCAGGGAATAATCGACCTCATCAAAATGAAGGCCTATTATTTCGACGGGCCGAACGGAGAAATCGTGCGGGAAGAAGAAATCCCGCCGGAACTTGAAGATGAAGCCTGGAAATACCGGGAGGAACTTCTTGACACCATTTCGATGATTTCCGACGAGGTTACCGAAGCGATTCTGGAAGATCGGGTAACAGAGGACCTCCTGATAAAAACCATCAGAAAAGCCACCATCAACCGGGAATTTATGCCCGTGTTGATGGGTTCAGCCTATCGCAACAAAGGCGTTCAGTTATTACTTGACGCGGTGGTGAATTACCTGCCCGACCCGTCGGAAGTTGAAAACGTGGCTCTTGACCTCAATGAGGGAGAAAAACCGGTTGTCCTGAAAGCAGACCCTTCCCTTCCCTGTGTTTCCTATGCTTTCAAGCTGGAAGAGGGACCTTACGGCCAGCTCACCTACATCAGGATTTACCAGGGTAGTTTGAAAAAGGGTGACGAGCTTTTCAACACCAGATCCCGGCAGAAGTTTAAGGTAGGGCGGGTGGTGCGCATGCACGCCGACCACATGGAAGATATCGAAGGGGCCGAAGCCGGAGATATAGTGGCTCTTTTCGGAGTTGACTGCGCTTCCGGCGATACCATCTGCTCACCTGGCCTGAATTACGCCATGACTTCTATCTACGTTCCTGAGCCGGTTATTTCTCTGGCGATTGAAGCCACCGATAAACTTTCTGCCGACCGTCTGGCCAGGGCTTTAGCCCGGTTCACCAAAGAAGACCCGACCTTCCGAGTGTATGTTGACCCTGAATCCCGCCAGACTATCATCCAGGGCATGGGCGAACTCCATCTTGACGTCTACATCGAAAGGATGAGACGGGAGTACAAAGTGGAAGTTATCACCGGGCGGCCGCAGGTGGCTTACCGCGAAACCATCACCGCCAGGGCGGATTTCGACTACACCCACAAGAAACAGACAGGCGGCGCCGGACAGTACGGACGGGTTATCGGCTACATTGAGCCCTTCGACGGTCAGTATGAATTCGTCAACGAAGTCAAAGGCGGTCATATACCGAGGGAGTTCATACCTTCCTGCGACAAGGGCTTTCAGGCCATGCTGAAAAAAGGGCCGCTCATCGGCAGCCCGATCATCGGGGTGCGGGTGGTTCTGCTTGACGGTCAGTATCATCCGGTGGACTCTTCGGACATAGCTTTCCAGCTGGCGGCTCAGGGAGCTTTCAAACAGGCCTACAAAAAAGCCCGGCCGGAGATACTGGAGCCGATCATGAAGGTGGCGGTGGAAACTCCTTCCGAGTATTCTGGAAATGTTTTTGCCAGCCTGAACCAGCGCCGGGGAATCATAGTGAGTTCAGTCGAAGACGGCACCTATTCCCGGATCGAAGCCGAGGTCCCGCTCAGCGAGATGTTCGGCTATTCCACTGTCCTGCGCTCGATGACTCAGGGCAAGGCGGAATTCACCATGGAATTTCTGAAATACAGCCGGCTTCCGGCCAATCTGGCCGAGAAACTGATAGAAGAATACCGGCAGAAACTGGAAGCCGAAGGGAAGAAATAGAGATTTTCCGGAGAGAAAATGGTCAAAAAAATTTTATCAACCAGAAGCCCGATTAAAACCCTGGAAAAAAACATCAAGGGCGGATTCGGTCCCGGACAGGTGGGTGTTTTCGCTTCCCGCAAAGGTGTGGGCAAAACCGCCTGTCTGGTGCAGCTGGCGTTAGACCGTCTGTTTGAAGAAAAACCGGTAATTCACGTTTCTTATGCCAGCCGGGTTGACTACGTGATCGCCTGGTATGAGGAATTGTTTAAGAACCTGGCCACGAGAGAAAATCTCAAGTCTTTCATGGAAATTCACGACCGGATTGTCCGCAACAGGGTCATCATGAACTTCCGCCAGGAAGGGATGAAAACAGAGCAGGTGCTGAAAAGTCTGGAAGCCCTGATCGGACCGGGAAATTTCCCGGCCAGAACGATCATCGTCGACGGATTTAATTTTTATCTTCCCTGCGCCGGTGACCTGGCTCTTTTTAAGAAATTTGCAGTGGAAAGAGAGCTGGAGTTCTGGTTCAGCTGTTCACTCAAGGGAGAAGACCCGCTGTTTGACCAGAATGGACTTCCGTTCGTCCTGAAGGATTATCTGGAGTACCTGGACATTATCATCACCCTGGAACATGACAACGGTCGCGTTCGCCTGAACCTGGTAAAAGACCATGATCAACTGACCAACCGCAAACTCAAACTCGAGCTCGACCCGGCCACGCTCCTGCTGACCAGGGTGTAAATAGCGAACATAAAATTCCTCGCATGGCCACTAAACCGGCAGAAATCAAAAACATCATCTCTCCATATTTAATCTGCTTTCTAATTTCCCATACCTGGAAAAGCTTCCATCACCACTGTGGAAAAGGCTGTAATCCGGACGCTTTCGACTTATGATAGCTCCGGAACAGGTCAGCTTTCAGAAATTGCGGATTTCTTGACTATTAAAGACAGCCGGTATAATATAGCCGAGATGGATGGATTTCGCTGGAGTTCGTCAGCTAAAACTTTAGGTTTAGCCCGCCATCAGGCAAAAAAGCGGAGGTTAGGCATGCGAAATAGATTTTTATTTATTTTTCTTGGAGTAATACTTATGACTGCCGCACTTCAGGCATCTTTCACCAGAGAGAACATCAAAGTTTTTCAACTGGACAACGGTCTTAAAGTTATCCTCTACGAAGACCACAAAATCCCCAGCATTTCTTACTACACTTTTTTCCGGGTTGGTTCGCGCAACGAGCGGCCGGGTCTGACCGGAGTTTCCCATTTCATCGAGCATATGATGTTTAACGGCACGAAAAAGTACGGCCCGGGAGAATTTGACCGTCTGATGGAGTTTTACGGAGGTGCCAACAACGCCTACACCAGCGACGACCTGACCGCTTATACCAACTGGTTTCCGCCGCATGCTCTGGAAAAAATCATCGAGCTCGAAGCCGACCGCATGCAGGGATTGATATTTGACCCGGAAGTTTTTGAATCCGAGCGCGGAGTGGTTGCTTCCGAAAGAAGGATGGCGGTCGAAAACAACAACGAGGCTCTTCTTTACGAGAATGTCCGGGCTACGGCCATCATGGCCCATCCCTACCACTGGGATGTCATCGGCTGGATGAGCGATATCCTCAACTGGCGGCGCGATGAGGTCATCCAGTATTACCGTACCTACTACGCTCCCAACAACGCCGTACTGGTGGTGGTGGGCGATTTTGACAGCCAGAAGACCCTTGAACTCATCAAAAAATATTACAGCTCGATACCTGCTCAGACTCCGCCCCCGCCGGTTACCACGGCCGAGCCTCCGCAGATGGGCCGCAAGGAAGTGGTGATCAAGAAGGAAGCTCAGACTCCTTCTTTCTTAGTGGTCTACCATGCCCCGCGCTGTCAGGACCCGGATTTCTTTGCACTCTCGATTCTGGAGAACCCTCTGCTCCAGGGGGAGAGCAGCCGCCTCTACCGACGCCTGGTTCGCGACGAGCAGCTGGCCATCTCGGTTTACGGCGGGATGGAAGAAAAAATTGACCCGTTCCTCTTTACCATCAACGTAAAACCAAGACCGGGAGCCGACCTCGACCGGATTGAAAAAATCATAGACGAGGAACTGGATAAAATAATCAAAGAAGGAATAACCGAACAGGAGTACCAGAAAGCTCTGAACATCATCCGCAGCGATTTTTATTTCGGACTCGAAAGCAACGCCGGAAAAGCTAACCTTCTTGGAGCCAGCGAGATTCTGTTCGGAAGTTATGAGAATCTCTTCACGATAATAGACCGCTACGCTCAGGTAAAGCGCGAGGAGATCCCGGCGGTGGCTAAAAAATATTTCCATGAACTCAATAAAACTGTGGGCAAGCTTATCCCCCAGGGAGGAAACTGACTATGAAAAAAATAATATCAGGTTTACTCCTGGCTTTATTTCTCATTCCGGTGGTGACCATGGCTTCTGAAAGACTGCCAGAACCAGAAAAAATAGTTCTGGAAAACGGACTGACCGTTTATTTCCTGAAAAACCCGGAGCTACCGCTGGTGAGCTTCCGGGTGCTGATACCCGGGGCCGGAAGCGCTTTTGAGCCCCGCGGCTTCGACGGACTGGCCAACCTGACGGCAACCCTGCTGCTTAAAGGTACGGCAAAAATGAGTGCCGAGGAGATCGCCGAAGCACTGGACTTTATGGGTGCCAGGCTCAGAGTGTCTGATGCTGAAGAATACGCTGCCGTCTACGGTGAATCTCTTTCGGAACATCTGCCGCGGCTGCTGGAGATTGCTGCCGACTGCCTGATTTCTCCGGCCTTCAAGGAAGACGAATACAAAAAAGAACTTGCCAGAAAAATTGACGCCCTTAAGTCGCTCAAGGACAACCCGGGTTCAGCCCTGCGGCTTTATTTCAGAAAAGCCTATTTCGGAGATCATCCTTTCGGCAATCTTTCGACAGGCACCGAATCTTCGCTGAAGAGAATCTCGCTTGAAGAAATTAAGAAATTCTATTCGACCCGCTACCGCCCGGACATCTCGATCATGGCTGTGGTTGGGAATGTAGAGAAAGAAAAGTTGCAGGAGCTTCTGAACAGAACCCTTGGAAAATGGCCGAAGCCCGCAGCTGCTCCGCTGCCTTTAGACATTCCTCCGGTTCCGGCGCCTAAGGGAAAGAAACTGGTTTTTGTCGACAAGCCGGATGCCACCCAGAGTTATTTTGCGCTGGGTTCGCGCGGCTTCCGCGTCGGCGACCCGATATCTTCCCGGGCGAGTCTGATGAACACGCTGTGGGGAGGTCGGTTCACTTCCTGGCTGAATACTGAGCTTCGCATCAAGAGAGGATTGACCTATGGAGCCAGCAGCAGCTTCCAGTCGTGGAAAAACGGCGGCCTGTTTATGGCTTCTTCCTACACTAAAAACGACAAAATCGGCGAAATGCTCGACATCACCTTCGACCTGCTGAAAAAAGCCAGGGAGAAAGGGTTCAGCGAAGAAGAAGCCGAGAGCGCCCGGAATTACCTGCTCGGGCAGTTCCCCCAGACATTGGAGACCAACAGCAGCAAGGCGGGAGCTTATTTGCGAATCGTCTTCTATGGACTCGGGTTCGATTATTATGACAGATATCTTGACGAAATAACGAACGCCCGGGCTCGCGACCTGAACCAGGCGGCGAAGCTCCTTCCGGATAAGGATTTTGTCTTAGTGGTGGTGGGCAGGGGAGACGAAGTAAGAAAAATTCTCAGCAAATACGGCCAGTTCCAGGAGAAGAAAATCACCGACCCTGACTTTTAAGAATTACAAAAAACAATATTTCCATTGATGAAAAATCATTGAATAGCGGTACTGAAGCATCCTCCAGGTTGAAATCCGTTAAAGCTGACTGACCAATTCTATTTCTTAAGGTTTTTTCTATAATCATTAAAAATCGTTTTCCCTTATGCTTATCATAGCTCTGTCTGGAACACGGGCCGGTTTAATCCGGTCGGCCGATTGTTTCGGTTTTCGAGGATGTTTTCGGGCAAGGCTCAAGAGAGACGATTCTTCTGGAGTCTATTTAAAAAGGTTCAGGAAAATCGTGATGATCAGGGCGTTCGTAAAGTCGATGAAAAAGGCGCCGACCATAGGAACCACCAGGAAAGCCCGCGGCGCCCGGCCGTAGCGTTCGACGATGGCTTTCATGTTGGCCATGGCGTTGGCGGTGGTGCCCAGAGCAAAGCCACAGTAGCCGGCGCTCATCACCGCCGCTTCATAATCCCTGCCCATCAGCCTGAAAACCAACATGGCAGCCAGCGCCACCATTACCACTTGAGCAAAAAGAATCACCAGCATCGGCAAAAACAGTCCGGCCAGCTCCCAGAGCTTCAGCGTCATCAGCGCAATCACCAGAAAAAGATTCAACGCCACATGTCCGAGGTCGTCAATGACCTTCTGGTCGAGGCCCAGCCAGCCGGTCAGGTCGTCGAAGTTCCTGATGATGGCGGCCACAAACATTGCCCCGATGTAGGCGGGGAGCGTGATCCCCAGGCTGGCAAACCCTCGGCTGACCCATGAACCCACCCACATCGCCACGAGAATAATGACCACACTCTTCAGAAGAACAAATGAACTGCGGTCATCCGCTTCGGCCGCCGCGACCGCTTTCTTGCTCAACAGCTCTTCCACCACCTGTTCGGGTTCAATCTCAGGAACTTCAAGCCCTTTTATCCTGGCTTTTTTAAGCTTATATTTCTCTATCAAAAAAGTCCCGACCGGACCGCCGAT
Organism: Candidatus Saccharicenans sp.; assembly: GCA_049659625.1. GTDB lineage: Bacteria > Acidobacteriota > Aminicenantia > Aminicenantales > Saccharicenantaceae > Saccharicenans. The sequence continues at coordinate 13,288 of JBASPX010000013.1, read as the reverse complement.
AAGGCCTCCTGAAATTATTCCGAAAATGGCCGCAGCCACTGCCGCGGTGGTGGCGGCCGAGACACCGGCCTGCTCGAAAACCGGGCCAAAGGCCAGGGCGGTGGCCGGACCGCCGGTCTGGGTAACCGAACCGCAGATAACGCCAAGCAGCGGATGCAATCCAAAAGGCAGAGCCAGTATTATTCCCAGGATATTCTGGAAGATTACCATAACCGTAGCCATCAGAAAAAATAGCAGCACCTGAGGCCCGCCAACTTTAAGAAGAGACAGGCTGGCGGCAAAACCGACCGTGGTGAAAAAAGCGATCATCAGCGGGTCCCGCAGGGTAGTGTCAAATTGCAGGGGGGTTATCTGGTAATGATGGAAAACCAGGGTGGCCAGCGAGACCAGGAGGCCTCCGATGACTGGAGCCGGAATGTTAAAACGGTCCAGCGGTTTTATCAGCCTCCGCAAACCATAGCCGGCAAAAAGAAACACACCGGCAAAAGCCACCGTCTGAATCAGGTCCAGCTTCAGCACCGTTGCTCCTTTCCAAGTTTTTAGATTTATCATTTTTCTCCAGGGGACTCAACCAGTTTTTGCCATGTCAGCCAATAATTTTATGCAGTCAGGATAAAACAGAAGCTCAATCATTCCTGAATTTACCCTCCTGATTATCTGCAAATCAATATTCATCTACCTGCGGCCTCTGACGGCCACATTTCCTGATGTTTGTTTTAGACTTGATACTATGTCTGTGCCTGAAAACACAGCTAAATTGACAGAGATTCTCATCAAACCTGATGATAACACCGGCTGTACCCATGTCTATTTTCGCCGGGGGATACAAACCCCGGAACAATGCTTCAGATTCATTCTTTTATCGTCAGGGGGAAAATGAATGGAAAATAAAATTTTAAGTAGCACGGCGGTATTATCTTTCTGCATTTTGCTTCTGTCAGTCGGAGAACTGACAGCCGGCTTGAACAAGGGAGCCAGCCTGACAATCTCTCTTAAAGAGGGGCAGATTATCACCGGGGAGTTGATTTCGGTTAAGAACGATTCGCTGATTTTGCTGCAGACAGACGCAGGCGGCACGTCAGTTCCGATGCAGGATATTTTATATGTTGGAGTTCACAAACCTTCCCGCGCTTCTGAAAGATTTTGAACTTCCTTCAGGGGTGGTTTCACCACCGGAACAATCACCGGGACCCCCGGGTCCACCGGGGCGGCGATTATCAGCGGAGCAGCCGCGGGAGCCCTGGCCGGACCTATCGGAATCGGACTCGAAGCTGCCGAAAGACATGAGCTGGTTTTCAACCCGGGCGATCTGGACCAGAAAGTAATAGAAGGTATCCCGGGTGAGTTGAATAAATACGTGCGCCATCCGGGAGTCTACATGTCTCTAAAGAAAGGAAGCCCAGTGAGCGAAGGCAAATAGCGGCGCGGCCGGTCAGTCCTTTTTCCGCGAGGCAGCTTTTTCCAGCAAGAGCTTCCGGGTGTAAGGAATCAGGCCGCCGGCGTCGATGATCGCCTGCCTGGCTTTCGGCAGAGGTTCCACCCTGAACTCTTTGCCCGTCGTCTTATTTATGATCTTATCGGGGAGTATTTCCAGCTCGTCGCCTTCCTCAGCTTCTATCTCCGGGCAGACCACCACCTTCAGGCCAAGGTTGATGGCGTTCTGCAGGAAGATCCGGGCGAAATTTCTGGCGACGATCACCAGCTCATGCCCTTTAAGCGTGGAAGCAGCCTGTTCTCTCGATGAGCCGCAGCCGAAATTCTTTCCGGCCACCACCACGCTCCCGGGTGGAATTTCGCCGTTCTTCAGCCTGGCGTTAAATTCGGGAAAGTCGGCAAAAGCATACTGGGGTGTTTCAGCCGGAAGCACTGTGGCCATGAAACGCCCGGGATAGATTATATCGGTTGAAATATCATCGCCCAGTTTAAGGACCACTCTGGCCATGTCATTTGCCTCCTTTTCTCGGGTCGGTGATGTAGCCGGAAAGAGCGCTGGCCGCGGCCACCGCCGGAGAGCACAGATAGACCTCGGCTTTCGGGTTGCCCATGCGCCCCTTAAAATTGCGGTTGGTGGTGGAAAGTGCCACCTCCCCATCTCCTAGGGCTCCCTGATGCACCCCGAGGCAACAGCCGCAGCCCGGGTTCATAACCACCGCTCCGGCTTTCACTAAGTCGGCAAGGTAACCCAGCCTGAGCGCCTGCTGATAGATGCGGAAGGAAGCCGGGAAAACCAGCATCCTGACGCCCTTTGCAATTTTTTTCCCCTTAAGGATTCTGGCCGCCACCGCTAAATCATCCAGCCGGCCGTTGGTGCAGGAACCGATGACGATCTGATCAACCTTAACTTTACCCACCTTGCTAACCGGCTTTACGTTATCCACGGTGTGCGGACAGGCCACCATCGGTTCGAGGGCGGAAACATCGATCTCGATAACTTTTTCATATTCAGCATCCGGGTCAGGGCCGAAAATATCAATCTTTCCTTTGACACCAGCTTCTTCCTTCAGGTAACGCAGCGTCTCCTCATCCGGAGGAACGATGCCTGAAGTGGCTCCAGCTTCAACCGACATGTTGCAGATGGTCAGACGGCCGGAAGTGTTCATCTTTCGAATGGCCGGACCGTGATACTCCAGCACTTTGAAGTTGGCCCCTTCGGCGGTGATCAACCCGATGAGATAAAGGATAAAATCTTTCGGCAGAACATAACGCTGGAATTTCCCGCTGGCCACCACTTTTATCGTCTGAGGCACTTCCACATTCAGCACCCGGCCGAGAGCCCAGACAGAAGCCATCTCGGTTGCTCCTATGCCGAAGCTGAAAGCTCCCAGAGCTCCGTGCGAAGTCGTATGGCTGTCCGTCCCGACGACCACCGTTCCCGGCAGAACGTATCCGCTTTCCGGAAGAATCTGATGGCAGATGCCGCCCTCATCTCCCCTGATGTCGTGAAATTTTTTTATCTTCTGGGCAGCCACAAACTCCCGGACTTTCTTCTGGTTGGTGGCAGTTTTTGAGCTTTCAGCCGGCACCCGGTGGTCAAAGATGATGGCGATCTTATCCGGGTCCCAGACTTTCGGCTTCAAGCCGGTATCCTTATAAATTTCAAGAAACTGGTTGATGACCAGAGCCGCATTCTCATGCGACATGGCCAAACTGACCTTCGGCTCAACCACTTCTCCCGCCCGAACCGCTTTCCGTCCGGTGGCTCTGGCCAGAATTTTTTCAACCATCGTCAGGCCCATGACTTAACCTCCTTTGCACCGGCCGGGAAATTGCTTGCCGGCCCTCAACTCCCGGAAAATATTTTTCATTAAACAAAATAATCTTTCAAGCTACGCACTGCCTGTGGCATAAACCAGAAAGTTTCTTCTCCGGACAGCCGGATTTATACTCAGGATTCAGACCGGCAGCCTGAACGCTCACCTGTATTTACACTCCAGTTTTTCTTTCGGCAGAAATTCTTCCTCAAGTTTTCTGTATTCCTTAAGCCCGACGAAGGTGGTGAATTCCTCAAAAGGAGTGATCCACTTGATCTCGCCGGGGAGTATGCCCTGAGGAGAATTTTTCAGGGCGGTAAAGAACTCTGTCAGAGCTTTGTGCATGACCATGATTGAAGCTACTGGAATGGAAACCCGACCGATGCCCATTTTCGCCAGCTCGGGGATCGGAATTAACTCGGTCTTCACTCCGGTGATGGCGTCCATCAGATTAACAGAAAGCGGTCCTTTGATTTCCCTGACGGCTCTTTCTACATCAGCCCGGCTTCTGATTCCGTCGATGAACACCAGGTCAGCGCCGGCTTCGAGATACATATTACAGCGGCGGATAGCTTCATCCAGTCCGGCCACGGCGAAAACGTCGGTGCGGGCATTGATGATAAAATCCGGGTCGAGGCGGTCGCGAACCCGGGCGCAGGCTTTTATTTTGCCGACCATTTCTTCCGCCGGAATTACTTCCTTTCCGGCCATATGTCCGCAGCGCTTCGGAAACACCTGGTCCTCGATGTTCATGCCCGCGGCTCCCATGGTGATCACGCGCTCGGTCACCCAGGCGGCGTTGATGGCGTTTCCACCGCCGGTGTCGACGTCAGCCATCACCGGGATGTTAACCGCCTGAACGATGTTCCAGGTCATGTCGAGAATGTCTTTCATCTGAACCAGCCCGACGTCCGGTTTCCCCAGAATGGAGGCAGCCAGGCCGAAGCCGGAGACCTGGATCGCTTCAAAACCGCAGGCCTCGATGATTTTCGCGCTGAGGGCGTCGTGGCAACCGGGCACGACCACAGCCCTTCGTTCCATTATGGCTTTTCTCAGAATCGTGGATTTTTTCATCTGCTTCTCCTTGGGTTGTATTAAATTGAAGAATTATTATAATAGGAAAAACTTAAATTTACCACAGACAGGAAGGCAGATGTCCGAACGGCGAATAAACGAATGGCCGGAGAATTTTTATTCACCGGAAGAGCTGGCAGAATCTGCCGGGATTGGACGGAAATTCAGGCCGGAAGAAATTGAGTCTTACCAGAAAAAACGGGCTGAGCTCATTGCAGAAATCAAGAATAATCTGACATTTCCGGCCGACAGCCCCGAAGTCAGGCGTCTGGCTGAACGCTGGCAGGAGCTTCTTGAAGAAGGTTTTTCCGGGCATGAAAAATTGCTGGAGCGAATTGGTCAGGCCTGCAGACAGGGCGCCATCCCGGAAGAATATTCGATGATAGACCCTGCGCTCCGGGCATTTATCAAAAAGGTTCAGGAAAATATCGACCGGAAATAAATCTCAGGAGACTTTTTTGACTGGCTGCAGCAGAGTTTCCGAGTATCTAACCGGCTGGTTCAGAAAATCTCCGCCACCCGCCCGCCGGGCGCTTCTGGCTTCCTGTTTTGGCTGGATGCTCGATTCTTTCGACGTCATGCTTTATGCCCTGGTTCTGGCGCATCTGATGCGCGACCTGTCGATGTCGAAGGCTACCGCCGGACTGCTCGGGTCGCTCACGCTGTTAGCTTCCGCTTTTGGCGGAATGATCTTCGGAGTGGTGGCTGACCGGCTCGGCCGGACAGTGGCTCTCAGAGCCAGCATCCTGATATATTCGGTTTTCACCTTCATGTGCGGGCTCAGCCAGAATGTCTACCAGCTCGGAGTTTTCCGGGTATTCCTGGGGCTGGGCATGGGCGGCGAGTGGGCTTCGGGAGCAGCCCTGGTTTCCGAGTATTTTCCTTCCGAGCACCGCGGAAAGGCTCTCGGTTTCATGCAGAGCTTCTGGGCGGCTGGCTACGCGGCCGCAGCTCTGGTCACGGCGATAATTCTGCCGCGCTTCGGCTGGAGAGCGGTTTTCTTCATCGGCATCCTGCCGGCGCTTCTGGTTTTCTGGATCCGTTCAAAGGTGGAAGAGCCCGAGCTCTGGAAAAGAATTCGAAAGGAGCGGCAGACCGCCCGGTGTGAAGAAAATAAAAATCGTAACACGAATGACCGCTCCGGCTCCCCCGGCGTTGTAAAAAATCCTTCTGAAAACACCCCGGATCAGGTGCCTGATTGCAGCCGGCAGGAATCAAGGTCTGCTCTTTCCGGAAAGCTTCTCCGGGTGACAGCGGCAGTAACCCTGATGAACGCTCTGACCATGTTTGCCTGGTGGGGGTTCAATCTGTGGATTCCCGGTTATCTTTCTCTGAGTGGAACGCAGGGCGGGCTGGGACTGAGCACCCGAGAGATGTCCTCCCTGGTGATTTTCATGCAGCTGGGCATGTGGCTCGGGTATCTGACCTTCGGTTACATAAGCGATTCGCTCGGCCGGAAGAGGAGCTATGTCTTTTATCTCCTTTCGGCCAGTTTGCTGGTGTTTCTCTATTCGATAGCCCGCACTCCCCTTCTTCTTTTCTTCCTGGGCCCGGTGGTAGCCTTTTTCGGGACCGGCTATTTCTCCGGCTTTGGAGCACTGACCGCTGAACTTTATCCGACGAGAATTCGAGCCACCCTTCAGGGGATTACCTACAACAGCGGTCGTATCGTCTCAGCCATAGCGCCCCTGGCCGTCGGTTCGGTCGCTCAGGATCACGGTTTCCGGGTTGCCTTCTGGCTGGTTTCGGCAGCCTTCATCATAGCCGCTGCCGTCTGGTCTTTCATCCCGGAAACAAAAGGCAAAGAGCTGGAATAAAAGAACAGACATTAAGGCTTTTCTATTCCGTATTCTTCCAGAAGCTTCGCCGGCACCAGACCTTCGTTCGTCCATCTCCACTGCCGGTAATAAGCGTCGAGAATCTCCTGATGATAAGCCGGGGCGACCGCTTTTCCGGCCTGAGGACCGGCAGTGAGCGGTTCGGTAAACTTTGGCGGCACGAACTCGTCATACTGCCTGCTTCTACCCTGCATGTTGTTGACATACCGTTCAAGTGTATAAATGCGACGTCCGCATTCTTTAAGGCTATCGGCCGTATAATCGATGCCGGTAGCCGCCCTGTAAAGCTCGAGAAAATCAGGGGAGGCAAAATCTTCGGTGAAAAAATCGCACAGGCCAAGAGAATCCGTGAGAGCTTTGCCGATCTGGCTTCCAGCCACATAGGCAGCCAGGTTTTCAGCTCCGCTCAGTCCGCCTTCCTCAGCCTGGATGGTCCAGGCGTAAGTGTGGTCGCCACGCCCGCGGTTGGATGTGGCGTAAGCTGCAAACATCCCCGGGAATACTTTCGGTTCAATGCCTGCATAACCCAGTCCAGCATAGGCAGTGGTCAGACAGCGAACGACCTCTTCCGGTCTCAACCCGTGACTTAACCTGACCAGTTCGTCAATCACCAGGTCCGTGGGCCTGGCTAACAATCTTCCGAGCTCATTTCTCTGATATACGATATCTTCAAGCGCACCCATCATGCTCTGGACGTGGCCGAATTCCGGCCCGACAGAAAATGGCCACAGGCCTTTTTCTCTGAGTTCCATGGCTCCAGCCATCACGCTCCCGAAGGTCATGGTATCAATACCGAATTCATTGCACAGATGGTTGAGATAGAAAATCCCATCGCGATCAGTAAGACAGCAGTTTATCCACAGGGCAATGGTTTCAAATTCCGGACGAACTCCGGTGTGAGCAAAGGGTCCGCTATTTACGGCAGCGCTTCTGGTGCAGAGTATATGACGGCAGCGGTTGCAAACTTTATGCTTACCGGCAATTTCCAGGAAAGCAGCTGTGGAAACCTTCCGGTATAACTCAGGGTCAAAATATCCTTCATCAAAGTTGTGCCAGGGAAGGTAACCACCCTTCTTTCCGAGATAACCGCCGTGAAAAGCGCGATCAAGCCACCAGGTGGTCCCGGTTTCCGGACGGAAAGAGGCTGTCCAGTTCGGATCGTGGACATGTCTGTTTACTGATTCGTCGATAACTTTAGACTTTTCCAGAAATTTATCCCGATCAAAGAATTCCGGCAGCTCCCGGCCATAAGCGGTGATGGCCACCAGATTTTTCGAGCCAAAAACTGCTCCGGCTCCTCCCCGACCAAAATTTCTGTGGTAATCGTTGGTCAGGCAGGCAAAGGCCACCTGATTCCAGCCGGCTGGACCGGGACAGACCGTCGAGGAACCTGGATATTTCTGACTCAGGAAATCTGTGGTTTCTGATGCCCGTCGCAAAACTTTTCGTCCGTTAACCTCTTCAAACAGTTCAGGTTCGGCTTCGATTATCTCGACCTTCCCCTCGAACACCAGAAGTCGAACTGGCCAGTCAGCCCGCCCATCTATTATTATCTGGTCGAAGCCAGCCCTTTTGAGCATGTTGGGGAAAAGCCCGCCGCAGCTCGAATGCGTCAGAAGGCCGAAAATCGGAGGCCTCCGCTTGAGCCATTCCCTTTCTGCCGGTGAATATGTGAACGGACTTATAAAAGAACAGGAACCTCGACCGGCAGTCGGCACGGCCGTATCATTCAGGGAAGAATTTCCGATCACTATCCTGTTCTCCGCAGAAAGTGGATCCCTGAGAGGACCCCTTCTCTTAAGATGCTGATAGATCAGATAGGCCTGAACTCCCCGACCTCCTATGAAGAGACGGTAAAGCTCAGGGTCAGCTTCTTTAACCTCTACCCCCCGGGTACTCAGATTGACCAGAGCCCACCTGCCGGCATAACCATAAAACTTTTTATGGACCATGATTTCCCCATATTTCAGAAATTAATTCACTCGAAGATTATAAAAAAGATCAGGTCAGGCTGACAACCGGTACTTAGAAAGAGAGTTTACCCGGCCGGATTGTTCTATTTCTGACCGGTGAAAATTATCGGACGGGGCAGATAAATTATTTTTACGTCCTCGATTTTTTCACCCGGTCTTAATTGAATCTTAAGAGGAAGCTCTGTCTGCAATTTAAGCCCCCGGGGTAAGCTGGCTTCATCAACAAAAAGTTCATAAGGACCGGGCAGTATGTTTTCAAAAAAGAATTTTCCATGGTCATCAGTGTAACAGGTCAACTCCTCTGTTCGCATCTTTTCCAGCGATTCCGGTAAGGAAGGAGCCGGCACCGGTTTCATCACCACCAGAACATCCTTAAGACGCCGGTCTTCAGCATCAAGTTTACCGTTTTTGTTGGTATCTTCAAAAACCAGACCGCTGAGGCTGACACTCTCCACCAGGGCATAAATAACCCCGGTTGTCTTTCTTTTTTCCACCAGCACCTGTTTCTTTTCCAGACCCAGGAGATAAAATTCAGCCGGAATGTCTCTAATCTCAAGGTTTACAGTGTGCACACCTTCAGCTACCCGAGAAAACATAAAACGACCATTCCGGTCAGAGGTAACCTGACTGCCGTCCTCCAGCGTAAGGGTAATGCCGGTAAAAACCTTCTCTCCGCTGTCATAAAGGCCGTTCAGGTTATGGTCAGAAAAAATCAGCCCTTCAATTCTCCCCGTTCCGGTAAGTGCTGGCCCGGAAGTTCTCCCCTGATAGGCCGGAGCCTCTCCCCAGTTAAACCGACGGTCAAGCCGCAGGGTTACCCAGTAACTGGCAGGCAGGGTGGAATCGAGCGGCCACTGAGCTCTGAAATCCAGTCTGGCTTTGAAGCCCAGAGGTAACTTCCGGCCTAAACCGAGATAAAGCTCGAGCCGGCGCGAAACTTGAGAGGCAAAATACCAGGATTTAATATCAGCATAAGAAAACTCGCCGTAAAAATCCGTGCCTAAGAAAAACGGAGAATAATGAGCCAGCCTCACCCGGTTATAAGCCTGTCTCTTGTTTTGCTGATAATCAAAATACCTGGTGTCCTCCACTTCCAGCAGCAGATAAGAACTTCCGAAATAACTGTATCTCAAGCCGAGATAATAAGATGGGTAGGTAAAATCGCGGCTGTCATCCACCCGATTATCATAATGCTGGAAACGCACCCGCAGATAGGGATAGAAGGCACCCAGATTTTTTGAAAGTTGAAGATAAAAGCCCGGGCTCAGATAATGATGGTAATTTTCTTCATGTCGCCTGGACTCGGCCGCGGTAAAATCCAGCCTGAAAGTCAGATCCGGCCAGGGCGATGATACCAGAGAGAAGCCGGAATAAAGGCGAAGAAAATCCGTGGTGTTGATCTCCGGCAGCCGATCGACATTGTCATGATAGTAATCGAAAGACCCAAAAATAAACAGAGATCGTTTCGGCTGGAAGCGCCAGGCAGCAAACAGGCCTTCCTGATCCCGGTCATAAAAATACTCACTGTTAAGATTCCGGAATTCCTTTTCCACCCGGCGGTAATTTAGCTCTAAAGACCAGCCATTGCGGTTAATAAGAGGTCCAAAGCGGATGGAAGTACCGCTTACTTTTGCATCACCCTCTCCAGGGGAAGCCTCACTGGCTCTGGTGTCCATGACAAATCTGACTTCCGGACTGAACCGGAGCTCCGATTCGATCACCAGAAGGTGATTGACTCTGGTCAGAAGCTCCCCGCTCCAGTCTCTCTCGTTTTCTGAATGAATGTAGCCGAAACCGAGATAATAAACTTTTTCTGGCTCGTAATGAGCCATAAAACCCGTGGCCGTCTGTTCGGTCAGGGAATAAAAATTTCCAAGGAGACCGGTAAGTCTGGCCACCCGTCCGCTGAAAAAATCAAAGCTGAATTTTTTATGCTGAAGCCCTGCAGTCAGCCCCCGCAGATAGTTATAAGCAGGGTAATAATTGGTAAATCGATACCCCAGTTTTGTCAGCTGAATATGGTTATCTCCCAATTGAAAATTAAAACTCAGGCGACCGGCCTGAAGCCCCTCCCAGCTCAGGTACCAGTGAGCAGCTTCCAGATTGGATGACGACACCCGGCCATCAAACCAGCCCCGGAAAATACCGTAATTTACGGTCTTCTGCCAGATATCTAAATGGAGGATATTCTCAAACTCATTCTGATAGGAAGGAACTGGAAAAGAATACACCCGGCTGCGGTTCCAGTAGCCAAAGTTAGCATAACCCTGCTGCCCAAAAAGGTTCTGGCTGAAAGAGAAAAGTGAAACAAAAAGAGCCAGCCACTGAAAGAAATTTTTGAAAAACGAACCGGGCAGAAGCTTTATTCTGATCTGCCTCCCTCTGTCTTCACTCCCCTTGAGCATTCCCCTGTCTCTACCTCATCCCAGAAAAATAGCTAAATTAGATCAGAGAACCTGTTATGGTAATGACCTGAAAATATTCTCCAGAAGGATAGCTCCAGGAATTCTGAAAATAAAAGTTGATCTCACCATTCCCTCTACCTCTCCCGCGACCGAGAAGCTGATTCTGACCGGCAGCCAGCACCCCGTTGTAAAAGGGTGGCTGGGGCGTGGCTTGCCAGGAAATAGAGCCGATCGGGATTACTTCCCCGAAACTGTTTACCAGGTTGCCCTCCGCCCTCACGGTAACCTCCCAGCGTCTTTTTGGAGGCCAGGTATCAATCTGAATTCTAACCGGACCGCTGGCTGAAGTAACCGGCTCCACGTCCGGGTCTCCCGGCGTAAAGTAGATTTCAGAGGGGTAGATACTGAGTGTTAATTCCCACTGCCCCGGATAAGTTTTTGAAAATAAAAGCCCAGAAATGGCTCCCGCAGCCAGTGCGGTGGCAAAAAATACTTTGATAAAAGATCGCAAATATTTTTTACCACCGATGCTCATTTTCTCAAACTCCTTCCACCAGAATAGTCACCGTCGTATTATAGACACCGGGAGCCAGCCCCGGATCTTCATCAAAATTGAAACTGAGCTTGCCACTGTATTCACCCGGCCCTTTTAATCTGGCAAGGATAACGGGAAAAACTTTATTAAGACGGCCCGGGTAAAAGCCGAGACCTTCGGCCTCCCACCAGATTCTTTCAACCGGTATGGTAAAACCGGTTGAACCATCAACCAGATCCGATTGAGCAATTAACCAGACATTGGTGGTAGTGCTGGAGGTGCAATTCGTTTTGATTTTCATCTCGAAGGGACCTTCATTTGCCGGGATAGTCTGCGGAAAACCTGAGGAGCTCACGCGGGAAAAAGAAATGAAGGAAGTGCTTACCTCCAGACGAAAACGTTTCTCCACTTTTACCTTTACCGCCAGTGTGGCTGTATTCTGGCAGAAAAGAGGCCGCACCAGAAACATCACCAGCAAAATGGTGAACAGGCTCTTTATTTTTATCCTCATTTTTCTTCTGCTCTCCTCTTCCTCCGGACTTCCCTCTTCAGATAAACAGATTATCACCTTACGCTGAATTCTTTCTTCAGTCCGAGGAGTTCCTCCCGGCCGATGTCCAGGAAAGCCTCGGCCAAATATTCTCCAGGCGGGAGATTTTCTGGCAGTCGGAGCTCCAGCCAGCGTAAAGTTTCAGGCAGAACCGGTTCGTCCGGAATGTCCAGCCGGACCACCCTTTTCCCCTCAGCATTTTTGATAATCACTTCTCCCTTAAGTCGGAAATGATATCTACCGCTGTTGGTAATTTTTAATTTTATAAACTGCTGTCCCTGAGAAGATTCAAAAACCAGATCTTCAAGCTGACCCTGGATTTCTGGCTTTCCGACGGTGACATAAACGGCCGCGACAATTTTCCCGGTAAAAGCCACCTGCCCCAGCCGGCCCCCACCAGGCGCTTCCGGCACCTGTTCAAAAGAGACGGCCACATGATAGCCGCCCGGTAATACCTCTGCAGGTACAGAAACGGTAAAACGAACGCTTTTGATTTCTTCCGGCTGCAGCCTGAAATCGAAAGGATTCACCCGAACCCAATCACGCACGGAATAAGGCGCCGGCCGATTTCCTATGAAATTCCTGCTGCCATCTTCTCCAAGAAACCAGTTCTCGGCATAAACTTTAATCCTTACAGGTTTGCTTGAATTGTTCCGGACGTAAATTACCTCGGTGACCTGACCTCCGGGTCGGGCTTTAAGTTCAAACCTGATGGGAGTGATTCCAAAATAAATCTGAGCCAGCGCACTCCAGGGCACCAGAAGGAAAATGGCTGCAGTCAGTATTACTCCACTTAGATTCTTCCAGCATCTTTTTTGTTTTGCTGCTTTATGGACAGACATTTTCACGTCCCTGACAAAATTTTATTAAATCAGCCACCGGCGGTCAAAAGAAAAAGGGAGAGGATTTCAAAAACCCTCTCCCCGACTTTTTCGGTAAACTCAGATTTTTGAAAGGGTATAAGTGGCTGTGATGGAATACGTTCCAGGTTCCTGATTAGCATAATCACGCATAAAGCTGAAAGAAAGATTCCCTTCATGCCAGTGCAGAATGCTTCCCGACCACTGACCTACGATAACAGCAACCCCATTCTGAAGATTACCCGGCTGATATCCGGTTCCCGAGGCCGTCCAGCTTACGGTAGAAGCCGGAATGGTTGAATGAAAATCGCCATCGGCGGTAACGGTAAGTCTCAGAGAAGAAGAAGGAACCATAATGGCAAAAGCTCTGACCGCCACCGGACCTTCGTTAGCCGGTAGCTGTACGGTTCCCGGATTTGATCCCGGAGTAGGAGCTACATCGGTAAAAGTGATGGTATCCTGGCTGATGTAAAGGTCATACCACTCGGCCAGTGTCACCTGAAAGGTCACATCTTTAGTGGCCTGAGCCATCAGAGGAGAAACTGACAGCACCAGAGTAAAGAATGCTGTCAGCAGAAAATTTGTTTTCTTTCTCTCCATTTCGGAAATCCTCCTTAGTTATTTTATAAATTTGGGCGAATTATAGAGCAAAATATGTGCCAAGTCAAGAAAAAAGTTCTTTCAGGCACAGACATAGTATCCAGGGTAAGGGTAGTATATGGAGGCGGCGTGGTGGTCGGCCAGCTATTGGGATAGGAGTTGAAGAAGCGAAGGGGTTTATCAGACTGGCGCTTGAAAAAGC
>JBASPX010000012.1:0-48003 GCA_049659625.1 Candidatus Saccharicenans sp. | reverse complement strand
ATGATGGAACTGGAGGCTATGCCTTTGCCCCTCTGGAGTCTGGAAATGCCGTTATTACTGATTTGCAGGGTTTCTACTTAAAGGTTTTCCCGATCAAAGATCAGTGGGGGAACCCATTTTATGTCTATACTCGAGATGCTTGTAATGGTAATTATGGAAGTGCATTAACTGAAGATGAAACCTGGGGAGACGATGATTATGTCGTAGCTTCAAATGGAAGGGACGGTGGTGAGGGTCCTACTTATAAATATAAGGTAACTAACCCGAGCGCCGGCCTTTACGAAGTAGGTGCAATGAAAGATTTCAACGAAGATATTGTTAACTGGAATGGCAATATTGTGGTTGGTCCTCGCACCGCTGCCGGCACTCAGACTGGTGGTACTGGTAGCGAAGGCAATAAATGAAGAAATTAAAAGTTCTGACGAACAAAGGGGCGGCAGATGCCGCCCCTCTTTTATTTTTGTTTTTAGCCTGCAGGAAGGGATAATTTTTGAGAGGTTTTGTCTATTTTTTTAAAGAAAACATCATCCTTTGATTAATATCAGCATTTTGAGGAAAATTTTATATTTTAAAAGAAAATTTTCCGTATAATTCATTATCGAAAGCGGTGAATTTTTAGATCGTCAGCTATTATAATTGCCTTAGATTTTTCCATTTTAAGCCCTTCAGATGGATTAGGGGCCAGCTTTTCAGCCAGAAATAGAGTTTCTTCGCGCATTCTCTGTTGTTTTTTGAGTTATAGAAATTACTTAGGTAAGTGACGATTGTGAAATTATGCTCTGCCTTTTCTAGATTGTTGACGAAATCAGAGAAATAATAATTCATAAATTTCCGAGTTTTTCTTGATATCTATCAGCACTGTTTTGGCCCGTGGTTAATTTTGCCTCGCATTATGCTAATATCATAAGGCTATGGCTGTGGTAAGAACCATAATTCTACTTATTTTTTATGTGGTGATGGTGGTCCTGCTCACCCCGGTTCTGCTGATTTTCTGGCCGCTGGCCATCAGGGATCCGCTTTTGAGAGTGGCCAAGTGGGCTATGGGCGTCAGCCGGGTGATTCTGGGGTTGAAGATTGAAGTGGCCGGGCTGGAAAATGTCGACCCGAGCAAAAGCTACGTCTATATGGCTAATCACCTTAGTTTTCTCGACGGGCCGGTTCTGTTTTATGTCATTCCGGGGCTGGTCCGGGTCATCCTTAAGAAGAGTGTCTTCCGTATACCGGTTGTCGGCCCCGGCATGAGGTTTGTCGGGTTCGTCCCGGTCGACCGGAAACGGGCCAGCGGCGGCAAACGAAGCATCGACGAGGCTTCCCGGATGATGAAAGAAAAGGGTTATTCCTTTCTGATTTTTCCCGAGGGCACGAGAAGCCGAACGGGCAGACTGCAGCCTTTCAAGCGGGGTGGCTTCTTTCTGGCTCTGATGGCTCAGGCGCCCATCATTCCCATTTCCATTAAAGGGACTTTTGAGCTGATGCCCAAAGGGAGAATTTTCCCGCGCCGCGGGCTCATCCGGATAATTTTTCATCCTCCGGTGGAAACCGCCGGGCGTACGCCGGATGACATTCCAGCCCTGCTGGAAAAAGTCCGCCGGGCTATGGCTTCGGTTTGAGATTGATAAATATCTTTTGTGCTGAGCATCTTTTGTAGTAAATTAGATAGCTGAATTCAGGATACGGGAGAAAGAAAGCATGAGTAAACCTGGAAAAGAATTATTCAGGTTATGGTCATGGAAGAAGCTTCGTTGTAACCATGGGAGAGCGATGAGAAACTGGCCATTTCCCGGGTTAAAGCTGGCTTTCTGTCTCCCGCTTATTATGTTGATTTCTTTAGCCGGCATGACCGTGAGTCAGAGCGAGGAAGTAATGGCCATTACCGGGGCTCGAATTCTGACAGCTGCCGGGAAGAATTATGATGGCGGGACGATTCTCATCAAGGACGGTAAGATTCTGGAGATAGGGGAGGAGGTTAAGATTCCTGCCGGCGCCCGGGTCATTGAGGCCTCAGGCTGTTTGATCACTCCGGGGCTGGTCGACGCTCATTCTCACCTCGGCCTCGGTCCGAGCGGCGGCGTCACCGAGGATAATGAGATGACCGACCCGGTCACACCGCAGCTTCGCATCATCGATTCAATCCACCCTGAAGGTGTCGGCCCGGATAGAAATCAATTCCTCCACGCGGTGGTCGAGGGAGTGACGGCGGTGCTGGTCCACCCCGGCTCCGGAAACGTCATCGGCGGGCAGTCGGCCGTGCTCAAGCTCCGCGGCCGGACGGTTGACGAGATGTGCATCAAATTCCCTGCCTGCATGAAGATGGCTCTCGGGCGGAAAAGTTATTACGCCTCAAAGGGCCAGATGCCGATGACCAAGATGGGCACGGCTTATCTCGTGCGCCAGGCGATGCTGGAGGCGGCCGAGTACAGAAAGGCGCTCGAAAATTACGAGCGGGAGAAGAAGAAAAATCCGGCCGCCACGGCGCCTGCCCGCGACCTTAAGAAAGAAGCGCTGCTTCTTGTTCTCGATAAAAAAATTCCGGTTCATATTCACGTCGGTTCAGCTGATGACATCATGACCGCAGTGCGCCTGGCGGAGGAGTTCGGCTTCAGGGAGCTGTCTTTAGCTCACGCTGAGGAAGCTTACAGAGTGGCGGAGGAGCTTTCCCGTCGCCGGGTGAAGGTGGTCGTCGGCCCGCGAATGATCACCTATGACGAGCAGAACCGGCTAATCAACCTGGCCGACTATCTTTACCGCCGCGGGGTGGAGGTGTCGATAATGACCGATGCGGACGTTATCCAGCAGCCGTTCCTCAGAGCGCAGGCGGCTATTGCCGTAAAGTACGGGATGGACCCGGAAGCTGCTCTTCGCGCCATCACCATAAATCCTGCTCGCCTGGCCGGCCTGGCTGACCGTCTCGGAAGCCTGGAGAAAGGTAAGGACGCTGACCTGGTCGTCTGGAGCGGCGACCTGTTTGACATACGGCAGCAGGCACTCCGTGTCTTTATCGACGGGTGGGAAGTGTTCAGAGCCCCGGGAGTTTCGGAGAAGTGAGGAGGAAAAAGATGGCCTTCATGGAGGAAATAAAAGCCGGAATTAAGTTCATTTACGCACCGACTTCCCGGCTGGAAGACGATCGCCCGGGAAAGCCGATTAGGTTGCTCAAGGACTTTTCCGCCGGCCGGGTTTTTCTTCTGATTTTATTTTTCCTGTTTAATCTTAACGCCAGTTTGGCTGAGGCTTCCAAGACCGCTGAGACACGGTCTGAGGCGACTCAAAAGACATCAACCCGTCCGCTGGTCATAAAAGCCGGCCGGATTCTCACCATGACCGGCCCAGCTCTGGAAAATGGAATAATCATTGTCGAGGATGGCCGAATAAAAGCCGTCGGCCAGGGGCTTTCGATTCCCGAGGGAGCTGAGATTATCGAGGAACCCGAAGGCTGGGTTCTTCCCGGTCTCATCGATGCCCATTCTTCGCTCGGTCTTGCCGACGAAAGCGGCCGCAGCGAGAGCGAAGAGCTTTCAGAGCCAGATGTCGCCCAGCTGAGTGTGGTTGACGGAATTTACCCCTTCGATAAAAACATCGTCCGGGCGCGGGCTGCGGGAATAACCTCAGCTCTGGTTTCGCCCGGCCGGCGTTCGGTCATCGGCGGGCAGATGGCCGTGGTTCGACTCCAGGGCCGCACCGTCGAAGAAATGGTGATGCTAGCTCCGGCCGGCGTTAAATTTTCCATCGGTGAAGGACCTAAGCAGGCGTTTGGCGAAAAGGGAAGACTACCTTCAACCCGCATGGGCAATGTTTTTGTCATCAGGCAGGCGCTGCTTGAAGCTAAGGAATATGCCGATAAGCTGGCAAAATATGAAAAAGAGCGGGCTGAGGCGGTGAAAGCCAGGAAAAAACCGGAGGAAATCCAGCCGCCAAAAAAGGACCTCAAGCTGGAAGCGCTGGCAAAAGTCATCCGCGGCGAAATCCCGGCTTTTATCGAATGCTACCGGATGGACGACATCAGCGCGGCGCTTCGTCTGGTGGACGAGTTCGGGCTGAAGACGGTTCTGGTCGGCTGCGCCGAAGGCTATCTTCTGGCGGAGGAACTCGCCCGCCGGAAAATTCCAGTAATTGTAGGTCCTTTTGGCATAGGACCGAAGCGCACGGAGACCGAGCGGGTTGAACCGAGCAACGCCGCGCGTCTCCAAGCTTCCGGCGTTAAGGTCGTGCTGCAGAGTGAAGTCCAGTACGGACTCGGCACCCTGGAGGAGCTTCCGCTCATTGCCGCTTTAGCCGTGCGCGGCGGGCTTCCGGAAGAAGAAGCTCTTAAAGCGATCACCATAAACGCGGCTGAGGTGCTGGGGGTGGCTGAGCGGATAGGAAGCATAGCTCCCGGAAAAGAAGCCCAGCTGGTCATTTTCAGCGGGAATCCGCTCGATTACCGCACGCGCGTAAAACGCGTGCTCGTCGGTCATTCGCTGTTCTCACAGACCGCTCTCCCGTAATTGATTCTATTTGAAAATTTTGAAAAGAAGCTGAGCGGGGGCTCATTTAAAGGCTCTGGAGTTCAGGCTCTGTTCTTTCGGAAATTTGTTGTAGCGGCCTGAAGAAAAAATTTTTTAATGATTTTTTCTTTTTTGTCCTAAATTGTATCTTTTCTCAATATAAACTCAGCTGATTATCAAAAATTTTCAGCGAAAAAATCAAAATTTTTTCTTCAGATGTTGCTTCATCAGTTTTTTTCGTTATAATAGTTGTGGCGCTGGCGTTCTCATCCTCTCATCCAGAGAGGCAGAGGGTTGACGCGCCCGATGAAGCCCGGCAACCTGCTTCCTCCGGAAGCAAGGTGCCAAAAGCGTTGAGTTCCGGCTGCGGCCGGGACGAAAGATGAGAGGAGTGGGGCGAAAGCGAATATCGCCACCAGGTCCCGCTCCTCTCGAGCAGAAGAGAGGCGCCTCGCCAGAAGCAGTGGAGCGGAGACCGCGGTGGGCGGACTGTTTCTCGCAGAAATTTTATATCAGTCTGAGTTTAACTTACCTAAAAAGTCCCGCCAGGTAACCGTTCCCCTGAAAAATTAGAAACTTATGGAGGTTGAAATGTCCGGATACTATTTTGAGGTTAGAGAGGGTCGGGACTTTCTGGCGGAAGAATTGCCGGTGGAAATTGTTGAAAGAAAGGGGAAGGGCCATCCAGATTCTCTCTGCGATGGAGCAGCGGAGGAGCTTTCCATAGCCCTTTCAGAAATTTATCGCCGGGAGACCGGTTGCATCCAGCACCACAATGTGGATAAGGCCGTCCTGGTGGGCGGGAGCTCAAATGCCAAATTTGGCGGTGGTCAGGTAATTGAGCCGGCGGATCTGTACATCGTCGGTAGAGCAACGAAAACTTACCAGGGCAAAAATCTTTTTGAAGAAAAAGAGCTGAAAGAGCGCATCAAGAGCTGGATGATGGGGCAGCTGCCCCATCTGAAAGAAGATCATTTCAGGGTGAATCTTTTAATCAGGCCGGGAAGCCCCGACCTGATGAGCATTTTTGCCGACAATGACGTTGCCCCCAGGGCTAACGATACCTCTCTCGCCGTCGGCTATGCCCCGTTGAGTCAGCTGGAAAAGCTCGTTCTGGAAACGGAAAAATTCCTCAACAGCCCGGAGGGAAAGAAGCTGTTTCCGGCTCTCGGTGAGGATATCAAGGTGATGGGCGTTAGAAAGGGGGAGGCGATTAAACTGACCATTGCCGCCGCTTTTGTTTCTTCCGAGGTGAAGGACCGCGAGACCTACGAGCAGGTTAAGCGACAGGTTGTTTCTTATCTCCTTAACGGCTTTGTTCAGAAGCACACTTCCCGGCCGGTGGAAATTGTCATCAACAACGCGGACACGGACGAGACCGTTTACCTCACGGTGACCGGCACCAGCGCCGAGGCCGGTGACGATGGTCAGGTGGGGCGTGGCAACCGGGCAAACGGCCTGATCACGCCTTACCGTCCGATGAGTCTGGAAGCGGTTGCCGGGAAAAATCCGGTAAGCCACGTGGGAAAAATTTACAGCATCATGAGCCAGCTGATGGCTGACAGAATTAAGCAAGAACTACCTGAAACCAGGCAGGTTTATGTTTACATGGTGAGCCAGATCAACGAGCCGATCACCAATCCGCAGGCGCTCCATGTGGAACTCTGGGGACTTGAGGTGAGTAAAGTCAGGGATAAAATTAAAAAAATTGCTGATGAGGTTCTCGGCGACTGGAAACGGATCCGCGATGGATTTGTCGAGCGCCGCTGGTCAATTTATTAATCTTTTATTACAGAAGGGGCTTTAACTGGTCAGCACCGGCCACACCGCTGTTAAAGAGATAGCATTTCACCTGGTCGAGCAAACGATTGAAGAACATCCGCTGAACTGAAAGCTTCTCGTCGTTCAGTTCAATCAGATAGGGATTGAAGAAAGGCTGAGCTTTGCCCGAAAGCGCTTTGACCGCGCCCGAAGGCTCGCCGCTTTCTATGATGCGCAGCGCCTCGTCTTTGCTGAGTTCCACCAGTGGTGGAGAAACCTGGTCGTTCCTCAGTATAATCAGGACCTTCAGATTTGATCTCCTGGTGTAACCCTGTGGTCCGGCTATCCAGTTCGGGTCCAGCATGGCGTACGCTTCGCTCGAGGCCCGGAAGCAGTAAGGTGCTCCTTTGTCCAGCCGGCATTCATCCTGAATCGGACAGGTTCTATCGGTGCAGTCTTCTCGCTTGGTGACAACGTTTTCGCACTTAGAGTGGTCAAAGAGTTTTGCCAGTTTTTCGTGCAGCTCGACGGTGTTGGTCGGGATGTAGAATTTTCGCTCGACTGCGTCAGCTACAGCCTTATTCCCGGAAAACCGAACAAAAACGATTTCGTTCGTCTGAGCCTGAATTCCCGGCATTTTCAGGAGTTCGAAAAACAGTTCGGTTTTCCTGGTGCCGGGCTGTCCGACCAGAATCAGCCCGTTCCCGTTTGAGCTGACGGCCATCCCGCGCACGGCATTTATTCCCAGATGCTCCATGGAATCGAGAACCATGCTGAGAGCTAATTTTCGCAGTGCTCCGTACTGGTCGGTGTTAACCAGAATTCCGGTTCGGGTTTCCGGGTGGTAAAAGGCTCGAGGTTCTCGACCTGGCACATTGTCCACGGCGTAAATGATGGCATGAGGCTCCAGACCTGACTCAATCTGGCCGGGGAACCAGTTTTCCAGCCAGAAATCGTAGAGATGGCCGACATTGGTTCGGAGCTGAACGATGGTCCCGTTTATGTTGGCGTTCCATTCATAATAATTCTCATAACCCAGGTGGCTTTCCATTTCCGCCACCAGCGCGTCGCGCAAGCGGTTATCAGCAAGCTTCTCAAATGGCACGGACTTTCTAACCCTGGTAACATAATTTTGCAGGTATATCTTCCTGACTTTCCTGGCTGTCTTGAGTTTCGACAGGGCTTCAGCCATGCGGTCCAGGCCCTTTTCCAGGTTTTCCATCGAGGTGGCGTAGGAGATTCGGATGTAATTGTCAGCCCCGAAGGCATCGCCCGGAACGATGGCTACCCGGGCTTCCTTCAACAGGTAGTAAGCCAGCCCGTAGGAATTTCTGATCTGAATGCCGCCTGCTTCCTTTCCGTAAAATGAGCTTACGTTCGGGAAAAGATAGAAGGCTCCCTGCGGCTTGAAACAGGAAATTCCAGGGATCTGCTGCAGCCGCATGAGGACGTAATTACGACGGCGCTGGAATTCAGCCACCATCCGGTTTACTTCATACTGGGGTCCGGCTAAAGCTTCAGCACTGGCTTTCTGAGAGATGGAGCAGGCGTTCGAGGTGGTGTGGCTCTGGATTTTAGCCATGGCGCTGATGATCTCAGCCGGACCGGCAGCAAAACCGATTCTCCAGCCAGTCATGGAATAGGTTTTAGAAACACCGCTTATGATGATGGTTTTCTTCTTGAGATCTTCACCCAGCGCGGCGAAGCTCACAAACTGAAACCCGTCGTAAACCAGGCGGCTGTAGATTTCGTCGGCTATCACATAGATGTCTTCTTTGCGGAGAATTTCGGCCAGAGCCAGGAGCTGCTCTTTATTGTAGGTGGCTCCCGTTGGATTGCTCGGATTGTTGAGCACCAGAGCCCGGGTGGAAGGAGATATGGCGGCGCTGAGCTTCTCCGGTGTGAGCAGAAATCCGTCTTCCTCGCTGGTTTCGACGATCACCGGCTTGCCTTTGGCCAGAGTCACACATTCGGGGTAGGTTACCCAGTAGGGAGCCGGGATAATCACCTCGTCGCCCTCGTTGACAATGGCCATTATCAGGTGGAACAGCGAACTTTTGGCACCGGTGGAAATAAGGATTTCGTTCGGTTTGTATTCAAGTCCATAATCTTCTTTGAGCCTTTTGCAGACGGCTTTTCTGAGCTCAGGGATTCCTTCGTTTTGAGTATATTTTGTGAAATTCTCTTCAATTGCCCTGATTCCAGCCTTCTTAACATTTTCGGGTGTTGGGAAATCCGGTTCGCCCACGCTGAGGTCGATAACATCTATGCCCTCAGCCTTCATGGCTTTTGCTTTAGCCGAGATCTTTAAGGTGGGGGAAACTCCTATTCTGTTTACTCTTTCTGAAACCATGGTTTGCCCGTTTCTTTATAAATTATTTCTTTTCTCCGGACCCGGTGCCGGGTTCAGAAGAGGTGCCAAGCTTTTCCCGGAGGAACTTCGCCAGGTCGGCTCCGGTCAGGGCTTTAACCACCTCCGGCATCTGAGAGAGAATCTCCACTACCTGGCCGGTAATTTTACTGGTGCCCAGCCCCTTATCGCTGCCGATGACCACGATCTTGTCAACCTTGCTTAAAGGTTCGGCGATGGCTCGGGCCAGTTCCGGGAGCACTTTGATGAAGCTTTCGAGCAAGGCCGCCTCATTGTACTTTTCCCAGGCCTGAGCTTTCTTGAGCATGGCTTCGGCTTCAGCCAGACCGCGAAGCCTGATTTCTTCAGCCTTAACCGCTGCTTCCAGCCGCAGCGCTTCGGCTTTGCCGCGGCCTTCGGCCAGCAGGCGGGCTTCTTCAGCTTCGGCTTCGGCCTGAATCTGATACTTGCGGGCGTCGGCTGGCTTGAGCACGTTGGCTTCAAGTTCTTTGGTCTTTCGCTGGATTTCCAGCTCTTCTATCTTGATGGCTTCTTCCTTCTCGATTAATTTGACCCTGGCTTCTTCTTTCTTTATTTCCTGGGCTACCCTGGTCCTTTCGAGTTCGTAGGAGAAATCAGCCTGAGCTTTTTTCTGGTTGACGAAGGTCTGGGATTCAGCCTTCTTGGCTTCGTTTTCCCACTGGGCTTTGGCGATCAGGGCTTCAGCCTGGAGTCTGGCAATTTCGGCTTCTTTCCGCGCCTGCGAGGACTTGATGATGGCTTCTTTCTCGGTTTCAGCCTGAGCGATGGCGGCGTCTCTCTTGGCGGCCGCGATCACCGGCTTGCTCAGAGCGTCGATGTAACCCTGGGTGTCGCTGATGTCCTTAAGAGAAAAAGAAAGGATGACCAGCCCCATTCGAGAAAGATCCTCCCGGGCGGCTTCGATCACCCGCCTGGAGAATTCCTGGCGACCGCGGTAGATTTCTTCAACCGTCATGGTGCCGATCACTTCGCGGACTTTGCCCTCGAGGACGTTCATGGCCACGTCGCGTATTCCTTCCTTGCCGGTGCCTAAAAACTGTTCAGCCGCGAGTCTTATGGCCTGGTCGGTTGAGTCAACCTTAACCTGGGCTGAGGCCTCAGCCATGATCGGGATTCCGCCATGGGTCAGCACTTCAGGAGTTTTGATGTAAAGAGTGATGACTTCCAGCGGCAGAACGTAGACTTTCTCGATGAAAGGCCAGACGAAGGTGCCACCGCCGAGCTTGTATCTGTAGCCGACCTTCTTTTTGGTCCCGTCGGGCAGGGTAATGGTTCTTTTACGGCCGCCAGCGATGATCAGCGCTTCATTCGGACCGACCTTGCGGTACTGAGTGGCCAGGATTAATCCGATTATCGCCAGAAAAACGAGGATGGCCCCGATGATCACAAGCCAGGTGGTTAGTGACATGATTACCTCCCTCAATTATGATAATTTTATGAAGAAGACCGGGCCTGACCGAGGGCAGAAAGAAATGCAGGTTCGATAAAAAGAAGAATCTTTCTTCTGAATCATTAACTTTTAATTACCCTTAACAGGCTCTTCTGACAGGCTTTTTTATCAAGGAAAGATATTAATTCTTATCCATATTAAAGTCAAGCCATTATTATTGTCCGGATAAACCCCGGGGGAAGTCCCAGCGTAGAGAAGAAAAAAGTAAAGGGAACCGGTGATTTTTGTAATTCCACTGGCTTGATTTTATAAAAGAATTTTGTTATAAAAATGCCCTATTTTGTCAAAAATTTAATTTTTTGTGTATATAATTGATGGCAAAAAAGACGAGTTCTTCAGTCTTAAAAAGACGACTTCAAACAACAGGTCAATTTTTACAGATACTAATCCGGAGGTGATATTTTGAGCCGGAATTTCCAGGAGGAAAATTCTGCCATCGGAAGTAACCGTATTCTTTTTGAGCTGAAAGAGGATTTATATCGCCTGCTGGTTGAGGAAACCACCGACGGTCTGGCAGTCATAAGTGAAAAAGGCTTTGAATACTGCAATCCGGCCTTCCTTGATCTTTTATCTTTAACCAAAGAAAAGGTGCTTTCTGGGTAATCTGGATATTCTCTTAGAGAAGCTCCATCCTGACGATCGGAAGAAGGTGAGAGAGTGGATTTACCGCCGAAGAGGAAGTCATGCTTTCTTACCACAAGAGCATTTGAGCATGACTGCAGAAAATGGCCGGATGGTGGCTCTTAAGCTAAGCCCTGTCGACTCTGAAGGCGAAAGGTTCATAATTTTAGCCCGGGATATATCAGAGTCTGCAGCCTGGACCCGTCAACCTGAAGGAAAGGAAAAGCTCCTGGCCAGTCTGATCAGTGAAGCCAGTACTCCAGTTTTTGTTGTTCAGGATGGAATAATCCGGTTTGCCTCCAAAGCCGCTTATGAATTTTTTGGCTATCAGCCAGAAGAGATTACAGGCACAGCTATAGACTCTTACCTGACCGAAGATCAAAAAGATGAAATTATGAATCTCTATCATCAGAGACTTATCAACAGACCGGTCAGGAAAAAAATAGAGACCAGAATCAGGCACAGAGATGGACATTCGGTTGACGTGGCCGTTGAATTGAACCTGGTTTTCCATGATGGAAACTACTTTGAGATAGTAATCATGCATGATATTTCTGAGTTGAAAAAGATTCAGACGTTGCGGCAGGTGGCACTGGAAAAAACCAGAGCTGCCTTTGAAGCCACCATAAATATCTTGAATAAACTGGTCGCGGCAAAAGATCCCTATACCGTGAGTCATCAGAAAAGAGTGGCTGATCTGGCCGTAAGTATTGCCACCGAAATGGGTCTGGAGCCGGAGCAGATTGACGGCTTGAGGCTGGCTTCCCAGATCCATGATATCGGTAAAATAATCGTGCCTTCAGAAATTTTGAGCAAGCCAGGAATTATAATCCCGAGCGAAATGGCCCTTATCAGAAATCATGTTCAGTTCGCTTACGAATTGCTCAAAGACATAGAGTTCCACTATCCAGTGGCTGAAATTGTCTATCAGCATCACGAAAGACTTGATGGTTCTGGTTATCCGCGAGCCCTTCGCGGAGATGAAATAATTCTCGAAGCTAAAATTCTGGCGGTGGCCGATGTGGTTGAAGCCATGGTCTCCCATCGACCTTACCGGGTAGCTTACAGCCTGGAGGAAACCCTGAACGAGTTAGAAAGGAATAAGGGGATTCTTTATGACGAAAAGGTGGTTGAGGTGAGCATAAAGCTTTTCCGGGAAAAGAATTATAATTTTGTCTTCAGTAGGCAATAAACACCGGATGTATTTTTTTCAACACTGATTTCTGGACCGATAGAATTTCTTTGATCCCTTTTTCTGCCAGTTTCAGCATCTGGTTTAGCTCCTGTCGGGAAAAGGTTTTCTTTTCAGCTGTGGCCTGGATTTCCACCAGGCGGCCGTCGTCCGTTTGAATGACGTTCATATCGACTTCAGCCTGAGAATCTTCAAGATAATCGAGGTCGAGAAGTTTTTGCCCTTCCACCACGCCTACGCTGACCGCGGCCACTAAGTGCCGCAGCGGAAAGGTCTCGAGCTGGCCTTCATCGAGCATTTTCTTGAAGCAGAGCGCCAGGGCCACGCAACCGGCGTTGACCGAAGCTGTTCGGGTGCCACCGTCGGCCTGGATGACGTCACAATCTATGATAATCGTCCTTTCTCCGATTATCGTCAGGTCGGTCGTGGCCCGCAGAGCCCGCCCTATGAGTCGCTGGATTTCCTGTGTGCGGCCTGAGCTCTGAGCTCTTTCCCGGGGGGTTCTCTTCTCGGTCGAACGCGGGAGCATAGAGTACTCGGCGGTGATCCAGCCGCTGCCGGTGCCTTTGAGGAATGGAGGGACTTTTTCTTCTATGGTGGCGGTGGCCACCACCCTGGTCCTGCCCATTTCTATGTAGGCTGAGCCTTCGGCAAAATCTAAGTAATCTGGTTTTATGAGAATCGGCCGGAGTTCATCGTAATTTCGCCCTGAAGGTCTGGCGAATGCCTGTTTCTGCGCCGGTTGCTTCTTGCTTTTTTTCGGGCTCAATTTTCTCTCCTTTTGAAAAACGATCGGATTATCGGGTTAGATGATGTTAAATGATATTAGATAAATCATTATTTTTCAACCGGCTATCCAGAACCCGGGCAGAGGTCAGGAGAGGCTGAAACAGATAGAACCGATTTTGTCCTGCCGGGAGAGCTTTTTTGATAACCGCCCACACTTCAGTTATAATCTAATTTCAGGCTGCGGTCTTAAAAGATGAAAATCGATCCCCGGAACAATAATCGGACGAGTTTTTCTCTTTTATTTTTTCCTTTCTGCCTTATCGTTTTGCTCTCTCTTCTGGCCTGTGAAGCGACTTCTCCTGTGCGCGGACTGGCCATAAGCGTTGATTTTCAGGAGAAGCAGCTGACTGATAATCTTCTCACCCGGGTAAAGGTCAAATACATAACCACCGCCAGCTTTCAAGCCGCTGAAGGCGATTACAGAATCTTTGCTGTGGCTGACTGGCAGGGGAGGATTCTTTTCAGAGAAGACCTTGACCCGTCTGTTTCCTTCAATCGCTGGCAGGCCAACCGGGTTTATGAAGTGGAGAAATATCTCTATTTCCCTGAAATCATCGACCGTTTCGACCGCCAGACGGCTTCAGGGGTTGAGGTTGATTTCAGGTTAATCATGGAAAAAACGGGTGAGTCCTCAGCCATAACTCTTTATTCCAGAAAGCTCAAACTTCATCCCTGTCCTGCCGAACTCCCGAAGCTGATTTTTCTCGACGGCTGGCTCAGGGTTAACAAAGGCCAGGGCAGAAGCCTGCCGTCTGATGCGGATTTGTGGACCGGCGAGAAGGCGATCTGCCTCCTTGAAAATCCGGGGAGAGAAGCGCTGCTGATGCTCAGGGGACGGTGCTATGTGGAGGGACTCAGGGTCTCCCTCATGCTTGATGAGGAAAAGCTGGATGAATTTATCCTGACCTGCGGGGAGTTTCAAAAAATCTGGCCGGTGCCCGCTATTCCGCAGGAGTCTTTTCCCGAGCTTCGGCTGACCATTTCGGTCGACAGGGTGATAAGCCTGAGCCAGATATATCCAGAACTTGCTGATAATAGAGAGGCCGGCTTAAAAATTGAAAAGATTTATTTTCGATAGGTTGACCGGAGAAAAAAACCGCCCGGATTTTTACCCGCGCTATCTTATCCAGATGGGAGGAGCCGACTCGCTCTTTTTCCGGTTGACCTGGCTCTCGTACTGCTGGCGAAGACGCGCTTCTTCCTCCTGCGCCTTCAGCAGCTTTTCGTAAGTCTCGCTTATCTGCATCTGTATGTAATCCTTCGTCTTCATGTCTGACAGTCCGTAAAATTCAGCCCAGAGGGCGTTCAGCTTCAGCGTGAGCAGGTCCACGTATTCCTGGGCTTTTTTCCATGCTTCTTCCAGCGTGGCAACTTCGCGGTCCCGGTTCTCTCCGCCGGAGGCAGGCATTTCGGCAGAGCCTCGAGGTTGTTCCTGGGGCGGTATGACGTTTACCCGGTGAACCACAGAAGGCTGTCCCGTTTGTAGCTCAAACTGTCCCCCGGCCGCGGCGGCGGTCCCGGGCTGGCTGAGCTCGGGATTGCCCGGCGGCAGGGTAAAAGCTTCTTTTTTGGTCAGTTTTTCCAGGTCTTTATTGGTTATAATTTTTACTTTCTGGTCTTTAAGGCTTTCCCGGCGTTCTCTTTCTTTTTTCGCCAGCTCGGCCAGGCTCTGTCCCTGAGCAAAGATAGAGGATGCGGCCAGAAAGCACAGGCCGAGTGTCAGTAAAGCGAGTTTTTTAACCAACTTAACCCTCCACCATAAAATATTATATCCTCAAGCGCGGGCTGTCAATTCAACCATTTCCGGCTGGAGCTAAAAGTGCCCGCCTAACATGAATGGTAGAAGAGTGGAAGAGCCCTGGTCCGGGTTTAATATTTGCTGTTTCTGTCGCCGGCTGCTTTCAGAATCAGCCACCCTCCGGCTGTTTTTTCAAACCTGACCGCCCCATCCAGGTCAATCCTGAAGATTTCCGTTCCAACGGCTTTCAGTCGTTCCAGCACCTCACGGTCGGGAAAACCGAAGATGTTATTACGGCCGGCGGTAATGACTGCCCATTCTGGAGAAACAGCCCTGAGAAAAGACATCCCGCCCGAGGTGCGACTTCCATGATGTGGCACCTTAATTATCTTTGCCGGCAGAAGTTCCGGTCGTCTGGCTAAAAGGTATTCTTCCACCGGGATGGTGATGTCAGCCGCCAGAAGCATCGAAACATCCGGACCCTGGAGTTTAAGCACAGCTGAGAGGTCATTTCCCGGGCGGAACCTGGAAAGAGCTTCTTTGTCAGGGTAAATGACCTGAAGCAGGTAATCGTCAATCTTTTCTTCCAGCCCCCACAGCATGATTCTTCTTCTGGTCCTTTTCCCCAGAGCCTGGAGAATTTTAGGCTGCAGAGGGTTGCTTTTTTCCTCCACGTACCAGAACTCGCCCACCTTAAAATTTCTGGCGAGCGAAGGCAGCCCGCCGGCATGGTCCGGATGGAAATGAGTGCAGACGAGATAATCTATCTTTCTGTACCCGCGATGCCAGAGAAACCGTGAAATTATGTTTTCTCCCGGGTCAAAATTCGAAAGGGGAAAACCGCCTCCGTCCACCACCATCAACCTGCTTCCGGGAAACTCCACTACGATCGCATCCCCCTGACCCACGTCCATAAAGGTCACTGCGAATTTTTTCTGGCGCGGCGGGAACGGATGGGTAATCATAAGCAGGAAGAAAGCCAGAACAACCGCAGCGTTGAGCGGTTTTTGCCAGCGCCAGCGTGGTTTAAGAAGCATCAGAAGAAGTGAACAATAAAAACCGGTAACCACCCAGAGTGGAGGCGAAGGGATTCGATAAGACAGCAAGCCGAGCGGTTCGAGCGAGCCGGCAATCAGGAAGAAAAGTTTGATCAGCAGCTTCAAAACAGCTGCCAGCAGGCGCCCGACCGCCGGGAGCGGAGAGTTTATCGCCAGATAAAGATAGCCGGTTCCCATGATAATTCCCATCAGCGGACTTTCAGGAACAGTCAGCAGCCACCCGGAGAAGGTAACCCGGTTGAAGCTGCTGATGATAATCGGCATCGTTCCAGCGGTGGCGGCTACCGACAGCGCCAGCAGGTCGGAAATTTTTAGCGGAAGTCGGGGAATAAAATTAATTACCGGCCGGTAAAAAAGAATCAGGCTCAGCGTCGCCGCAAAAGTAAGCTGGAAACCGGCATCTTCCAGGCTGAAAGGGTTCATCACAAGAAGAAAAAGCGCTGATAGTGCCAGCGTGTTCAGCAAATTCGTCTCGAGTGAGCTCAGTTTGCCCAGAAGAAAGATGGAAGCCATGATGACTGCCCGGAAAACCGAGGGCTGACCTTCAACCAGAAAAGCGTAGAAAATCAGAGCCAGAAGGAGAGCGAGCTGGATGGTTTTTCTCCTCAGGATAAAAAGACCGAGCAGAGAATAGAAGAGAAAACCGACGACGGCCACATGGGCTCCTGAAATAGCCAGCAGGTGGTAAAGTCCGGATTTCTGGAACAGATGGTCGGTTTCGGGGGAAAGCCGTCCGTCAGCCCCGAGCAGCAGAGCTTCCAGCACGGCGCCTTCGGGCGAAAGACTGCCCGGTTCATTTCCTGTAAAATCTTCTTCGATTGATTTTTGAAGCTTTCGCCTCAATCCGGAGAAAAACGCGCCGGGTGTTAAATTCTTCTCGTTGAGCTTCTTTACCAGAAGCGGACTTTTGCAGTAACCCCGCGCCTGAATCTGATGGCTGCGGAGATAACGCGGCCAGAAATCCGGGAAGAAGTTTCTGAAACTTTCTTCCTGACTGATGGCCGCGGAAAATTCCACCAGGTCGCCGGCCAGGAGTTCAAGCCTTTTCTGAGTATCTGAGGAGAGGGAAACGGTCAGGCGAAGGTTGCCTTTTATTTTTTTAATCTCTCCTGAAACTTCAACCTGTTCCACCCGGATGGTTATCAGCTCCCGGTCGGGGCGTCTTTCCGGAAGATTCAGGACCTTCCCCCTGAAGTCTAAGTAGACATCCGCGGGAAGCTCTCTGAATGGATTTTTCTGATAGGCCGCACTACTCAGGCTGAAGAGGGAAAATCCGGAAAGAAAAAAGCCGGCGAGAATAATAGGGAAAACGAGCTTTTCTTTCCCGAGGAAAAAGATCAGCCACCCGGAAATCAACAGAAGAGCTGTGATTATTATTATCGGAATGGATGAAAATCCGCCGTCAAACCGGCTGGAAAAAACCAGGCCGCAGATAAAACTGAGAACCGGCAGCAGAAGCGGGGACGTCATCCATCATTTAATGACGTCCGAACCTCCGCTTTTACTCATGGCCGCCTGCTGTTCAAGAGCCTCCAGCAGAAGATAACACATCGCCTTTATACCGACCGGGATAGCTCTCTCGTCCGGGTTGAAATAAGGGCTGTGAAGCGGTGCTGCCTGGGCCACTCCCGGAGTGCGCACTCCCAGAAAGTACATGAAAACCGGGACTCTTTCGCCAAACAGGGCGAAATCTTCAGCCACCATCTGTGGTCTCACCGCGACCACATTGTTCTTACCCAGAGCTAATTCGAGCGCCGGCAGCATCGCCTGAACCAGGTCGGGATGGTTGTAGAGTGGCGGCGTGCCTTTGATGTACCTGAAGCTGTATTTCGCGCCGTAGCTTCTGGTTACTCCGCTTATTATGTTTTCCATCAGCTGCGGAATTTTTTCCTGGACTCCTTCATTAAGCGTTCTCACCGTTCCTTCCATCACCACCTTTTCCGCGATGATGTTGGCCCTCGCTCCCCCCTGAATTTTCCCTATGGTGATGACCGCCGGCTCGGTCGGGTCGAGAGAGCGGCTGATGATGGTTTGCAGGTTGTTTATTATCCCGGCTGCCAGCACTATCGCGTCAATTCCCTCCTGTGGTCTGGCGGCATGAGCGCTTTTGCCTTCGATGGTGATGACGAAATTGTCCGAGCTGGCCATCAGATACCCGGAAGCGTAGCCGGCCTTCCCCACCTCCAGCCCGGGCCAGACATGAAGCGAAAAAATCGCTCTCACCGGAGGATCTTCCAGCACCCCCTCTTTGATCATCAGCGCGGCCCCGCCTTCCTGTCCTTCGGGGAGCCCCTCTTCCGCCGGTTGAAAGATAAATTTTATGTTTCCCTGAAGCTGACTTCTCAGGGAGGACAGCACCATAGCGGTGCCGAGCGCGATCGTGGTGTGAAGGTCGTGTCCGCAGGCATGCATCACTCCCGGCTTTAAAGAACGATAGGGAATGTTGTTCAACTCCTGGATCGGCAGGGCGTCCATATCGGCCCTGATGGCCACGGTCGGACCCGGCTTGAATCCCCGCAGCAGGCCGACCACACCGGTGACTGCCACTCCGGTTTTAACTTCAAGGCCGAGCGAGGTCAATTTTGTGGCTACCAGGCGAGCGGTCTCCACTTCCTGGTTGCCGAGCTCCGGGTTCATGTGAAGAAATCTTCTTATTTTGATAAGCTCCGGCCGATGTTTTTCTATTTCGCGATCGATGTCCTGAGATAGTTTCTGATCCTTAAGCAGCTTCTGGTTCTGTGTTCCTGCAGTTACGGGCTGGAGCATAAGCAGTACGAGAATTAACAACAGACAGGATAGAATAAAACATTTGACCCTGGAGCTCATAGACTAAACCCCTCTTTTATGAATCAGGCACTCAGATGGAAAAAATTTTATTTTTTATTTTTATGTCTCCAGATCTTCAGGAAATTCCGGCCCCTTTTTGCCGATTTCGCTCTTTTTCTTTTCCAGATATTCCTTTATGGCTTCAATTCCTTCCTCAGCTTTTTCTCTGGCGATTTTGACTCCTCTTTCGGCTTCCCTGGCCACTTTCTGGTAACCCTCGACGGCCAGTTCCTGTCCCTTTTTAACCTGCTCTTTGATTTTCTTTCTTGTCTCCTTGCCGCTGGCTGGAGCGAATAATATGCCAAGAATAAAACCTGTGGCCGCGCCTGCCAGAAATGTTAACAGATAGTCTCCGAAAGAAGGTCCCTTGTTATCAGACATTCTTTCTCTCCTTTCTTTTTTTAATAAGCTGCCAACCGAAGCGCAGCAGCGGAAGAAGCACCGGCCAGAATTTGTAAGCCGGTCTGACCAGCCTGGTGGTGGTAAAAAGCGACAGCTCAGCCAGCCCGGAAAGAGTTTTTCGGGTGGAATCGATTATCGCTCCCGTCTGGTCGAGCTGGCGGTCAAGTTTATCTTCAAGACGCTGGAGTTTGTGCAGCGAGATCTGGAGCTCCTGCAGACTTTTTTCTGCTTCCAGGGCCGTCCTCCTTAATTGCACCAGGAACAGAACCAGAAACACGGAGACCACCGCCGCGGCGATCGTCAGTATGAGAAAGAGAACCTGGTTAAAGGTCAGCAGCATGATACAACTAAAATATGCCAAAAGAGTCGTCTTTGTCAATCTTTAAAAAGCAGAGAGGCTCAGGAACGGCGGCTGCGATTCAGGAGATATATGAAAAATGGAGCCCCGAAAGCGGCCGTGACCACCCCCACCGGGAGCTCCGATGGAGAAAGCGCCGTTCTGGCGATAAGGTCTGAAATCAAAAGGAAAAATCCGCCGGCCAGAGCGGAGCTGAGGAAAAGACGGCGATGGTCAGCTCCGCTGATCAACCTGACCGCATGGGGCACGATCAGACCGACAAATCCTATGATTCCAGCCACCGAGACCGAAAAAGCTGCCAGCATGGTGGCCAGAAAAAGGAAAATTTTTCTTACGCTGTTGACCGGACAGCCGAGCGAGCGCGCGGTTTCATCTCCGAGGCTGAGCAGGTTCATCTCGCGAGCCAGGAAGAGTGCCAGGGCTGCGGCCGGAAGCAGCGCCAGAAGAAGCAGTTTCACCTGCGACCAGTCGGCTAAGGAGAAACTGCCGAGCAGCCAGAAGACCGCCTGCTCGTAGGCGTCCGCTCTCCGGAAAAGGAGGAAAGAGGTCAGAGCCGAGGCCAGCGCTCCGGCAGCAATTCCGGTGAGCAACAGCGATTCCTGAGTTTCAAATCGACGCCTTCTGGAAATCATGTAGACCAGACTCACTAAAAGCAAGCTGGAGGCAAAAGCCATAAGCCCCTGAGCGGAAAGACCGGGCAGGCTGGCCGAGAGTCCAAGTTCCAGACTTAGTACCGCCCCGAGAGAAGCGCCCGAGGAAGCTCCGAGCACGAAAGGGTCGGCCAGCGGATTGCGGAAGTAGCCCTGGAGGATGGCGCCGGAGAGAGCGAGACTCGCGCCGGTAAGGTAAGCCAGAAGAGCCCGGGTGAGACGCAGGTTGAGGATGATATCGGAGAAATCGCTCCGTCCGCGAAAAATCAGCGAAAAAATTTCTCCTGCAGGCGTTTTCACCGGTCCGGTTTTAAGCGATAAGAAAAGCCCGGCAAGCGTTAGACAGATAAGAATCGCCATAAAAAGCAGATGTCGGCAACGGGCGTTCATCTTTCCTGTGCTCCGTCCTTATAGATCGTTTCTGCCAGCGCCCGGAAAGCTTCGACCAGCCGGGGCGAAAACCGGCTGAACAGGTCTTCATCAAGCGTATAGATATTTCCGCTTCGTGCAGCCTGTATTTTCCCGAGCACCGGCGAGGAGAGGAACCAGCTGCGGGCTTTTTCAGAACTTTCCGGCCGGCAGAGAATCAGCACGATCTCCGGGTTTTCCTGGAGGAGCTTTTCCCGGTTGTAGACAAGCCAGTTTCCGGGCAGGCTGGAAGCGATGTTATGCGCCCGCGTTTTCTCCAGAAGAAAGCTGAGATAGCTATCGCCGCCGCAGGTCCAGAGTCCCGAGCCCTGACCGTAAAGCGTCAGAAAAACTTTCACCGGTTTTCCGCCGGCAGGAAGCGTTTGTTCGATGGCTTCGATTTGCTTTTTTAACCGGGAGATCAACTCATCCGCCTGTTTCTGGCGGGAGGTGAGCTCGCCTGTGGTGCGAATCAGGTGGAACAGGTCTTCAAAAGTCCTGCCGGCGTCAAAAACATACACCGGTAAGCCTTCCCGGTAGAGATGTTCAATCACTCTTTTCGGATTCCCCCGGTATCCTAGAATCAGGTCAGGATGAAGGCTGTGGATTTTCTCCAGGTTGATGTCGACCAGTCCGCCGATCACTTCCTTCTGCCTGGCTTCTTCCGGGTAGTCGCAGAATCTGGTCACGCCGATTATTTCCTGATTCAGGCCCAGTGAGAAGAGAATTTCCGTGAGATTCGGAGCGAGGGAGACGATTCTTGACGGGCTGGACGGCAGGCGCACTTTATGCCCGAGGGCGTCCTGGAATTCCCTTTCCTGCGGGTAGGAAATTGAACTCGCTGCCAGAAATAGAATAAAAATGAAGAGAAAAATTTTTTGACCGGGCAGCGATTCAGAAAAAGCGGTCGCTTGAAAAAATTTCCTGAAGCGGAAAAAACTCGCCGGAAATACCTCAGAAATCTTTTCCGTGCTGAATCGTCCGCCAATCAAATTGTTTATTTTAAGTCTCATCGCCGGGATGGTTTCTCTCATTATTTCTTTCATTCCTTAAATTTTTTAGCGGTAGAGATTTTCTCTTCCGAACTTCCGGATAGTTTTTCCTGAAGACCGGATTGCACGTTTTCCCGCGACGTACTGTGAACCAGGGAAATTTCTGGAAGCCCGGTTGACCGGTTGATTCTGAGGTCGACTTCCACCTGGAAAACTTCCTGGATTAAATTTTTTTCCAGAAGTTTTTCGGTCTGACCGCCGGCCACAATTTTCCCTTTCTTTAAAAAAATCATTTTCGAGCAGTAGGCGGCGGCCAGGTTCAGGTTATGTTCAGCCACCAGGATGGCTTTATTCTTCTCCTTCTGAAGATATTTTAGAAGCGAGTATATCTGAAGCTGAAAATTGAGGTCGAGATGCGAACTCGGTTCATCCAGCAGGAGCAAAGGGGTTTCCTGCGCCAGCGCCCTGGCTATCAGCACCCGCTGGCGTTCGCCGCCGCTCAGCTGATTGAGTTTTTTATGCCTCAGCGGCCAGGTCCCGGTCAGTTTCAGAGATTCTTCGATGGCCTCTCTGTCCTCCGCTGACATCCCGGCAAAAGGGTTGCTCTGTCTGTAATAGCGAGCCATGGCTACGATTTCCTCCACGCTGTAGTCAAAGACGGGCTGAAACATCTGGGGCACCGAAGCCATCAACGAAGCTAACTGCCTGTGATTCAGACGAAACAGGTCGCGGCCATTCACCAGAACCCGGCCCCGGAGAAAGGGTGTCAGCTTCTGGAGCGCCTTGATCAGCGTGCTTTTTCCGGAGCCGTTCGGCCCGCAGACAGCCAGAAATTCGCCCGCTTCCAGGCTGAAGGTGATATCGTGAATAACCGGTCGATCCTCATACCCGGCCTGCAGGTTTTCCGCCTGAAGAAGTGTCATCGGCTGAGATGTTCTCCTTATGGGCTGAACATTATTATAAATTTATTTTCCCCCGCTGGCTATAAAGCTGGTTGCGAATGGATGTCTCCTTATCGTCCGGCTGCTATTCCCCGGCGGTTGGTTGACTTTTAACCACCTGGAAATTATCATAATTAGCTGATTCGATGGTAAATTTTTCCGGGTGTTTTTTCCCGAATTGAGGTGGTCGCCATGAAAAAGCCCTACAATTTTGAAGAGATTGAACAAAAGTGGCAGAAAATCTGGGAGGAGAAGAAAGTCTTTGAGGTCAGCGAGGATGCTGACCGTCCGAAGTATTATCTCCTGGAAATGTATCCTTATCCTTCCGGTCGCATCCATATGGGCCACGTGCGCAATTATTCCATCGGCGACGCGCTTGCCCGTTACAAAAAGATGAAGGGATACAACGTGCTCCATCCGATCGGCTGGGACGCTCTAGGTCTGCCAGCGGAAAATGCGGCCATAAAACGGGGCATCCATCCACAGAAATGGACACTCGATAACATTGACTATATGCGCGCTCAGATGAAAAGGATGGGCTTCAGCTACTGCTGGAGCCGCGAGGTCAACACCTGCCTGCCAGAATATTACAAATGGAATCAGTGGATTTTCCTGAAGATGTTCGAGCAGGGTCTGGCTTACCGGAAGATGAGCTGGGTCAACTGGTGTCCCCAGTGCCGGACGGTTCTGGCCAACGAGCAGGTAATCGGCGGTTGTTGCTGGCGCTGCGACAGTCAGGTTACCCAGAGGAAAATGGAGCAATGGTTCCTGAAAATAACCGCCTATGCCGAGGAACTCCTCAGCGGTCACCGGTTGCTCAGCCGCTGGCCGGAGCATGTGCTCCAGATGCAGAAAAACTGGATCGGGAAGAGCACCGGAGCGCTGGTCAGGTTTCCGGTTCCAGACCTGAAGCGCGAGATTGAGGTCTTCACCACCCGCATCGACACGATTTACGGAGCAACTTTCTTGGTTTTGAGTCCGGAACATCCGCTGGCCACCGAGCTGATTGCTGCTCATCCTCAGAAAGAAGCTCTGGCTGAATGGATTGCCAGAACGATTGCCGAATCCCGGCTGAAAAGAGAAGAGCGCGACGAGGAGAAAGTCGGTTACGACACCGGAGTCAGGGCGGTAAACCCGTTTACCGGCGAACTTATTCCGATTTTCTTAGCCAATTACGTGCTGATGGATTACGGAACCGGGGCGGTCATGGCTGTGCCGGCTCACGACCAGCGGGATTATGAATTCGCCACAAAGTACAATCTCCCGATCAGAAAGGTTATCGTTCCGGCCTCGCCTGAGGTTAAAGCGGAAGAAGGTCGAGCTTTTGAGGAGCCGGGAATTCTCATAAATTCCGGTACATTCAGCGGTTTGCGCTCGGAAGAGGCCATGGAGAAGATGGCCGCTTACGCTAAGGAGAAGGGGTTCGGGGAGCCGAGCGTTACCTACCGGCTGAGAGACTGGGGCATTTCCCGGCAGCGTTACTGGGGCACTCCGATTCCGATCATTTACTGCGACCGCTGCGGAGTGCAGCCCGTTCCCTACGACCAGCTGCCGGTGGTCATTCCCTACGAGGCGCAGTTTACCGGAGAAGAAGGCTCTCCGCTCGAACGGGTACCGGAGTTTGTAAACACCACCTGCCCGAAATGCGGCCGTCCGGCCCGGCGGGAAACTGACACCATGGATACTTTTGTTGATTCATCCTGGTATTTCTTCCGCTACTGCTCGCCGAAAGAGGACAGACTTCCCTTTGACCCTGAAAAGGCGAAGTACTGGATGCCGGTTGATCTTTACATAGGGGGAGTCGAGCACGCCATACTGCACCTGATTTATTCCAGATTCTTCACCAAATACCTGCGCGACCTCGGGCTGACTGACGTCGACGAACCCTTCCCGCATTACTTAGCGCAGGGGATGGTGACCAAGGACGGAGCGGCCATGTCGAAGTCGCGGGGAAATATCGTCGACCCTGACGATATGATCAAGAAATACGGCGCCGACGCCCTGAGAATCTTCATCCTGTTCGCCTCGCCGCCGGAAAAAGAATTTGCCTGGTCGGATGAAGGGCTTGAAGGCTGCTACCGGTTTATCCTCCGCATCTGGAATCTTTTTGAAGAAAACATCGACCTGTTTTCGGCCGAAGAGGTCCGGGATCAGGATGTTTTCCACCGCGATAGCTACGAGCGGCTGCAGAAGAAACTCCATCAGACGATAAAAAAAGTCACCGAAGATATCGAGGTGCGCTTCCACCTGAACACGGCGATCAGCGCCCTGATGGAACTGGTGAATCTTATCAAAAAAGAAAAAGACCGGTTGAGAACCAGCCACCAGGGACGCCAGCTGCTGCGTCAGGCGCTCGAGGCGCTGAACCTGATGGTCTCGCCTTTTGCTCCGCATGTGGCCGAAGAGCTCTGGGAGAGAACCGGACATCAGACGCTGGTGGCGGAAACGCCCTGGCCCGTTTACGACCCTGAGCTGGCAAAGGAAGAGATGGTCACCATCGTCGTCCAGGTCAACGGCAAGGTGCGCGATAAATTTGAAGCTCCGCTGGATGCTGACGAAGAAGAGCTCAAACAGAAAGCTCTGAGCTTAAAGCGTATTCAGGAAATTCTTGCGGGGCAGCAGCCGAAGAAAATCGTCTGCGTCAAAAACAAACTGGTAAGTCTGGTGGTCTGATTTAATTCATGAGGTTTTCTCGAAAAGTTGCTTTTTTCCTGACTGCCGTTTTATCCCTTTTAAGTCTGGTTAACTGCGGTTATCAGCTGAGGGGAAAAGGAAAGTTCTGGCCGCCCGGGATGAAAAGGGTGATGGTGCCGGTTTTCCAGAATTCCTCCGGCCGTTATGAGCTTGACCTGAAGATCACCAGCGCCGTGGTTAACGAACTGGTGGCCAGAACGGGGGTGGTTATCGTCAGCGATCGCTCGCAGGCCCAGGGATTGCTCAGCGGCGAAATTCTCTCCTTCAGCGTCCAGCCGATCGCCTTTAATTCGGCCGGAGCGGCCGTCAGGTTCAAGATAGTCATCACCACCAGCGTTGTTTTCACCGACCTGGAAAATCAGAGAGTGCTGTTTTCAGACGGCCATTTTGTTTACACCGAGGAATACGACATTCCTGAAGGAGTGGATTTCGAAACGATGGAAACGCAGGCTATCGAGCGCGCGGCTGAAAAATACGCCAGGCAGCTGGTGGTGAATTTGCTGGAAGGATTTTAAATGTCTTCGCGGGAGCCGTTTTATATCACCTGGAGAAATGAGCTTTCACCCGATAACCTCCGCGCGGGAATTTTTGTTTACGGTGACCAGGCAGCCTGGGCCAGAAGGCTGCTGCGGGAGACAGCGGCCGCTGTCCGGGAAAAGGAGCAGAACCTTGAGCTCCGGACTTTCTTCCTGTTCGATAAAAACTGGGCGGAAATCCTGGATGAAGCTCTGGTCCGTGATATGTTCTTGCTTAATACTCGAAGAATTTTTGCGGTCTACTTTCCGGAAGCGGAAGATGACGACCCCCAGTTAGCCGAGAAAGCCTGGCGCCAGCTGGTCTCGCCCTACGAAGATGAGATCGCCAGGTATTTTGCCTCTCCGCCTGAAGGAGTCTCGCTCGCCATCGTTTATGCCGGCCGTCTCAGGAAGGGGAACAGTTTGCTCGATTTTTTCACCCGGTTGAAGAACTCATCGGGCGGCGCTCTCCGGTTGCTGGAAATGAAAACACCCTGGGAATCAGAACTGGTGGCCTGGGTTCAGGATGAAATCAGGAAGCGGGGGAGAAGGACGAGTCCCCAGGCGATAGCCAGGTTGCTGGAAGTGGTCGGTTCCGACCTGGTGCTTCTGGAAAACGAGATGGAAAAGCTCGCTCTTTACGTCGGAGAAAAGGGAGTGATCGGAGAAGAAGAGGTGTTGACGGTCTGCGGTTTTCAGAGAACGGATGACCGCTTTGCCCTGGAAGAGGCGCTGGAATCGGGCAGCCTGGAAGAAGCTCTTCGCCTCCATGCGAGGTTTATGGCCGACCAGCCGGACGCGCAGGAAGTGCTGAATTATTTTTCCCGCATCAGCCGGTTTATCATTTCTCTCGCCCGGGCCAGGTATGAAGTGGTGGAAAAGAAGGTTCCGGTGAGGGAAGTTTTCAGGAAACTCCACCCGCAGATCAGCGAGAGCTGGAGCCTGTTTGATCGGAAGCTCTCTGCTTTTAATTCCTGCCTTAAATCTTTCACCCAGAAGGAACTCGACGACCTGGTGCGGGAACTCGGAAAGCTTGACCTGAGGTTGAAATCAACCGATCTGGATCCAGGGATACTGATAGAAACTTTTCTGATCAAATTTTTCCAGCTGAGGAATAAAGGAAGGGCTGGAGTTTAGCTGGCGGCCGTCTGCAGCCTGTTTACCTGTTTTGAAAGACGGGACTTGTAGCGGGAGCCGGTGTTCTTTTTAATCGCTCCCTTGGCCACGGTTTTGTCTATTATCTTAAAAACCTGCGGGAGCAGCTCTCTGGCCGCTTCAGCGTTCCCGCTGGCAATGGCTTCCCTGAGCTTCTTGATCCAGGTTTTCATCAAGCTCCGGTTTCTCTGATTGATAGCCCGTCTTTTCAGGCTCCGACGGTGCTGTCTGATGGCAGATTTGTGTCTGAGCGGCATCTCCTATCTCCTTTTGAGTGGCATATGATAGAATAACTTTAACTTAAAGTCAACACTCCGGGCTGCTGGAAGTCCGGAGGCGATGCTTGTGGAGAGAGGTCTGATGAAGATAGTGCTTCAAAGAGTTAAGGAAGCTAAGGTGGTGGTTGAAGGACAGACGGTCG
The DNA here is from genome assembly GCA_049659625.1 of Candidatus Saccharicenans sp. Taxonomy (GTDB): domain Bacteria; phylum Acidobacteriota; class Aminicenantia; order Aminicenantales; family Saccharicenantaceae; genus Saccharicenans. The sequence goes on along the minus strand of JBASPX010000012.1, from coordinate 21,156 downwards.
GGAGCATCGGGCGCGGGCTCTGCCTTCTGGTCGGGGTGGAGAAGGGAGACCGGGAAGTTGAAGCCGACTGGCTGGCCAGCAAGGTGGTGGAGCTCAGGATTTTCCCCGATGAGAACGACCGCATGAACCTTTCGGTTAAAGAGGTCGGCGGAAGCGTGCTGGCGGTTTCCCAGTTTACCTTAGCCAGCTCGATCAAAAAGGGACGCCGGCCGAGCTTTGACCGGGCTGAAGCTCCCGCCCGGGCGGCGGAGCTTTTTGATTATTTCGTCGACCGGGTGAGGGCGCAGGGAGTTGAAGTGCAGACCGGGATCTTCCAGGCGATGATGGAGGTTCATCTGATCAACGACGGACCGGTGACTTTTATTCTGGATTCTCGCCTGAAGCAGTTTTAAGCCGGTTCTAAAACGCCAATATATGAACAACCATTCATATATTGGGGAAACTGACTGGGTCGGAGCAGAAAGGGCTTTCTCAGATTATGTCCAGGAGGTGGCCCAGTTTTTCCTTTTTGGCTTTCAGGTATTCCAGGTTCTCCCTGGTCGGAGGAATCTGAATCGGCACCCTTTCGACGATTTCCAGGCCGTAGCCGGCAAGACCGCGGAACTTTCTCGGGTTGTTGGTGATCAGCCGGATCTTTTTAATTCCGAGCGCGGCTAAGATCTGGGCCCCAATGCCGTAATCTCTCTGGTCAGGCTTAAAACCGAGCCGGCAGTTTGCTTCGACGGTATCGCAGCCTTCATCCTGAAGGCTGTAAGCTTTAATCTTGTTGGCCAGACCGATTCCCCGACCTTCGTGGTTCAACATGTAGAGCACCACTCCGGTCCCTTCCTTTTCTATCATCTCCATCGCCCGGTGCAGCTGCTCGCCGCAATCGCAGCGGAGAGAACCGAAGGCGTCGCCGGTCAGGCACTGCGAATGGGCTCTGACCAGAATCGGACGGTCCGGGGAAATTTCCCCCTTGATCAGGGCCACGTGGTGTTCTCCGTGGATGATGTCTTCGAAGACGGCGATGCGAAAATTTCCGTATTTTGTCGGCAGGTCGGCTTCAGAAATCTTCCTCACTAAGGTTTCCGTGCGCATCCGGTAGGCGATCAGGTCGGCGATGGTCAGGATGGGAATTCCGTGCTCTCGGCTGAATTTTTCCAGGTCGGGCATCCTGGCCATCGTCCCGTCGTCCTTCATGATTTCGCAGATGACGCCGGCCGGGTAAAGACCGGCCATCCGGGCCAGGTCGACCGAGGCTTCGGTCTGTCCGGCTCTGGCCAGCACGCCCCCGTCGCGGGCGATCAACGGAAACACATGTCCGGGCCTGGCCAGGTCTCCAGGTCTGGTAGCCGGGTTGATGGCGGTGAGTATGGTTTTTGCCCGGTCGTAGGCAGAGATGCCGGTGGTCACGCCTTCCTTGGCGTCGATGGAGACGGTAAAGGCTGTGCCAAAGCGGGCGGTGTTGTCCTGAACCATCGGCGGCAGGTCAAGCTCTTCCGCCCTTTTCCGGGTGAGAGAAAGACATATAAGGCCGCGGCCGTAGCGGGCCATAAAATTGATTATTTCCGGGGTAACCTTTTCCGCCGCCACCATCAGGTCGCCTTCGTTTTCCCGGTCCTCGTCGTCGACGATGATGATCAGGCGACCGGAGCGGACGTATTCCAGGGCTTCTTCGACACCTATAATTGTCTTTTCCTGATTGTTCATAAGTTATTTATCCGGAAGGATTAAGATTTTATCTTTGATATAAAATTATACACGTATTTTCCGATAATGTCACACTCGACATTGACCGCATCGCCCGGACGCAGCCGGTCAAGGTTGGTCTCCTTCAGGGTGGAGGGGATAAGCTCAACTTCAAAATAACCGGGACCCAGAGCGGCCACCGTCAGGCTTACCCCGTTGACCGCCACCGACCCCTTTTCCACCAGGTATTTTCTGATTTCTTCCTCCAGGCGGATTTTCAGGCGTTTGCCGGGCGGGCGCGGTCTGACTTCTGCCACCTGACCTGTCCCGTCAACGTGACCGGTGACCAGATGCCCTCCAAGAAGCGTTTCCAGGGTGGCCGGCAATTCAAGATTCAGGAGCTGCCCGGGCTTGAGTTTTCCCAGAGTGGTTTTTTCCAGGGTTTCCTTAGCCAGGTTAAAAGTCAGCTTCCGGCCTTCTATCCGGGTTACCGTAAGACAGACTCCATCAACCGACAGGCTCTGTCCCTTCTCCAGGCGCCGGCAGAGTTCTTCCGGAGCTTCTACGATGACCTCCTGGCGGTTGCTGCGGTAAGCCCGGAAGACGCCGCGATGAAAGATTAAACCGGTAAACATTAAAAATATCCTTCCACGATTATATCTTTTCCGAGCGAAAAATGCCTGTGCCTTTTGAGCTGGAGGGCGGCGGCGATTCTGGCTACTCCTTCTCCTTCAAAAAACGTCGGTGATTTTTCCCCGCCGATGAGCTTCGGAGCTATGAAAAGATAAATCCTGTCGGCCAGACGCTGTTCAAGGAATGAGGTCAGGACTCTGGCTCCCCCCTCGACCAGGATGGAGGACATTTCCCGGCGGCCGAGTTCTTCAAGTATCGACTTTATTTCCAGACGGCCGTCAGAGGCCGGGACCTGGGTAATTTCCGCCCCCAGGTCTCTGAGCCTTCTGGCTTTCTCTTCGGGAATTTCCGGACCGGTGAAGATTATCACCTGACCGAGCTCGCGGCTTTTCAGCAATCTGGCTTCGAGGGGAATACGCAGAAAAGCATCAAGCACCACCCGGCGCCATTTCTTGCCGGCTGTTTCCGGAAGCCGGAGGCTGAGCTCGGGGTCATCCTGAAGCACCGTGTTGATGCCAACAAGTATTCCATCGTGTTCGGCTCTCAGGTTCTGTCCGAAAAACCTCGATTCTTCGGATGAAATCCAGCGGGAATCGCCCGTACTGGCGGCTATTTTCCCGTCAAGACTGAGCGCCGCTTTTAAGGTGACGAAAGGTATCCGGCAGGTTATGTATTTGAAGTAGAACTCGTTAAGTTTTCTGTTGAGGTGATCCAGCAGCCCGACTTCCACCTGAATGCCCGTCTCCCTCAGCCGGGCCGCCCCCTTCCGGAAGACAAGCGGGTTCGGGTCGTAAGAAGAAATAACCACTCTTCTGACTCCCGAGGCCAGCAGCCGATCGATGCAGGGCGGAGTTCGTCCCCAGTGGACGCAGGGTTCGAGGGTGAGGTAGAGAGTGGCTCCCCGGCTCTGAGCTCCAGCCTTTTCCAGCGCTATAATCTCGGCATGCGGCTGGCCGGCTTCCCGGTGGTAACCCCAGCCGACAATCCTGCCGGCTTTTACCAGCACGGCTCCGATGCAGGGATTCGGGCTGGTCCGGCCGCGCGCCTGTTCGGCCAGCGAATAGGCCATCTCCATGAATTCCAGGTCTTTTGAGCTCCGGCTCATGAGAGCAACGCCTCGACAAAAGCTTCCGGAGAAAAAATTTCCAGATCCTGTTCGCTTTCACCGATGCCGATAAACTTCACCGGGAGGCGAAGCTCTTCGGCCACGGCCAGCACGCTTCCCCCGCGGGCCGTTCCGTCGAGCTTCGTCAAAAAAATTCCGGTAATGCCGGAAAATCGGTTGAACTCTCTGGCCTGGACGATGGCATTCTGACCGATGGTGGCATCGAGCACCAGCAGGATTTCCTGAGGACCTCCGGGGAATTCCCGGTTGATAACCTTTTTTATTTTTTCCAGCTCGGCCATCAGGTTGGCGTAAGTGTGCAGCCGGCCGGCGGTATCCACCAGAAGAAGGTCATACTCCCGCGCCTTGAAAGCCTGAACGGCGTCAAAAACCACTGAGGCCGGGTCCGCCCCGCTCTGTCCCTGAATGACCGGCAGGTTCAATTTTTTGCCCCAGAGCTGGAGTTGTTCCCGGGCGGCCGCCCGGAAAGTGTCGGCTGCAGCTAACATCACTTTCTTGCCCTGGTTCCTGTAACGGTAGGCCAGCTTGGCGGCAGAGGTGGTTTTTCCGCCTCCGTTTACGCCGACCAGCATCCAGACAGCCGGCCAGCTCTCGTTCACCGCAGAAGGCAGGCTGGAGAGAAGAGAGATCAGTTCCTGTTTCAGAAGAACTTTAAGGTCGGCTGAGGGATTCTTTCTGGCGCGTTCTCGGAGACCGGAGATAATCCGCTCGGTGGTCGGAACTCCGACGTCGGCTAAGATCAGCAGTTCCGACAGCTCTTCCAGTAATTCCGGTTGCGGCTGACCACTCTGGAAAAGCTGTTCAAGGCGAGAAAAAAGTTCTCTGGTTTTGCTGAGTTTCTGCTTGAGTTTTTCGAACACGGCTTTTGAATTATATTTTTCACCGCCTGTTCTGTCAAACAGGCGCCCGGGCAGGTTGTCGAAGCCAGCTTATTATGTTAAATTGAAAAAGATGCAGAGCCTTTACAAATGGGAAATAACCCCGCCCGACCCTGATGCCTGGGTGCTGGCGCAGGAACTTAACCTCCCGCACGAAATTGCCGTCATCCTGGTGAACCGCGGCCTGAAAACCGCTTACGAGGCTTCCTATTTTCTTTATGCCGGTCTGGAAGAGCTCCATAATCCGTTCCTCCTGAAGGGGATGAAGCAGGCGGTGGCCAGAATTTTGCAGGCCGTAGAAAAAGGGGAAAAGATAGTTGTCTTCGGCGACTATGACGTTGACGGCATCCTCTCGGTGGTCATGCTGGTCAAGGCTCTGAGGGAGCTCGGAGGCCAGGTGGAGTATTTTATTCCCGAGCGGATGAAGGATGGTTACGGTTTGAAGCTCCACCACCTGGAAACGATCCTGAAGATGAACGCCGGGTTGCTCATCAGCGTCGACTGCGGAATAAAAGCGGTCGATTTTGTGCGGGAAGCCCGGGCTAACGGTCTGGAGGTGATCATCACCGACCACCATCATCCTGGCGATACGCTTCCGGAGGCGGTGGCGATACTGAATCCGTTGCTGGAAGATTCCGGATACCCTGACCGCCATCTGGCTGGAGTCGGAGTGGCCTTCAAGCTAATTCAGGGGCTTTTTCAGGAACGCGGAATAAATCGCGACCTGAGGCAGTTTCTTAAACTGGTGAGCATAGGCACGGTCGCGGATGTGGTGGAGCTCAAGGGGGAAAACCGGATTTTCGTCAGGGAAGGGCTAAAAAATCTGAAGGAAGCCAGAACTCCCGGGCTCAGAAGCCTGCTTGAGGGAGCCGGCCTGAGCAACAGAAAACTGAATGAAGTCGACCTGGGATTCCGTCTGGGTCCGCGGATAAACGCCGCTGGCCGGCTTGGAATGACCGAAGTTGCCCTCCAGCTTTTCTTTTCCGACTCTCCGGAAGAATGCCAGTCTCTCGTGAGGAAGCTCAACGAGCTGAATTCCGCCAGGCAGAGAATTGAGGAGAAGATTCTCAGGGAAGCTGTTCAGAAAATAGAAGAGCGCGAACTTCACCGGCGATACCGACTGCTGGTGCTGGGCAGCGAGAACTGGCATCGCGGAGTCATCGGTGTGGTGGCCTCAAGGATCAAGGAAATTTTTTACCGTCCGGTGATACTTTTTTCCTACGAAAACGGGCAGGCCTACGGGTCTGGACGGAGTCTGCCGGAGGTGAACCTGATCGACCTGATCAGAGAATGCGGCGACCTCTGTCTGAACTTCGGCGGTCACCGGCAGGCTATCGGCTGCACCCTCAGTTATGACCGGCTGCCGGAATTCCGGGAACGTCTGAACAGTCTGGCTCAGGAAAAAATTCCCGACGAGTTTCTCGAAAGAAAATTGCGGATTGACTGCCGGCTGGATTTTTCAACCATTAATCCTTCTTTTCTCGAATTCTATTCGCGACTGCTGCCTTTCGGCGTGGGCAACCCGCGACCGGTGTTTTTCGCCGGGAAAGCGGATTTGTTGAGCGACCCGGTTAAACTGCAGAACCGGCATCTGAAATTCTGGGTAAGGCAGTCCGGGCGGGTGTTTGAAGTGATCGCCTGGGAAAAATCCAGGTTCTGGTCAGACTTGAGACGCGGAAGCTCTGTTGACCTGGCCTACTCCATACAGTTCAACGAATACGGGGGAAGAAAGCAGATAGTGCTGACGCTGGAAGACCTCAGAGCTCATCAGTCTTGATGCCGTTAAGGATTGATCATATCAGGGCCATTGCTCTAATCAGAAGGGTTGTTCTCGCGCTGCTCTTCGCTCTGATAGTCTTTCTTTTCGTTTCAGTTATCCAGAATGTTAAAAAAAGAAACCCCGCTTTTGAATCTTCTTCCCGGCCGTCAACGGAGAAGGAAGTTTACCAGGAAAAAGTCCGCGCGCTGGATTTTGCCGGCGAGAAGAAAAAGTTTTCGATTAAGGCGGAAAGAGTCTTCATCGACGAAGAAGGAAGGCAGCGTTTTGAGGGCGGGGTGGAGATGGCTGTTCTGGAGCCTGACGGCTTGCTGAAAATTACTGCCGCCACGGCCGTGATCGCTGCCGGGAACGAGCTGCTGCAGGCTGAAGATAATGTGCAGATAGAAACTGAAGATTACTCGGTGTTGGCCCGTCGGCTGGGCTTTGACCTTAGAAAAAGAACGGCCAGAGCGGAAGCAGTCGAGTTTGAGAGTGAATCTCTCCAGCTGAGTTCCGGGGTTATGTTTTTGCAGACAGAAGAAAAAAGACTTGAGTTTCAGGAGGAGATAAGCGGAAGGATCCGGGATGTGAGTGGCCAGGTTTATTTTCTGGGCGCTGACCGCCTGGCGGTAAACATTCCCGGGCGGAGTTTTCTGGCAGAAAACCTGCGTTTGAAGTCGGACTGGATCCGCCTTGATGGAAAGAGAGCAGAAGGCCGGCAGGCGGGAAAGGGTGAACTTGAGAGGCTGAATCTGACCGCTGGAGCTGGAGTCAGATGGAAAATTCTTGCGGGTGAAAGCGAATTGCAGGAGGTTGAGCTTGATGCCGGAGATCTGGGGATAGAAAATTTCAGAGAAAATTTTTTCCTCAGCGCCAGAGGAAAATTCAGGGTGAGAGGGGCCGGGCAGGAACTGAAAATTCAGGGAAGCGGCGAAAATCTCGGGCTGTCTTCGGAAAAAAGAGCGCCGCGGCTTTTACAGACAGACAACTGCGTATTAACCGTTGAGGATAAAAATGGAGAAACTTACCGGGTTAGCGGGCGCAGAGTTCTGTACGACCTTCCCGGAAACCTGCTTGAAGTTGAAACCGGGGCTGAACTCCATCAGGAAAATTATCGTCTCGTAGCCGGCGGCCTGGTTTTTGACCTTAAAGGCCAGATTCTTCGAGCGAAAAATTTTTCGCTTGAACTGAAGTCGGCTTTTTTTGAGAGGAAAAATCCGCTTTTCACCTGTGGGGCCGGGGTGCTGATAACCGGAGCTATTCTTGAGGGAAAGCCCGGGCTTTTCCGGATGAGCGGTCAGGTGCGCATCTCCGGGGAAAGGCAGTTTTTCCAGGGGGAGAGCCTCAGGCTGGAAAGGAACGGACAATTCCTGATTGAGCAAGTGTTTCCAGGTAACTGGCATCTGGAAAAAACCGACGGCAGTAAACAGACACTGGAAATCGCTGCTGGTCGGATAATTTCAGGCCAGGTTGAGCCACAGCTTTTACTCGAGAACGGTGCCCGGCTTAAAACTGATTCCTTCAGGCTTGAATCCCGCGAGATGGCTCTGCTTTCCCCGGATGATTCTGCATTGCAGGTTCAGTCCGTCGAAGCCCGCGACGGAGTTAAAATCAACTGGAAGGATTATCTGGTCTTCGGCGAGAGAGCTTTATATGATTTTGAACAAGAGAAAATTGAGCTCACCGGCAACCCCCGGCTGGTTACTCCTTCCGGCGATCGGCTGGAAACAGATAAATTGACTTTATTTTTAGCGGATGATAGAATCCGCCTGGAAAGTCAGAAAAGAGAGAGGTCGCTGACCATCCTTGTCAGGGGCAGATGAGATCGCTGAAAGCTGTGGGCTTGAGCAAGAGATACGGTCAGCGTCCGGTCGTCGATAATCTCACCCTTGAAGTCAGCTCCGGCGAAGTTGTCGGTCTGCTCGGACCGAACGGGGCTGGAAAAACCACCGCTTTCTGGATGATTGCCGGCCTGCTTCCGGCTGACAGCGGCGAGGTCTGGCTTGATGGAGAAAGGTTAACCGGCCTCCCGGCCTATCTCCGGGCCAGGAAAGGGCTCGGATTTTTGCCGCAGGAACCTTCGGTCTTTCGTGGTTTGAGCGTGGAAGAAAATCTGCTGGTTGTTTTTGAAAACCTCGAAAGAAAGCTTTCCCGTAAGCAGCAGAAAGAAAAAGCTGCACAGTTACTGGAAGAATTCGGACTTCTGCTGCTAACTAAAAGTCGGGCTGATCGTCTTTCTGGCGGAGAGCGCCGGAAACTGGAAATTGCCAGAGCTATGGCCCGGGAACCAGCGTTTCTTCTTCTGGACGAGCCTTTTTCTGACCTTGATCCGATGGCGGTAGGGGATCTTCAGGGAATTATTAAGAAACTCAAAGAAAAAGGGGTGGGCATTCTTCTTACCGACCATAGGGTCCGGGAAGCGCTGGAAGTCCTGGATAGAATTTACCTCATAAATAATGGTAAAATTATAGCCCAAGGCAGGGCGGAAGAAGTTCTGGAGAATAAAGAGGTGCGCGAGATATATCTCGGGAATGGCTTCCGTCTATAATTCAGAGAGCGATGATAAAGCAAAAACTTGACCAGAAACAGGTGCAGAAGCTGGCGCTGGCGCCGGCGCTTCAGCAGGCCATCCGTCTGCTTCAGCTGACCAGCCTGGAACTGCAGGAAGTGGTTAACCAGGAGCTCGAAGAAAATCCGCTTCTTGAAATTGAGGAAGAAGTTTCGCCTGAAGCGGTCGAGGCGGGTGCTCCGGAAGAAGAGGGAGGCGAAGAAGAAGCCGTTTCCACGGAAGCGGTGCCCGACGAATTTGATGAGATCATATTTGCCGCCGGCTTCCAGGATTATTTTGACGAAGAAATTCCTTTTTCCAGCCGGGAGGAGAAAGAGCAGGTTCCTTTCGAAAATTTAGTTTCCCGCCGGCCTTCCCTCTGGGATCATCTGAACTGGCAGGCAAGTTTGACTTTTTTTGATCCGGCGGAGCTTCAGATAGCTGAGTTCATCATCGGTAATGTTAACAGCGATGGTTATCTGACCATCAGTCCGGAAGAAATCGCGGCCACGCTTCAGGCGCCGCTGGAGAAAGTGGAGGAAGTGCGGCAGAAGATAAAAATGTTTGACCCGCCGGGATGCGCCAGTCTTAATCTGAGCGAAGCTCTTCTGGCCCAGATGGATTCGCTCAACCTTCAGGACGAGGTGGCCAGGAAAATTATTACCGAATATCTGCCGTATTTGCAGAAAGCTGACCATCAGGAACTGGCCAGAATTCTGAATGTCAGCCTGCAGGAACTCAAACTTCATCTGGAAGTGATCAAAAACCTGGAGCCGGCTCCAGGCAGAAAATACAGCGAGAGCGAGGAAATCTATGTGGTGCCGGATATCTATGTGGTCAAAGAGGACGGCGAGTGGAAGGTTTATCTGAACGAAGAAGGATTGCCGCGAATCCGTCTGAACCGTTACTACCAGCGGCTGATTCAGGCAGAACTGAAGGAAGACAGAGAAGCCAGCCGTTTTCTGAAAGAAAAAATGAAAAGAGCCCTGTGGTTTTTGCGAAGTCTCGATCAACGGAACAGAACGATCTACCGGGTGGCTAAATACATAGTCGACCGGCAGAGGGAATTTCTGGAAAACGGAATTGAGCATATCAAACCGATGACCCTGCAGGAGGTGGCCAGGGAACTCGGACTGCATGAATCGACCATCGGAAGGGTGGTGGCCAATAAATACATGATGACTCCGCTCGGTCTCTATCCGCTCAAATTCTTTTTCCACAAGTCGTTGACCGGTGCTTACGGGGAAGAGATCTCTTCTCTGAAAATAAAAGAGAGGATCAGGAAGTTGATTGAAAACGAGGACCGGAATAATCCCTTGAGCGACGATGAAATAGTTGATATACTGGAGAGAGAAAATATAAAGATAGCCCGGAGAACCGTGGCCAAGTATCGCGCCCAGCTGAACATCCCGCCTTATCATATAAGAAAAAAGAAATTTATGATGGAGGAGACAACATGATTGTTAATTTCACGGCCCGCAACGTAGAACTGACGGAGGAAATTAAGAGCTACTGTCAGAAACGGCTGGCCAGGATGGAAAAGATTTTACGGGATGTGATCGAGATAAACATCATCATGAGCGAACAGCGCAGCCGGAAGAAGGTTGAACTCCAGGTTAAGCGGCGCGGTGAAGATTTTGTCATAAGCGAAGAAACCAACGATATTTTCAATTCTCTCAATCAGGCTTTTGACAGCCTGGAAAAGAAGATCGTTAAAGAAAGAAAGAAACTGATTCAGAAGAGGAGACGGTCAGCCGGGCGTGAAAGCCTGCCGGTGGCTGAAGAGAGAGAGACACCGGTGCGTCTTCTCCGTTTACCCTATTATTCCGACAAACCGATCAGCGTCGAGGAAGCCCTGATGCAGCTGGATGAAGGGAAGAAGGAAGTTTTCCTTTTCCGCAAGGAAGGAAGCGAAGGCTGGGCCGTGGTTTTCCGGAGAAAGGATGGCCAGATCGCCCTGGTTGACCCTGAAGAATGATGTTCCGGGCTTGATAAGATAAGACCTGATGAAAAAGCGGCGGATAACGCCTCCCCATCAACCATACGGAAGAGTCAGGTTCCTGGAAGCGCCGTGGAAGCAGAGCAGCCGGTTGCCTCTAAGGGAAGGTCCAGAAAGGCCGGCAATCAGACCGTGGAAAGGTTTTTCGCTCATGTCCTGAGGAAATCTGATGACAGATGGGCGGGGGAAGAAATTTTGCCGGACTATGGGGTTAAATGTTGTTTTCTGGTAAAATTTTCGTTTAGAATTTGAAGGGAGCAGACAACAGTGAGGCTGTCAAACATTATTAAAGAGAAGACGATTTTGCTGGATATTAACGCGCGGAAGAAAGATGAAGCGCTGGCCGAGATGGCTGGATTTCTTAAGAAGCAGAAGTTCATCGGAAACGATAAGGAAATAACCGAAAAACTTTTGCAGCGGGAATCTCTCGGCAGCACCGCCCTGGGTGACGGCGTGGCCATCCCTCACTGCAAGGCAAAAGGAATAAAGGAACCGATCCTGCTGGTGGGTATTTCCAGGGAAGGAGTCGATTTTGAATCTCCCGATGGAAAACCCGTTAAGGTTTTTTTCCTGCTGATTACTTCGCCCGATGAACCCAGCCTGAATCTCCAGATACTGGCTCTGATTGCTCAGCTGGTGAAAAAATCTCCCGGGCTGAAATCAAAGTTGCTGGGTGCTAAGGAAGCCAGAGAGGTCCTGTCAATAATCAAAGAGCTGGAAGAAAAAGCCTGATGACTTCCGGTAAAAGAAAAGCAATAGGAAAAAATTCTGCCGGGAGGGGAAAGCTTAACTCCGGACAGAGAGAAGCCCGTTCTTCCGGTGAGAACCGGGCGAATTCTTCGCCGGTGGTGGTCTCGGGAGGTCTGCTGAGAATTTTCGGTGTCGGCGCCCTGATCATAGGGGACAGCGGAATCGGCAAGAGCGAAAGTTCTCTGGAGCTTATCGCTCGCGGACATAAATTTGTCTCCGATGATGTGGTGGAAGTTTATCTGGATGAGCTGGGCCAGCTCCACGGCCGTTCGCCTGTGCTGACGCGAAATTTCATGGAAATCAGGGGGCTGGGCATAATCAACATCAAAGAAATCTTCGGCTCACGGGCGATTCTGGAAGAAGCTCCGATCGACCTGGTCATCAGGTTGAAAAAATGGAGCCGGAAAATGGAGATCGACCGGCTGGGCATAAAGTTTCCGGAAGACTTTGAACTGGCCGGCAAAAAAATTCCGCAGATGCACATACCTGTTGCTCCAGGTCGGAATATCGCCACTCTGATTGAAGTGGCCTGCCGGGTTTTTGCCCTCCGCAAAAAAGGCTACGAGGCGGCCAGGGATATTGTCAGGCGTCTCGAAAGAAAACTGGCCAGAGAAAATGAAAAATCAAAGTAAAAGCCTTGACTTTATCGTGATCACCGGACTTTCCGGTTCGGGCAAGACGGTGGTCAGCCGCTTTCTTGAGGATATGGGGTACTACTGTGTGGATAATCTGCCTGCGAAGATGATTCCCCAGCTGGTTGACCTGTGGCTGCGAAAAAAGGTGGAAATTGAACGTATAGCCCTGGTGGTTGATATCAGAGAACCGAATTTTCTGACTGAATTTCCCCGTATCATAAAAAAATTAAAGGTTAAGCCGTACTTAATTTTTCTTGAAGCTACCGACGAAACTCTGGTCAGGAGGTTCAGCGAAAGCCGCCGGCCGCATCCGCTGGCCAGAAACAAATCGATCCTGGCCGGGGTGAGGCTCGAGAGAAAGAAGCTGGCTCCGATCAGGGAAATGGCGGATGAAATAATCGACACGACCGGCCTGAGCATCTCCCAGCTGAAAGAACAGATTGTCAACCGGATCCTGCAGAAGAAACTCCGGCGGTTTCAGATTTACCTCATCAGCTTTGGTTACAAGTATGGATTGCCTCTGGATTCCGACCTGGTGTTCGACACCAGATTTTTGCCAAACCCTTATTATCTCGATGAACTGCGGGAGCTCAACGGCCGCAACCGGAAGGTCAGAGATTTTGTGCTCAAATCAGAAGAAACCAGGACCTTTCTGGAAAAACTGTACAGCTTCATCGAATATCTTTTGCCCGGGTTTATCAGGGAAGGGAAGAGCTCCCTTACGATCTCCGTCGGCTGCACCGGAGGACGGCACCGCTCGGTGGTTATCGCCGAAGCGCTGAAAGAGCATCTCAGGAAGGAAAACCTGGATGTAAAAATCATCCACCGCGATATTTATAAGTGAATGAGAATTGATTAAAATATAAAGGAAATTTTCCACGGGCGGTTTTCATGATCGGCGGAGTTATAGTCACTCACGGGCGGCTGGCGGAGGAGTTGCTGAACGCCCTGATGATCATCCTGGGAGAGGCCCCGAACATCGAACCGGTTTCCATCGGCTGGTATGACGACGTGGAAGAATCGAAGAAGAAGATCAGCCAGAGCATAAAAAAAGTTGACCAGAAGAACGGCGTGATTATTTTTACCGACCTGTTTGGCGGCACTCCTTCCAACCTGAGTTTCAGTTTTATGGCTGAAAACAAAATTGAAATCATAACCGGAGTGAATCTGCCGATGCTGATAAAATTCGTCTCGCTGCAGAGAAGCAATAACCTGAAAGAGGTGGCCCGGAAGGTGGTGGAACAGGGCCGGAAAAACATCCATCTAGCCAGCGCCCTGCTTAACTCCAGGTCAAAGTAGAATATGGAAAATGATAGAAAAGAAAATCACCATAAAAAATAAGCTGGGACTGCATGCCAGGGCGGCGGTTAAGTTTGTCAACTTAGCCAATCAGTTCAGTTCCTCGGTAAAAATTGTCAAGGACGGAAATGAAGTGGACGGCAAAAGCATCCTTGGCTTGCTGACTCTGGCTGCGGCCAGGGGCACAGCTATCAAACTGGTGGTCAACGGCCGGGATGAAGCCCAGGCCATGAAGGCCCTCTGCGACCTGATAAACAACAAATTCGGTGAAGAAGAATAGCATGGATATGATCAGGCTTCGCGGTCTCGGCGTTTCACCCGGCATCGCCATGGGTGAGGCGCTGCTCTCAGAGAGGGTGGTGTTTACCTCCAGGCGGGAGCCGATCGCCGAGCATCAGGTGGAAGAAGAATTAAAAAGAATACAGAGAGCCATCGAACGAACCCGGCAGGAACTCAAAGAGTTGAGAGAACACATCAGGAAAAGAATCGGCGACGAGCAGGCCTTCATCTTTGACGCTCATCTGATGATTCTGGAAGACCCGCTGTTGCTGAGCCAGCTTGAACGGGTGATAAAGGAAGAAAAGGTTCGTGCAGAGTACGCCATTACCAGAGTAAACAACTATTTTCAAAATCTGTTCGATTCTCTCAACGATGAATATTTTCAGCAGAGAAAGACTGATGTCTCTGATGTGCTGTCGCGGATTTACCGCAATCTGGAAAGAAGAAAGAGCCGAACGGAAGAAACTGACCGGCCGGTGGTGCTGGTGGCTCATGAACTTCTGCCTTCCGAAATAGCCATAAACATCAGCCGGAAGAAGATAACGGCCGTAGCCCTGGATATGGGCGGACAGACTTCCCATACAGCCATTCTCGCCCGATCTCTGGGTATACCCGCGGTGGTCGGTCTGCGTAATATCAGCCATGAAGTAAAAAATGGCGATTTCATCATCGTTGACGGGACAGCCGGCGAGGTCATCATCAATCCCACTCCGTCCGGCGCGAATTTCAGAGCAAGAAGGAAAAGTACGAAGCCTATCAGCGGCAGCTGAAGAAAATCGCCAGACTGAAGCCCCAGACTCTGGATGGGATCGGGTTCAAGCTGCTGGCCAACATCGAGCTTCCGGATGAGGTGGACCTGGCTTTCTCCTTCGGTGCGGAAGGGATCGGACTTTTCAGGTCTGAATTCATCTATCTCCAGCGCCCGGACCTGCCTTCGGAAGAAGATCACCTGGCTGTTTATCAGAAGATGGCCCGGAACACTCATCCGCGACCCGTTTACATCCGCACCATCGACATCGGCGGAGAGAAAAGTCTGCCCCAGCTCAACATCGTCAAAGAACCCAACCCGGCGCTCGGCCTGCGGGCCGTTCGTTTCTCCCTGCGGAACAGGGATATGTTCCGCACCCAGCTCCGGGCCATTCTGAAAGCCAGCGTGAAAAAGAATGTGCGGTTGATGGTCCCGATGATTACCGAAGTGGAAGAAGTTTTCGAACTGAAGAGCCTCCTGGCTGAGTTGAAGGCTGAATTGAAAGCCGAGAAGATTCCTTTTGATGAAAATCTCCCGGTCGGGGTGATGATCGAGGTGCCGGCGGCGGCGGCGAACATAGAATGCATTATCAAGGAAGTAGATTATGTCAGCATAGGCACCAATGACTTAATCCAGTATTATCTGGCCGTAGACCGGGGGAATGAATCTGTAGCCTATCTTTTCAAACAGCACCATCCGGCGGTTCTGCGGCTGATCCACCTGGTGATTCAAACAGCCGTGCGGGAAGGCAAGGAGGTTACCGTTTGCGGAGAGATGGCGGCCGACCCGCTTTCGGCCATCATCCTGCTTGGAATGGGACTCAGAACGCTGAGCATGAACCCGATTTTTATTCCAAAAGTAAAAAAAGCTTTGAGAGAGGTGGAGCTGAAAACGGCCGAACAGGCGGTGGCTGAAGCTCTCAAGCTCAGGACGGCCAAAGAGGTGGAAGAATTTATGATAGAAGCCATCCTGAGAAAACATCCTCAGGCTTTCCTGATGAGCCAGGTGGTCAGCTGAGCTCAATCGCGTCCGTAAACGTCCTCCAGGCGGACGATATCATTCTCATCAGATTCCCCGAGCCACAGCTCCATCACTCTGGCCGGATGCTCGCCGACAGCTTTCAGGCGATGGGGCGTTTCGGCCGGAATGTATATTTCTTCACCCGGCTCGGGTTGCCAGACCTTCTCTCCCACCGTGATTTCGAGTCCGCTGTCCAGCACCACCCAGTATTCGCTTCTTTTACGGTGATACTGGAGAGAGAGAATTCCCCCGGGGTTGACCGTGATGATTTTCAGACTTGAAGCCAGCCGGTGAGGATAGGTTCTGAATTTTCCCCAGGGCCGATGTTCTTCATAGATTAACTCTCGAACCTTTTCTCTGTCCGGAATTTCCGCCACGGGCAGCTCCTCGATTAGCTTTTTAGCTTAGAAGGGGATATCGTCATCTCCTTCAGACGGCAATTCTCCATCCGGAAACTCTTCGACCGCTGGCTCGGATATTTCCTCGAAATCTTCCGCAGGCGGGGCTTCCAGCTGAGCTTCAGCCTGAGGCGGGATCTTCTTGCCCAGCGGGACTATGTTGATGGCTTCTACTTCGGTAGTGTTCCGGCGGTTTCCTTCACGGTCTTCCCAGGAACGCCAGCGCAGGCGTCCTTCGACCAGAACCTGTCTTCCGGCTTCAAGAAATTTATCGCAGAATTCAGCCAGCGGTCCCCAGGCAACTATCCGATGGAATTCTGTCCGTTCGCTGGTCTGGCGGGTATCGCGGTTGAAAATCTGTTCGTTCGTGGCCACCTGGAATCTGGCCACAGGTCGGCCGGAAGAAGGAATGTAGCGGATCTCCGGCTTTTTGACCAGATGACCTATGAGGATGACTCTGTTCAGACTGTTTCGGTCTCTCATTGGTTCTCCAGTTCTTTTAATTTTTCCTGAGCGAGTCGGGCTTCTTCCTGCGCTGGAAATTTGGCTATCAACAGTTTCAAGGTGGCGATGGCCTCTTCTTTTTTCCCGAGCCTGGCGAGACTGTAGCCTTTTTTCAGGTAAGCGGCCGGCACCTTGTTGCTGGAGGGATAACTCACCAGAAGCTCGCTGAAAGTGTCGACGGCTTCCTGGAATTTACCCTGGCTGTAGTAACATTCGCCAATCCAGTAAAGCGCGTTTCCAGAAAGAGGTGTGTTCGGATATTGCTGCAGAAAGAGCCTGAAGCTGTCGATGGCCAGGGAATAGTTTCCTTTCAGATAATCTCCGTAGGCGTTGTTGTACATTTCCTGAGCACTCAGAGTGAGTGGTGTTGGTTTTTTGATCTCTGCTGCCGGTGGCTCGGCTTTAGCTGGAACTTTTCCGGATTTTGCTTTTTTTTCTTCAGCTTTATCTGGCAGATTCAGGTTCTGAATAGCCTGAAGGATATCGTTAAGGATAGCTGTCTGAAACTGGATCTCTTCCAGTTTGCTGTTGAGAAGTTGATATTGAACGACGATATTACGGAAGTCTTCACGGGCGGAACCCTGCTCCGACTGAACTTTACGGATGAGTTCGCCCAGAATCTTGGTCTGGTCCCTCAGCTCCTGTATATCCGCCTGGTTCTTTCTGACCAGCGAGGTCAGTTCCTGAACCTGAAGCTTTAGAGCTTGAATATCCTCGTAAATCAGCTCATAAGTTTTTTTTGACTGAGCGCTGGCCGGAGGCAAACAGACCTCAAATGCAATAATTAGAATTGCACAGAAAAAGAAGTTTTTCTGGCCTCTTATCAATTTATTTCTCAATGATTAAAAATTCAGCCCTCCTGTTTTTTGCCCAGGCTTCTTCATCATGGCCCGGGTCAAGAGGCTGGCTTTTGCCGTAGGAGATTATTCTGATTCTGTCCGGGGAAATCCCGAGACTTACCAAGTAATCCATCGTGCTCTTCGCTCTTTTTTCGCCCAGAGCCAGGTTGTATTCTTCGGTGCCGCGCTCGTCGCAATGCCCTTCGATCAGTATTTTCACCGTCGGGAATTTTTTCAACCAGCGAGCGTTGGCTTCGAGTATCGGGACAGCGTCCGGCCGGATATCATATTTGTCAAAATCAAAATGGATTCTGGCCAGCGGCTTTTCCCTGTTGATCTCTTCCAGGGTTTTCTTCATGAAGATTTCTTCTTCCGTGAGCTCTGGCTCTTTGACCACCGGTTCTTCCACTTTTTCCACCTTTGGCTGTTCCTGAGCCTGCGGCGGTGGAGGCGGCGGAAGCTGTTTGGCTTTCTTCTTGCAGGAAGCAGCGAAAAATAAAATCAATATTATTGAAAGAAATATAACAAAAAATTTTCTCATAATTCCTCCTCACGGGCGCTATTTATCTTAACCAGAGCCCAGAGCATTTCAATTTATACAATGAAGTCTGAGCTCTGTCAATAAAAAAGGGCCGTTTTCTCAGTTTGTCCAGTTTGGCAGTTTGTTTTCTCCGTCTGAAGTCAGCCGTCGCAGGTTGCTGCCGTCGTAATCGATCGAATAGATCTGAATCGTCCCGGACATGTTCGAAGAAAACACGATATGTCGTCCGTCGGACGACCAGCTGGGGGATTCATTCCGGGCTCCGGTCTCAGTGAGCTTGGTGATTTTGTTTGTTTTCAGATTAAGCAGGTAAAGGTCGAAAAAGTTGTCGACTCTCGAGACGAACACAATTCTTTCTCCGTCGGGTGACCAGGCCGGAGAGTCAAGGTAATTGCCTCCGAAGCTGACTTTTCTGACGTTGCCCCCTTCGGCGTCCATAATGTAGATTTGCGGCGTGCCGCTCCGGTCGGAGGTGAAGACAATCTCTCTTCCGGTCGGCGACCAGGAAGGAGCCGTGTCTATGGCGCTGTTGAAGGTCAACCGGCGCAAACCGGTTCCGTCGACGTTAACCACATATATTTCAGCGTTTCCGTCTTTAGTCGAGCAGAAGGCTATCTTTTTGCCGTCGGGCGAGAAAGCCCCGGCAAAGTTGGTTCCCCTGGTAGATATCGGAACTAACCTGCCCTCATAAGGATACAGGATGTATAGGTCCGGATTGCCCGCCCGGTAGGAGGTGAAAACGATCGCTCTCTGGTCGGGCGACCAGGCCGGCATGTAATCCCGCCATTTGTTGAAGGTCAGTCTTGTCTGGTTGGCTCCGTCATAATCCATCATGTAGAGCTCATCGTTTCCGTCGCGGTTCGAGACGAAGACTATCTTTGTGGTAAATATAGGTTTTTCTCCGTAGAGCTTCATCATCTCGTCGGCCACCCGATGAGCCACCAGCCGTAGGACACCCGGCTCCACCTGGTATCTTTTGCCCAGAATCATTCTCTCGCTTTTTACGTCGTAAATTTTTACTTCGAACACCGAACGATTCTCAGAGCGGGCGAACTCTCCGACAATCAGTAGCCTGGTCTGGATCGATTCCCAGTCTTTGAAAAAAATTTCTTTCGGGTTCAAAGGACGTATGTAGCTCAGGTGCTCCTTCGGCACCAGAGTGAAGACCCGGCTGTACTGAAGGTCGGAGGTAAGAACCTGATGGATGGTGGAGGCTGCCTCCTGAACCTCAGGGGTAGCCGGCTCGCAGATGAACGGTGGTAAAGCTACCGAAATGGCCGGGACGCCCTCTCTGATGGTAAGCACGATTTCCTGTTGAGGAAATAACCAGGTGCTGAGAACTGCCATAGCACAAAATGACAGTATGAAGATAATCAGTTTTTTCATTTTCTTATCTGCTCCGCTCGAATATTAGATGAATGACAAGGTAATCGCTTTCGTAATCTCCCGGCAGCGGCGGGAAGGGCGCGGCCAGTTCGACCGCTCGCCTTGCTGTCAGGTCAAGCGCCGGGAGGTCTGAAGGCTGGGTTATTCTGAGGTCGGCGATCTGCCCGTTGCGCAGTATCTTGAATGAAATTACCGATTGATAGTCGCCGCTGTAATCCAGGTTGCTGATCGCGGTGAACCAGTTGGACGATACGCGATCAATAATAATCTGAAGATAATAAGTATAAGGGAAAGATGCCGTACCCAGCGGGTCACCGTAACCACCGCCGAAGCCGCCCGGACCTTCCCCGAGGCCAATTCTCAGTCCGGTTCCCCCTCCACCGCCGCCGGTTCCATAACCTCCAGCTTGGGCTCCGGCAGCTCCGGTTCCGGAAGCCGCCGGCTGAGCTCCCGGCTGCGGGGCGGAAATCTCAGTTTTTTTCTGCGGGGTTGACTGCCGGGGGGTCTTCCTGGCTGTCCGGGTCTTCTCCACCGGATGGCGAAGTGATGATTCGGGCTGTGGCTGAACCTTCTGGGGGACAGTCAGTTCCCTCATCGTTTCCAGGCGGGAAGACCCTGGCTGTGCTGGGGTTCCTCCACCCGGGCCGGGACGGCCTGCGCCGCCACCTCCTCCAGCGCCTCCTCCGCCTGGCAACCCGACAAAATTAAGGTTAACATAATGGATCATGCCGGATTTCCTGGGTCCCGAGAACTGTCCGGAGACTCCCAGCAGGACGAAAAGCGCTGCGTGAAGAAAAATCGACAGAATTAGAGCGCGCTTAAAAGAATTGTTCTGAGCAAACAGCGGTTTCATCAGTCGGTCCGTTTTTTAGCTGGTGGTTTTTCCAGCGGTTCGGTCACCAGGCCGACTATTTCGATCCCCGATTTCTTGATGATATCCAGAATCTGGACAAGCTGACCATAGTTAAGATTGCGGTCAGCGCGGATGAAGACGATTTTTTTTGTGCGATTATAGAAATATTCCTTTAACCGTCTTTCCAGCAGGTTGATGTTTATAACTGATTCGCCGATATGGATGTAGCCGTCAGCGGTGACGGTCAGCGTCAGCCCTTCTTCGGCCGGGGCCGACTCGGTTTCAGCCTGAGGCAGGTTGATTCCGATTCCGGACTGCATCATCGGCGCGGTTACCATAAAAATTATGAGCAGGACCAGCATGACGTCGACCAGAGGGGTGACGTTGATTTCCGACATCGATGTGCCCAGACGTCTCCGACCGTCGGCTGCCGGAGTCGGATTCAGGTTAACTGCCATAGGCCCTTTCTATTATGTTGAGAAATTCCAGCGAAAAATCGTCCATCATAGAAATTATTTCTTTTATGCGGCCGAGAAAATAATTGTAAGCGATAACCGCCGGGATGGCGGCAAACAGACCCACCGCGGTGGCCACCAGCGCCTCGGCGATGCCGGGAGCCACGGTTACCAGGCTGGCTGAGCGGACCAGTCCGATCTTATGGAACGAGTCCATTATGCCCCAGACCGTTCCGAGCAGTCCGATAAAAGGAGTCACGCTGCCGCAGGTGGCCAGAAAGCTCATCATTCTCTCGAGACGCCGGATCTCGGCGCTCGAAGCCCTGAGCAGCGAACGGTTGATGATTTCCAGCTTTTCCCGGTCGATTGAACCCTGAGGCTGGGGGTTCGAACGCGTCAGGTGAACAAGTTCCTTGAACCCGGCCTGAAACAGAACAGCCAGCGGACTGTTCTTGTACCGGCGGGCAGCTTCGTTGACTTCATTCAGAGATTTGCTCTTCCTGAAAGCTTCCAGAAAAAGGCTGGAAGATTGCTCGGCTGCTTTGAGAGTTCTTCTTTTGTGGATTATTATTGCCCAGGAAAAAACTGAAAACAGGATTAGTATTAAAAGAATCAGTTTTACAACGATGGTGGCCTGCGAGATTAGATTGAATACGTTCATAGCTTCTTCAAATTAACACAGGGAGAGGGGTCTGTCAATCAACGGGTTTCTTTCGGGCACAGACATAGTATCCAGGGTAAGGGTGGTATATGGAGGCGGCGTGGTGGTAGGCCAGCTATTGGGATAGGGGTTGAAGAGGCAAAGGGATTTATCAGGCTGGCACTTGAAAAAGCA
>JBASPX010000011.1:0-67811 GCA_049659625.1 Candidatus Saccharicenans sp. | reverse complement strand
GTTTCTTTCTATCCGGCGTTATTTCCGCGATCAATACATGTCAGCCGGCGGGGTGTGGGTATGTTTCTTTTCCTCTTCCGGAAGCTCGGTGACGCATCCTTCGGTGGTCAGCATCAGGCCGGCAATGCTGGCAGCGTTCTGGAGGGCAGTGCGAACAACTTTGGTCGGGTCGATGATTCCGGCTTTGATCATATCTTCATAGGTTTCAGTAAGAGCATTGAACCCGAAGTCTTTATCCATTTCCCGGACTTTTTCCACCACAATCGAGCCCTCAAAGCCAGCATTCTCAGCAATCTGCCGCAGAGGCTCTTCCAGAGCGCGGCGTACAATCTGAACGCCAACCTGCATGTCACCGTCAAGGTTCAGTTTGTCCAGAGCTTTCTGGCAGCGCAGCAGCGCGACTCCGCCACCCGGAACGATACCTTCTTCCACCGCCGCCTTGGTGGCGTGCATGGCGTCCTCAACTCTGGCCTTCTTTTCCTTGAGCTCTGTTTCGGTAGCCGCGCCAACTTTAATCACGGCCACTCCGCCGACCAGCTTGGCCAGCCTTTCCTGAAGCTTCTCGCGGTCGTAGTCAGAAGTGGTTTCCTCAATCTGAGTACGAATCTGTTTGATTCTGGCTTTAATGTCGCTTTCTTTACCCTTGCCACCAACGATGGTGGTGTTGTCCTTGTCCACCACAACCTTGGCCGCTTCGCCCAGCCAGTCAACCGTGACGTTTTCCAGCTTCACTCCGATGTCTTCAGTGATAACCTTGCCGCCGGTCAGGATGGCAATGTCCTCGAGCATGGCTTTCCGTCTGTCGCCGAATCCAGGGGCTTTGACCGCGCAGCACATCAGGGTGCCTTTGAGTTTGTTGACCACCAAGGTGGCCAGGGCTTCGCCTTCGACTTCTTCCGCCACTACCAGCAGAGCCCTACCCATTCTGGCCACGCTTTCCAGCAGCGGCAGAAATTCCCTCAGGTTGGATATCTTCTTCTCATGCAGAAGAATCAGCGGATTTTCAAGGACGCATTCCATCCTTTCCGGGTCGGTTATGAAATAGGGAGAAAGATAGCCGCGGTCGAACTGCATACCTTCAACGAATTCCAGAGTGGTCTCGAGCCCCTTGGCCTCTTCCACCGTGATCACGCCGTCCTTGCCCACTTTTTCCATAGCCTGGGCGATGATTTTGCCGATGGATTCATCATTGTTGGCAGAAATGGCGCCAACCTGGGCAATCATGTCTCCGGTGACTTCCCGGCTCATGCTCCGGAGCTCTTTGACCACTTCTTCCACCGCCCGGTCAATTCCCTTCTTGATCAGGTTGGGATTCCGGCCGGCTGTCACATGTTTAATGCCTTCAGAATAGATTATCTGGGCAAGAACTGTAGCCGTGGTGGTGCCGTCGCCGGCCACATCTGAAGTCTTCGAAGCTACTTCCTTCACCAGCTGAGCGCCCATATTCTCCCAGGGATCCTTCAGCTCTATCTCTTTGGCCACGGTAACGCCATCCTTCGTGCTGGTAGGAGAACCGAATTTCTTGTCTATGATGACGTTCTTGCCTCGAGGACCGAGGGTGGCTTTCACCACGTTGCTCAGAATGTTAACACCCCTTAAAAGAGCCTGTCTGGCTTCATCTCCAAGAATTATTTGCTTGGCCATGGTTTACCTCCTTTCTCGATTATCTGGTTATGATCGCCAGAATCTCATCCTCGCGGACGATCACGTGCTCTTCACCGTCTATGGTAACTTCAGTGCCGCTGTATTTGCCGATGAGCACCCGATCGCCCTTCTTAACCGTCAGAGGGATCACCTTGCCATCATCCGTCACCCGACCCTTGCCAACCTCGATTACCTCAGCCTCCTGAGGTTTTTCCTTGGCGGTGTCGGGGATGATGATGCTACCCCTTTTAACTTCCTGTTCTTCAATCCTTTTCAGGAGCACCCGGTCATACAATGGTTGAACCTTCATATTGAAACCTCCTTTTTTGATTTAGCAGTCTATTTTTTTGAGTGCTAATTATAAAATATTACAAAAACTTTGTCAATATTATTGCTTTTGATAATTTAGCAGTCTCAGATTGAGAGTGCTACTTTTTCCGCTTTATCTTCAATGTCTTAAAGCGGTTGTGGAGAGTATTCCGATGGACGCCCAGCGCCCGGGCCATCTTCGTGATGTTTGAATTATATTTGGAGGCAGCTGTCTCTATGTAAATTTTTTCAAATTCTTCCAGAGCTTCTTTCAAATGAATTTCCTTTTCCACCATGTCGTGAACCAGGGAAACCAGCTTCTGATGAATGGTCAATTCCTCATATTTTTTCGTCATGAGATCCCCCCTTGCCTTCAAACTTTTTCAGGTTTTCCATAAAATTCTTTTTCAAATTATCAGGGATCAGAACAACCAGAGTTCTCGAAACCTGGACAACAACCGGCACCAGCCGGGAACCGATAATCGCCTCGCGCTGGAAGTTGAAGCTGAGCATGGCAAAAACTATCACCGCTCCGATCAGCGCGCCTTTCAGGAGACCTAAAAAACCTCCCAGCAGATGGTTGGCCAGACTCAGCGTCCCTTTCATCAGCTTGCTGAGGACAAACCCCAGCAGCCAGCCGGCCAGGAGGACGGCAAAAAATATCAAAAGAAAGCTGAGCCCGTTTCTCCAGAAATCCGACTCCACCCGGCCGTAGAGCTTCCAGGAAAGCCAGGGATAATGCCTGGCGGCTAAAATAACTCCAGCCACCACCGCCAGCAACCCGATTAATTGACGAATGAGTCCTTTAACCAGTCCGATAATGAAAGTAATCAGCAGTATAATCAGAATAAGATAATCCAGCCAGTTGAGGTGAGCCAGCATCAGCGCCTTCTTTCCTTTAACTTT
This sequence comes from Candidatus Saccharicenans sp., assembly GCA_049659625.1. Lineage (GTDB taxonomy): Bacteria > Acidobacteriota > Aminicenantia > Aminicenantales > Saccharicenantaceae > Saccharicenans. The sequence continues at coordinate 64,952 of JBASPX010000011.1, read as the reverse complement.
TCCACAATAGAATAATCTCCGTTTCTTATCAAGCCAAATTTTACTCCAGGTTTTATTCGCCCGTGGAAATCAGAGCCGGCGGTGGCTACCAGATCCAGCTCTTCCGCCAGAGATTTATAATATTCGGTTTCGCCCGGACCATGGTAAGAAGTATAGACCTCCAGCCCCTGAAGTCCGAGCTCCTTAAGCTTCAGCAAATCATCCCTGGTGGTCCTTTGAAAATAGGCCCCGGGATGAGATAGCACCGGAACACCTCCGGTGAGAGGCGCCAGATGCAGAACTTCTTCCAGAGAGATGTGCTTTTTGGGAACGTAAGCCAGCCCGCCCTCGGCAAAAAAATCCTGATAAAAAACGTACGGAGCCAGCGTTTGCCCTTCGGCATAATACTTGCTTAAATGCGGATTCTGCCGGCTTTCGGGTTTATCCAGAACTATCTGGGCAATCTTGACTCCCAGCGGTGGTCTGTAACCGGATTTCTCCCAGACCTCCTCCCAGTCAACTTCAATCCCATTTTCCCGCAAACGGATAACCCGGCTGCAAGCTTCCTCCAGACGGGTTTCTTCCATCCTTGAAATTATGTAATGGATAGCCTCGCTTTCATAATCCACAAAAGGCAGCATAAGATGAAATTCGCGGGAATCGAAAAGAGTGGTTATTTCGATGCTCGGGATGACCTCGACTCCGGCGCGGCGTCCGGCCTCTATAGCTTCAGGATAAGCGCTGACGGTGTCGTGGTCAGCAATGGCAATCGCCCGGAATCCTTCGTCCCTGGCCATCCGCGCAAGCTCTTCGGGGGAATAATCCCCGTCGCAGCTGAAAAAAGAATGGAGGTGAAGGTCAACCAGTCCGTCTCTCATCTTCAGACCGTTCAGAAAAGGATTCAGGGCAAATCGTTCTTTCCAGTCAGAAGCTGATATATCTCCAGATATCTTTTCGAAGTTTGTTCGATGATTCCATCCGGAAGAGCTGGCGGCGGTGGGGTCTTCCTGTCCCAGCCGGTGCTGATCAGGTAATCGCGGACAAATTGTTTATCAAGGCTCGGCTGGGATTTGCCCGGCTGATAACTGGCCAGCGGCCAGAAACGGGATGAATCAGGCGTGAACAGCTCATCAACCAGAATCAGTTCACCATTCTCATCAAGCCCGAATTCAAACTTGGTGTCAGCAATGATGATCCCCCGGGAAATAGCATAAAGGCTGGCTCTCTGGTAGAGTTCCAGGCTTATTTTTCTTATTTTCTCCGCCAGCTCAGAGCCGGTAATTTTCTCCATCTCTTTGAAGGTAATATTCTCATCATGCCCCACCTCAGCTTTTGTCGAAGGAGTGAAAATGGGCTCTTCCAGCCGGGAGGATTCCTGAAGGCCCTTCGGCAGTTTGATCCCGCAGACCTTTCCGGTCTCCTGGTATTCCTTCCAGGCAGAACCGGAGATATATCCCCTGACCACGCATTCAACCGGAAGCACCCGCGCCTTTTTTACCAGCATGGAACGTTTCTCCAGAACGTCTGCATAGGGCTGCAGTTCAGCGGGAAAATCTTTGACCTCGGTCGAAATCATATGATTCGGACAGATCAAAGAAGTGTAATCAAACCAGAATCTGGAGATCTGTGTGAGAACCTTCCCCTTATGGGGAATCAGAGAAGGGAGGACAAAATCAAAGGCCGAGATCCGGTCGGTAGCCACGATGAGCAACCTGTCTCCCAGGTCAAAAACATTCCTGACCTTGCCTTTTTTGAACACCGGGATTCCCGGTATTTCCACCTCGCCCACAGGTCTGTATTTTTCTTCCATAACTCTACTCCTACCGGCACAAACCTATAAAAAAACGACGAATTTAATTATAAATTTTTTTGACCTAATATTAAATAAAACCTTGAATTAAATCAACCGGCTCCTTATGCCTGTAAAATTAATCAATCTTCTGTCAGTCTGGCGCTCCCGGCGGTAGGAATGGAGGTCCGGCTGGCAGAAGGTACAGAGATCAATTTCATGAATATTCTCAGCCCTCAGACCAAGCTGGTTGATCAGCAAAGAACGGTTGGCTTCTCTCAGGTCGAGATAAAACTTTCCCGGCCGGTCAGCCGGGGATAAAATCTTTCCTGAATCAAAACCGGCACGAGAGAAAATCTCGGCCACCTCCGGGCCCACCTGGTAGCAATTCTTTTCGATGCAGGGGCCAAAAGCGGCCAGCATATTTTCCGGACGGCTGAGGAATTTTTTCACCATCAGGTCAACCGTCACCGCCAGGATTTTCTGAGCGGTGCTCCGCCAGCCACAGTGAACCGCGGCCACCGCCCGGTTTTCGGTATCCACCAGAAAAACCGGGAGGCAATCAGCCGTCCTGATTATTAACATCAGGCCCGCGGCCGAGGTGACCAGACCGTCACCGGCCAGCTGGCGGACAGGTTTCCCATAAAGGCAGAAAACGCGGCTTGAATGAAGTTGCTTGAGGACAACCGGCTGAAAAGAACTGAATTCCGGTTCATCAGCCAGACCCTCCAGCCCGAAGCCGGCCAGTCCGAAACCATGAACCAGCCAGGGAATTTTATCCAGTTCGGGGACTGTCAGGAACTTTGAATTTTTTCTCATTTTTCTTTTTTAATTTTCCTTCTTTTATAATCGAGAGATAAGTTTTTATCAAGCCCCGCCCCCGGCGCACTCAGTCTGAAATGCCGGCTGATCCATCAATTTTTGTTTTTTTAACATTTAAGGTCCGCTTATCCCTGACACCTTTGCCCGGAGTTATCAACACACTGGCTTTCCCTGGAATTATGTGTTTCAAAGTCATTTCGTTCGAAACTCACAATTCAGTCTGCAGCTTACCCCACTTTTTCAGCATCGGTAATCTCAAGAGAAAAGGCAAAACTTCTCTTAACCGGTCGGCAAAAAATTTATAAAATGAGTCTATGAACGCAGTCAGAATGGAGAAAATGATGAAAATATTAACGGCGCTTTTTCTGATACTATCTGTGACCTTTTGTTCTGTTTTCGGCGGCCAGCAGACTCGTCCCCGCGTCCGGGAATTCGGGTTGAAGATAGGAGTGCTTGAGCCCGGTCCGCTTAATGCTATTACCGATGTACCGGGCGTCAGAGTGGGGCAGGTGACGCTGATTGAGGGAGACAGAATACGAACCGGAGTCACCGCCATCCTTCCCCATCCGGGTAACATCTTCCAGGAAAAGGTTCCGGCCGGGATTTATGTAGCCAACGGATTCGGAAAACTTACCGGCTATACCCAGGTGGACGAGCTGGGCACGATCGAAACTCCGATCATTCTGACCAACACCCTGAGCGTGCCTGAGGCGGCCGCAGCCGTCATCGAGTATACTCTTTCTCTTCCAGGAAACGAACAGGTCTTTTCAGTCAATCCGGTGGTGGGAGAAACCAACGACGGCTGGCTGAATGACATCCGGGCCAGGGCAGTGAAAAAGGAGCATGTGCTCGAAGCTATCCGTTCAGCCCGTGAGGGACCGGTGGAAGAGGGGTCGGTCGGAGCCGGGACCGGTACCACCTGCTTCAGCTTTAAAGGCGGTATAGGCACCTCTTCCCGCAAGCTCCCGCCCGAGCGTGGCGGCTGGATCGTCGGAGTGCTGGTTCAGACGAATTTCGGAGGAGTGCTTCAGATAAAAGGCCTGCTGATTGAAGAATTGTTGAACAAAGAAAAAACTGGAAGTTCAAACCTCACACCCCGGGGAGAAGGAGGATCCTGCCTGATTGTGGTGGCTACCGACGCACCGCTTGACAGCCGCAACCTGAAGAGACTGGCTAAAAGAGCGCTCCTCGGAATTCCCAGAACCGGCGGATATTATTCCAACGGCAGCGGCGATTATGCCATCGCTTTTTCCACCGCGCCCGGGGTACGGGTTTCACACAGGGAAAAAAGCCTGACGATGAAGGTGGAAATAGTCAGGAATGAAGCCATGTCGGCGCTTTTTCAGGCAGCCGCGGAAGCTTCCGAAGAAGCCATCCTGAACTCGCTGTTTAAAGCCACCACCATGACCGGAAAAGACGGACACCGGGCAGAAGCTCTGCCGCTGGACAGGTTGAAAATACTGCTGGAGAAATTCAGGAATGAAAATGAATAACAGGAGAAAAAAAACCAGAATCGTCGGCATCCTCGGAGGCATGGGACCTGAAGCCACCTCGCGTTTTTTCGAGCTGGTGGTAAAAAACACCGAAGCTAAGGTTGACCAGGAACACCTGCGAATCATCGTCTGCAACTGGCCGCAGATTCCCGACAGGACCAGAGCCATCCTTTATGGCGGAGAAAATCCCGTGCCGCTGATGTTAGAAGGTCTGAGAATTCTGGAAAAAGCTGGGGTGGAGATAGCCGCCATCCCCTGCATGACCGCCCATTACTTTCTGCCTCAGCTTAAGAAAAAAGCCCGCCTGAAACTTCTCGACCTTATCACGGAAACCGCTGGCTGGACCGCTGCCAGTTTTCCGGAGGTAAAAGCTGTTGGCCTGCTGGCAACCGAGGGCACTGTAGCCACAGGGATTTTCCAGAAAGCCTTCAGGCGAAAGAAAATTGAAATCCTGACGCCTTCCGCCGGAAATCAGCAAAAAATTATGAAAGCCATCTACGGGGAAAAAGGAATAAAAGCCGGCTTTTCCGGGTCAGGGGCTGCTCGCCTCCTGCGGGAAGCCGCTCTGGAACTGATCCAGGCCGGCGCCGGAGCCATCATCGCCGGATGCACCGAAATCCCCCTGGCCCTGAAACAGAAACACCTTCCTGTGCCGCTCATAGACCCGATGCTCATAGGAGCCAGAGCTCTGGTTAGGAAGGCTGGGGCGGTGGTTCGCCCGCAGCCAGTAGCTTGACAAAACCGCCGCAATCAAGTATAAAATCCACTGACTTTCCAGAAGATTGGAGGTGAAATTAAGTGGCTTTTGTAATCGTGGAAGAAGGCGAAAGTCTGGAATCAGCACTCAAGCGTTTCAAAAGGAAAGTACAGCAGGAAGGAATAATCAAGGAAATAAAGAAGCACTCTGTCTATCTCAAGCCCGGTGAGAGACGCCGTCTGAAAGAAGCTCAGGCCAGAAAAAGAATGCGCCGCCGCCTGAAGAGAGAACGCGAGCTCGAATACTGAACTCCATAAGGAAAGTCGTTAGCTATCTTTTCTAAAAGCAAAATCTGATAAAGAGTTGCGGGGTTGAACCATCCAAAAAAGCCAGAATGGCTTAAAGCCAGGTTGCCCTCAAGGGATACCTATTTCCAGGTAGCCAGAATCTTAGAGTCCAGAGGTCTGAACACCATCTGTCAGAGCGCTCGCTGCCCGAACATTGGCGAATGCTGGGAAAGGAGAACGGCTACCTTTCTGATCCTCGGAAACGTCTGTACCAGAAATTGCGGATTCTGCGCTGTGCCGAAGGGAAAGCCGCTCCCTCCTGATGAGCATGAGCCAGAAGCTGTGGTGGAAGCCATCAGGCAGATGGGGTTGCGCTATGCGGTGATCACTTCTGTCACCAGAGATGACCTTCCTGACGGTGGAGCCGGTCATTTTGCCCGAACCATCCGCTTGATCAAGGAAAACATTCCCGGAACACTGGTGGAAGTGTTGATCCCTGATTTTGGCGGCAGCGAAGAAGCCCTGCTGCAGGTTCTCGAAGCCGGACCGGATGTGCTCAACCATAACTTAGAAACCACGCTGGAAATCTACCCCAGAATAAACAGACCGGGCGCCCATTACTTTCGATCGCTCGAACTTCTGAGAAAAGCCGCAAGATACGGAGCGATCACCAAATCGGGGTTGATGCTTGGTCTGGGAGAAACTCCGGATAGTTTGAAGAAGACCATTCAGGACCTGCGGGAAACGGGGTGCCGGCTCCTGACTCTCGGCCAGTATCTGCAGGCCGGACGCGACCGCGTGCCGGTAGAAAGATATTATTCTCCGGATGAATTTTCTGCCTGGCGTGACTACGCCCTGAGTCTGGGTTTCGACGAGGTGGCGGCCGGCCCGCTCGTGCGCAGTTCCTACCAGGCTGAAAACCTTTACTCCTCCAGCCATCCATTCAGGAGTCAAACCTGATGCGCTACCTGATTTTTTCTGACATCCACGGAAATCTTGAGGCACTGGAGGCGGTGCTGGAACATGCCAGCCGACGAAAAGTCGACCACTACATCTTTCTTGGCGACCTGGTGGGTTATGGAGCTTCTCCCAATGAAGTCATCGAAAAGGTCTTTTCTCTAAAGCGGGTGATAATGGTTCGCGGGAATCACGATAAAGCAGTCTGCGGTCTCGACTCGATACAGACCTTTAATCCGATAGCCGCCGAAGCCATAAAATGGACCAGAAAAAACATCAGCAAAAAGAACCTGAGACTCCTGTCAAACTTGCTCAAAGGCCCCCTGGTTACACATGATCATCTGACCATCTGTCACGGAGCTCCTTTTGATGAGGACTATTACATTTTCGGCGAGTTTGACGCGGTGGAAGCCTTCGGTTATTTCGACAGCCAGATCTGTTTTTTCGGCCACACTCACTTTCCTTACCTGTACCAGGAAAAAGATAGAACGGTGGAGGGAACCTTCATCGAAGAATTTCCTTTTGAAATCAGACTGGAAAAAGAAGCCAGATACCTGATCAACCCGGGTTCGGTCGGACAGCCTCGCGACCGCAACCCCAGAGCTTCTTACGCTATATATGACTCAACCAGGCGCACTCTGAAATTTTATCGGGTGGAATACAACATAAAAGAAACCCAGAAAAAGATCCTTGCCGCCAGCCTGCCTCCTTCACTGGCCGAAAGGCTCGAACTCGGGATTTAACCTTAAAAGACTAAACTTTAACTCGGGGATTAGCGTAGCAATAAATACAGGCGGTCGGACAGCTCTGTAAATAACTTCCTATGTCTATAGACTCCGTGCAACCACAATCTTTTCTCTGGCTGCGGTCCTTTGAGGTGGAGGCCTTTTCTCCTTGAGGATGAAGTTGACTCAACCAGGCGGCGTCGATGCAGGCAGAAGCCCTGACACCCGGAAGCGCGGCTATTTCCGCCTGGCTGCAACTCCAGAGCTCAAGACCATAGCGCCCGGCTGTTTCCACCAGTCTGGCCACCGCCTGTTTTTTTTCTTCGTAAGGGGGATCATAAAACTCCAGACCGGCTTTTCTTGCCCTGAACACAGCTTTCCTGTACCACTGAGTGAAACTGAACCTTACCGTTCTTATTCCATAACTGCTTATAAATCTGGCCAGTTCAGGGAAAAAATCCAGATTGCTTCTGAGGTTACTTCCCTCACGCCAGAAAACCAGCGGGTCAAAACGCACCGAGATTCTCTCAGCCCGCCCGGCCAGCTTCAGAAGCTCCGGAATCTGGGCAAGCGCCTCTGCCGGAGCAGGCGCCAGTTTTTCTATAAAAGTTCCGCCAAGACCGGTGATGGTGAAATGAAAATAAACCTGCTGATAATCAGCGAGAAGAGTCTTCAACCCGAAGCGATTTTCCAGAAGCGGTTTGAAATTTTTCGACCAGAGAACCAGCGTATGAACCTTCCCGGGAGACAGGTCTACCGATATTATTTTTCTTTTTCCATGATGGAAAAAATCTGCCTGCCTCTTTTTCAGAGCATCGGCTAGCCATTCAGGATAAAAAGCCACCAGATCAGTTCGGCGCGAGGCGCTGATGACTTTTTTCATCTCCATATGTCCGGTCATCATGGATTCCTTTTTCATTTTATTATAAACGCGGCCACTATGAGTTTCACTTCTGAACTGGAGACGTTCCGGCCAAAAATTTAAGCCCCCGGAAGGATGATGCTCTATGACTTCAATGATCGATTTTATAATCTCCATTCGAGGCAGACCTCTGGAAATCCTGCCTGACCGAAAATCAGCCTGCCAGCTTAAAACTTATATGATTTAACTGAAAACTTTTGAAGATTATGGAAAAACATGAGGAAAATGGTTTAAATCAGGCGCTGCCCCCCTCAAACCTCAGAGTCAGGAGACTCTTCCTCTTCATCCCGGAAGAGCCGGTCACCGAGGGTTTCTCCCGTGAAAAAATAGAAGAGGAAGAAATAAAAGAAAGATAAAATCAAAAGATAAATCAGAAGCCCGCTGCTGGCCACACTGAACAATTTGAAGATGGTGGTTTCCATCGACCTGGCCACCATCCAGACAGAAATCAGCCAGAACATCACCAGAAAAAGCAGATCAAATATTTTCGCTTTAACAAAGCTCTTAAAGCTCAGCGGCGGCAGCGTTCTTTCTTTCTCTATTGTACGAGCTATTTCAGGTGTAGAGATCTCAACCCGAGATGTGGCTCCGGAACCGGTGGAAATCCTGGCTGTTCCTGATTCTTCCTCCAGCCTTTCCTCCAGTTCGATTTCCAGCTCGCCGCTCATTTCTTCCTCCGGCACCTGTTCTACCGGCTCAGTCAGAGTGACGCTTTCAGGAATGCCGATGGTCGGGCTGGCCGCAGGTGTCCCTTCCTCCAGCAATTCTTCGGTTTCTGTCTCCAGCTTTTCCATCAGCTTGACCTCGCCCGTCTCTACTTCTCCGGGAAGAAGTTCGGTTGAAGCCGATTCCACTTCTTTTATCCAGGGCGGAACTGTTCCCGTTTCTTCCGCGGTTTTTCCCGCCGGTCTGGCTCTCTCCTTGATAATTTCTTTTTCCTTTTCTTCCAGCACCCGGAAAAAATCATCCACCTCGCGACGGCCGATCTCGGTGGTCGCACCGATTTTGTCCAGCTCGGCCGACTCAAAGGTAAGAGGAAGTTCCGGCTCTGTTCCTTCAGCCCGGACCTCTTCGCTTCTGGTATCAGATCTTTTTCTTTTAATTCCGAGTTCTTCCATCATCCTGGTAACCGGACCTGGACCGGCGGCTTTCTGGGTTTCCCCGCTTTTCTTTTTATCTTCCTTAAGCAAGTCTTCGACCATCCGGGTAACCAGTCCGGGAGCCTGAGGAACTTCCTTTTCCCCGGGCTGCTCTTCTTTTTCCAGGATTTCCTTCTTTATTCTTTCAACCAGAAATTCTTCTTCGCCAGTGGATAACTTTCTCTCTTTTTCCCCAGAAATTGACTTTCCAGATTTTTTCTTCAGAACAAACACTTCCTCTTCCTGAGGAATTTCAGTGTCAGCTTCCCCTCTTACGGAAGGCGGCTCCAGAAAGCTTTCTGTTTCAGCAATTTCTACAGGTGAGGTAATCCTCTCCTCGTCTATCAGGATAACTTCACCGGATTTTTCCCCTCCTTCCTCTTCCACTTCCTCGAGTTCATCAAATATCTCTTCCGTTCTGTCCCCTGCTTCTTCAAACACAATATCGGTTTCGTCCCTTTGCCTGTCGTCTTCTATGATTCTGTCACCAGGGATTTCTTCTTCTATCTCTTCATCCTCAGGAAAGAGAAGCTGGGTTCCGCAGTTTTTGCAATAAGGGTCCTGATCACTGATGAGCGCCCGACAGTATGGACAGCGTTTAATTCCCATAACTTTATCGTCAGCCTATTTATAAATCTAATCTGTTTGCCTGTCAAATAAATTTTTCGCTATCAGTCATGTCGGCACTTGCCAAATAACCAGACCGAGAATTAAATCAGCCAGAAAGCGCCAGTTAAAAAACGGGTTGACAGCTCGTCAGGTTTATATAAAATTAATTTTGTGGGTGGGCGATTAACTCAGTGGCAGAGTGCTACCTTCACACGGTAGAAGTCAGAGGTTCAAATCCTCTATCGCCCACCATTTTTTATTTTCAGCATGGAAGGGGATTCCAAAAAGCTCAGGCCTTGACATAAGAACAAAAGGAGCAAACATAGAGAAGCATCAAAAATTCAAATTGTTGGATGGTTATTCAAAATATTGAATAATTACCTGATGATATTTAGAGTCTATTTTTGTAATATATTGATTATAAAATAATTAAGAAGGGGCGGCAACTGGCACGATAATTGCTATATATAGTAGCGATGTTAGTGTATAAATTTGAAAACAGGGAGGTGAGAGTCAGAAGAAAGGCAATGTTTTTTAAAAGGGTTATCGGCCGGGATGGACTTAAAAATTACCATCCCAGGGTGAGGGGTTATTATTTCATTCGAAAGGAGAATTTATTCGAATGAGGAACAAAGTACTGATTCTTCTTTTGCTCGTGTTACTGGCTGGTGGAACCGCTTTTGCTCAGATTAACCCCGAAGGTAAGATTACCGGTAAGGTCAGCGATGACCAGGGTAATCCGCTTCCGGGTGTTACCGTAGAAGCCACCAGCCCGAAACTGGTTGGAAAAGCCGCTACCGTAACCGATGCCACCGGAACTTACAGGTTGCTGGCTCTTCCTTCCGGTACTTATGAACTTACTTTCTCGTTGCCCGGTTTCAAGACTCTGGTCAGGAAAGACCTCGTTCTTCAGCTTGGCCAGACTATCGTGGTCAACGTGACGATGGAACCGGCAGCCATCGAGGAACAGGTAACTGTCGTCGGGCAGAGCCCTCTGATCGACGTTAAAAGCACGGTTAAGGGCACAACCCTGACGAAAGAAACATTCCTGACACTGCCTCGCGGCCGTAACTTCGAATCGCTGGTCACCACCGTGCCGGGTGTTTCCAGTGAAGGCAGAGCCGGAGGCCTTTCGGTTGATGGTGCTACCGGGACCGAAAATATGTGGTACGTGGACGGTACGAACGTCACCGAAATCCACGTCGGAACCAGAGCCCAGAATGTCGTCCTCGAGCTGGTCGATGAGGTGAAGGTAACTGCTTCCGGTTACAACGCCGAATTCGGTGGTTCCATGGGCGGCGTGGTCAATGTCATCACCCGTTCTGGCGGTAATTCCTTCCATGGCGATATTCTTGGCTTCTATGAAAACAATAAGCTCTGGATGCAGGGGAAATCCAGAGACTACCTGCGGCAGGATCCTTATGACCCCACCACACTCCACTATGAATATGTCAATGATGACGATCTGTTCTACAACGGCGGAAAAGACAGAGATAGATGGTATAGAATTGAAGGCGTTTTCAGCCTGGGCGGTTATATCATAAAGGACAGGCTGTGGTTCTTTGCCTCCTTCAATCCGATTTATGGTCAGACCACTGCCCTGCGCGACTTCAACCAGAGACAGGGACCCTTCTACAGCTTCGTGCAGTGGTACAGATACGATAACGCCTCCATCAAGCTGACCGCCGCTCCGATGAGCGGGCTCAGAGTGTCTGCCAGCTTTGTGAATAACTTCTATCGTTACAAGGGCTCCATTCCCAGCATCAACGGAACCGGTAATCCTGATACTCCATATTATAAAGACGGCTATGACTATCCGAACTTCTCAACCGCCTTTACCGCTGACTACACTGGATTCAATAACCTGCTAATCTCGTTGAGAGCCGGCTGGCACAGGCAGGACGTCACCAACCAGGGAATTAAACCGCCGGCTGGACCCACCTATTATTTCAACTATTCCAACTACATTTATGAGTCCCTGTATCAGCAAATGGGAAGAACCGACCTGCTGCACTATGCCGGCTGGGCCAGCTCCGCAACCTGGTTGAACCTCAAACACGAGCTGAGGGAAAAAGTCAGCTCCAATCTTGACGTCACCTACTATATGTCGCTCGCCGGCGAGCATGCCTGGAAAGCGGGAGCTCAGTTTATCTGGCTGCATGAAAACTACGGTTACACCCCCGATGCTCCTCGCATTAACCTGTACTGGAACGAGTCACCCTCAATTGGGACCCGCGGCGCCTACGGTTACTACATTATCAGACACGGATACAAATCCTATCCCTACGGCTGGGCCTGGAACATCCACAGCAACAACTGGGCATTCTACATCCAGGATTCCTGGACGATCGCCAACAAACTTACCCTGAACTTTGGTGTCAGAACCGAATCTGAATACATTCCCTCCTTTGACCCGACCTACGACATAAAGCCGATTCAGTTCGGGTTTGATGAGAAGCTTGCTCCGCGCTTCGGTCTCGTGTATGACGTCTTTGGCGATTCCAGCCTGAAGCTCTTCGGCAGTTTTGGCATTTACTATGACGTCATGAAGCTCTACCTGGCGGAAGGCGCATTCGGCGGTTTCAAGTGGAAAAACAGCTTCTTCGCTCTGAATGAGCTCGACTGGACGCTCATCGCCGCTAACTTCATCAACACTCACAATTTCGAAGACCTGGCTGATCAGGCGCCTGGCACGAACCAGTATCTCGGCACCATCGATTTTCGTTATCCCTCGTTCGATGCAGTCGACCCGAGCATGAAACCGGTTTCCCAGATGGAAATCAGCTTTGGCGCCGAGAAAAAGATTATGGAAAATGTTTCGTTCTCCGCTCGCGCTGTCTATAAGCATCTGATCAGAACCATTGAAGATATTGGCGCCTATGAAGAAGTTGCACCCGGACAGTTCGCTGAAGTTTACATGTTTGCCAACCCCGGTTATGGCTGGGCCAGACCCCAGTCCCAGGGCGGGAGAATTTCCGATGAATACTGGCCAATGCCCAAAGCCAAGAGAGACTACTATGGTCTGAACCTGGCTCTGGAAAAGAGATTCAGCAACAACTGGCAGGGCGGAATCAACTACACACTGAGCCGCGTTGTCGGTAACTACGGCGGTCTGTCCAGCTCCGACGAAGAAGGCCGCAACTCACCGAACGTGGAAAGATACTTCGACTACTGGTTCATGCCCTACAAGGCTGACGGCACGCCGCTCGATGGACCGCTTCCACACGACAGAACCCACTACATCAAGGCCTATGGTTCCTACGTGTTCCCGTTCGGTCTGACTGTAGGTGTCACCGCCTATGCCAGAAGCGGTTATCCGCTGAGCACCAGGATCAACCTCTGCAACACCTATATGTGGCCGAATGGATACGGAGACCTGGGCCGTCTGCCCTGGAACGTCTGGGCTGATGTTTATCTCGAATACACTCTGCGGTTTGCTGGGAAATACGCTGTGGGCATCAACCTCCAGGTCAACAACGTCACCAACACGAAGTCGATAACCGGTAAGGTATACGACCTTAACAGAAACGGCGGACGGTATTATGTTTATGCACCTGGCAGCACAACAGAAAGGATCTATTTCGAAGATGACATGCTCAACGGCACTTTCAAAGACTACTGGTATGAATACTTCTCCAACAGAAACCTCGACCTCGACGGCAATCCGGATACCGTTTCTAACCCGCTCAACCCGCATCCTGCTTTCCTGTGGTGGAACTCCAGATTCGGAACCTGGTCGGCCAGACTTGGTTTCAAGTTCACCTTCTAAGCTGAGCTGAAGCGAGAGTTCAGGCCCGTCCCCGCCGGAAGGCGGGGGCGGGCTTTTTATTTTAAAGTCCGGTGATGAGTTTCTTATCTCCTGACCTGATTATCTCCCACAGGAATATAAAAAATTTCTGTCGGTCCTCAATCATTATCTACCTGAATTTTAAACGATGTGGTCCTCCGCTTCTCTATCTTCTTCCTCTTTATTACCCACACCCATCCTGATAATTTAATTCTTTAAATTTCTGAATATTTCCAATGAAGGTCCTGTTTTTCAAAATAGATACTCCCTGGACTGAGTATTCCAGAATATCCAAACCGACTGATAAGATATTCCATCTCGCTTTACCCTCAAAAAGCTTAAATATCTGTGCTTTACCTCATTTCAACTGTTAAACAGAGCCTTTTTAAAAGTGATTGATTTACCTTAACCTTTTTCAGAATACCCCGGTCTTAATACCCTGAATGAAGGGTGAAAATTTTTTTTAGAACGGGAAAAACTTTCTACCGTGGGCACCGAATACTTTGCCCGGCTGCGGAATCAATTTCCATATAACTTCTTTTCCAGAAGTTTGAGCTCGCGACGGGCAGCTTCCACGGTCTCTTTCCTGTCGCCACTCGAATTCTCAAGATAAAGCCTGAAATACTCTATCGCCTCTTTTATTCTTCCCGCTTTTTCGCAGGCCACAGCCAGGTTATAATAACCCGACCTGGTGGGCATTATGGCTACCGCCTGCTTCAGATAAAAAATGGCCTGATCATGATCTCCCAGGTAAGAATAAGCCAGACCGGCAAACTGGTAAAGGCTCTGATCATTCGGATAATCTTCGATAAGTTTTTTGTATATCTCAATCGCTTCCTGGAGCCGGCCGGCAGAAGCCAGACTGGCTGCAAGAGTAGCCCTGAGGGTTTTGCTTTCCGGCTCGAGTTCCAGAGCTCTCCGGTAAAGGTCCCAGGCTTCTTTCTTCCGGCCGGCGGCATCGAGTATGCCGGCGCTTACCGTAAGAGCATCGAGATTGCGCGGGTTAACAGATAATACTTTTTCCATCGTTTTCAGCGCCAGCAAAAATTTCCCGCTGAAGGCATAGGTGTGCCCGAGTCTAACCAGAAGAATTTCAGAGTCAGGCAGCCTCTGAAGTCCGCGATTTAAGATTTCTATCGCCTCATCCATTCTGTTCAGCCGGGCAAGAATCAGAGCCAGATTCACATAGCTGGCCGGAGAGTCAGGAGTCTCATCCAGGATTTTTCTGTATGCTTCCTCTGCCAGTTCATACTTTTCCTGATATTCATAAGCCTGAGCTTCCTGCACCAGTTTCAACAGGTCGATTTTCTCCTTCGGATCCGGATAAGCCGCCGGTTCCCTGGCCGGAGCCAGATTCAAATAACCGAGAGAACGAAGGCGCTCGAGGTCTTCAGGTCGTCTCGTCTGGCTTGCTGGAGAAGCGCCGGAACCAAGAATGAGTTCCTCCAGTCTCTGTTTCAATCTGCTGGCAATCTCCTGATTTGAAGCATAAAGATTGACTCTTTCCCCGGGATCCTTTCTCAGGTCAAAAAGCTCCGGCAGGGGCGATTGAACCAGCTTCCAGCGTTCAGAAATAATCCCCACCAGTTCCGACCAGCCAAAATTTTCTCTTGGATAGAAAGTTTCAAGATAAACTTCACGGTCCTCTTTCGCCTTTTTTCGGAAATAATTTTCCAGACTCTGACCCTGAAGCTTCAAACTTTCAACTGACTCACCCAGCCAGGATAACACTGTCGGAGCAATGTCAGTCAGCCGAACCCTGGCTTCAATTGAAGCCGGCCTGGTAAAAACTTTTCTCCCCCAGAAAATCAGCGGAACTCTCACCGTTTCTTCGTAAAGGAAGATCCCGTGTCCCAGTTCCACCCGTTCGCCGAGCCCTTCACCGTGATCCCCGGCCACGATGATTACGGTCCGGTCTGCTATTCCTTTCTCTTCCAGAAGCTGCAGTATTTTCCCCACATAAACATCCATATAAGCAATCTCCCCGTCATAAGGACGGTCGGCAAATTCCTGTTTGAAAGGCTCAGGCGGGTCGTAAGGAAGGTGCGGGTCGTAATAGTGAACCCAGCAGAAGAACTTATTCCGGTGATTATTTTCCAGCCAGCGGGCAAAACGGGCATAGGTGTCTGCTGCCCGTCGTTCTGAATTCATGGTCTTAAAAGGCAGGTCAGGTTGAAAGTCATCATCATAGACTTCGAACCCCCGGTCGAGCCCGAAGCGGGAGTCAACCGAAAAGGAAGAGACAAAGGCGGCAGTCCTGTATCCTTTATCCTTTAGAATTTCAGCAATCGTTTTCACTCTCTCAGGAAGATAATGACCGTTGTTTCTAACACTGTGGACGAAGGGCTCCAGCCCGGTCAGAATGGTGGCGTGAGAAGGAAGCGTCAGAGGCGCTGAACAATAGGCATTCCTGAAAAGCACGCCTTCAGCCGCCAGCCGGTCAATATTCGGAGTTCTGGCCGCTCTGTATCCATAACAGCCGAGATGATCAGCCCTGGTGGTATCCAGAGTAATGAGAAGAATATTTGAGGCAGGAATATTCTCCGGATAATACCTGCCCCTTTCCCTTAAAATAAAATACCATACCCCGATCAGAACCCCGACCAGCAGCAGGATACCCGCCGCTACCACTCCGGGGTTAACTTTCTTGCCTTCAGCCACTTTTTCAGCCGTCCCGGTAGCAGAAATACTCTTATCCCCCGGTAATTTTCTTTCTCCTTCCGGTTTAAGAGCTCTTTTTTTCTTTTTCTTTCCCATTCTTTCTCCCGGCTGGCAAAGCGTCTTTCAAGATACGGGTTTCTTTAACTGCAGCCCGACAAAACTCTTTTCTGGATAAATTCTAAGTTTTCCCGCTGAATTCAGCCTGTTATTTCCGGCGGCTGGTTTTAAGCCGCCTGCTGATCTACTTCTTAATCGCCTGCAGTATCTGCTGCACAACAGCTACCCGGGGAGAGTCCTGAGGTTCCAGCGTCAGGAACTTTTCAAAGTGTTCGATAGCAGCCGGTATATCATTCTTGTTAAGAGAAACATAACCAAGTTTCAGGTAGGGGTCAGGCCAGCTCGGTTTGATGCTGGCTGCCATCTTGAAGTATCTTTCAGCCTCATCCAGCCGCTGATTGCTGAAGAAAATCTCACCAACGTTGAAAGCCACCACTTCATCCTGCGGAGCTGTATCCACCGATAATTTGAAATACTTTGTGGCCTCTTCCAGATTATCCTGGTTAAGATAAACCAGGCCAATGGCAGCATAGGCTTTGGCCGTCATGGTAATCCCCATGGATCTATCTTCTTTCGCCTTTTCAATAACCTGATTATAAATCTCCAGCGCCCTGTCGTATTCCTTCTTTTCCCGGTAGCAGTCTCCAATATTCAGCAAAATCTGGTAAGCTGAAGGATTTTTTTCGTAGAACTGCTGGTACATGGCCAGAGCCGTATCGTATTTGCCCTCATTGAAGAAGGCGTTACCCTGATCGAGAAGTTCCAGCGAAGCCTGATCCTCAATTATGGACATGCCGCCGCCCCGCGCTCGCTGTATCTTGATAATCACCCGGGGATTCTTCTCCAGCTGGCTGACAGTAACTTCCTGAGTTACCGGGGAAAATCCTTCGGCTGAGACCACGATGCTCCAGCGGCCTGAACCAAGTCCGATAAACGACCACTCACCCTTTTTATTGGTGGTGGTCTCCAGCTTCAATCCGCCGCCAGCATCCTGAATATAGGTAATGATCACTCTGGCTCCAGCCACCGGTTTATCATTTTCATCAAGCACCAGCCCGCCCAGCCGGCCAACGCCTCTACCGGCCTGAGCCAGCAGAAGAGTCTGGCTGACCAGAAACATCAGAATCAGAACTGGAAGAAAATAATTGCGTCTGGCTTTCATCATAACCTCCAAATGATTTCTTTCAATTCAATCAACTCTCAGTGTTTTCTATTTCCTTTTTTCTTTCAGGGCCTTAACCCGCGCTTTAATGCTTTCCTGGTTGGGTTCGATCTGAAGAGACCTTTCCCAGGCATAGAGAGCCTCGTCCATCTCTCCAAGTTGATAATAGCACTCACCGATGGAATTGAGAATATTTACGTTGGTGCCAAAATGGCTGAGATATTGTTTGTAATAATCAATGGCCCTGGCATACTGCTTTAGTGCCTGGAAGGTTTCTCCGGTTATTTCCAGGAAATCATAATTGCCTCGCTCTACAAAAGGCAGGGCTGTGTTCAGAACTTCCTGATACCTCTCTTCAAAAAACAACAGACGACAATAATCCAGAGCGACGGCTGGATTTTCGGGGTCTCTTCTTACGGCTGCTTCGAGATGTTTCCGGGCCCGGGGAATATCTTTTTTCTTCCAGTATTGAAGGCCCAGGGCATGCTGAACAACAGCCGAACTGTCGCCATCGATCGGTTGGGTCATCACCCAGGAGCGAGGAAGTTCGGTCACAAAGCTTATGAAAAAGTTCTTCTTTTCGCTCAACAGCACGTTCCCGTTCCCATCCAGCAGGTTGACCTTAAAAACATAATTGGCCGGGGTCCAGCCCTCGAGTGAGATTTCTTCGTAGAAGAGATTACCCTCTCCGTACTCTGATAATTTTTTGCTGAAATTTTTCACTTCCTCGCCACTTTCCCTGGATACCACATAATTAAAGGAGCCGCTTTTCCTTAACTCCGGCGTTATCCCCCAGACCTGGAAAAAGGCAAAAAGCCTGTCTCCCTGGACAAAATCATTCCTTGGCGTGGGATAGAACTGCAGGTCGTTCAGACAGAAAGCCTTATTCTGACCGCGGTACTGCAGAGTCCGCGAGAGACGGGGAGCCAGAACCACCGGGCTCATAGCCAGCTGCTTTTCTGGAATGTTCAGAGTAGTTTCCACCGAGGTAAATTCCTTCGAGATAAAATTTTTCCACAAAATGCTGAGGCGGTATCTTCCAGGTATTATGGGAAAAACATCCTGGAAGCTCATCTGCCGGTCCCTGATGTTAACTATCTGATCACCCCTGAGGTTCAAGGGGATACGGCGGTTAAACTGATACACAGGCTGATTATCCAGATCCGTAACTATGCCGTTTATCTCAACCGTCGTCTGATAATTATTATCATTCCTTTCCAGCGATAACTTCTTCGGCTCAATCAGGTAGTGTACGTAATAGATCCCGGCCGGCGATTGATAGACGCTCACCAGCGCGTCGCTGTCTATATAATTGGTTGAATATTCAACTTCAATGATATCCTGGTAACGGAGGAGTTTGTCTGCGTAAGTCGGGCTGACCTTAAAAGTCGGCGCCGCCGGAATTTTTTGATTAAGAAGTATGTCTGAAGAAATCGACGGTGTCATATCAGTCAGCGGTTCTCCCTCAATCAAACTGAGCGAAACTTTGGCCACATGAGGCTCAATGGACATCAGCTTCTTGAAAGCCTGCGAGTAGTCAGTCATATCCCCGCTGTAATGGGGCATCAATTTCATCGGGCCGTCTTTTATCGGAGAGTAAAGTTTGTACTCGCCGACACCGTCCGGTTTATAAAAAACGACCGAGAAAGCATTGGGGAGTCCGTATTCAGCCATGCCCTGGTAAAACCAGATTATCGTCGGATACAGGTCATACTGGTTTTCGTATTTTTCTATGTAATAGGGCTCGCCCAGCATGATGTAAATTTTCCCCATGTCAGTCCGCCAGCCAGGTTCAGGCGATTCCTTGCCAAAGTGTTGATTTACGTATTTGATGCGCCGGTAATGTTCTTCTTTGAATTCATTTTCCGGGGTGTTCGGGTTCGGGTCCCGCTGTTTCCAGAAGGCCTCTATAAAAATATCGCGCTGGCGGTCATTTTCAAGTTTCAGAAAAACTTCCTTTTCTTTCTGGGAAATAATATAGACCACTTCTTCTTCGAGCCACCTGCGGTACTTTTCAGGAAGCGCTTTGATAAGCTCCTTTTCTGACCTGGGCTTCGTCTGACGGAAATCGCCTTTTGATTGCCCGACTGCCCCTGCCATCAAAAGAACCAACAGGAGCGCAAAGATTAGAAGACCGAAAGCTATCCGACCGGGGTGTTTTTTCATTTTTTCTCCACTTTACTCGCTGGAAATCTATTCTATAATATATAACCATGTCCTTCAAGGATAGATGCAGACAATTTGCTTGACAAAAAAAGAGAGGCGGCTTATTTAATATAAGGATTTATGAAATAAGTTTCTTCTCTCCCTCGGTTCAGAACTAAGGGGCGAGAATCCCAGGGGTCTCATGGCTAAAAAAATTAAAAAAGAAAAGACTATTTCTAAAAAGAAACAGGCGAGAAAACAGGTGGAGAAGTCTGAATTTATGACTCCAGAGCAGACCCTACCGCCTGAGATTTTCAGCCCTGAACTCGACCCGCTTTTCCTCAAAACAACCCTCGAGCCTGAAATTCAGCAAACTAACCAGCTGAAAAGTATTTCCGATGATTTTGACGAATTTGAACTGAAAGCAATACTCCCCAGAACAGCTAAAGCCGAGGCGGCCCAGGAAGCTGAAGTTCTCGAATCAGATCACGACCCGATTAAAATCTATTTCCGCGAAATGGGGAAAATTTCTCTGCTTTCCCAGCAGGAGGAAATAGATCTAGCCCGCCAGATGGAAAGAGGCAAGAAAATTCAGCTCCGGGCTCTTCTGAAAACCAGACTGGCGGTCGAACATATCCTCTCTTTGAGACAGCTGGCTGAAACCGAGCCGGAAAAGTTTCTCCGCTTTTTTGACGAAACCGAAGATTTTGAGGACGATGCCGCCAGAAAAAAGGTCAAAAGCCTGAGCCAGACGCTCGAAAAGTTTGCCCGGCTTTCAGAAAAGCTGGCTGATTTAAAACCAACCCAGAAGAATTTCTTTGCCCGCGGCCGGCTGATCATAAAAATGTACCGGATTCTGGAAGAACTTCACCTGTCTCCGGAAAAACTCGCGCCGACCATAAACCGCCTGCGAGAGATTTTACAGGCGATAAATGACCTGGAGGAGAAAAAGGAAGAAATTCAGCTCCGGCTGCAGAAAACCAAAAACAAAACAGCGGTAGAAGCCCTGAAGCAAAAGTTGAACCACTACCGGGCCGAAGAAAAAGCCCTGCGTCAGGAATGTGGTCTTGAAGCCAGCGAACTGCGCCGTGTTCTCCTGGATGTCAACCGGGGAGAAAAGATTCAAAAACATGCAGAAAACAAGCTCATCGAAGCCAACCTCAGACTGGTGGTCTCGATAGCCAAAAACTATGTCAACCGCGGCCTGAGCCTTTCCGACCTCATCCAGGAAGGAAATCTCGGGCTGATGCGCGCCGTGCAGAAGTTTGATTACCACCGTGGTTTCAAATTTTCAACCTACGCTACCTGGTGGATAAAACAATCTATCACCAGGGCGATTGCCGATCAGGCCCGGACGATCAGAATTCCGGTTCATATGGTGGAAACCATAAACCGTCTGAAAAAAATCCATCAGGAACTGGTGCAAAAAACCGGACGGGAGCCGACCGTCCAGGAAATAGCCGAAGCTGCCCGGATGCCGGTGCAGAAGGTGACAAAGATTCTCCAGGACAGCCAGGATTTGCTCTCGCTCGATTCGCCGATAGGTGACGACGAGGAAAGCTTCCTCAAAGATTTTGTCCGGGATGTTTACAGCCCCTCGCCGGCTGACATAGTCATCAGGGCCAACCTGAAAGAACAGATAACCAGAGCCCTCAATTCCCTGACTGAAAGAGAAGCTACGGTAATAAAAATGAGGTTCGGCATCGGTGACGGGCAGGAACACACGCTTGAGGAAATCGGTCAGAAGCTGAAGGTCACCAGAGAAAGGGTCCGGCAGATTGAAACCAAAGCCCTGCGCAAGCTGGCTGAATCAACCCTGCGGGACAAACTGAAATCGTTTTCAGACAGCGGCACAGACCAGCCTGGAAGTTCCACCCGCTCCTGAAACCGCTTGAGACTCATCCCTTATCTTCCAGCCTCAATCCCATTTTCTTGAGCGCTTCATCGCCTCGCGATTGTGAAGGTGCTTCTCCCGGAAGGTAGAGCAGTACTCCCCCTTTGATCGGCCTGATTTCAATCTTTTTCTCTTCAGCCAGCCGGTTGGTCGCCTGAACCGGGTCCTGGTTGAAGTATTTCTTGAAAGCCTCATTGAAGCCGCTGTAAACCGAATGAATCCCCTTGAAATCACCAGCTCTCAGGGACTTGATCGCCAGATGGACAAACTCTTCCACTGTCAATTTATCTTTCCTGCCCGAGTTGAAATTCTTCTCAGCCATTACATCCTCCTTTCTGCTATAAATGGACGCTCAGCGACTGTTTTTTTCTCAATTTTCCAGCGGCCAAACATTCCTGTATAATCTACTTTAATTTTTTTCAGGAGATACCGGGAATGAACCTGAAACTCATCGTGAACATAGCCGGCTGGTCAGGCGCGCTCATGCTTCTCTTAGCCTATTTTCTGGTTTCCACCCGAAAACTCGCCGGCGATTCCCTTGCCTACCAGCTGCTGAATTTAGCCGGGAGCGCCCTGCTTTTGCTGAACGCTTATCATTTCGGAGCCTTTCCCTCGGTCGGAGTTAATTCTGTCTGGATTATCATCGCCATTTTGACGATAATAAAATCTCAAACAAGAAACCAGAGGGAGGGGTAGATGGAAAAAAGTTTGCTGGTATGTACCGGAAGTCCCAGAGCCGGGAGCAACAGCCGGATTCTGGCGCTGGAAGCGGCAAGAGGTGCGCGGGAGGCCGGCGCTCTGGTCGAGGTGGTCAACCTGTCGCGTCTGCGGATTAACCCCTGTCGGGCCTGCGACCGATGCCGGGAACTAGGTCCGGGAAAATGTGTGCAGAAGGACGACATGAAGAATCTTTATCCTTTAATTAAAGAAGCAGGGGCTATATTGCTGGCGCATCCGGTTTACTGGTTTACCATCAATGCCCAGACGAAACTTTTTATCGACCGCTGGTATGCTTTCGGTCAGGATGAATATGCCTGCTTCCGGGAGAAAAAAATCGGCCTGATACTTACCTATGCTGACCGCGACGTCTTTTCCTCCGGCGGAGTTAACGCCCTTCGAGCCTATCAGGACATTTTTGCCTACCTGGGAGCCAGGATTGCAGGAACTCTGTATTGTACAGTTTCCGGCGAGGACGAAGTGCGCAAAAGAAGAATCCTGTTGAAACAGGCCCGTCAGCTCGGGATGGAACTGGTATCATGAACTTATTTGCCCATGAAGAAATGTCTTTTTCAGACCACAATCTTAGTAAAAAATTTTCAATTTTCAGGGTCTGACCACGACTAACATCTTGAAGGGAGGAGTTTATCAGGAGGCATTTATCCATGTTTCCTCATCGACCTGGCCTGAAACGGATTTATTTTTTATTTTTCTTTCTGCTTGCCATAAATTCGTATGCTTTAAGGGCTTTTCCTGATGAGCGCAACTCAGGTCAGATTGACAAAGAAGCCCTGAAGAAAGCCCAGGAAAACAAGGTTGTCCAGGCGATCCGCCTGACCGAAAACCTGGTTCTCGACGGATATCTTAACGAAGAAATATACAAACATCCTGCCTGCGAGGATTTTATTCAGACCGATCCGGTTGACGGAGCCCCGGCCAGCGAAAAAACACGGGTGTGGGTTTTTTACGACAGCTCGAATCTCTATGTGGCTGCTTACTGCCACGATTCAAACCCGAAGGGAATCATCGGCCAGCTCGGAAGGCGCGACTATTCAGTCGATTCCGACTGGTTTATTTTCTGTGTCGACCCCTACTTTGACCGGCGAAGCGGTTACGCCTTCTGGGTAAATCCGGCCGGCTCCATGATCGACAAGGTGCTTTACAACGACATCAGCGAAGATAAAAGCTGGGGTGGGGTCTGGGAAGCCAGAGCCAGGATGGTGACTGACGGCTGGACGGTGGAAATGAGGATTCCCCTCAACCAGCTGCGCTTCCCCGCCAGTGAAAAACAGGTATGGGGAGTAAACTTCCAGAGAATAATTAAAAGAAAGAACGAAAAAGTCTCGTTTGCCTGGGTGCCGAAGGAAGATAATGCCTTTGTCTCCAGATTCGCCCGCCTGGAAGGTCTGGAGAACATAAAGCCCGGACGGCGGATCGAAGCTTTTCCTTATACGGTCGGGCAGGCCCGTTTCAGTCCTGCAGAACCGGGAAATCCTTTTGAAACTGGACATAAATATAAGGGAAATGTCGGGCTCGACCTTAAAGCCGGGCTGAAGAGCAATCTCACGCTTGACGCCACCTTTAACCCCGACTTCGGCCAGGTGGAAGTTGACCCGGCGGTGATAAACCTCACTGCCTACGAAACCTATTATGAAGAAAAACGACCTTTCTTCATCGAGGGGGCTTCGATTTTCAATAACTTCGGGCGCGGCGGCATTTACATCAACGCCGATCTGAACTGGCCGAAACCGCGTCTTTTTTACAGCCGGAGGATAGGGCGCGAGCCTCAGGGCTATCCCCAGCATGACGGCTATGTCAGCCTTCCTGACCGCTCGACCATCATCGGGGCTTTCAAGCTCACGGGAAAACTCGGGTCAGGCTGGAACGTAGGAGTCATCAATGCGGTTACCGCCAGAGAGTATGCCACGGTTGATGACCTCAGCGCTCGCTACCGTGATGAAGTGGCTCCTTTCACTTATTACGGCGTGTTTCGCGGCCAGAAAGAACTGAATCAGGGTCGACAGGGCTTCGGTTTCCTGCTCGCAACAGTTATCAGAGATCTCCGGGAAGAGAGTTTGAGGTCTCTGCTGGCTCGAGAAGCTTTCTGTCTGGCTTTTGACGGTTGGGCTTTCCTTAACAAAAAAAGAGACTGGGTGCTGGGCGGCTGGCTCGGAGGAACACTTCTCCGGGGAAGCGAAGAAGCCATATATCGCATTCAGCGCTCTTCCATCCATTACTTCCAGCGTCCGGACGCCAGCCATGTTAGCCTGGACCCGGAGGCTACCAGCCTTTCCGGTTTTGGGGGTAAAATCAGTCTGGCCAAGCAGCAGGGGCATACCATCGTCTATCTTTCCACCGGAGTTCTCAGCCCGGGTTTTGACCCTAATGACGCCGGCTATCAGAGAAGCATCTCAGACAGAATAAATTTTCAGGGTTACTTCGGCTACATATGGACAAGACCGGGCAGGGTTTTCCAGCAGGCTCTGCTGATAGGTGGAGTTGAAAGGAATTACGATTTTGGCTGGAATAAAACATTCGAAGGCTGGCTGGCAGACCTGCAGGGTGTCTTCCGCAACTGGTGGACAGCCGACCTTGCCTTCACCTATTATCCGAAGGTATACAGCAACACTTTGACTCGAGGCGGGCCGCTGGCTCTGATTCCGGAGGGATATCTGGCCCAGGCGACGCTGGAAACAGACTCCCGCAAGACATTTGTGTTTTACGGCTCGGCTTACTATGGAGAAACTAAAAGAAAGCAGGAACAATGGGAGCTCAGCCTGGGAGTGCGCTGGAAACCCAGACCTTACTTTAATCTTTCGTTTGGACCATCTGTCGGAAAAGATTGTAACGAAACCCAGTGGTTGACCTCGGTGGCCGACCCGCTGATGGTGGCAACTTTCGGACGCCGCTACATCTTCGGCCGGATCGATCAGACCATCGTGGCTTCTGAATTGCGCCTGAACTGGATCTTTACCCCGAGACTCAGCCTTCAGGTTTATCTCCAGCCATACATCGCTGTCGGCAAATACGACCGCTTCAAGCAGTTGAACCTTCCCCGGTCCTACCACTATCTGATATTCGGAGAGAACGGCTCCACCCTTGAATATCAGAACGGCTTCTACCGGCTCGACCCCGATGGCGCCGGAGCGGCACAGACCATTACCCTCTACAACCCGGATTTCAACTACAAGTCTCTCCGTGGTACGGTCGTTCTCCGCTGGGAGTACAGGCTGGGGTCTTTACTCTACCTGGTGTGGACTCAGAATCGAGCTGATTACAAAAACCCGGGAGATTTTTCCCTCGGACGCGATCTCGGGGATCTGTTCACCGCTCCAGGCGATAACGTATTTCTGATCAAGTTTACCTACAGATTTAATCTCTGATGGTCTGCCGGCGGAAGGTCGCAGAACAGGGAATCTCTTCAGCTCGATTTCCTCTTCATTATCCGGCAAAAGATTGGCCTGATCATTACCTGCCAACCGGCATCGCTCTCTTTAACTCCTGCCGAAATGGCTGGAGCTGAATTTCAAACCTTAATCAAGGAAACATTCCCGGGAAGGGGCTTTTTCAACCGTTGACAGAACCGAAAACAGTACTATCATTATTGGCTAAATTTTCGATAAGGATGCGATATGCCCTGGCTGACGGTAGGCTTGCTGTTAATTTCCAATATCTTTATGACCTTCGCCTGGTATGGCCATCTGAAGTTCAAGCATCTGCCGCTCTGGCAGGCGGTCATCTTCAGCTGGATGATCGCCTTCCTCGAATACTGTTTTCAGGTGCCAGCTAACCGCATCGGTTACGGCCGGTTGAATGCCGCCCAGCTCAAAACCATTCAGGAAATCGTCACTCTTACGGTCTTTTCCTTTTTCTCCGTTCTTTATCTGAAAGAACAATTCCGCTGGAACTACCTGGTGGGATTTTTCCTTTTAATCCTGGCAGCCTATTTTATCTTCAAGGGTTGAAGGGTCTGAACGCTTTCACCACTCAGAGCCGGGAATATGGCGATAGTACTGCACTATGTACTTTTCCTGCACCTCGTAAGACCAGTGCACGTCGCGAATAAATCGGGCCGCTCCTTCTCTGTCCCCCTTGCGGAGATACTCGATCAGCCGGGCATGTTCGCCGATCGAAGCCTGTTCCCACTCCTTCACAAAACCTGCCGGGCGCGGGAAATCATATAGCCTCTTTTTCAGATTGTTGACGATCTTCATCAGTTTTTCATTACCACTGGCCTGGAGATAGATGTTGTGAAAGGCCAGATTTTTCTCATAGTAAAGGTCAAAATTGTCGGCTTCGATGGCCTCTTTCATCTCCCGGTTGAGCTGCTCCATATAATCCAGATCCTGCGGCTGCAACTTATCATAAGCTTTAATTATGGCGATGCTTTCCAGCGCCCCGATTATTTCGTAGTAATTTCTGATATCCCTGGCGGTCAGGGTGTTTACCACCACCTTCCGGCGTGGCAGGATGGTAACAAAATCTTCCGTTTCCAGCTGCAGCAGAGCATCACGAAGAGGAGTTCGGCTTACTCCGAGCTTCCTGGAAGTTTCTTCAAGATCTATGACGGACCCGGGCATAAGCTCTCCCCGGCGCATCTGTTCTCTGAGGAAATCATAAACCTGCTCTTTTAAGGACTTAATGTTCAGGACCGGTTTCTGCTCGTTCATTCCTCACCAACCTCCTTAAAAATCGATCAACTCTGATAATAATCTACATTTTCTGCGGTTATGATATCAATCTGGGTCATTATCTGGTGGTTGACTTCTTCTCCGAGAACCACCCGACGGAACAGAGTGTAGATGCCCTCATAGCCCTGACGCTCGGATTGCTGGCTGATCAAAAAATCTATGACCCCCGCTTTCAGGAGCGAGATGTTTCTGGCAATCGGGTCATAACCGATCAGCACAATCTTTCTTCCCCTGGAATTCCTCTCCCACCACTCTGCCACCCTGTGGGTCATCGCGTTGGTGACAAATATCCCGGCCAGCTCAGGATGACGGCGGTAAAAAGGCCCGAGACATCTGGCCGTCAATTCAGGCGTCCAGCGGCTGTCTATTTCCACCGTCTCCAGGTCGAAACCTGACCAGCCCTCGCTGCCTTTGAAAAATCCTTCAATCCTGGCCGCAATGTGATAATCTTCCGGCTGAACCTTAACCACGGCTACCAGTCCCTTTTTACAGGGCACGGTCCTTCTCATCAACCGGCTGGCCAGCAGGCCGCTCTGAAAGGCATCCTGCCCGATAAAACATAAAGGCTTGATCCCGGGAAGGTAGGAATCAAAAAAGACCACCGGCAGCTCAGGCGGAAGAGCAGCTATAACCTCACCGAAACTTTCAGGCAGAATCGGTGCCACCAGCAGCCCGTCCGGTTCGCTGGCCAGAGCCCGGCGCCCGGCATTAAGAACAGATTTGTGGTTATAGCGGTCAAAAAAGAAAAAATTAACCTGAACTTTGTGCGACTGAAGCTCCTGCTGCGCTCTCTGAATTCCCCGGTACGGAAGCTTCCAGTAGCCGCTGTCCTGCTCCGGTCTGGGCATCAGCACGCCGAAAGTAAATGTCCGCCCGAGCTTCAGATGCTTGGCGAAAATATTTGTCCGGTAATTGAGCTGCTGCAGAACCCTGCGCACCTTTTTCTCGGTGTCAGAATGGACACGACCGCGGTTGTGCAGAACCCGGTCGACCGTGCCGATAGAAACTCCGGCTTTTCTGGCGATATCCTTAAGAGTTACGATGCCGGTCCTCTTCAACTTAACATTTCCAGAGAGAATTTTTATCAAATTTGCCCGGAAAATACAACATCCAGAGAAAGTAAAGTCAGCCGGAAACCGGACCGGTCTTTCATCCTGGCTTCAGGAGAAAAATGGACATCCTGTTTGATAACCGCACCGCGCTCTTATTTCGGAATTTTTGGCAGGCAGGCTTTCAGTAACCGAGTCCTTTTTTCAATCGGTCGTATTCCTGCCAGATTTCATAAGGCATATGGCGGCCAAACTGTTTCAGGAACTTCTTGATATCAGCCAGCTCCTCTTCCCATTCATCTGGATCGATCCGGAAAAGCTCATCGAGATTCTCCTCCGGCAGATTTAACCCCCTCAGGTCCAGGTCTTTCTTTTCTGGAATGAGACCGAGCGGAGTTTCCTTCGCTCCCACCCGGCCGTTTATTCTTTCTATGATCCACTTGAGAATTCTTATGTTCTCGCCAAATCCCGGCCAGAGGAATTCTCCTTTCTCATTACGCCGGAAGGCGTTGATCGAATAGATGCGCGGCGGGTGGCTCATCAACCGGCCCATGTTTATCCAGTGTCGAAAATAATCGCCCATGTTATAGCCGCAGAATGGCAGCATGGCCATCGGGTCCCGCCGCAGCACACCAACTTTTCCAGCCGCGGCTGCCGTCGTTTCCGAGCCCATCCGGGCTCCCATAAACACGCCATGCTCCCAGTTGAAGGCTTCAACCACCAGAGGTATTAATCTCGAACGCCGGCCACCGAACAGAATGGCCGAGATCGGCACTCCCATCGGATTGTCGTATTCCGGGGAAAGGGTCGGGCAATTGTAGATTGAAACGGTGAACCTCGAATTCGGATGAGCTGCCGGCGTTCCCTGCCCGGGCTTCCAGGGGCGCCCCTGCCAGTCAAGCATGTTTTCCGGCACCGGACCGTCGAGCCCCTCCCACCAGGGCGACATGGTATCGAGGTCGAGCCCGACATTGGTAAACAGCGTCGGATAAAATTTAGAGTTCCTCAGCGTCCGGATCATATTCGGGTTACTTTTCATAGATGTTCCCGGGGCCACCCCGAAGAAACCGGACTCAGGATTTATGGCATACAGACGCCCGTCTGGTCCGATGTTCAACCAGGCGATATCGTCGCCGATTGTCCAGACGCGATACTCAGGCAGAGCTGATTCCAGCATAGCGAAATTGGTCTTGCCGCAGGCTGAAGGAAAAGCACCGGCAATGTAGGTAACATTTCCGTGATGGTCCTCAACTCCTATAATCATCATATGTTCGGCCAGCCAGCCATACTTGCGGCCCATCCAGGAAGCTATTCTCAGAGAAAAACATTTTTTTCCCAGGAGAGCGTTCCCTCCGTATCCCGAGCCGACACTCCACACCAGATTCTCTTCAGGAAAATGCATGATGAGCCGCCGCTCGGGGCTGAAATCGCCGACCGTGTGAATCCCTTTGACGAAATTTTCAGAATTGCCGATTTTTTCCAGGACATGCTTCCCCAGCCTGGTCATGATGCGCATGCTGATCGCCACATAAGAAATATCGGTTATCTGAACGCAGGCTTTGGCGTAGGGAGAGTCTGGATGTCCCATCATGTAAGGCAGAACGTACATGGTTCTGCCGCGCATCGCCCCGCGCGAAAGCGCCGTCAACTTTTTCCTGGCCTCTTCCGGATGCATCCAGTTGTTGTTCGGACCGGTGGTTTCCCGGTCTGAATGGCAGACGAAGGTCAGATGCTCGGTGCGGGCCACATCGGTCGGATGGCTCCGGTGGAGGTAAGCCTTCGGCCAGAGTTTCTGGTTAAGTTCGATGAAGACGTCATGATGCTCCAGTTTTTCTTCACGGAGTCCCATTTCCATAATCCGGCGGGCTTCCCCTTCGGAACCGTCGCACCAGTAGATGTTTTTTGGCTGAAGAAGTTCAGCCTGTTTTTCGACCCATTTTTCAACTGCCGTGGCCATGGATTTTTCCTGGAAGGAATTTATTCTGAAGCTTTCTAATAGCACAGCCAGCCAGGTTTGTCAAAAGAAAGCGCTTTTGCCTGACAGTTTCCCACCGGGCTGGAAAATAGTGGCCTGAAGCTAACCGGCCTTTTTTCCAGGCATTCCGCCGCCTGCCAGGTTATCGTTACAGCCTGATCTCGTTTTTTCCCTTGCCCGGGATCCGGCGTGGATGGTAAAATTTTTTTGGGAGGAGGACACCATGAAGAAAAAACTGACCGGAGTTATGGTTATTTCTGTTTTTATCGCCGGGATGCTTATTTACCCCTCCGGCTCCAGCTTATGTCAGGAAATCGCCAAGATAAAACTTCCTCCACCGCAACTTGAAGGCGGCAAACCGTTGATGGAATGCCTGAAAAACAGACAGAGCCAGAGAGAGTTCAGCCCGGAGAGTTTGCCCCTTCAGGTGCTTTCCAATCTACTCTGGGCTGCTTACGGAATAAATCGGCCCGAATCCGGGAAAAGGACAGCCCCATCAGCCGTCAACTGGCAGAATATCGACCTTTACGTGGCCACCGCCGACGGACTGTTTCTGTATGAAGCTAAGGACCATTCGCTGACCCGGATATTCAAAGAAGACATTCGGGCGCTGACCGGCACGCAGGATTTTGTCAGAGTGGCTCCGGTGAATCTGGTCTACGTCGGAGATTACGCTCGAATCCCCCGCGGAACTGATGAAGATAAAAGGTTCTATTCGGGAGCTCATGCTGCTTTCATCGCCCAGAATGTGTATCTTTTCTGCGCTTCAGAAGGCCTGGCCACGGTTGTCCGGGCGTCGATCAACAGGGAAGAACTGGCAAAGGCCATGAAACTCCGACCGGAGCAGAAAATCATGTTGGCCCAGACGGTGGGCTATCCTAAAAAATAAACAACATATTTTCAAAACCCTGAGCGGCTGGCATCCTGAATATAAAATTTATTCTTTCCAGAGCAGCCAGACGGCCATTTCCCAGGGACCTCGATTTGCCCAGACGGCGTAGGGAACAAGGAACAGCGTTTGCTTCCTGACCTCATTGCCTTTATCGTCGACCACCAGTCCATTTCCGGTTATTACTGTAACTCCGCCCAGCAGATCGCTCCTGAACCACTGTTGAAAATGTGTGCCCGGAGTAACCGCCAGATTGAGCGCGGTTCCGCCGTTATCTCTTCCTTCGGCGCAGAAAACTATCGGGCCCCTCTCGATAGCTACCCGGCCTCTATTCTCCACCACCTGAGGATGGGCTTTTACCCTTCTTATCGGCATCGGGAAAATGATCTCTATCACATCTCCTCTGACCCATTTTCTTTTGATTCTCAGATAGCCGCGTTCGACTTTAACCGGATAAACCTTCCGGTTCACTCTGACCGAAATTTCCCTGGTTGAACTGTCCTCATACTGATAAAGGTCTGAAGGAACAGGCTGCCCCTGAGCCCAGCCGGGAATTCTGAGGCAAAGAACAAACTCTCTCACTCTGGCCGGGTTAACTCCGATCTTAACCTGCCCCATCCAGGGATATTTTGTCTCCTGAATGATTTCCAGCCTGGTTTTTTTGTAATCAAACTGAGCGGTCGAACTGACATAAAGGTTTATAAAAACTTCGTCTTCCGAATAAGCATAAATATACTGGGGAAAAGTCGCCAGAAAACGAGCGGCGTTAGCCGGACAGCAGGCCACCTCAAACCAGCTGCTACGCTCATACTTTCCCCGGGAAGCCAGCGGGTTCTGGTAGAAAAACCGGTCGCCAGAAAGCCCGACGCCCGAGAGCAATCCGTTGTAAATAATCCTCTCGAGGACATCAATATACCGGCCGTCTCCTTCTAACTGGAACAGCCTCTGGTTCCAGAAAGCATTCCCGACCGCGGCGCAGGTTTCGGCATAGGCTTTCTCATTCGGCAGTTCATAATCCTGCCCGAAAGCCTCATATTCACCCACCGAACCTATGCCACCAGTGATGTACATTTTTTTCCCGACAACATTCTCCCAGAGTTTCTGGCTCGCCCGGGCATATTCCGCAAACCCTCCAAGCGCAGCCACGTCCAGCATCCCGCAGTACATGTAGGTGGCGCGGACAGCATGTCCTACAGCTTCCGTTTGCTGCAGAACCGGTAGATGATTCTGCAGATACTCTTCTGAGTTGTAGATGTGGAAGGGAGAGGTCTTCGGATAAACTTCGCCTCCGTGATAATGCCCCCTTTCATCCAGGAAAAACTTTGCCAGCTTGAGATATTCTTCGTTGCCGGTGACCCGGTACAGCTTCACCAGACCGATTTCCACTTCCTGATGACCGGGAAACCCGCGGAGCTTGCCAGGACCGAAGGTGCGCACGAGCAGGTCGGCGCTTTTCAGGGCCACCTCGAGAAGATTCTTATCGCCGGTAGCCTGGTAATAGGCAACCGCTGCCTCAAAAAGATGACCGAGGTTGTAAAGCTCGTGGCTGACCCTCAGGTTTGACCATCTCTCCTTTCCTGACCCTGGAGCCGGATTTTTCGGGTCGATCGTCCTGGTGGTGAAAAGATAACCGTCGGGCTCCTGGGCCCTGGCTATTATGGCCACCAGATCGTCTATCTGCTTTTTCAGGGCCGGGTCCGGGTTGGTTTTCAGGGTGTAGGCAGCCGCCTCTATCGCTTTATAAACATCAGAATCGTTGTATCTCTTTCCGGTATGTTTCCCCTTTTTAAGTCCGGCGGCGATGCGGAAATTGTCCACCCGGCCGGTCTCCTCGTTCATGCGGAAAAGGTAGGGAATGGTCACCAGCCGGTTGGTATTCATCCGGGGGGCCCAGAATTCATCGTTCACCCGGACTTCCCAGTAGTTCACCGGTTTTATCGGATAATCTTTCGCCGGTTTTTCAGATTGCGGGTAAACAAATCCGGCCACGGCTGTCAGAAAAAAGCCAATCACCAACAGGTAAGCCGCCGTCCTCATTTTTTCCCTCTCCCAGCGATTTTATCATATCATCAACTTAAATTAACACGGTCGAGCAAAAGCTGTCAGAATCGCCCAATTCCTACTATTATAGTAGGATTTATTTATTTCAACACATAGACGGTAACGCTGAGCGGCGGAAGCGTCAGTTTTTCCGGATGGAAGCTCTCCTCCACCGTGAAGATTTCCACTTCCGGCTTTTTACCGGGAACGTTGCAGGCTTTCTCATGCGGGCCGGTTATCCTGAAGATTTTCTCCACCCGGTTGAGCTTAAAACCGGTTATTTTCAGAGACAGGCTCTGCCTTTCGCCGGTCGGGTTCACCACAGCCACGGTGAAAGTCCTGCCGTCAGCTTTCCAGGCAGCCATCAGATCGAGCGGTTCTGGCTGACCGGTAATCCTCACCGGGACCGTGCCGAATTCGTTGCGGTAGAGCTTTAGGACCAGTCCGGTGGTGTCAAAAACCGCTTCAGTCTTTGAGGTTTTTATCGCTCCGATGACATTAACCGTCTGGGCATAATTCGCCATGTAAATAATGTCTGCCTGACGATAATACTCATGCAGGCCAGCCGCAATTCCCAGAGCATCCTTCAGAAAGTATTGTGTTCCGAGTTCTCCATAAACGTAAGGTCCGTACCAGTAATTCCACTCATCCAGAGCTATCCTGATATCTTTACCCCTGAGCTGCGGGATCGTCCGCCGGTACTGACGATGAGCTTCAGCAATCCTTCTTACAGCCCTCGGAACCTGGTAGACGTGGCTTAGCAACCCCGGTCTTTCCTGCACATAAAAATGCTCGCTGATGAGGTCCATGTGAGCGGCGCAGGATTCTAACATCCCGCGGCTCCATTCGCCGACTGCTCCGACCGCAATGATGACAATATTCGGGTCGCGAGCTTTCATCGCCTCAACAAAACGGTTGTGCCTTTTAACGTAGTCTTTAAGCGGCATATGCCCGAGCTGCCAGTCGCCATACATTTCGTTACCCACTGACCAGAACCGGCAGCCAAAAGGCTCGGGGTGGCCGTTCTGCGCCCGCCACCGTCCCATCGGCGTGTCAGGAGCGCCGTTGACATACTCGACCTCCTCAGCCGCCAGCGTCTCGTTTCCCTGACCGCTGTTCACCGCGATGTATGGTTCCGCCCCGACCAGACGGCAGAAGGTCATAAACTCGTGTATGCCAACATCGTTATGCTCTATTCCCTGCCAGGCAGGGTTCTTGCGCGGCGGACGACGGTCGGGATCGCCTATTCCGTCCTTCCAGTTATAGCCTGAAACAAAATTTCCTCCAGGCCAGCGATAAACGGGGGCATTAAGTTCCCGGAGAAGCTTTATCACCTCCGGCCGGAAGCCTTCGAGATTATCGGCCGGCATTAGAGAAACAGCCGCCACCCGGAAGGCTTCGCTCCCGCGGCTGACAATTTCCAGCCGGCCGTTATCAGTGCTCGCCCCGGCAGTAAAGCTGAAATAATATTTCCTGTAATCGGGGCTGATCTCATCAATCCTGAAAACCTCTCTGGAAGATTCTCCCTCGCCCCAGACGAGCCTGACCTCTACCGGAAGCACTCCCGGGTCCCCGGCGATGACCACCCGGCCGGTGTATTTCCTCCCGGACTGCAGCGCCAGTTCTGCCTGGTAGATCCCGCCCTCGGTGCCGTCTCCTTTGAGCCTTATTTCTGGAACCGGCACACCGGCATAAGCCAGAAGAGGATTCATATGAAGAGAATGCGGCTTTCCGGCCACCTTCCAGGGTGACCCGGCTGATCCGACCGGGAGATAAAATTTCCGGTCCTCGAGCATTTCTGCCCAGATGCCCTGATAGATGCAGCGTCCAAGATGTTCGATAAACTGACCGTAAATGTATTCAGAAACAGGCGTCAGCTTTCTGTCGGCCTGAATCGTGGCCGCCGGCTTCAAAGTCCGGCCTGAAATGTACTCCAGAGTGAGGTCGTCAAACCAGGCTTTCCCGGTAACCCGCCCCCAGCCCCCAAAAAGACAGTTCACCTGCAACGCATCGTTAAGCTCTGTGTCGATGATCATCTCGAGCTTTGTCCAGTCATTGGTTCCGGTAAGGGCTCTCGTCTGGTATTTCTCCAGTCCATGGATGTTAAAAAGAACCCCTTTTCCGCCGAGTGACCGGACATTTTCTGTTTTCACCCAGCCGGTCAGCTTATACCTGGAAAAAGGTCTGACCCTGACCACTGTTGACCAGGAAGCATCCACCCCTTTTTCTGAAACAATCTGAACGCTGTAATTTCCTGATCTGGCCAGAGAACTTATCTGGAAATCCGCTTTCCCGCTGTAAGTTACTGCCCTCCAGCCTTCCGGACGGTTGTCCTTTATATTTTCGAACGAAGGATTCTGGATTATCTGCTGCTGTTCAGCCTGAAGAGCCAGGACGGCAAACAGAAGGATTAAAGAAAAAAGCCCCGGCTTCGCCTGAGCCGCCTGCCGTATACCCCGGATAAGCCGGGAGGTACGTTTTATTGTTCCCTCTGATTGGCGCATTCCTTTATTCATAATTTCCTCCCGAAAATCATGTAAAAAATTTTTTTGCTCCTGACTTAGACTGCCCTCAAGCAACCACCTATCTCCTGATTACAGAAATCTTCGGAAAATGCTTCTCAAAGTCGATCGATCGCTTTGCCTTCCTGGCAATTAAATTTCTCTACCTGCCAGCCAGGTGAACTTCCTTTGCGCACTCGCTCGCTTATGCCGGGAATTTTTATGTTTTTACTTCCGGCTGAATTCAACCGTTTATCTCAACTGCCATTCCTGAATGCCGGCGGAGAACTTTTCCCGGCATTTAAGCTCAATCTTCAAACCGGTGGTCACCACCAGTTGAAATCTAACCACATTGTATTTGTCTTTCTCGGTGCCGCAGGGATTAAGATTCTTTACCGGCACCCACTCCGCACCTTTTCTGTAATAAAGCTTCCAGGATTCAGGCACCCGGCACTCACCCACGCCGGTGTCGTCAAACCAGTAGACGGCAACTTCAGAAACGCGAACCGGAGATGGAAATTCATAGCTAACCCATTCGGTGGTTCCTTTCTTCGGCCACCAGTGCAGATATCCGACTGAATGGTCATTCGAATCTGAAGGCTCGTACTGGTCGTTTATAAACCTGATTCCCTTAGCCCCTTCTGAAGCCTCAACTTTTGCCTTCGAGGCCAGCGATGGTTCTGGAGTCGGTCTGACCTTAGCTTCTTCTCTGGCCATCCAGACAGCCATTTCTCCGCGACCGCGATGAGCCCAGGCGTAATAAGGAATCAGGACTATTTCCTTATCCTCACTGACAGTTTTACCCTGCACCTTTCTGTAAGCTTTACCCTGAGCCTTCACCACCACCAGACCCCCGAGAAGGTCTTCGCGGTATTCAGAAGTCAGAGAAGCGCCATCTGGAAGCAGGAGGTTAGAAACCCGTCCTCCGTTATCGGGCCATTCTGCGCAATAGACAATTGGCCCTCTTTCCACCGCCACCAGACCCGCATCGTCCTTTACCTTTTCGTGAGCAAGAACCCGTCTGGGCTCGAGCGGGAGATTGATTTCAATCACATCGCCCGCCCTCCATTTCCTGGTGATCGGGAGAAATCCTTTCTCCAGAGTCAGAGGAATTTCTTCACCGTTCACCCTGACCGCGGGCCTGGTTTCCGGCCTCTCAGCATAATAATAAAGGTCGGAAGGTATCGGCTGGCCGAGAGCCCAGCCAGGGATCCGCAGCATGACTGTAAAATCCTCAGCCTTTTCCGGGTTTATCCTGATTTTAATTTCGCCTTCCCAGGGATAATCTGTCTCCTGCTCGAGTTCCACTCTGATATCGTCGACCTTGACCTGGCCCTGGCTCCGGGCAAAAAGATTTACGTACAGCCGGTCATCTTCTGTGGCATAAACATACTGTCCTAACTGCGGCAGGAAACGGACAATATTAGGCGGACAGCAGGCGCAGCTGAACCAGGGGCTTCTTTCATGCTGGCCGAACGAGGCCAGAGGATTGGCATAGAAGAAGCGGTCTCCGCTCAGCGCTATGCCCGAGAGAAAGCCGTTGTAAATAATCCGCTCGAACACATCCAGGTATTTAGCATCGCCGTGAAGCAGGAACATCCGGTAATTCCAGAAGGCGTTGGCGATCGAGGCGCAGGTTTCAGCATAGGCAGAAGCATTCGGCAGATGGTAGGCCGGACCGAAGCCTTCCCAGGCGCCGGTCGAACCTATGCCTCCGGTGATATAAATTTTTCTAAAAACCACATCCTCCCATAGATTATCGAGCGCCTGCACCAGAGTCTGATCGCCGGTGAGCGCGGCCACATCGGCCATGCCGGAATACATATAAGCTGCCCTGACCGCATGTCCGACCGCTTCCTTCTGTTCCCGCACCGGCAGATGGTCCTGAGAATAGAAACCATAAAGTTCATGTCCCTGCCTGTTGCCGCGCTGATCCAGAAAGAACTGAGCGAGCTCCAGATATTTTCTTTTGCCGGTCAACCGGTAAAGTTTTACCAGGCCGATTTCAATTTCCTGGTGACCGGGCGGCAGCATTACCTTTCCCGGACCAAACTCTCTGACGATAAGATCAGCGTTTTTCAGAGCGACCTGGAGCAGAGTTTTTTTGCCGGTCGCTCGATAGTGGGCTACAGCCGCTTCATACAGATGGCCGGCATTGTACAGTTCATGAGCATCGCGTTCTCTTTCCCACCTTTTATCCGTTACCCATTCTTCCAGAGGAATCTTCCCGCCTTTATTCTTTATGGTTCTGGCTGTGTACAGATAGCCGTCTTTTTCCTGGGCGGCAGCAATTTTAAAAATCAGCTGGTCGAGATATTTATCGAGCTCGGGGTCGTGGTTGAGCATGAGCTGATAGGAAGCTCCCTCGATCAACTTAAACACATCGGAATCATCGAAAGGATAGCGAGAGCAGAAATCGCCCTCAGCCAGACCGCCAGCAATCTCAAAGTTTTTGATCCGGCCGGTTTCCTCGCTCTGCCTGAAAGAATGGGGAATGGTCACCCGACCGTTAGTTTCTATGCGTTTGCTCCAGAATCCGTCAGAAAATTTAACATCTGTCAGGTTGACTGTTTTTATGGAATAATCCTTTTTCTCACCGGCACAGCCTGAAAACAGGATGCCCGAGATTACCAGAAAGACAAAAATAACCGGCAGGTTTCTCCAGGATTTTTTACTCATTTTTACCTCCAGTTTTTTATTCAATTTCTTTTACTCCTATCATAGCCCACTTTACTGTTAAACCGGGAAGCTTTTTAACCATCTCCATCAGGCTTATTTCCTCCTCGAATCCGCCGGCGCTCCCCGGCTTCATTCTCCTGCGGTCATCAGCACCACCGACCGCCGGCTTATTTCCCAGCTGATTCTTTTGCTGATCAGGGCTGTCTGCTCATATTGCTTCCCGTCCACTTCCAGAACAACCCTGTAATAACCCGGGTTGACCGGAGCTTCACGCGGCCTGGCCCCTGCTCTTCTCATGTTCCAGACGGCACGATTCAACCCGGCCCGGCCTTCTGCGCGCAGCTCCTGCAATAAATTCCCCTCGCGGTCAAAAACACTGATTTTTATTTTTTCTTTAGCCTCGCTCCTCAAATAATAATAAATCGCCACTTCATCGGGTTCGTTGGGAGTAAAGAGATGGCTGTCACCGGTGAGATGATAATTACCAAAGACCGGATACTGTTTCTGGATGGCCGGCCTGATGGTGAAAAGGTAAACGCCGGCTTCTGCCGGCAATAAATTAAGTTCGCGCAGCGGCCAGATATTGGTAATCCATATCCCACGCCCGTAGGTACCGGCAACCAGATCTCCTTCGCGGGGATGGATTACCAGGTCCGTCACTTTAACCCGGGGCATATCATTCTGGAAGGGCAGCCATTCTTTACCGCCATTCAAGGAAACAAAAAGACCGTTATCAGTGCCGGCAAACAGCAGTTCGGGATTTTTTTGATCCTGAATAACTACGTTAACGGGAGAATCGGGCAGCCCTTTAGAAATCGATACCCAGGTGCGCCCGTAATCGGTTGTCTTGAAAACATACGGTTTGAAATCATCGTTTCTGAACCCGCTCTTGGCCACAAAGGCTGTGCCGGCTTCATGCGGGGAGGCAAAAACCCGGCTGACCCAGAGTGGCGCGGGCGCACCAGCTTTAGCCAGAGCCACCGTGCAATCCGTCCAGGTGACACCGCCGTTGGTGGTTACCTGAACTTTGCCGTCGTCTGTTCCCACCCAGATGACTCCGGGTTTGCGGGGCGATTCGGAAATGGTGGTTATCGTGCAGAAAGTTATGTTTCCCGCTCCTCCCTGCTTACTTCTGTCATTCGTCGTCAGGTCGGAACTTATTTCTTCCCAGTTATCCCCGCGGTCGAGCGAACGGAGCAACACCTGAGCTCCGATGTAGACAATCGAGCTGTTATGCGGGGAGAGATGGATCGGCGGAGTCCAGCTGAATCTGTATGGTTCCATCCCTTCAGGGCGTGCCGGCTGAATTCTTTTTCTCGTCCCTGTTTTCTGGTCGAGACGATAAAAATCGCCAAACTCGCGGCAGTTATAAACCCAGCGGCTGTCTGTCGGATCCACCACGTTGTACATGCCGTCGCCGCCGCCCACTGTCACCCAGTCGCTCAGATTGACCGCCCCGGACCAGGAATTGGAAGGTCCTTTCCAGGAATCGTGGTCCTGAAGCCCGGCGTAGATGTTGTAGGGCTCCTCCATATCCACACCGAGCGCGTAGACTTCACCGAGCGGCAGATTGTAGAAATGATGGCAGGTTTTGCCGCCATCGTAGGAGATATAAACACCGCCGTCGCTGCCAAAAAGTATTCTCTTTGGATTTTGAGGGTCTATCCAGAGGGTTCTTACATCTCCAAAGGCCGAGCTGAATAGAGTTCGCGGCGGCCAGTCAGCGTCGCGCCAGGTGCGGCCGCCATCGACCGAACTCGCCAGGGTGACGCCGGTTATATAAACCACCTGGTCGTTTTCCGGATCGACGTAAATCTGATTAAAAGAATAGGGGGCTTTGCTGGCCAGCGGCTCCTTCCCGGTGTTAACCTTAACCCAGGTCTGGCCGGCATCATCCGTGCGGTAAACTTCACCCACAGAGACCGGATGAGCCCGACGTCCGGCGCGGCGGGCGGCAGCTTTTTCTTCCTCCGTCGGCTGCCGGAAGTTTTCCACCACCGCGTAAAGAATGTTCGGATTTTTCCGGAAAATATCTATTCCTATCCGGCCGATATAACCTGAAGGCAACCCGCCCGAAAGTCTCTTCCAGGTTTTTCCACCATCTGTGGTTTTGTAGATGCCGCTTTCCGGGCCTCCAGCTTCAAAATGCCAGGGAAGCCGGACCTTATCATAGGAAGCCGCGTAGAGAACATCCGGATTTGACGGATCCATCACCAGGTCTATAACTCCAACTCTTTCATTGATGTAGAGGACCTTTTTCCAGGATCTTCCGCCATCTTCAGTCCTGAACACTCCTCGCTCGGTATTCGGGGTGAAAAGATGGCCCATGGCGGCCACGTAGACGGTATCCGGATTTTCTGGATGGATGATTATTTTCGCTATATGGTGAGTATCCCGGAGCCCGACATTCTGCCAGGTCCGGCCGCCATCGGTGGACTTATAAACACCGTCGCCGCTTTGAGAGCTGCGGGCGCAGTAAGCTTCTCCTGTTCCCACCCAGATAATCTCAGGATTCGATGGAGCTACAGCCATGGCTCCGATCGAAAGATGACTCTGAGCATCAAAGATCGGCTCAAAAGTGATGCCGTTGTTGACAGTTTTCCAGACCCCGCCATTTCTGGTGCCAACATAAAACGTGTACAGGTGAGCTTCTGGAGGAAAATCAGGTACGGCAAAACAGGTGACCCAGGAACCGGCCCGGAACGGCCCGATATTTCTGAACTGGAAAAGCCTTAAATCGCTCTGGTTCAACTGAACCTGCGCCGGCAGGTCAGTCAGGAATAAAATTGTGACCGTTAAAAATACAAAAGAAAATATCCTGAGATTATCTTTTCTGATAGAAGGCATCCAGAACATCGGCTTATTCCTCAATAATTTTTGATTTATTGGCTTTACTTACCGATTTGTTTTCAAACCAAACTCAGAACGCCGGATGCCTGGAGCCAGATGATTCTTTCTCATTATACCAATCATCGATTCAGAAAATAAACCGCCATTATCTGCGACTTTCCGCCGTCTAATAAATCATATTCTCTCCCGTCAGCTTTCCGCCTGAAATTTCCTGAAAAAAATTTGTTAACGTTAACGCATTATTTTTATATAATAGCTCGGAAAATGATGTCAACAAATTTTTACCGGTCGGAAAAATCAGCCAGCCGGACGGCGGCGGTTCCCGGAATTATGGCCACACATCCTCTGCCAGACAGATATGCTACTGAAGATTTTACGCACCAGGCAGCACGGCCACTTCCTATAAAGCCAGCACGAAATCCGGACGGGGAAAAATCTATTTCTAAAAAGCCAGCCGGCTGGATTAAAATGATAAATCTGGAGGAGGCATTATAAATGAAGAAAGAACGCAGAGCATACAGTCTCGGACTTGATTTTGGGACAAATTCAGTCAGGGCGCTGGTGGTGGATACCGCCAGCGGCGAAGAACTGAGCACGGCCGTGGTGAATTA
This sequence comes from Candidatus Saccharicenans sp., assembly GCA_049659625.1. Classification (GTDB taxonomy): domain Bacteria; phylum Acidobacteriota; class Aminicenantia; order Aminicenantales; family Saccharicenantaceae; genus Saccharicenans. The sequence goes on along the minus strand of JBASPX010000011.1, from coordinate 23,825 downwards.
TCCTTCAGGTGAGGCCGGCATACTTCTCGACCCGAAGGACCCCAACCTGGCCCGGCAGAACCCGGCTGATTATCTCGAATCGATGGTCAGGGTGGTAAAACAGGTTCTACGGCTGGCCCGAAAAGCCAGAAAAAGCTTTTCGCCCGAACAGATCATAGGAATAGGGATTGACACAACCGGTTCCACCCCGATGCCGGTTGACAGAAACGGCCTGCCGCTGGCCTTTCATGATGAGTTCAGGAATAATCTCAATGCCCAGGCCTGGTTGTGGAAGGATCATACTTCTTTTGCCGAAGCCCAGGAAATCACCGAACTGGCCGCCAGGGAGCATCCGGAATACTTAGCCAAGTGCGGCGGCGTTTATTCATCCGAGTGGTTTTTCAGCAAGATTCTTCACTGTCTCCGGGTCGACCCGAAAGTTTTTGAGGCGGCCTACACCTGGGTGGAATGCGTCGACTTTCTCCCGGCCATTCTGACCGGCACCTTAGCCCCTGAGAAAATAAAAAGAAGCCGCTGCGCCGCCGGTCATAAGGCCATGTTCAACGAACAGTGGGGAGGACTCCCGGCGAAGGACTTCCTGAGTAAACTTGACCCGCGGCTGGGTGAATTGAGGGACAGGCTGTATGACACCACCTGCACCTCTGACCGGCCAGCCGGTTATCTGACCAAATCCTGGGCTAAAATGCTTGGGCTGAAACCGGGAATTCCGGTGGCTGTGGGAGCCTTTGACGCTCATCTCGGGGCGGTTGGAGCTGGCGTGGCGCCCGGAAAATTCGTCAAGATTATCGGCACCAGCACCTGCGACATCTGCGTCTGGCCTAACGACCGGCAGCTGGCTGACATTCCTGGTCTCTGCGGAATTGTCGACGGCTCGGTACTCCCGGGCTATTTCGGGCTGGAAGCCGGGCAATCGGCCGTCGGAGACATCTTCAACTGGTTTGTTAATTACATCCAGCCCGGTGGTCCAAAACACGGCAGTCACCAGGCGCTCACAGAAAAAGCAGCCGCGCTTCTTCCCGGAGAGTCTGGCCTTCTGGCGCTCGACTGGAACAACGGGAACCGGACGATCCTGGTGGACCAGAGGTTGACCGGACTTCTTCTGGGACAGACGCTTCACACCCGGCCTGAGGAAATCTATCTGGCGCTGATTGAAAGCACCGCTTTCGGGGCGTTGACGATAATCAAACGTTTCCGGGAATACGGAGTTGAAATAAACGAAATCATCAACTGCGGTGGAATCGCCGAGAAAAACCCGCTGGTGATGCAGATTTATGCAGACGTTTTCGGCATGGAGATGAAGATTGCCCGTTCCTCCCAGACCTGCGCTCTCGGCGCGGCCATAGCCGGCGCGGTGGTCGCCGGAAAAAACGCTGGAGGATATGACAGTTTTGAAGAAGCCCAGGCAGCCATGTGCGGCGTCAAGCCGGTCAGTTTCAAGCCGCGCCCGGACCGTCATCAGGTTTATCAGGAACTGTACCGTCTTTACCGGGAACTGCACGACGCTTTCGGCACGAGAGAGTGGCAGGGCAACCTCTACCATCTGATGAAGGACCTGCTGGATATCCGCGATCGGCAGCTGGCCAGAGCCAGAGAACTGGCGGCAGCTTCAGCCAGGACGGTAAGAACCAGAAAGAAAAGATAAATCGGAGAATGCATGACCTTAATGTTTGAACCCGAACGCCAAAAAAAATAAGCAGTTGAGCGAGGATAAATAAAAATTAAGGAAAGCGCCATGTATGAAGAACTTAAACAACGGGTGTGGCAGGCCAACCTCAAACTGGTCGAGTGCGGTCTGGTCATTCTGACCTTCGGAAACGTGAGCGAGGTCGACCGGGAAAAAGGCGTGATGGCCATAAAACCGAGCGGTCTTCCTTATGACCGGATGAGACCGGAGGACATGGTGGTGCTCGACCTTGAAGGCCGTCAGCTTGAGGGAAAGCTGAGACCTTCTTCAGACACTCTCACCCACCTTCACCTGTACCGGCATTTCCCGCAGATTGGCGGAATCGCCCATGCCCATAGCCAGTTTGCCACCGCCTTCGCTCAGGCCGCGAAGGAAATTCCCTGTCTCGGAACCACCCATGCGGATTTCTGTCCGGGACCTGTGCCGATAACCCGGACGCTGACGGAAAACGAAGTTACTTCTGATTATGAGCTCAACACCGGAAAGGTAATCGTGGAAAGGTTTGAGCAGCTTGACCCGGCAGATTACCCGGCCTGCCTGGTCGCAGGGCACGGTCCTTTTGCCTGGGGTAAATCCGGGCTGGAAGCGGTGGAAAATCTCCTGCTTCTGGAAACCGTAGCCAGAATGGCTGTCCTCACGCTCCAGATTAATCCCGGAGTCACCGAGCTCGAAACCTATCTGATAAGAAAACATTTTGAAAGAAAACACGGCCCGAGGGCCTATTACGGACAGAAAAAGGAGGAATAACAAAATGGAAAGCATCAAAAACATCCCCGAAGTAAAAATCGGACTTATTGCCGTCAGCCGTGACTGTTTTCCGATAGAACTCTCAAGAAAAAGAAGAATCGCGGTAGCGGCCGAGTGTCAGAAAGTCAACCTGCCGGTAGTCGAGCTGGAAACCATCATCGAGAATGAAATTGACATGCTGAAAGCTCTCGAGGAAATAAAGAAAAAAGAAATCAATGCGCTGGCCATCTTTCTCGGAAATTTCGGGCCTGAAGGACCGACCACCATATTAGCACAGCGTTTCGCGGGCCCGGTGATGCTGGCAGCAGCAGCCGAAGAGACCGCTTCCGACCTTTACCAGGGACGCGGAGATGCCTACTGCGGTTTGCTGAACGCCTCTTACAACATCGGGCTGCGGCAGCTTAACGTTCATATCCCGGAATACCCGGTCGGAACTGCGCCGCAGGTAGCCCGGATGATCGAAGAGTTTGTTCCGGTGGCCAGGACCTGGCTCGGGTTAAAAAACCTGAAGATATTCAGCTTCGGTCCACGGCCTCAGGATTTTTACGCCTGTAACGCCCCGATAAAACCGCTCTTCGACCTGGGCGTGGAAATAATGGAAAACTCTGAGCTAGACCTTTACGACATTTATCTGAAAGCTGAGGGATCGCCAGAAATCAAAGCTGTGGCTGCCGATATGGCCCGGGAGCTCGGTGCTGGAAATAATTACCCTGATTTACTCGATAAACTCGCCAGGTACGAGGTGGCCCTGCTCAAATTTATGGAAAAGAACCTTGGCGCCTCTAAGTACGGATGTTTTGCCAATAAATGCTGGCCGGCGTTTGAAAGCTATTTTGGCTTTGTTCCCTGCTTCGTCAACGCCCGGCTGGCGGCCAGGGGAATTCCGGTGGCCTGCGAGGTGGATATCTACGGAGCTCTGAGCGAATATCTTCTGACCTGCGCCACCGAACTTCCCGCCACCCTGCTTGATATTAACAACACCGTGCCCGCAGATATGTACGAAAAAAACAGGGAGAAAATCGGCAACTACAAACAGACTGACCTTTTCATGGGCTTCCATTGCGGCAACACTGCTTCCTGCTGCCTGCTGTCGCCGGCCATGAAATACCAGCTGATCATGCACCGGCTGATGGAGCCCGGGAAACAACCGGAGATCACCCGTGGCACCCTCGAAGGAAGAATAAGGCCGGGCGAGGTCACCATCTTCCGCCTGCAGGGAACGGCTGAGGCCAGGTTGCGGTCATACATAGCCCAGGGGGAAGTGCTCGACGTTGAACCGCAATCTTTCGGCAGTATCGGCGTTTTTGGCATTAGAGAGATGGGTCGCTTTTACCGCCATGTGCTGATCGAAAAAAGATTCCCCCATCATACAGCCGTCGGCTTCCAGCACGCCGGCAGAACTCTGTTTGCGCTGCTCCGGATGTTAGGCCTGTCCGAAATTTATTACAACCTGCCGGCCGGCCTGCCTTACCCCACCGAAAATCCCTTTTAAAACAGGGGACACCTTACGGTGTCCCCTTTTCCCCGCTCCCAGCCCACATTTTCAAGGGGAAAAATCAAATAAAATTCGGGGACACTGCACGGTGTCCCCTTTTTCCGGTTAATTCTGGCCTTTCCCCGTCTTTTTATCGCAAAAAGCTCCAGACCCCGATGTCCACAGTTCTAAGACCGCACATCAGTCACCATAACCCGGGGCCGGCTGAACGCTGTCACATTAAACTTTACGAAAATTCTTCTTGACTGACATCTGAAAGGGGAATAAATGTATAAGCAGGCGGGGAAATCCCACCAGGTGCAAAGGAGGACAAACCATGAAAAAGGTTATGGTGTCAGCTCTTTCTATCATCCTGATGCTTGGCATCCTACCAGGACTGGCTTCAGCCTGGGAGAAGGGGACTCACGCTTTTATCGCTCACAAACTCAAAAAAGCCAGCGGCCCATATGACATCGAAGAAATGTACGGAGCGATGGCGCCCGACGCTTTCAACTACCTGTTTACACCTCCTTACATTCTTTACCGTGATTTTCTGTATGACCAGACCCACCATCATTTCCTGAAGATTCAAAACGCCGTAAAATACGGCTACGAAAAGGCAAGCTCCTATGGGTTTATCAGCCATAACAACCTCTGGGGCGCGGACTCGACTGCTCACGTTGCTTCAATCACCCTTCTTCCTGATGAAGGTTATGTCATCACCAAGGCAAAAGCGCTCGATGAGTACCTGAAAACCGTCTCTCCAGATTATTACAACCTCTTCAAGGACTATCCGGCAGTGGCTCTTGAAGTATGCCATAACATCATTGAAGCCGCCGGCGACATAGTCCTCGTTCGCTACGACCGCAGTCTGGGCGCAAAAATCGTGCAGATCGCTGCCCGGCCGAAGACCAACATGCAGAACCTGATGGTCAGAGCTTACGCTAAGGATCTGGCTGATTTTTCTCAGGGAACTGCGGCTCCGATGACCCTTGAAGAAGCCGAGATGTTTATCCGGGCTACCGAAAATGAATTCCGCACATCCTGTATTGCTTACGGCTGGCTGCTCCAGCAGGACGAATCGATAATTCTGGAAAATGTTATCGAACAATTCAAGGAACTGGCCAGAGTTTATCTATCAGCCGTTGGACTGCCGGTGCCGGATGACGCGCTGCTGCAAGTTTTGCTCCAGGCTTCATTTCAGGCAGCCATAGGGCTGATTGAGAATGACTATCTGCCGGAAATCATGGCCACGATCGACATGCTGAAAAAGGGCATGGTTAAGGAAGTCAAACCCAACGTGATGGCCACCCGACCAGCAGCCCCCCTTAGCAAATCAAAGATACATTGAGGCCTGGCTGAGCCGGGACAGCCCAGGGACGGTGTTACCTTTTACCTGTCATTCTCTGTCCAATTCAAGCTGAAAGACTAAATTACAATCAAAAAGAGAACGTAAAATGTTTTCACTTATTTTCCATTCTGGCTTCATTTTTTCCATTCGATCCTATACCACTTATTCCATTCACGCCTGATCTCTGTTTGTTTAATACGATGTTCCGACAAATCGTCTTTGAGTCTTTCTAATTTTGAAAACATTCCTCCCCGTGCGAGCGCTGAATTTCAGTCGGAGAAATTTTTCATTTGATTTTATCCCGTAATTTCTATATTAATATTTCTCTGAAATTTATCCGGGGTTTAAAACCAAGATAATCCCGACAATGGAGCTGTCGGTGAAAAAAACCACACCTATCGTCAATTATTCTATTTTTTGCCATTTAATTCTGATTATAGCCCTGCTGATCATCCTGACTAACTGTTCCCGTCGGGGCGAAGAAACGGCTGATCTGATACTGATAAATGGAGAAATCTACACCATGGAACCTGACCTCCCCCGTGCTTCTGCTCTGGTCATCAGGGGAAACAAAATTTTAGACGTCTGCACCAGCGATAAAAAAGCTCTCCGCTACCGTGGTCCAGGAACCAGAGTTATCGACCTGAAAAAAGCCCTGGTCACTCCTGGAATTATTGATGCACACGTGCATTTCAACCAGGCCGGAGCAATGATCAACGACGCCAACCTGCTTAAAGTGTCAGACGAAAAGGGTCTCCGCCAGGAAATAGGCCGGGTCGTCAGACTTCTGGATAAGGATGAATGGATTACTGGAGGATTATGGGGTGCTTATGAACAGTGGGCTGAGGGAGATCCCGGAAAAACGTCCCAAGGAGGGGAAAAAGCACGCTGGCGCCCTCACCGTCAGATGATCGACGACCTGACTCCCGAAAACCCCGTTTTTATCTGTCGTTTTGACTACCGGGAGTGGTTAGCCAACACCGCTGCGCTCAGAGCCGCCGGCCTCGATGGAAAGATACTTCCCGGAATGGAAATCGACCAGCAGGGACAGGCCACCGGAATAATTTTCCAGAATACGCCGGCCTTCGATGCCCTGCAGAAAGCCCGCAAGCCAAAATCCGAAAAACGCCTGCTCGACGAAAATCGGGCTGCCCTGAAGGCACTCAGAGAAGCTGGTATCGTCGAAATCCATGATATCGCCACTCCGGCTCAAATTGAGCGGTTTATCAAGCTGCAGGAAAATGGCGAACTCACCTGCCGGGTCTGGCTGCGGCCCGACCTGTCACTTGCTTTTCAATTGAAAGAGCAGGGCTTCACCATGGGACTTCACCCGAAGACCCGCCAGAAAGACAGCTGGTTGCGCTACGGCGCGCTTAAAGGATACATCGACGGCATAATGGGAACTCACGGGGCCTTATTTTTTGAACCTTATAACGATCAGCCTGACAACTATGGCCACTGGCGTCATCATACTTCTGACGACCCGGAGCTCAAGATCGGAAACATGGAAAAAATGTACCGCCTGATAAAAACAGGCCTGGAAGCTGGTTTTGTTCCAAACGTCCATGCCATTGGAGACCGCGGGGTGGCTGAGATGTTAGACCTCTATGAGCGACTCAAAAATGAAGGCGTCGACCTCACCGGCTTCCGGGTAATCCATGCCCAGGTAATCAGGCCCCAGGATTTTCCCCGGTTCAGGGCTCTTAAGATCATCGCCGAGGTAAACCCTTACCATATCTCCGATGACATGCGCTGGATGGAAGAAAGAATCGGATATGAAAGATGCAAGGGTGCCTATGCCTTCAAATCGCTTCTGGACAACGGTGCTATTCTGAGCTTTGGCTCTGACTGGCCTGGAACGAGCGCCGCTGAATATCATATGCACCCGAAATATTTAATTTATGCCGCTGTCACCCGCCAGACTCTAACCGGCCAGCCTGAATCCGGCTGGTTTCCCGAGCAAAGAATTTCAGTGGAAGAATGTCTCAAAGCTTACACTATCAACAACGCCTATGCTGCCTTTGAGGCTGATATCCGCGGCTCTCTTAAAAAAGGCAAACTGGCCGATATCACGGTTTTTGACCGAAACCTGCTGGAAATTCCTCCGTCCGAAATTCTTAAGACTGAAGTGCTGATGACCATCGTCGACGGAAAGATTGTTTTTGAGAAAACTGACCGTCATCCCAATTCATAAAATAAGCGCAGCCGCAGCACTTGTCGTGTTAACTGAACTGATGTTGACCGGCCAAAATCCTGAATTTATTCCGAATTATGTCTCATCAAGCGGACATACCCGAAAGAATTTATAGACAGCTTCTTGATATGTTTTCTGACAGCTCGTTAAAACTTTTAGATTTCAGCAATAAAGAGTTATAATTAGTAAAAAAGGAATGGATTATTTTAGCGTTGTTTTAATATTTTTCCGTTGGTCAGAGGAGGATCCGGATGAATCCAATATATGAAAAATTGGGTCTTTTTTATCTGGGCAAGGCTGTTGATCCTGAAACTCTTTCCATTACCCCTGATTATATACTTTATGATTCTAAGGACCTGGTCACCCACGCCGTCTGTGTCGGCATGACAGGTAGCGGAAAGACGGGATTGTGCCTCAGCCTGCTCGAAGAAGCCGGTCTCGACGGAATCCCAGCCATCATCGTGGATCCGAAAGGAGACCTGCCCAACCTGATGCTGCTCTTTCCAGAACTCCTGCCTGAAGATTTTCGCCCCTGGATAAATGAAGATGAAGCCGCCCAGAAAGGACTTTCTCCTGACGACTATGCCCGCCAGCAGTCAGAAATGTGGAAAAAAGGGCTGGCTGAATGGGACCAGGATGCTTCCAGAATCAGAAAGCTTCTCGAGACTGCTGACATATCCATTTTCACTCCGGGCAGCAACGCCGGCCTCCCCCTCTCTATTTTGAAATCCTTTGAAGCTCCACCCCCAGGGCTCCTCGAAGATGCCGAACTCCTGAACGAAAAAATCACCACGATGGTTTCCGGTCTATTGGGCTTGCTTGGAATCCAGGCTGACCCTCTGCAAAGCCGAGAACACATTCTTCTCTCCAACCTGATAAAACACGCCTGGACCAGTAGCTACGACCTGAACCTGGCGACCCTCATTCAGCAGATTCAGAATCCTCCGCTTAAACGCATCGGCATTTTTGACCTCGACTCATTCTACCCGGCTCAGGAGCGGTTCAAACTGGCGATGATGCTCAACAACCTGCTGGCCGCTCCCGGCTTTGAACTCTGGTTGAGCGGACAGCCGCTTGATATCAATTCCCTTCTTTACACCCCCTCTGGAAAACCACGGCTGAGCATCATCTCGATAGCTCATCTCTCTGAAGCCCAGAGAATGTTTTTCGTGACTATTCTTCTTAACCAGCTTCTCGGTTGGGTCCGCGAGCAACCAGGGACATCTTCGCTGCGAGCCCTCTTTTACATGGATGAGATTTTCGGTTTCTTTCCCCCCGTCAGTGAACCTCCGTCCAAGCGTCCGCTGCTGACTCTGCTCAAACAGGCCAGGGCATTTGGCCTGGGACTGGTGCTGACCACCCAGAACCCGGTCGACCTGGATTATAAAGGCCTGTCCAATGCCGGCACCTGGTTTATCGGCCGACTGCAGACCGAACAAGATAAGGACCGACTGCTCGAAGGGCTGACCGGGGTGGCCGGTAATATCGACCTGAAAAAAGTCTCCGAGCAAATTAGCCGATTGAGAAATCGGGTTTTCCTTATGCATAACGTCCATGAAGATAAGCCGGTGCTGTTCCATACCAGATGGGCTCTTTCTTATCTCCGGGGGCCGATGACCAGACAGCAGATTATGGCGATAATGCAGTACAAAAAAGCTCAAACTGCTCCCGCTCAAGAGACCCAGGCTCCCGAACATTCGAAAAAAGCCGTCAGGCCGGCATCCGACTTCAGCCATGTTAAACCCACACTCCCTCCCGGAATAAAAGAGCTATGTTTCCCGGTCCAAATTCGGCCGGCGGTTTCAGCCAGGCTGATTTACCGGCCTTCCGTGGCTGTCCTGGCTCAGGTGGCGATTTATGATAATCGGCTCGGCATTTCCCAGATTTCGGATACTGGCCATTATCTCGAATTGACAGAAGAGGTGGTCGGACTTCTCTGGGATGAAGCCCGCCCCCTTTCGGTTCGCCTGGAAGAACTTGAAAAGAACCCCCTACCGGAAGCTTCGTTTGAATCTCTGCCTTCTCAAAGTCTGTCGCTGCTAAAAGCAGCCGAAAATGAGTTTCTCAACTATTTAACCAGAAGCTACCAGCTCACGCTCTGGAAGAGCACAACTTTTCAGACCGTTTCGCGGCCAGGTGAATCAGAGCTTGAATTCCGTCTCCGACTAAGCCAGCTGGCCAGGGAAAAGCGAGATGAGGCAGTGGCTCGCCTTCGCCAGAAATACGCCGCTAAAATAGCCGCCCTCGAAAGACAATATCTGATCGCCCAGCAACGCCTTCAGAAGGAAGAAGCCCAATACAAGGAAAAGGTGGCTCAGAGTGCCATTTCAATGGGAGCCACGATTTTAGGAGCCATACTCGGCCGGAGGTCTTACCAGGTCGGTAGGGCCACCACCACCGCCCGCACCGCCAGCCGGGCTTATTACGAAAAACTGGATATAAAGAGAGCCCAGGAACAATTAGAATTAGCCCGAGCCAGGCTCGAGGAGATGGAACGGCAGATGCAGCAAGAGGCTGAACATATCGCCAGCCTCTACGACCCCTCTAAAGAACCGCTTCAGACATTGGCTCTAAAGCCGAAGAAAAAGGACATTTCCATTCGCTGGGCAGGTCTTCTCTGGCTGCCCTACTGGCAACTTGAGTCCGGGTCTGCCGAGCCGGCTTTTAATTCAAATTGAGTCTGAGTTGAATATTCGTGTCTTTTTAATTTCAAAGAATCTGACACGAATTACCGGGTAGTTGAAAAAAATAAAAAAAGTAAGATTGTATCCTTTAAAGTGGGCTCATAACTTATTCACCCCCAGAAATTTTAAGAGACTCTTATGATGCATTTTTGAGCTTTTTCAGTCTCTGAAAGAGCAATTTTTTCGAGGCTCCAGTCCCCTTCTCATACTGCTTTTAGACTCGATCGCATTAATCAATCTGAAAGAATTTTTATTGACAGACTCTCTGAATAGAGTTTATATTCACAATTGAAAGAAAGGAATTCCCGAAAACGATAATGTGCCATCGTATCTTCTTCAATCTCCTTCGGATCAGCGAACAATCCATCGAGGTAGAAATGTCCGAGGAATTCTCTTGTGCTGATTCTTGTCTGCCAGGAAAGCAATCCGGTACATGGTTTTAAATGTAAATCTGTAAACAAAAAAAATCAGATGAGCAACCTGGTGGCTACGATCATTCAACTGATGAGCGGCGCCATGGTCGCGAACATTGCCAGTATCCTGTTTAAGAAGATTTCTCTGAGAACAGGGCTCTACTCGATCCCGGGCATTATTTAAGGTGGAGGTGGCGGTGGAGTACTGATGGCTATCATAGGAGCCATCAAAACTGCCATCGCCAGACGATAAATTAAAGAAGGAGGCATCTTCACATGAAGAGAACAACCCATCGCAGCGTGAAGGGTACCAAACTCTATGCGGTGCGCGACGAAAAGGGCCGCTTTGTTGACATACAGACCTATAAGCGGGCTCATGCAGCTGACCTGAGGAAGAAGAGCAAAGCCGAAGCGGCAGCCAAAGCTAAAAAGACAAAAAAGGCCAAATAACATCGGACGCTTTCTTTTTTGGCAGGGGCAGGTTCTCGGGGATGAGAGTGGGCCCGGGACATCCGCGTAAAAAAGATCAACTCTTTTATAGCCCTTTTATTTAGAAAAGAGAAAAACAAAAAATAATAAGCTTTTATTCTCACTAAATTTCTATTGAGGGAAACAAATAATTTTTTTTCTTTTTTTTGATATTAAGCCGCTTCCCAACCAAAATAAAGAGCAATCAACCCCGATATCCAGCAGGAGCCAGCCTATTTTTTATTGCCTCTGCTTGCAAACTCTACCCCTAGCTTCCTCAGCTTTATGCCTGGCCTTCTCTTTTTTTTCTCTCTCTTTTTCTCTTTCCGTTTCTTTTTTTCTTCGATCTTATTTTTGGTTTTAAATGATCAGTGTGGCCTTTAGCCCCAGCTTTCATTTGCTTGAATTCGGGAGAACCGCATTCGATGCCTATTGGCTGGGCCATAACTCCCCAGCCGTGCCCTTTATTCTACCTGTATTGCTCAGCCACCTCATACCTATTCCGGTTAGTCCTCCTGGCCAGGACCGTAGCCATGTAGGTTTCTCCAAAATTCAGGCCGTTTTTTTCCTTTGCGTCACAGATCTCCTGTTCAGATACATTAAGTCTCTCGCTAAGCCTTCGGAAAAACTCATCTGTATCTACCTTGGCTTCTTCATTCATCCCAGGAAAACAGAGCTCAAAACTTTTTATCTTCGGTCTTCTGGGTTTCCTCCCGGGCATACGAGAAACCTTGAACAAGGAGAACCAGAAAAATCAGACAGTCTAAACCCTCAGCAGTTTTTCATATCATACTTTTTGATTTCTGAATTTTAATTCAAGGATCTTAATCGCAGGTTTTCTTCCTGAGACTATCTTAATACCTATATGGACAATATATATCTAGATTTATCAGTTTCACTCCAGCCGTTTTGAATGCCTATCTCTACAATGGTCCCCCTGCTTCAATGATAATCACTCGGTACCGGGCTGGCTGGAACTTAATTAAAAAAAAGATTACCGGCTCACTTTTTTAGCAAGATCCGACCCATCAATAACAGTTTAAGACCGAATGGAAAAGGCTGATCTATCAGGGCCTGATTGACAGGGTAATCTTGAACACACCGCGGTCGCCGACAGCATAGAAGCGGCTGGCCGGGTCCCAGCGCCTCTCCCAGTTGGAATTGTAAATCAGGTAGATAAAATTTCCGGGCTTGATTTCCCAGCGGAAGCGAGCACTCCAGCCGAGCATTCTGGATACGCTGTCATACTGAATGTAATTCATAAAGCCGAGGTCCGGTGAGAAATAAAAATCTACCTTAAGCTGATAGACATTTTCGTTGAGTTTTCCCTGGGGCAGTGTTCCGCGAACCAGGTTAGTGTTAAATGACAGGTTGAGATTGCCGCGCAGCCGGTAAGTCAGGCCGGCATTAAAATCTCCATAGTGGCCCGAATAGAACCCGCCCACCGTATAGTTAAAGTCAAGGGATAGCGGACGATGAGAAGCGGTGTTAAAACTCAGCCGCAGGTTGGTGAAATCGTAAGGCCCGGCCGGAAGCACCACCCCTTCAGCCACTTCAAAATCATACGGCAGAACATCGTGATTAACCACAACCGCCGTGCTGAATCTTTCCCCGCTTTCTGTCCTGAAATCCAGTGGCTCAAAAGTCAGACGGCTGGTCTCCAGAGTTCCGTCGAGTTTCCAGTAGAAATCGCCGCTGGCTTCGAAAAAGAACTGCCGGATAACTCTGTCGAGCCAGCCCCGGCCCGGCCGCGGGTTGTAGGAAAGCTTAAGGTAAAAGGTTTGAATGCCCTGCCTCATCAGGTAACCAAGCCCCGGGTCGAGGGCGTCGCCGTAGTAAGCGTAGGTTGATTCTATGCTCACCAGATCATTGGGATAATTAGCCCTCAGTCCAAAGCCGTGATGTTTTCCATCTTTTTCGTTCCAGTTATAAACCGCCCAGCCGGCCAGCCAGATATTTTTATTACCAAGAAACCGCGAGCTGGCGTAATTAACGTCGAAACCGAAGAGTGTATTGTTAGCGCCGGTCGGGCTGCCGTTGGTGAAGATAACACCGATCTTGCTTTCCTGAAGAAAATCATAGGTCACCCGTCCGGCAAACATATTGCTCCGGGGCAGCGGATCAAACGCCCGTGTCTGCATATCGAGCATGGAAAGATTAAATTTCCCCAGCTTGCCGTAGAGCTTGGCTCCAAAATCGATCGGCACCTGCTGACCCTGGTAAAGCCCGATCCGCCGGCTGAAAAACGGAAAGAAGCTCACGCTTGAGCTGAAGTTAAAGGTCTCCGAACCTTCAAGAAAAAACATGCGTTTTTCCGGAAAGAACAGCGGAAACCGGGTAAGATTGATCCGGCGCTCATCCACTTCGGTTTCGGCAAAGTCAGTGTTGTAGGTCACGGCTGCCACTAAGTTGGGAGTGATATTCTTGTAGATGTCCAGCCCGCCCTGAGTTTTCCAGTTGTAGTTATTTTCCACCAGTCGGTCGTTGGAAGCAGCCACCAGACCATAGGGCCTGATGGTAATTCCCAGTCCCTGCTTTATGTCGGCAATGCCTTCAAGTTCAGCGGCCATCATCGGGTTGTTGAAATTGGCGTCGCGAGAAATTCCGGAAAGGCGAATTGTTTCCTGTTTGCGGGGAATGAAGCGCTCAACATTCAAACCCCAGGCGGGCAGATCTTTCTTGAAAGAAATTGTCTTGAAGGGAATTTTGATCTCCGCCGACCAGCCGTCTTCCAGTATCTTAACCCTGGCCTCCCAGATGCCGTCCCAGTTCAAGCTGGCGTTTCCGCCGGAAACCAGCCCCTCGCTCCTAGCTCCCCTAGCGTTTACGTAAAAAACGTAGGCGGTTCTTTTATCAAGGAAGGGATCAATCAGAACACGCACGACATCATCGCTGGTGGCGGCTGTGGTTCTCCCCATTCCCCACCAGCCGCGACTCTGCCCGGTCTGATCATGAGCCAGCGAGTTAGCCGCGATTTTTCCCGGTTCGCTGTCATAACAGTAAATTCCTATGTAAAGATTATTTTCATCATAAAGCACCCGGAGTTCGGTACGCTCTGAAGGTTCGTTTCCGGGAACCGGTTCGACCATCTTAAAATCGTAAAAGGGAATCGCTTCTTTCCAGACCTGATCGGCGAGAATTCCGTCAAGATGCGGGCCTTTCTCCACCCGCACAGCCCGAACTTTTACCGGAACCTCCTGAGCGGCGGCTGAAATAGATATCAGGCCTGAACACAGAAGGGCAACAAACCCAGATAGAAAGAAAGTAGCGGTTCGCTTCATAGCGGAAAGATTACTTGAAAACATAAATATATCCCTCTCTTTAATTTTCACACTCTTGAGATTGTTTCAGGCCGGGATTCGACCCGAATCACTATTTTTAGACGTGACTAAAACACAAAAGCTTCCGCTAACCAGAAACAGAAAACAATGATAGCCTTTTTAAAGCTTTCAAGCAATATCCTAGCTTCGTTCTCTTAATCCTTGATAAACACCTTCACGTATTCCAGGTTGCTCTGGAGTTTCAGCCTGCATTCCTCGGTGGCTTCGGAAATAGCCAGCCCTTCTTCCAGCAATTTTTTGGCTGGTGCCAGGTCGGTGGAAGGATCCTGCTTGTGCTGTTTGATGATCATGTAAGCAGCGTTGTTTTTGCCCCAGGCCACAATGTCCATCCGGCCCAGCCCCTCCGCCTGGCGGATATATTCCAGATAATACTGAAGCGCTCTGGTGTAATCCCCTTCGGCGTCATATTTTTCGGCGCTAGCTTTGGCCTGACGCCAGTTTTCCCAGGAAATCGGAAGTTTGGTTTCTTCCTGCTCCTGTTCCTGAGCGATAAGCGCCGGGGAATTGAATATCCAGATGACCATCACCAGAAAAACTGTCACTCCAAAGACAATGTTTTTTTTCATGCTCCTGCCCTCCTTCGAAAATTATACAAAAAACAGCCTTTTTAATTTCAGTCGGTCCGCCCGGTCAGGTTTCGTCAGACTTACCTGACACCAATCTCCTGCAGCAGATGATCCGCCCCGGCAAATTCCTTGAGAATCCACAGGATGTACCTGATATCAACCCCGATCGACCGGCTGAAGCGATGGCTCCAGGTGAAATCGTTGATAGTGGCTTCCCAGGCCCGATCAAAATTCACTCCAACCAGACGCCCGTCGGCGTCAAGAATCGGGCTTCCGGAATTG
Organism: Candidatus Saccharicenans sp.; assembly: GCA_049659625.1. GTDB lineage: Bacteria > Acidobacteriota > Aminicenantia > Aminicenantales > Saccharicenantaceae > Saccharicenans. Next base: position 8,621 of record JBASPX010000011.1, on the reverse strand, counting down.
CCGCCGGTGGTGTCGGTGCTGTAAAGCAGGCAGACGCTGACCGTATCCAGAGCCGGGTTGATAAAACCTTCAAACTTCTTCTGGCTTATAAGCTGGAGAAGTTCCGCCGGCGTGTCGAAAGGCTCTTTGCCGGTAGTCTTTTCGAGTATTCCCTGCACTGTGGTGAACGGACGGTAATAAACCGCATCCCGTGGCTCATAGCCTTCCACCCGGCCGAAGGTCAGGCGGAGCGTTCCGTTGGCGTCGGGGATGAACTGCCGGCCGAGAAACTCCTGGCGCACATCAACCAGCTTCGCCTGAAGCTCGTCCATCTGACCTTTCCTGGCCCGGTTTGCTTCCTCCATCTTTTTGTATTCCGGATAGAGACTGAGGGCCAGCTTCAGCATCGAGTCGTCAACCTGTTTGATCTCCTCGGGCTTTTTCTCCAGTAGCTGCTTTATGAATTCATAATCAGCCATTTTCGTGGACTTGAAAAGTTTATCCACCTTCTCATCCACATTTTCACCCGCCGAAACCAATTGATTCAGCGCTTCTATCTTCAGCCCTTCGGGCAGAGCCAGTGCTTTTTTAAGCAGCTCTCTGAAAATGGCCACCTCGGTCGGCAGATAGAAATTCGATTTCAGGTTCAGGGCGAGGCGCTGTCTGGTCTGATTGAAATTCCTGTCCATATAAGCAGCGTTTCTTTCAAGGTCGGGCTTCTGCCGCTCATGGGCGGCTTCCACCACGGTCATGGCATTCTGAAAAAGGATGACCGAACGGCGCAAGTTCTCCAGCACGAACACCCGGGGATATTCGCGACTCATTTCAGCGTAGATTCTCTCCAGCTCAGGCAGGACCTGACCGTAAAGCGCCCGGCGCTTCGGGTCTCTCTGGATGAATTCCTGAAGCTCAGCCTCTTCCTGTTTTTTCTGCTCGAGGTAGTTCAGGCGGCGCAGACCGGCCAGTTTGCCGCGATAATTTTTCATCGTGTTGGCCAGACTTTTTATTCTGGAATCATGTTTCAGTGCGACATCACGTCCGGCTTTGCTCATTTCCTCCATCAATTTAATCTGCCATTCGTACCAGTCCGCCACAGCCGGCATGCGGACATTCTGTTCAAAAGCGATGTAGCTTGCCGGCAGGTGACGGTAGGTGCGGCCGGGATAGCCCAGCAGGAAGACAAAATCGCCCTCGCTGGCTCCCTGCGGATTGATCCGGATGTAGGTCCGCGGCCGGTAGGGGACGTTCTTCTCGCTGTATTCGGCCGGTTTGCCGTCGGGGGCGACATAGGCTCTCATCAGGGTGAAATCTCCGGTGTGGCGCGGCCACATCCAGTTATCCTCCTCACCGCCAAAATTGCCGATGGCCAGCGGCGGCACGTAAACCAGCCTGATGTCGCGGAGCACGGTGTACAGAAACAACCAGTAGGTTTTTCCGGGGAACATTTCGACCACTTCGGCTCTTTTCCCGGGATTGGCTTTCTCGGCCTCAGCCACGATTTTTTTAATTTGCTGTTCGATCGCTCTTGTCCGCTCGGCATAGCTCATATTTTTCCGGACGGCGCTCAACACCTCGGCCGAAACATCCCTGAAAGATTCAGTGATGCGGGCGGTGCGACCTGTGGCCGGAATTTCTTCCGCCCGGGTTTTCGCCAGAAAGCCGTTTTTCAGATAATCCTTCTCGGGGGTGCTGGCGGCCACCACCGAGCCGAAAGCCACGTGGTGATTGGTTATGATTAAGCCGTCGGGCGAGATGAAAGAGCCGGTAGCTCCGACCTCAACCACCGCATAAAGCAAGCTCTCGCGAGCCGGGTCATAAATCAAGGCCGGGTCCATCCGGAGTCCCTTTTCCTTAAGGTTAAGGCGCGGCAGCTCGCTGAGCGGCCACATTCCTTCGTCGGCCGGAAGCTGCGGTGTCAATATTAGAAAGGTTAAAACCAGGGCCAGAGAACAAAAAATTGCCCGGGAATGCTTTTTTATCATCATTCCTGCCATCGAAACCTCCCGCTCAGTAAAAATTTCGTAGAATTAAAAATCCGGGCCTTTTGCTTCAGGGCTGCCATGCCCGGGCCGCATCGCCGGGAGAAAGCTTTACCGGCAGAGCGCTTTTTCAGTGTACCCGAACCGGAAGCCGCCGGTCAATCTCCAGGTTTTTATCGCGTAAAGAGATTATCCCCATTAATATAGAACGATATTTGGAGTGAAGGTCATACTGCCTGCTTTCATTTAAATTTTTTATAATAAAAAAAATAATTCCCCGCTTATGTCCATGCCCCTTATTTCCCGCCGTAGGGGTCATGCACCGCCGCATAGACCACGTTGCCATTCTCATCGGTCACCACCCGGGTGGAGTTGATCTGGTCAGTGATGAAATTATAAAGACTCATCTTCCAATAATTTTTTCTTCTTGCTCCTTTTTCAGTAGCAAAAATAAACGCATGTGATTAAAAATCATGACTATCTCATTATATCTATCCCTCCGGGAATTAATGAAGATTTACTTGTTTTACTTATCTCTACATAAAGAACGTTATGATATTCATCAAGGAAAATCATTATTATAGTCCTGAAAGGTTCATGTCTTAAAAATAATGGCGGCACAAGTTTTGGTACATAATACCAATAAACTACTACAGATTTCTGCTCTTTGTTTTTTATTTTTTCTAAAATATCACTGCTCATACCCATCGATCTTGCTGTTACCAAATCAACTTTTTCTATCATTTGCGGTTTACCAAGAATTCTAATTACGGCCTCTTCATCATTCGCCTCTTGCAAGAGCTTAGATCTCTCAATTAGTTTCTGGTCTTTCCAGGATAAAACTGGGTTATACACAAAATAATAAACTAATACGAAAACAGAAATGATTATAAGGAATTTAATTATTGTCTTTCTTCTCATTAATTCCTCCTATAGGGCGAAAGAAACCACCACCCCGGTTATGAATGGGTCTAATAACCATTGAGTGAATGGATCATTATTATAATCTGGAAACATTGATTCAACCCATCTACCAATTACGCTAAGAGCCTCCGACATCCAATTATCTCTCAGGAAAATAGAAAACGCCTCTGCTCTATTAAAAATATCGCTAACATTCTTTTCAAACTCATCTTTACTTATCTTGCCTTCCTTATATCTTTTTTCCAATTTTTCAAGCTTTTTCCTAACTAATGAATGTACATCCCGAATGTGAGAAAATTCATGCCAAATTGTTTGTTCAAATGAAACGTGCCCTATTTGTGCATCATATGTTTTCCACCATGGATCACTTGGCTTTAAAATATACGTTAGATACGTCGCGGTTATCTTAATATTATCCGGGTCTGAAAAATCTATTTTAATACCTATTCTTCTTGTCACACCATATGGTTTCATCTTTCCGCCCCAAATCAATTCTTTCCCAACCTCAGCATAATAAATTATCCAGGTGTACGTTAAAGATAGAAGGCCTTCATAGTCTATTTGAGATATTGGATTACCAATACAATATGAATATCTATTCCATCTTTGTAAATTACTTATCGAAAACAATTCCATATTAACCGGGTCGGGGCTCAGAAACCGGTAAAGTGTCGGGTCGTAGTAGCGGGCGCCGAAGTAATTCAGCCCGGGCTCAGCATCCTGCTCCTTGCCGGAAAACTTCCACACCGGGTCGAAGGCATTTGCCCAGGTATGGTGTATCCCGCCATAGGGGTCATGCACCGCCGCATAGACCACGTTGCCATTCTCATCGGTAACCAGGCGGGTGGAGTTAATCTGGTCGGTGGTGTAGAAGTAATACTTATTTTGAGCTGGCTGATACTCAGCCACCATCTTCGCCCCTATGTAAATATATTCCCGTAGACAATTCCCATATCCATCATATTCAGCCAGAAGCCGCCCGTCAAATACTGCGTTGCCTTACCAGATCTTTTCCTCCTCCTTATTTATTTCATTTCTTAGCAATGAAATAATGAAATCAATCAGCTTTTTGTTTTCAGGCATTTTAAGCTCATTCAAGGCTTCTATCTTTCTTTCATAAAAAGTTAAGCTATCTGCTTGATACCAGAGTGGTAAAGCACAACAATACTCCCTGATTAAACTCGGTGTTAATTTTTCACGATTATTATCTAATGAACTTATAAATAAGCCAGGATTTACAAACATGATTTCACTCATAAGTCCAGAGTAAAGGGGTGATGGGTTTATAAATAATTCGTTATATTTAATTAAAAAATCAACAGCATACTTATTTCCACAAAGTGCTTCTTCCCTCAAAACCTCCCTCAATCGTTGAATTAAAGGCAACCATTGACTGTTTCCTGCGTCAACATCAATTATATCTCTAATTCTTGGCCATTCTGATAAAATCCCCATTAATCTTTTTATATTTTCCGGGCAGGGAACGTTTATAACTTCGTTAATTGCGTTTCTTATTCTCATCTCTAAGGGAAAATCTTTAGCATTGAATTCTTCCCTACAAAAGGTTACATTTTTCAGCTTTTTCCAGTCCAGATACCACTCAAAAAAGTTTATATACTTTTCTTTTTTTTCAGCCAGCTCCGGCGCTTTCACCGATTGCAGGGCCTCGCCCCTCGTATTAATTTCATAGACAACTCTTTCCCTCGACAACTTATCCAGAGTTATGGGAAGTATCAACTGAAGAAATAGGGACTTAAAGTTTTCCTCTCGAAAAGCTTTAAGGAAAATCTCAGGCCTATTTCTTATTAGCCTCCAAATTGAAAAAACAAACGAGCTTCGGCTTCCTGAATCATATTTCAATAATTTGCTAATTATCTGAGCGGCACAGATGTTTCCTGACTCAGCATCCATTGCTAAAACAGTTGGGTTGAATTCGTAATTTATGATTGCTCGAAAAGTCCATGGCATCTTTCCTAACATTTCCTCCGCCGGGAGGTTAGCTAAAGCTTTACAGGAATTAGCTCTACTCGGAAAACTAAAATAAGTTTCAAATGATTTTTGAGCCTTATCCCAGGTCTCTGAATTTATTTCCTGCGATACTGCAAGCCCGACCGCCACAGATGATGAGATAATTAGAATAAATAAAATCGCCCTTTTGATCAGGTAGCTTAATTTCCTTGTAATTGCCATGATGGAAATCCTTTTTAAAAGCATGGAAATATCGGCATCATTAAATTTATCAATGTGAACACAGATATGATCAGAACGTTAATTTTAATTGTTGCTGCAGCACTGGCCGCTAAGCTTAATGATTCAAGCGCATCAAAGGTATACAATACCATGTCAGTTTGAGTGGCATAAGAAGCCATGTCCATAATCTTGCTAGTCTCCTTAAGCGCATCCTGATAAATTCTATCTAGATTTCTTATGGCGTTACTACCAAGCAAATTAGATTGGCCTTTAAAAACGTCACCAATGTAAATGCAATTATGCAATGATGACACATTGGATCCCGCTAATATGGATGATATACGATAATTATTAATTTCATCATCAAAGACACTATAATTCAATATAAAAATTGGGAATTTTTCTTCTCCATAATCTCCATACCACACTCCAGTAACACTATATAATCCTTCAGGTACGCAGCTTAAAGCTGGACTTGGTCCATTTGCAGGTCTTTCAAGACTAACGCCGACGTATTCTCCGTTTACAAATACAAACCCCATCGTTGATGAGGTTCCATAATAAAATTTCAGGATTAATATGTTTATAGAACTTTCAATTTCTGCACCGCAATTATCAACGAAATTTAAAGGGTTGCCCAGACAATACCCACACAGATTCCACCGCTGGGGGGCATATAAGGCTACATCAGTCGGAATCACCGGGTCGGGGCTGAGGAAGCGGTATAGTGTCGGGTCGTAGTAGCGGGCGCCGAAGTAATACAACCCGGGCTCTGCATCCTGCTCCTGGCCGGAAAACTTCCACACCGGGTCGAAGGCATTTACCCAGGTATGGTGTATCCCCATATAACCTCTCACAGTTAATCTCTGATATAGCCTGTAGAGCCAAGTCTGGGCTTATCCTTAGGCTTTAAGTTTTGCTTTTCCTTATCCCTGATCTCTTTCATTATTCTTATATACCTATCCCTTAATGCTCTATATTCTCTATCTTTTACCTTCTTCAGTGAATTAATCCGATAATCCAATTCTCTTATCTTTTTTTCTGACTTTAAAGAAAGCAAAGCATAGCTTTCTAAGAAATTGATCCTTTTAGACTCATCTTGTATCTGTTCTTCTTGGTATTTTTGAAACTTTAAAAAGACTTCGGGCTTTATCCTTGCTAAATCCCATAAAATATTTTCCTTAAAAGAAATTACATTTGTCTCAAAGATTAATAGCTCTTCCATCAACTTCCAATTACCCGAATAGGCCTCATTTTCTATAATTCTGAAAATTATTTCGTCTTCATAAAGTTCTAAAAAAATAACTTTTCGCATATCAGTTTCCATTACATCATCAAATATATCTTTTTTAACCTTTTCAGGTAGATTCACAAATATCCTTACCTTGTCTACAAATATCTCATCGCTAACCTCTATCTGCTTACAACCATGAATATCAATTGCTCTTTCCAGCTCCTTCAGGCACATTTCCCTGATGTTGTCATATCTCTTGCCTTTCACAGAAATTACCGCCTGATATCTCTTCTTCAATTCATGACAATAAAAATAAGAAAGCAAGCCATCGTATTTCCAATCAAAATAATGGGACCTGGAAGACAGATATACATACTCCTCCGGCAAGGTAATAACCACATCCTTTACCCTCTCCCCCATAAATTTATATGCCTCAACAAGAATGTCTAAAAAAAGCTTTGGATTTATCCGGCTTAAGCAGCCTACATCCTCTAAAATAATCTTTGCAATGCTCTTTTGGGCTTTGAGGCTCAACCTTAAGGCGGACAGAATTATTAACCTGTTCCCAGCAAGGACTTCATCAAAGAATACCGAACCTTTAATAAACCACATCAAATCCTGCTTCTCTCCCTCGGCTGGGCTTTTAAGTATGTAATCATAAAATAACCGGCCGTTCTCTTTGGTCGGATTATCTGAATATCTTTGCCAAAGAGCCCGGGCCACCTTCCAGTATGAATCGACATCTACTCTGCTTTTCCCTTCATTCATGAGCCCCGCTGCTTCTGAAGAAAACCATATTATAAATAATGTAAGTACCACGACCCTTAATTTTTTCATGGTATTTTTGCTCGCTTTCTCCATATCTTACCTAACAGGCTGTGACGAGGAGGGTGGATCATATATGTAAACCCGATAATAATGCTCTGCAATTATCGCTGAATATTGTTCTAAAGCAAAGAAAGCCCAAAGAACCTGGTAAATTAATTTCCTTTATCCTTGCTTTCAGTTGGGATATACAAGCATCCCTTATTTTTATCAAATCCTTATCCTGTACCTTCATCAATGCTTCTATTCTCTTTATTAGAAGATATCTTCGGACTTCTTTATTGGTATATAAGGTCCTTGATGAATCTAAAGGATAACCTTCCCTAAGGCACGTGTAAAACAAGTGCATATTATCTCTTATCAATCTAAGAAAGAAATCGGGACTATGCCTTAAAAGTGCCAGCAGAGCCAGATCAACAGCCTCTCCTGCATATCTATCACTATTGCAGTAGCAAATTAGAAGAATTTCAACCGCTTCTTCATTGCCACATAAGCTTTCTTCCCATAACAACTCAACAACCTTAATAAATACATATGTCGCACCGACTTCATTGGGACAAATAGTCATTAATTTCCTCGCCAACTCTGCTTCATTTTCGTTTTTTAGAGCATCAAGAAGTTCATGAATATTTTCAGGACAAGGGCAAATTTCTACCTGATTTATTTTTTTAATAATCGACTCCGGTAAAGAACCGACGTGTTCAATACATTGCTTCTTGAGTTGTTCATATGAATCAGCCTGTTCATTAAAATATTGTTTTTCTCGTTCATCAGACCTACCAAGCTCAGACAGGAGTTCCTGAGCCCTGTTTAGAAAGGCGTCACGAACTTTCATTAACTCTGGCTGTTTAACTTTTTCAAGAGCCTTTATTCTCTCCTTTAAAAGATAAATAGAAGCCGAACGCCCGAATATTTTTTGATCAGGCATAAAGAAATCTATTACCTCAGCTTTTAGGTTTATATTATTGTCAACAATAATCTCCATAAGCCAGCTCGGCTTTATCCTGAGCAGGACTGGCAGTTTATATTTTAAATACCATAATATGTTTCCATATGGTCCTTTATCTTTTAGGTTTGATAAAATATCAATCAATGCATATTGGTTTCCTCCTATTATCTCTTCTATTAGACCCGCTGGATTTTCTCCCGGATAACGACGCCAGAATTTATGTACTTTTTTTTCGTTATCAAATAACATTTCCTCTTGAGTAAATATTCTTAAATTGACTGCGTCTTCTAACAACAAAAGATTACCTGGCTCAGGCTCTCTAAATTCCTTAAGGCTAGATGCGAAACCAGCTGTTATGAAATTTATAATCATTACAAAAAATAAAAAACCAACCTGTTTTCTCAACATTACGTACTAAGGTACTCCCCATTCTTTGGACAGCAGGAAGGGCTGTATAAGGTGCATTTTTGACCTGCCTGTTTTGTGCCTCGACTAATCATTTTAAGCATTACACATACTCAATTCAATTGATTTTGGCTTT
>JBASPX010000010.1:0-87917 GCA_049659625.1 Candidatus Saccharicenans sp. | reverse complement strand
AGGAGGTAAGAGAAATGGCGAAGGAAAAATTTGAGAGGAAGAAGCCGCACGTTAACGTGGGGACGATCGGGCACATAGATCATGGTAAGACGACGTTGACTGCGGCGATAACGAAGGTTTTGTCGACGAAGGGTTTAGCGCAGTACAAGTCGTATGATGAGGTAGCGAAGGCGGACGCGAAGATGTTTCGTCGTGATGCGACGAAGATTCTGACGGTGGCGTTGTCGCATGTGGAGTATGAGACGGAGAAGCGGCATTATGCGCACATAGATTGTCCTGGGCATGTGGATTACATCAAGAACATGATCAGCGGTGCGGCCCAGATGGACGGTTCGATTCTGGTGGTGGCGGCTGATGATGGTCCGATGCCGCAGACGCGGGAGCACATATTGCTGGCGCGGCAGGTGGATGTTCCGGCGATAGTGGTATTTATCAACAAGGTGGATCTGGTGGATGATCCTGAGATACTGGATCTGGTGGAGTTAGAGGTGAGGGAGCTGCTGAACAAGTATGATTTTCCTGGGGACAAGACGCCGGTGATACGTGGTAGTGCGACGAAGGCGCTGGCGGATCCTGAGGGAGAGGGTGGGAAGCCGATCTGGGAGTTGATGAAGGCGCTGGACGAGTTTATACCTGAGCCGGTGCGGGAGATAGACAAGCCATTTTTGATGAGCATAGAGGACGTATTTTCGATTACGGGTCGTGGTACGGTGGTAACTGGCAGGGTGGAGAGAGGAGTGGTTAAGGTAGGGGATGAGGTAGAGATAGTTGGATTTGGGGAGACGAAGAAGACGGTGGTGACGGGGGTGGAGATGTTCCGGAAGATACTGGATCAGGGTCAGGCCGGGGACAACATCGGGTGTTTGCTGCGTGGTATAGGTAAGGATGAGGTGGAGCGTGGTATGGTTCTGGCGAAGCCTGGGTCGATCACGCCGCATCGGAAGTTCAGGGCGCAGATATACGCGTTGACCAAGGAAGAAGGTGGTCGGCACACGCCGTTTTTCACCGGGTATCGTCCGCAGTTTTATTTTCGGACGACGGACGTAACCGGGACGGTGAAGCTGCCGGCTGGGGTGGAGATGGTGATGCCGGGCGACAGCGTGACCATGGAGGGGGAGCTGATCACGACGGTGGCCATGGAGAAGGGATTGCGGTTTGCCATCAGAGAGGGCGGACGGACGGTCGGCGCCGGCACGGTCACCGAAATACTCGAATAGAAAGGGATGAGGAAAACAAAATGGAGAACGAGGAACGACCATGGAAAAGATAAGAATTAAACTCCAATCATTCGATCACCGATTGTTAGACAAATCTGTTAAGGATATTGTCATCAAGGCGAGAAGAACAGGAGCGAAAGTTTCCGGACCGATTCCACTTCCTACCAAGGTGCAGAGATTTTGCGTTCTTCGTTCCCCGCATGTAGATAAAAGGTCAAGAGAACATTTTGAATTGCGGATTCATAAAAGATTGATTGACATCAGCGAATACAGCAACGAAACCATCGAAGAACTTCAGAAACTTGACCTGCCGGCTGGCATCGACGTTGAGATTAAAGCCTTTGGCGCAGGAGAATGACCATGATTGAAGGCATTATCGGAAGAAAAGTCGGGATGACCCAGGTGTTTGACGAAGAGGGAAATGTTATTCCTGTAACCGTCATCAAAGCCGGACCCTGTACGGTTATCCAGAAAAAAACAAAAGAAAAGGACGGCTATGAAGCCATTCAGCTGGGTCTGGTGGAAAAGCCGAAGAAAAAGCCGAGAAAACCCGAACTGGGACATTTCAAAAAAGCGGAATCCCCTGTGCTGAAAGTGCTGAAAGAGGTTAAGTATAAAGGTCCGGTGGACCTGAAGGAAGGAGACCAGGTTCTGGTTGATATTTTTGAAGTTGGAGAAAAAGTTCATGTGGTCGGTATCAGCAAGGGAAAAGGTTTTCAGGGCGTGGTGAAAAGACATGGCTTTGCCGGTGGCCCGGCAGCTCACGGCTCGATGTTTCACCGGAGACCGGGATCGATAGGAGCTTCATCCTTTCCCTCCCGGGTCATAAAAGGAATGAGAATGGGCGGAAGGATGGGTGGTGACCGGGTGACCGTTCGTAACCTTAAAGTGGTCCAGATAGATAAGGAAAACAATCTTCTGGTGGTAAAAGGAGCCGTCCCCGGAGCCAACGGCGGAGTGGTTCTGATTAAGAAAAGCTCATTCAAAGCTAAAACTTCATGAGTGAAGAGTGTGCCATGAAACTACAAGTGCTGGACAAAAGCGGAAAGCCGGTTCAGGAAATGGACCTGCCGGAAGAGGTATTTTCCTATCCGGTTAAGGATCACCTGATATACGAGGCGGTGGTCAATTATCTGGCAAACCAGAGACAGGGGACAGCCTGTACCAAAAACCGGGGAGAAGTGAGCGGTGGTGGCCGGAAACCCTGGAGACAGAAAGGAACCGGAAGAGCCCGGGCTGGAAGCATCAGGTCTCCTCTCTGGCGCCATGGCGGAACCGTTTTCGGGCCGAAGCCCAGGGATTACAGCTATTCCATTCCGAAGAAGGCAAAGAAGAATGCTCTGAAGTCGGCTCTGAGTGCCAAGCTGGCGGAAAACCACCTTCTGATCATAGATGAGATCAGAATTGATGAACCCAAGACAAAAATGGCGGCCAGCTGGTTGAAGAGCCTGAACATTGACTCGGCCCTGATTGTGGATGATCGTGAGAACAGAAACCTCTATCTGGCGGTCAGAAACATCCCTGAGGTTAAGGCGGTTGATGATGAAAACCTGAACATCTACGATGTCCTCAGGTACCGATGGCTGGTTTTCAGCCAGCGCTCGTTTAATTCCCTGGTGGAGAGATTGAAATGACCAGAGATCCGAGAGATGTAATCTTGAGGCCGTGGATCACCGAGAAGAGCACCAGACTTAAAGAAGACAGCCGTCAGGTGTGTTTCGAAATTGCTCCAGACGCCAACAAGATCGAAGTTAAGAAGGCCGTGGAAGAGCTTTTCAAGGTAAAGGTGGAAAGCGTCACCATTGTCAAGGTCAAGGGAAAAACCAAGCGGTTGGGCCGGAACCTTGGCCGTACAAAGGACAGAAAGAAAGCTTATGTCAAGCTTAAACCCGGCGAAAAAATGATTGAATTCTTCGAGGCAGTATAACCATGGGTATTAAAGTTTACAAGCCAGTTACTCCAGGTTTACGTCACCGCACGGGTCTGACTTTTGAAGAGCTGACGACCGATAAGCCATACAAACCGTTGCTCGTTCCGCTGAAGAAGAGCGGTGGTCGCAACAATCGCGGTCACCTGTCGGTCAGACATCGGGGCGGCGGGCACAAGCGGATGTACCGGATTATCGATTTCAAGCGCGACAAGATCGATGTTCCGGGCGTGGTTGAGACCATAGAATACGACCCGAACCGTTCCGCTTTTATCTCGCTGGTAAAATACGCCGATGGGGAAAGAAGGTATATTCTTACGCCGCTCAATTTGAAGGTGGGCGACACCATAATTTCCTCCAACAGTCAGGTGGATATACTTCCCGGCAACGCCATGCCGCTGCGCTACATCCCGGTGGGAACGATTGTTCACAACGTCGAGCTGAAGATCGGAAAAGGAGGCCAGCTGGCAAGAGCGGCCGGTTCAGGTGCCCAGATTCTGGGCAAAGAGGGTGATTATGCCCAGTTGAGGTTGCCTTCCTCCGAAATCCGGCTGGTTCACCTTGATTGCCGGGCCACTGTCGGTCAGGTGGCCAACCTGGATCATCAGAATATCAGCATAGGAAAGGCTGGTCGCACCAGGTGGCTCGGAATCAGACCGACGGTAAGGGGTACCGCTATGAACCCGATAGACCATCCCCACGGTGGTGGTGAAGGTCGGACCAAGGGTGGTCGTCACCCTGTCAGTCCGGAAGGCATCCCGACCAAGGGTTATAAGACCAGGAAAAATAAAAGAACTCAGGCCTTTATTATAAAGAGAAGGAGTAAGTAATTATGGGCAGGTCGCTTAAAAAAGGTCCCTACGTTGACCCGAAACTGATGGAGAAAGTAAAAGCTGCTCTGTCGGCCAAAGATAAGCGCCAGGTAATCAAGACCTGGTCGAGGCGGTCGACCATTGTTCCGGAAATGGTGGGCCTGACCTTCGGTGTTCACAACGGACGCAAGTTTATTCCGGTCTATGTAACCGAGCAGATGGTCGGTCACAAACTGGGTGAATTCGCGCCCACCAGGACATTCAAGGGACATACTTCAAAAACTGCCCGACAACTTAAAGTAGGTAAGTAGCCATGGAAAAAGAAAAATATCTGGCCAAAGCTGTTGCCCGTTATGTGCGGATGAGTCCGCAGAAAGGGCGTCTGGTGGCTGACCTGATCAGGAACAGACTGGTCGGAGAAGCTCTAACCATACTGAAGTTTAACGAGAAGAAAAAGATCAGCGCGATCCTGGAAAAGGTGTTGCGTTCGGCCATTGCCAACGCTCAGCAGAAGGCGCCGGGAGTTGATGTCGATAACCTGTATATAGCGAAAATACAGATCGATCAGGGACCGGCTATGAAGAGAATCCGGCCGGCGCCGATGGGTAGAGCCTACCGGGTGCTCAAAAGAATGAGTCATGTCAAAATCTACTTAGACGAAAAGAAAGGGAGATAGACCGTGGGACAGAAGACACATCCAATCGGTTTTCGTTTGGGTTTCAACAAACAGTGGACTTCCCGCTGGTTTGCCAGAGGTCGGGATTATGCCAGGCTTCTGCATGAAGACCTGCAGATCAAGAAAGCGGTAAAAGAAAAATACGGTCATGCCGGAATTGCCAGTGTCGAGGTGGAAAGAGTAGGTCCCAAGGTCATCGTGATCATCAACACGGCCAGACCCGGAATCATCATCGGCCGGGGCGGGAAGGAAATAGAAAACTTGAAGCACATGCTTGAAGGTATTACCAGCAGAGAAGTTTACGTTGACATCAAAGAGGTTGATAAGCCAGAGCTGAATGCCACGCTGGTGGCCGAAGGCATTGCCACCCAGCTTGAGAAACGCATTTCTTACCGGCGGGCAATGAAAAGGGCGGTAGAAATGGCCCTGAAGACCGGAGCTCATGGTGTGAAGGTCATGTGCTCCGGGCGTCTTGGAGGAGTGGAAATAGCCAGGACTGAATGGTATCTGAAAGGTCGTTTGCCACTGCAAACGCTTAGAGCGGATATAGATTACGCTTTTACCGAAGCTTTTACCACTTACGGACAGATTGGAATAAAGGTCTGGATCTACCGCGGCGACGTTGATAAACCCAGAGTTTCATCTCAAATCATCGAGACTGAGGAGATTTGACCATGTTGATGCCGAAAAAAGTAAAGTACAGAAAGCAACAGCGGGGTCGGATGAAGGGACAGGCGCTTCGCGGTTGCGAGCTGGCTTTTGGTGAATACGGACTTCAGGCGCTGGAGCCCTGCTGGCTGACGGCCAGGCAAATAGAGGCGGGTCGCGTGACCATCACCAGATTTCTGAAGAAGCGCGGTAAGATGTGGGTTAGGGTCTTTCCCTGGAAACCGGTGACCAAGAAGCCGACCGAGACCAGGATGGGACGCGGTAAGGGAGACCCCGAATTCTGGGTTGATGTCATCAGACCCGGTCGGATTATCTTTGAGATTGAGGGAGTGGAAGAAGAGGTGGCCAGAGAAGCTATGCGTCTGGCAGCCCATAAACTTCCTATGAAAACAAGATTCATTTCAAGAGAGAACAGGGAGATAAGATGAAGATCCGGGAATTGAGAGAATTATCGGTAGAAGAATTAAAACAAAAAGAGGAAGAACTTAAAGATCAGCTGCTCAAGCTGCGCTTCCAGAAAGCTATCGGCCAGCTTGATAATCCGATGAAGATCCGGAATGTCAGAAGGGATATAGCCAGAATAAAGACTCTTTTGAAAGAATTTCAGAAAAAAGGGACGGAATAAACCATGGAAGCTAAACGCCAGAAAAGACTAACAACGAAAGTGGGTGTGGTGGTGGCCAAAAGGTCAGCCAAGACCCTGAGGGTTATGGTGGAAAGACTGGAAAGGCACCCGCTCTACAAGAAAACAATCAAGAGAAGAAAGGTTTTTCTGGTGCACGATGAACATGAGAAGTGCCAGGTGGGTGATGTGGTCAGAATCGTGGAGACGCGGCCGATCAGCAAACTGAAAAGATGGCGGGTGGCTGAGATTATAGGTTTAGCTTCCAGAGAAATAGAGACCGAAAGCGAGACGGAAAAAAATGAAGGTGGGCTAACATGATTCAGATGAGAACCATGCTCAAGGTAGCGGATAACTCCGGAGCCCGGAGGATCATGGCCATTACCCCTCTGGGCGGAGGAGTTGGGAGAGTGGCCACTGTGGGTGATGTTATTTCAGCTTCGGTTAAAGAAGCTGACCCCGACAGCAAGATCCAGAAGGGAAAAGTGGTCAGGGCGGTGATCGTGCGCACCAGAAAAGAGATACGGCGGAAGGATGGCTCCTACATTCGGTTTGATGACAACGCCGCGGTGATAATCGACAAGCAGGGAGAGCCTGTGGGAACGCGTGTTTTCGGTCCGGTGGCTCGCGAGCTGAGGGAAAAGAAATTCATGAAGATCATCTCTCTGGCACCGGAGGTGCTGTGATGGCTAATTTCCCGTTCAAGAAAAATGATATGGTCATTGTTCGCAGCGGAAAGGATCGCGGGAAAACAGGTAAGATTCTGCGTGTTTTCCCGGAGAAGAATCGAGTTCTGGTGGAGAGAGTTAATTTCGTCAAGGTCTTTGTCAGACCGGACCGCAGCCGGAACATCCAGGGCGGCATAATGGAGAAGGAAGCACCGATACACGTTTCCAAGGTGATGCTCTACTGTCAGGAATGCGGTCGTGGAGTCAGATTCAGGCACAAAGTCCTGGAGGATGGCACAAAAATCAGGATTTGCGCCCGATGCGAAACCAATTTAGAGAGAACCTGAGAGGTTAAAAGATGAGCAGGTTATACGAGCGTTATAAAAATGAGATTATCAGGGAGCTCGAGGAAGAACTGGGGATTAAAAACCCCATGGCGGTGCCCAGGCTGGAGAAAATCGTGATTAACGTCGGGGTTGGCGATGCTACCCAGAACATAAAGCTTCTGGATGTGGCCAAAACCGAGCTCAGCCTGATCACCGGTCAGTGGCCGGCTGTTCGCAGGGCAAAAAAGTCGATTTCCGCGTTCCATGTGCGCAAGGGACAACCTATTGGCTGCATGGTTACTCTGAGAAGGAAAAGGATGTATGAATTTTTCGACCGGCTGGTTAACATAGTTCTGCCGCGCGTCAGGGATTTCAGGGGAGTTTCTCCCAATTCCTTTGACGGACACGGCAATTACACTCTGGGTCTCAAAGACCAGCTGGTGTTTCCAGAAATAGATTATACCAAGGTAGAGAGGCCGCGGGGCATGAACATCACTATCGTCACCACGGCCCGCAACGATAAGGAAGCGTATGCCCTTCTGAAGAAACTGGGCATGCCGTTCCGTGAATCCTGAGGAAAGGAAGGTAAAACGTGGCTACCATCGCAAAAATGGTAAAGGATCAGAGAAAGCCCAAGTATGCCATCAGGCATCGGAACAGATGCCGGTTGTGCGGGCGGCCGAGAGGTTATTACCGGAAATTTGACCTCTGCCGTCTCTGCCTGAGGCAGCTGGCGCTGAAGGGAGAAATTCCCGGGATAATAAAATCTTCCTGGTAAATTCCAGGGAAAGGATACAAACATGAGTCTGACCGATCCAATTGCCGATATGTTAACCAGAATCAGGAATGCGATAAGGGCAAAGAAGAAAGAAGTCAACATCCCTTCTTCCCGCCTGAAGGTGGAGATCGCCAGGATACTGAAGGAAGAAGGCTATATAAAAAGCTACAAAGTAATCGAGGATAACAAACAGGGTGTCCTGAACATCGTTCTGAAATATACCGACGATAATCAGAGTGTGATCACCGGACTTCGCCGGATAAGCAAGCCCGGATGCCGCATTTATTGCACGAAAGATTCGATACCGAAATCGCTGAACGGCCTGGGAGTGGTGATCATCTCCACCTCGCGGGGCATCCTGACAGATAAACAGGCTGAAGACTTAGGAGTCGGTGGCGAAGTCCTGTGTGAAATCTGGTAAATAAGAAGGTGAGGTATTAAGATGTCAAGAGTTGGTAAGAAGCCGATCGACATCCCGGCAGGAGTCAAGGTAACAATTCACCCTGATCATATTGAAGTTGAAGGGAAGCTCGGCAAACTCACTTCTCCTCTTTTTCCCGGTATTAAGGCCCAGGTTGAGGGCAACAGGCTGATTTTCACCCGGGAGAATGAGGAGCAGCAGACCAGGCAGTTCCATGGGTTATGCCGGGCACTGGCCAGCAATGCCATCATCGGAGTGTCGCAGGGGTTTTCCAAACAGCTGGAAATCACCGGTGTCGGTTACAGAGCCAAGGTTGAAAAAAACAGGCTGGAGCTGAGTGTTGGTTATTCCAAACCGGTAGTCTATGAAATACCGGAAGGTATCGAAATCGTGGCTGAAAAGCCAACCCTGCTGACAGTCCGGGGAATTGACAAGCAGAAAGTTGGCCAGGTGGCTGAAACCATCAAGAGGTTCAGGCCGCCGGATCCCTACAAACAGAAGGGCATCCGGATAGTGGGTGAAGTTCTCATCAAGAAAGAAAGAAAAGCGGGGGTGGGCGGTGCTTAAGTCAAAAAGTGAAATCAAAAAAATCAGAAAGCAGAGAATCAGGAAAAGAATCAGGAAAAAGATCAGCGGTACTCCGGAAAGACCCAGGGTGCTGGTGGTTAAATCCAACCGCTATGTTTATGCTCAGGTTATAGACGATGTTTCCGGAAGAGTTATAACCTCAGCTTCGACGCTGGAAAAGGAAATAAAAGAACAGCTGAAGAGCTTCAAGAGCAAGGAAGCCTGCACCTTCCTGGGTTCTGTTCTGGCTAAAAGACTCAAAGAAAAAAATATCAATACGATCGTTTTCGATCGTGGCGCCTATCCGTATCACGGCCGGATAAAGGCTCTGGCTGAAGCCCTCAGGGCTGAAGGCATTGTGTTTTAGCCGGTTAAGGAGGAATGATAGTGGAACACGAAGAACTGGAAAAACTGGACGAAGTTATCAGTTCAGACCTTGAGCTAAAAGACCAGGTTATCTCTATCAGAAGGGTAACCAAGGTGGTTAAGGGCGGAAAAAATCTGAGCTTCTCGGCTCTGGTAGCTGTAGGTAACGAGAAAGGTCGGGTAGGGATAGGTCTGGGAAAGGCTCGTGAAGTTCCTCAGGCTATTGCCAAAGCTGTGGAGGACGCAAAAAAGCATATGATTGACGTTCCCCTGGCTGGAACTACCATTCCTCATATAGTAAAAGGGGAGGCCGATGCCGGAATCGTTGTTCTCAGACCGGCCTCAAGAGGCACGGGAGTTATCGCCGGGGGTGCTGTTCGGGTGATTCTTGAACTGGCTGGAGTCAAGGATATTCTGACCAAGTCAATCCGCAGCAACAATCCGATAACCGTGGCCCATGCCACCATAGCTGCTCTCAAGAAGCTGAAGAGCCCGGAAGAAGTGATGAAAGCCAGGGGCAAAAAAGAAAAAGAAGAAGATAAAACCAGGGCGTGAGGTGAGGCTGAGATGAAAGAAGAAAAATATCTGAAGATTAAGCTGGTGAGAAGTTTGATAGGTCATCCCCAGAAGCACCGTCTGGTGGCCTACGGTCTGGGCTTGAGGAAGTTGAATTCCCAGGTGATCCGGAAGGATTGCCCGGAAATAAGAGGAATGATCCGGAAAATCTCTCATTTGCTCGAAGTAGAGGAGATAGATAAACCATGAATCTCAGTAAATTGAAACCAGCTCAGGGTGCCAGGAAGAGCGATAAAAGGCGCGGTCGGGGACCGGGCTCCGGTCTGGGAAAAACCGCCGGGCGCGGTCATAAGGGGCAGAAGGCTGGAGCCGGTTACAAGAGGAAATGGGGCTTCGAGGGCGGACAGATGCCGCTCCACCGGCGTCTTCCAAAGCGCGGGTTTACTAACAAATTCAGGGTTGAGTACACCGAAGTTAATCTCGACCGGCTGGACAAACTTCCCCTGAACGAAATCGGGTTGAAGGAAATGGTGGAATATCGTCTGATTCACTCCGAATCAGAACTGGTCAAGGTCCTTGGCCGGGGGAATTTGTCCTCACCGAAAACCATAAAAGCTCATGCTTTCTCTCAATCCGCGATCAAAAAGATTGAAGAAAGCGGAGGCAAAGCCATCGTTATCGGGAAGGAATAATGTTAGAAAGCATTCGTAACATCTTCAGTATTCCTGACCTCAGGAAAAGGGTCATCTACACACTTCTGCTTCTGGCTGTTTATCGCATCGGGGCTCAGATTCCTAACCCTGGCGTGAGCGCGGACGCTCTGGCTGAGTTCTGGCAGACTCAGAAAGGTTCAATTCTCGGGTTCTACGACCTGTTCTCCGGAAGAGCCATGTCCAGGATGACTATCTTTGCGCTCGGCATCATGCCCTACATCAGCGCCTCGATCATACTGCAGCTGCTGACGGTGGTCTGGCCCTATCTCGAGAGACTCTCCAAAGAAGGCGAGCTGGGGCGAAAGAAAATCACCCAGTATACAAGGTACGGGACGCTGGTCATCTGTTTGATTCAATCATTCGGAATCGCCATATTCCTTGAAAGCCTGACCAGCCCGACAGGCGCGAAGATTGTTCCCAATCCTGGCTGGGGTTTCAGGTTGCTGACGATGCTGACGCTGACCACAGGCACCACCTTTATCATGTGGCTGGGAGAACAGATCTCCGAACGGGGGATAGGCAACGGCATTTCGTTGATTATCTTTGCGGGAATAGTGGTTGGCCTGCCCAGCGGTATCAACAGCCTGGTTACAGGATTGCGTACAGGCAATATGGACCCCCTGCGGATTATTTTCCTCGGGGTGCTGATGCTGGCGGTGATCGCTTTTATAATTTTTGTCGAACGGGGTCAGCGACGGATACCGGTTTCTTACGCGAAAAGGGTAATAGGCCGGAAGGTTTACGGCGGTCAGGGCACCCATCTTCCTTTAAGGGTTAACACCGGTGGTGTTATTCCCATCATTTTTGCGGCTTCCATCATCACCATTCCGGCTACCTTAGCCAATTTTTCCAAAGCTCCGATCCTTCAGACGATAGCCAGACAGTTCGGCATGGGCATGCCGCTTTACAATCTGATATACATTGCTTCAATTATCTTTTTCACTTACTTTTACGTCTCGATTATTTTCAATCCCAACGACGTGGCCGAAAACCTTCAGAAATACGGCGGTTTTATCCCCGGAATCAGGCCCGGTAAAAACACGGCTGATTACATAGATGAAGTTTTAAGCCGGATAACACTGGTTGGAGCGGTTTATCTGGCAGCCATTGCCATTTTACCTGAATTTCTCATGACCGGTTTCAAAGTGGGCGCGCTGCCCTGGATCGGTCCTTTCCTTGAAGCCAACCTGCCGAAATGGTTTACCCAGGGCTTGAATGTAGATTTTTACTTTGGCGGAACTTCAATTCTGATTGTGGTTGGTGTGGCCATGGATACTCTGCAGCAGATTGAAGCCCAGCTGGTCATGCGCCATTACGACGGCTTCCTCAGAAGCGGTCGTATCAGAGGGAGAAGGGGATGAGGATAATCCTCCTGGGACCGGCCGGCAGCGGCAAGGGAACGCAGGGCGAGATGATAGAGCGCCACTATGGGTTCCCGAGGATTTCTACCGGCGATCTCCTGCGTCTCGAGGTGGAAAAGGATACGGAACTGGGGAAGATGGTTAAAAAAATCATGGAAGCTGGAGAACTGGTGGCTGACGACATCGTGCTGGAAATAGTTCGGACCAGAATAGCTCAGCCTGACTGTAAGCGGGGCTATGTCCTCGACGGTTTTCCCAGAACTCTGAATCAGGCTATTTTGCTGGAAAAAGTGGACGGCAGCCGGCCTGAGGTAGCCTTAGAAATCCAGGTTTCTGAAGAGGCTTTAAAACAGAGGCTGGCCGGCAGGCTGGTTTGCCTTCAGTGCGGAACTGTGTATAATATAAATAATAATAACCTCAGTCAGTGTCAGGCCTGCGGTGCCAGACTGACTGTTAGAAATGACGACCGTCCTGAAGTCGTCAGCCAGCGCTTCAGGATTTATCGGGAAACAATCGGACCCCTTATCGATTATTATTCAAAGAAAGGGGTCCTTTTCAGAATTGATGGAGAGAAAACCCCGGAGGAAGTCTTCCGGGAAGTAAAATCAGTAATTGATAGAAGGCTGAATTAAAATCGGGGCAAATCGAAGCGGAAATGATCGTTTATAAATCTGAAGCTGAGATAGAAATGATGAGAAAGAGTTCTCAGATCGTGGCCAGAATTCTGTCAGAATTGAAGCAGATGATCAGACCCGGTCTGGAAACCAGAGAACTTGACCTCTATGCGGAGAGGCGGGCGCGCGAGCTGGGTGCCATTCCCGCTTTCAAGGGCTACCGCGGTTATCCGGCTTCTCTCTGCGTTTCGATAAACGAAGAGATTGTTCACGGCATTCCTTCCAGCCGACGGTTGAAGGAAGGAGACATAGTCAGTCTTGATTTTGGCGTCGTCTATGAAGGGTTTTATGGTGATGCTGCTCTGACCGTGCCCGTTGGAAAGGTATCTGAACAGGCCCTCCGGCTGATAGAAGTGGCGGAGAAAGCTTTCTTCAGCGGGTTGAACGAGTTGAAAGCCGGAAACAGATTGTCTGACGTTTCTGCGGCCATTCAGAAAGAAGTGGAAGCCGCGGGATTTTCGGTCATCAGAGCTTTTGTCGGCCACGGCATCGGACGGAGTCTCCATGAGGAACCCCAGGTGCCAAATTTCGGACTGCCGGGACATGGGCCAAAATTAAAAAAAGGCATAACCCTGGCCATAGAGCCGATGATTGCCGCCGGACACTGGGAGGTGGAAATCCTGGAGGATGGCTGGACTGCGGTTACCAGGGATAGAAGCCTTTCAGCTCACTATGAACATACGGTGGCTTTGACGGACCGGGGTGTGGAAATTCTCACCCTGGACAGTGGAGATGCCAGCTGGCTGAACGTCGGGAGCAGAGCCAATGCCTAAGACTGACGTGTTTGAAATTGAAGGAGTTGTGCTGGAAAGTCTGCCCAACGCCATGTTCAAAGTAGAGCTGGCCAACAAACATGTTATTCTGGCTCATATCTCCGGCCGGATGAGAAAGAATTTCATCCGGATCATGCCCGGAGACAGGGTGCTGGTGGAAATATCGCCTTATGATTTAACCAAAGGGCGTATCACTTACAGGTTTAAGTGAGGTGCAAGATGAAGGTTAGAGCATCGGTTAAGAGGATTTGCCGCAATTGTAAAATTGTAAGAAGAAAAGGGGTGGTTAGAGTTATCTGCTCCAACCCCAAACATAAACAAAGACAAGGATAAAAGAGGAGACCATGGCAAGAATAGCAGGTGTCACACTTCCACCGGAAAAAAGGGTTGAAATCGGCTTGACCTATATTTACGGAATCGGAAGGTCCAAAGCCATCAAAATCCTGGAGGAAGCCCGGGTTGACAGGAACAAGAAAGTAAAGGATCTGACTGAAGAGGAGATTAACAAGATTCGCCAGATTATCGAGAAGAGGGAAAAAGTTGAGGGCGAACTCAGGAAGGAAGTGGCTCAGAATATCAAGCGGCTGATCGACATCGGTTGCTACCGCGGCCTGCGCCATAAACGCAACCTTCCGGTCAGAGGTCAGAGAACCAGAACCAACGCCCGCACCCGAAAGGGACCGCGCGGACAGCGAATAAAGAAGCTTAAAGAAAAGAAAGCCTGATTTGAGGGAGAGATTTCATGGCAAAAGCCAAGACAAAAAAGAAAAAAGTTAAAAGGGAAGTTACCTACGGAGTGGCTCATATCCAGTCAACTTTTAACAACACTATAATTACCATAACCGACCAGCAGGGCAACACCATCTGCTGGGCCAGTTCCGGCACCTCCGGGTTCAAAGGAGCCAGAAAAGGCACTCCTTTTGCCGCTCAGCTGGCGGCCAAGGAAGTGGCCAGCAAAGCCAAAGAACACGGCGTTCGCTATGTGGATGTCAGAGTTAAAGGCCCAGGTGCCGGACGTGAGTCAGCCATCCGGGCGCTTCAGGCTGCCGGACTCGAAATCAAGTCTATCCGGGATGTGACTCCGATTCCCCACAACGGCTGCCGACAGCCAAGAAGAAGGAGAGTATAAAGGAGAGATATCATGGCGAAATATTCTGGACCTGATTGCCGACTTTGCCGCACGGAAAGAACCAAGCTTTTTTTGAAAGGCAATAAGTGCCTGACCGATAAATGCCCGCTGGAGAGACGCCCGTACGCTCCCGGTCCGCATGGGCGCATGAGAAAGAGAGTGCTCGGTTATGCGCTGCAGCTCAGAGAGAAACAGAAGCTAAAAAGATTTTATGGTATGTCAGAGAGACAGTTCCGTTTATTCTTTGAGCGGGCGGAAAAGATGAAAGGAATAACCGGTGAGAATCTGCTGACATTGCTCGAAAGAAGGCTGGATAATGTTGTCTATCTTATGGGGCCGGCCCTTTCCAGAGCCCATGCCAGGCAGATGATTACCCACGGGCATATCCTGGTAAATGATCAGAAGGTGACCATACCTTCTTACGTGGTCGAGGTGGGAGATGTGGTGGCTTTAAAACCCAGATCCGTTCAGAACGAGAATTTTAATGCAGTGGTTGAAGCTAACCGCAATAAAACTCTTCCCGGCTGGCTGCAGGTGGACTGGGATAACTGCCAGGGGAAAGTGGTAGCCCTGCCCACCAGACAGGATATCACCATTCCGGTTGAAGAGCATCTGGTGGTTGAGCTTTATTCGAAATAACAGGGAAGGTGCCTTAGACCAGTCCTTCCCGTGAAGGAGGAACCATGACTGAACTTGGTTTCCAGAGACCAAGATTCTTAGAGTGCGATTATGAAACACTGAGCGATACTTACGGCCGTTTTCAAGCGCAGCCGTTTGAACGGGGTTACGGCATCACCGTCGGGAATTCGCTTAGAAGAATTCTGTTGTCCTCGATACCCGGGGCAGCCATCACCGCGGTCAGGATAGCGGGTGTCCTGCATGAATTTTCCACCATTCCGGGAGTGGTTGAGGATGTCACTCACATAATCCTCAACCTCAAATCCATTCCGCTGAAGCTTAAAGTCAACGAGCCCAGAAGAATGACGCTGAAAGTTTCCGGTCCGGCTGAAGTGAAATCGGGCGATATCGTCCATGATTCTGACGTGGAAATACTGAATTCTGATATTCATATCGCCACCCTGGATGAGGACGGCAAACTGGAAATGGAGATGGTGGTTAAGAATAACCGCGGTTACGCCACGGCCGACCAGAATTTTGACAGCGAGCTGAGTGTGGACTTTATCCCGCTTGATTCATCCCATTCTCCGGTTCTCAAGGTTAATTATACGGTGGAACCGGCCAGAGTGGGGAAGAGAGTCGACTATGAAAGCCTGACTCTGGAAATCTGGACTAACGGAGCCATCAGACCGACTGAAGCTCTTTCCCAGGCGGCAAAACTCATGCGAGACCATATGGCCATCTTCCTGAATATCGTTGACGAGCCGCTGGAAAAGGAGGTAGTCGCGCCTGGAAAAGAGATTCCCCATCTGGACAAGGCAGAAGTTCTGGCCAGCACCATCGACCATCTGGAGCTATCGGTCAGAGCCAGCAACTGCCTCAGAGCTGCTGGAATCACTTATGTGTATGAACTGGTTCAGAGAACTGAGGACCAGCTGCTTCAGACCAAGAATTTTGGCCGCAAATCTCTTAATGAAATAAAGGAGAAACTGGCCAGTCTGGGATTGGGATTGAATCTGGAATTGCATCCCAGATTGCTGGAGCAGGTTCAGACATTAATCAAGCAGAGCAAAAGCGATAAGGAGCTGGAAGCATGAGACACCGGGTGAAACGCTATCAACTCAGGAGAGACACAGCCCATCGTCGGGCTTTGCTCAGAAATCTGGTAACCTCTCTACTGGAAAAGGAAAGAATCAAAACCACTCTGGCCAAAGCCAAAGCCGCCAGACCGCTGGCTGAAAAGATGATCACTCTGGCCAAGAGAAATACTTTACATGCCCGTCGTCAGGCGCTGGCTTTTCTGATGAAAGAAGCTGTGGTTCAGAAACTTTTTTCGGAACTTGGACCGCGCTTCAAAGAGCGGCCGGGTGGATACACCAGAATCGTCAAACTCGGCCTGCGTTCAGGTGATGGCGCTCAGATGGCCATGCTTGAGCTTCTGGGAGCTGAGTACAGGAAAAAGGTTAAGAAATCAGACAGGGAAAAAAAGGTTAAAAAGACATCTTAATAAAAGTAATATATAGGCTATTTTTGCCTGTCCTGGTAAAGCTGAAATCAGCTCATCGAAGAGCAAAATTTATTGTCTGTGATCCCGTTACTTTTGATTTAATAATTTCCATATTTAAGAACTCAGTCTCCAGGCCGCCGGCATCCCTTATAGAGATTCTGCCAGTATTCATCGTACAGATTTGAAATCTGAACCACCGGCTTCTGGTAGGTGGTGGCATGGATGAATTCTTTATCGTTTATCATCATTCCGACATGGGTGATCCTGTTGCGGCCGAAGAAAACCAGGTCGCCGGTTCTTTCCTGGCCGCGTGGAACCTCCAGCAAGCCGGAGCTGGTGAACTGGATGTCAGCGTCCCGTAAAATCTCCACTCCGCTCAGCCGATAGATCAGCTGCACAAATCCGGAACAGTCAAGGCCCAAAGGGCTCGTTCCTCCCCAGAAGTATGGAAGGCCGAGAAACCTTCTGGCCAGATCCACCATTTCCTCGGGCGAGAGTCTCTGTCTTTTGAAGGGGGCCTCTCTGACCTGCCCGTCTCCCATCTGAATGAAAGCCTTGCGACCGTCAGGAAGAAGCACTTCTCCCCACCTGCCTTCAAATTTCTCCAGAGCCAGAACAGAGCTGATGGGAGCGAACAGAAGCGGCTTCTTTTTGGTGACGTCAGGAGTTTCATAAAGGTAAGCGATCAGGCTGGTGATTTCCAGAACCTGACCTTCTGCAGCATACGGTTTTTCATCGCTCCGGTAAAGCCTCAGGGCGTTTCCACGCACCCAGCCGTGATAGGTGTCTGGCGTTTCTATTTCATACCAGACCTGTTTTCTGGAATCCCGTTGGCTCTGTAAAATTTTGACACTGGTTCCGAGAAGGGCCTGACTGACCACGTCAAGTTCATCGTCCGGTCCTGAGTACATGTTTTCCACCGGATTGATGATCACACCGGCAGCTGGATTTTCCTGTGAGACAGATGAACAGTTGATTGAGGTTAAGATAAGGATGGCCATGATGATGACAGCCAGAGCTTTGCTTTTCATCTCCATTTCCTCCTTCAGGTTGATTTTATACTATATTTTCTGGCAAAAAAATATAAATTACCGGAAATTAAATTGGCAAACGGAATTTTATTTATTATATTAGAAGCCTCAGGAGGAACCGGATGAAAAGAAAAGACTTTTTGAAAATCGGAGGAATGCTGGTGGCCTCGTCTTTTCTGGCAGATTGCCGGCAAACTGTCAGGAAAGAATCGGTGGCGAAAAGAGGTTCTCTCAGGGTGACCACCACCATCTATGAACTGAAACTGCGTCAGGCCTGGACCCTTTCCCGCGGTACCTGGACGACAAGAAGGAACGTCCTGGTACGCCTGGAAAAAGATGGAATTACAGGTTACGGAGAGGCCGCGCCCATTCCCAGATATTCTGAAAGCGCCGAGAGCAATGAAGAGTTCATCCGGCAGGCGTTGCCGGTTCTGGAGAAAGACCTCTGGGAATATCAGGATCGCTGGCAGGAACTCGAAGCTCTCTCTCCAGGGCAGAATGCGGCCAAGGCCGCGCTGGATATGGCTATCCTGGACTGGATAGGAAAGAATCTCGGGATTCCACTCTATCAGTTTTTCGGTCTGAATCCGGAAAAGACCCTGCCAACCACTTATTCGATTGGCATAGATGAAGCGGAGGTAATGCAAAAAACGGCTCTGGCCGCGCCGGCATTCAGGAGGCTCAAAATCAAGGTCGGAGTTCCGGATGACAGGAAGCACATAGAAGCGATCAGAGCGGTTACCGATCGTCCCTTGATTGTTGACGCCAATGAGGGCTGGAAGGATCGCCAGCAGGCGCTGGAGATGATCAACTGGCTGGCCGAAAGGGGAGTGGAGTTTGTGGAACAACCGATGCCGGCCGATAATCTTGAGGACCACCGCTGGCTTAAAGAAAGAGTGCCTGTGCCTATTTTTGCCGATGAAAGTGTGCACAAGGTAAAAGACATTCCGGCGCTGGCTTCTGCCTTTCACGGAATCAACATAAAATTAATGAAATGCGGCGGTCTGCAGGAGGCTCTCCGTATGGTTTCTGTGGCCCGGGCTCTCGGTCTGAAACTGATGATCGGTTGCATGATCGAAAGCTCTCTGGCCATTTCCGCCGCGGCCACTCTTACCCCGCTCTTCGACTATGCTGACCTAGACGGTAACATACTTGTCACCAACGATCCCTTCCGCGGTCTGACTCTTGATGGCGATCTCTGGAAACTTTCCGAAAAACCGGGACTCGGAGTGGAGCCGGTTATTCCGGAATGGTAAAACACTAAGGAATCACTTTTCAGAAATAATTCGTCCGTATTCGCTTGACCTTTCCAGGCGGTCGAAGTGCCGGTAGACCAGGTGGCCTATTTTTCTGATGACGGCATTTCCGTCTTCACCCGGACCCAGGTAGGTGGTCATCACACATATGATGTAGGGCTTTTTCTTCAGGATGACCAGTCCGGAATCGCAGCGAACAGCTTCGAGCTCTCCCGGTTTGTCGGCCACTTTTACTCCTTCAGGAACGGCCTGCTGCAGAGGACTGTATTTTGGCAATGACAGAAGGTCAAGGAAAAGCTGGCGGTTTTCAGGCGTAAGAACTTTCTCCTGCCAGACCTTTTCCAGAAGCATCATCATTTCCTTTGGCGTGGAAATGTTTTCGCGACCTTCTTCAGCCGCTTTAAGGTCCATCATCCGGCGTTGAAGTCTTGTCCGGTTGAGTCCGAGCGAGGCTAATCTTCTGTTAACTGATTCCTGGCCGACCCGGTCGATGAGAAGATTGGTGGCGGTGTTATCAGATAGAACAATCATCAGAACGCAGAGATCCCGGATGGAAATTTTTAGCGAGGGATAACCGAGGTAAACCAGAATCGGGCCTCCTCCGACTTTATGCTCGTCTTTCAACTCGATAAATTCGTCCAGTCGCAGGCGATTCTCTTCAGCCTGCTTCAGAACCTCAAGCAGAATGGTTATTTTTATGGAGCTGGCCTGAGGAAAAACTTCATTTTCGTTGAGGAAAAAGGTTCTGCCGGTGGTCAGATCTTTCACCGCCAGACCCAGAATGCCGTCGAAGGAATCCTTCAGGCTGGAAATTCTGGTCATCAGCTGGTTTTCCAGCTGGTTGATTTTGCTGTCAGCCCCGGCCGCGACCAGAAGTCCCGACAGCATCAGAATCGAAATGACTGTGAACGATAAATGGAAAAGAACCCTCTTCTCTGGCTTCATTTCCTTCCTCTCCAGTAATTTTATAAAAATTAAAATTAATTTCCACTTTTGATGATCAGTTTCTGCCCTGGAATCAGATTGTCGGAATCAAGATTGTTATCCTTTTTTATCTTGTCCACACTGACTCCAAATATTCTGGAAATCTGGTAAAGAGTGTCTCCGGCTCTGACCACATAAGTCGTATCCCTGTTATCAGGGGAAGATGGAGCAGTGGCGGAGCCTCCATCCTCGTCAGCCTGAATCAATCCCTGGACTCTTCCGGGTATTTTCAATTTCTGACCTGGATAGATCAGCCGTGGGTTCTTAAGGTTGTTCAGACGGACGATGGCCTGAACGGTTGTCCGGTAGCGCTTGGCGATCGAACCGAGCGTTTCGCCTTTTTTCACCACGTGCCAGCCGAATACTGCTTCCGGCGGTATCCAGCTGGGCAATTCGTTTAAGAAAGCAAGAGTCTGCTCTCCGTAACCGGCGGGAACCCGGAGTTCGTATTCGTAGTTCGGTGTGGAATCGTGCCGGAGTTCGGGATTGAGCTGAACTAAAATTTCCTGAGAAATTCCCAGACGGCTGGCCAGGGTTGCCAGCTTTACCGGTTTTTGAACCCTGACTGTTTCGAAATCGAAAGCTGGTTCGGGCTGTGGCAGGCTGAAGCCGTACTTTTCCGGATTTTCAATGATCAACAGCGTGGCTATGAATCTCGGAACGTACCTGGCGGTCTCATAAGGCAGGTTGGTAAACAGATCCCAGAAGTTATCCAGATAGTTTATCCTCTGTGCCCGGATAACATTCTGTACCCTGATTTCTCCGCAATTGTAGGCGGCGATGGCCGTGGTCCAGTCGCCAAAAAAGTCGTGCAGTTCCTGCAGGTAGCGAATGGCTGCTCTGGTGGATTTAAGCGGATCCATTCTTTCATCTATAAACCTGTCTCTTTTCAGACCGTAGCGGTAGCCGGTAGAGGCGATGAACTGCCAGAGTCCGAGTGCTCGAGCGGTGGATAAGGCGCGCGGCTTGAAACCGCTCTCTATCAGCGGTAGCCAGGACAGCTCTTCCGGCAATCCTGCTTTCTTCAGTTCTTCAACAATCATCGGCCGGTAGAGACCGGACCGGCGATAGGCATCTTCAAAAAATTTTCGTTCCACCGTCTGGAACGATTTAATTTCTTTAAGAACCCAGTCGTTTTCGACCAGGGGAATGGTTTTATGGTTGGTCAGTGGCGGGGGCAGGCGAAAGGCATAAACCTTCTGAATGTTTTGAGCCAGCAGAATCCTCAGGTCGTTTTTTTCCTGATACAGCGCGGAGTCAGGTTCGGCTTCGATTCGCAGGAGAACCGAATAGGCCTTATCCAGGAGTTGCAAAGCTTCGTCCAGATCACCTTTTTCCAGGGCTTTCTGGGCTTCCTGGATGAGGGAATAAATTTCATCAGTGGGGGCAGAATTTTCCTGCGTTTCCTGATCGGTTTTTTCCGTCACTTCTTCCCTGGCTTCGGCCTGCTGTTTCATTACTTCAGGTTGAGCTTCGGCCTGATCTGAACCAGAAGACAGGGTCGGAACATCTCCTCTCTGAGCCGCGGATGGTTGACTCCCTGGCAGGTTGGTTTTCCGGGCGGTAGACGAACAGGAAAAATTAAAAATAAGGCTGACAGCGACAATTATAAGAAAAAAATCATTTCTGTATTTCATTTAACATAACTCCAGCTTAACGTTTATACCATCATAGCCTGGATTAATCAATTGCCTTCAGGCATCAGACAAAAGCTTCAGTGCCGTTGATGCCATCTCCAGGCGGTTTCGATAATAAATTCGAGTTCAGAAAAGTTTCTCTGCCATCCGAGCCAGGTTTCTGCCTTCTCGCTTGAGGCCAGAAGCACCGGTACGTCGCCCGGGCGCCTGGGACCGAATTTAAGGTTAACTTTCTTCCCGGTGACCTTTTCGGCGGTCCTGATCACTTCGAGCACCGAATGTCCGCGCGAGGAACCAAGGTTAATGGCCTGACTGCGGTTTTCCAGACGCAATCTCTCCAGCGCCAGGATATGAGCGATCGCCAGGTCGGTTACGTGGATGTAATCCCTGATGGCCGTACCGTCCGGAGTCGGAAAATCGTTTCCAAAAACCTGAAAATCAGGGTTGCGGCCAAGAAGGTGAAGCAGGATATTCGGAATCAGGTGGGTTTCCGGCTGATGCCATTCTCCCATCTGCCCGTCCGGGTCGGCGCCGGCGGCGTTGAAATATCTGAGAGAAACGTACTTTAGCCCGTAAGCCCGTTCGTAATCGGGGAGGATCCTCTCGACCATCGCTTTGGTCGCCCCATAAGGGCTGGCAGGATTCAGCGGGTGGTCCTCTCTTATCGGAATTTCCTGTGGTTCTCCGTATATTGCCGCGCTGGAGGAAAAGATGAAATATTTAACCCCGGCTTCCAGCATAACTTCCAGAAGGTTCAATGTGGAAAGGAGATTGTGACGGTAATATTTTTGTGGGTCGGCGCAGGATTCTCCTACCTGAATGAGCGCGGCGAAATGCATGACCGCCTCGATACGGTGATCGCTGAACACTTTTTTTAACCCGGCGGCTGAGCACAGGTCCGCCTGAATGAAATGCCCGCCGGGAATAAGCTCGCGATGGCCGCTGCTGAGATTGTCGAGAACGATTACTTCATATTTTTTTTTCAAAAGCTCTTTCACTGTGTGCGAGCCTATATAGCCAGCTCCGCCGGTAACCAGAATGCTCATTTCTTTCTTTCCTCCAGGAGTTTTCGAGCGAGCTTCAGCCCTTCGGCTCTGGTTTCGAACCGATTGTCGAGCTGCCAGCGGTAGAGCTTTTTTAGAATTTGCCCCATTTCCGGTCCCGGTTCCATGCCGAGTTTGATCAGATCCCGGCCCATGATCAGCGGTTTGATGGTTTCCCGGTTGACCTTCAGCTCTTCAAATTTTCTGAATAACCATCTGGCCTGGCGATCAAGAGCGGTTACGATTCTGTTTTTTCGTCCGGCACGGTCGGCGGCGTCGAGATAGATTAAAAGGTCAATCTCGCCTTTGATGTCAGCCGCCAGTCGGTTGAAGGCTTTTTTGGTCACCTGCTCCCGGTTAGCCCAGATCTCGGAGGCACGATGATGATGTCTGATCAACAGTGGCACTACCGCTCGCAGATTGTATCCGTTCCAGGAAAAGATTTTCTGTCTGACGAAAAACTTTCTGGCTATCTTTTCGCTGAGCAGATCATGGCCGTTGTTGGTGATGACCAGCCTGTTTTTTTTGAACTCCCAGTCGGCCGTTCCGGGTTTTCCGGCATCGTGAAGCAGGGAAGCCAGGAGAAGAGCCAGCTTCCGGGTAGGTTCGAGTCCTGTAAATTCAGCTATGGCTTTAGCCTGGTCAACCGTGAGCAGGGTGTGGGCCCAGACGGTATGATGCCCGAACTCATCCTTTTCCGGGTGGAAAATGGCGTCCTGGATGGAGAAAGTCAGGCGATAAATTTCGGGGAAAAGCTGTTTTAACACCGTCAGCTTGAGCATCTCCTTCAAACCACGGGAGGGACGTCTGGATTGCAGGAGAATTTTGAAAAGCTCTTCGTTTACTCTCTCCACACTGAGGCCCTTCAGGTCTATTTCTTTGGCCACCAGATAGATTTCCGGGTCTACCGAAAATTCCAGCACCGAAGCAAACCGGGCGGCGCGCAAAACCCGCAGAGGATCGTCAGGAAAAGCCTGCGGGTTGGTCAGCCTGATTATTTTTTTTCTTATATCTTCTGCTCCGTTAAAGGGATCGATCAGCGTGCCGTCAGACAGCCTCATGGCCATGCTGTTACAGCGGAAATCGCGCCTTTCCAGGTCTTTCTCCAGGGGAAGATAGGGGTCGGCCTTGATGATGAAATCCTTGTGCCCGCGCTGCTGGCTGCCTTCGGGCGGAGCAGGTTCGTCTGTTCGGGGCAGGGAGATGTCGTAGGTATGCTGGTCGACCGTGAATTTGATTACTCCAAAGCTTTTGCCGACCAGGTCGACTTTCCCCAGCGGTTTAAGCTTTTCAACTATTTCTTCGAGCGGGTGCCCCTGGATCAGGAGGTCAACTTCCCCGGTATCCACTCCCCGGAGTCTGTCCCTGACAAAACCTCCGACCGCATAAACGTCCGGTCCGAACAGCCGGACGAAAAGTTCTCGATGTCGGAAGTCTGGTCTTATCTTTTCCATCAGAGGTATTTTACCTATTTTTTGACGTCTTTGAAGACGCGCAGCCCGATGTATTCGACCGGTGGGGCCTGGTAGGCTTCATCGGCTTTTGCCCGATGCAGCGCGCTCAGCCCCATAACTTTTCCGCGTCCCTGGCTGTCCACCGTCCATTCGGCCACATTTCCGCCGATTCCAAAAATAAGGCTTTCTGTGGCCGGGGAGAACCTGTCAACGGGCAGCAGCAGTGGAGACTGTCCCTTCAGCCGGCCTATTACTTCTTTCAGAAGCTGCGCGTCGTCAAAATTAACCTGATATCCTGCCCAGTAATCCAGAGTGTTATCCTGTCCGCTGGCAGTTGACTGGAGCTGACGAAATTCCTCTTCGGCCGGCAGACGGTAGTTTTCTCCTGTAAGCCGGCTCAGCCATTCGACGTATTTTTTCGCCTGTTCAAAGGATATTCCGGAAACGGGATAATTTTCAGTGCCGGGCTCAAACTGATAGCCCGGGTCGAAGGCCTTCCACTGGGCACGTGTCACTTCAAAACGGCCTATTTCCAGGCCCTGCCAGCGAACTGTTTCCGGTATCAGTTTTCCTTTAACCATCCGTCCGTAGGCCAGCCCGCTGCGGCTGAATTTCTGAGCTTTGAGGGCCAGGTCGAGAGGAGAACCCGGTTTCAGCGCCTCGTTTTCC
The DNA here is from genome assembly GCA_049659625.1 of Candidatus Saccharicenans sp. Classification (GTDB taxonomy): domain Bacteria; phylum Acidobacteriota; class Aminicenantia; order Aminicenantales; family Saccharicenantaceae; genus Saccharicenans. The sequence continues at coordinate 63,503 of JBASPX010000010.1, read as the reverse complement.
GGCTGAAAGGTTTTGAAGAAATAGCGGTCAAACCAGGCCAGCTCTTCCTCCATTTTCCTTCTTTGATGGCTGAGTTTTCTCAGACCATGAGGTTCACCCGGGAAAATGATGAAGCGCACCGGGGCTTTTCCAATTTCCTTGAGAGCCCGGTAGTGTTCCATTCCCTGGCTGAACGGCACGTTGGTGTCCTCAGTCCCGTGGAAAATGATCGTCGGCACCTTCATGTCCTTGAAATGGAACAGCGGAGAGTTTTTGATGTAATACTCGGTCCTTTCCCAGGGCGGTCCGAGGAAATAGTAATTATCAAAACTGACTCCGAAAGCGCAGGTGCCGTAATCGCTGATCCAGTTAACGTCAGCCGCGCCGATTCCAGCCACCTTGAAGCGGTCGGTCCAGACAGCCAGACCGATGCTGAGAATGCCGCCGTTTGACCAGCCCATCGTTCCCAGCCGGTCCGGATCTACCATCCCCCTGGACACCAGATAATCGATGCCCTTCAGCATGTCCTCAATTTCGTATTCGTAATAATGCCCCCGGATTGATTCGGCAAATTTCTGTCCATAACCGGTCGAGCCATGGTAATTGGGCATCAGGACAAAGCAGCCTTTCTGGGCAAGAATGTTTGGATAATAGGCATAGGATTCCTCAAAGGCATCCATATCCAGACTCATCGGCCCGCCATGAATGTTCAGGAAGAGAGGATATTTTTTGCCTGGCTGATAGTCGTGGGGATAATAGAGCAAACCTTCAACTTCTTCGTCGAGAGCTCCTTTCCAGCGAATGATTTCCGTCCGGGCGAGTTTCTTGTTTTTAAGATGAGAATTCAAGTCGGTCAGCTGGATTTCTCCGGCGATTTTTGCCTCTTCCAGCAGAGCGGAAAACCACTGACCCGGTCTGGAAGCGGTAGTGTGGAAGTAAACCGCGCGGTTGCCGTTCTCCTGAACTATCAGTTCGAAAATGTGAGGATAGTGGTTGCCTGAGAGTTCTTTATGGGTGAAAGTGTCACCCTGGCGATAATATCTCCTCCATTTGGGAATCGCTCCGTTCGCCAGAAAGGCCAGAAATCCATCCTCTCGCACCACCAGGTCTCTTCCCATCAACCCGCGGTCCCAGTCGAGGTCAATTTCCCGGTGCTGGCCGCTTTTAAGGTCATAATAATAAAGAAATTCTGCTCCTGAAGTTTCATTAACCGGGTCCACAGTTCTCAGAACGGTAAAATAAAATCCCTGGTTGTTCCGGTCCCAGAAAACCTTTCTTGGTTTGAAAAACTGATCCGGGAAGATCTCACGTGTTGATTTATCCTGAAGATTTATCAGGAAATATCTGGGCTTGATTTTTTTGTCCACCTCGTAGCTGACGCTTTGATTGTTTCTGGTTACCACCAGCCTGCGGTCAGGGGAGAGATAGAAGGAGGTGATCTGATCGCGATTCTCAGTTACCCGGTGCCAGGTTTTTTCCTTGAGGCAGTAGATAAACAGCCGCTGCGGAATCATATGTTCCTGATCTTCAAAAACGATGGAATCGTCTTTCTTCTCTTTATCCATAATTTCGCGCAGAGTTTTTGGCTCCCGGGCGAGAATCAGGAAGCGGTCATGGTCGAGCCAGTCGTAAGCGATCACTCCGAATTCCAGGGAAGTGACCTTCCACGGTTCCCCGCCGCGAAGGTCCAGCAACCAGAGCTGCTGTCCCTTCCCTTCTTCCTCTTTTGAGGCTCCGCCGGAGGCTTGCTGTCGGTTGCTGAGAAAAGCGATCTTCTGGCCGTCAGGAGACCATCTGGGCCTGCTTTCAGAGGAATTTCCGCGGGTCAGCTGAATGGGTGGCGCTTCCCGGTCAAGATAGCTAAGAAAAAGATGAGAAATCCGGCCATCTTTCTCTCTGTCCGGGACGTTTTTAACCCAGATCGCTCGAGTTCCGTCCGGAGATATCTGAAAATCGGAAGCTCTTTCCTGGTTGATCACATCGTCCACAGTCCAGGGAGTCAAGGTCTTATTGTTCTCCCGGGCAATTAATAATACAGTGGAGATGAAGGTTAGAATGATAAGGCAGACGGTCGTTGTTCGAAGCCGGTTCATTTCATACCTCCCTGACTCATTTTTTTTCATTTTAGTTTATTACCAAAACTCACGAATATCCAGAGAAATTTACGGGCGTCTTGTAAAGCGGAAGGTTTTAGGGTATTTTTATCTACCGGCCCCCGGCCGGGAAAATTTGTTTTCAGTTGCCGGCTGTTCAAAAATGACCGTACATGTTAGAAATTTTATTGTCGCACTCATGATAGCGGCGGCGGTTTTCTTTTTCTGTCTCTCTTCAGCTGAAACGGCCTCAGCCAGAAAAAACATTGAATTCAGCTTGAAAGAAACCAGGATCAGCGGAATCGAAAAATCTGGATTAACCTTATCTTTCCTGGTGGAACTGACCAACAATTCATCCAGACATTACAGCCTGGTTTCTTACGATTATGCGGTTTTAATCAACGATAAGGAGTATTTCAGACATTCGGTTTCTCTTGACATACAGATCGAACTTCCGGCCGGCCAGAAAACCGTCATCAGTTTTCCGGTTCGAATCAATTACAACTACCTGGAGCCCTTTATAACGGCAAATTCCAGGCAGGCCAGCTGCCGCCTGGCCGGTGAAATTGTTTTTCAGGATGAGAGGAAAAAAAGCGAAAAGCTGAGCTTTGCTCTTAAATCAGAATTTCCGATTTTTCGCCTGCCGGAAATAAAAATTTTTCCGCTTCTGGTAAGAGACCTGACCATCGGCGGTGCTGATTTTGATTTTCGGTTTTCTCTCAACAATCCGAATCCTTACGACCTTCTGATTCAGAAAATTTTCTGCGAATTGTCGCTGGCTGGAAGACTTATTTATCAGGGTTTTCTGTCTGGAGATAAGGCGCTGGCTGAGGGCGAAAGCAAGGTTTTCACTCTTCCGCTGATGCTGGACTTCTTCGAGCAGGGAAGGGAGCTGAGAGACGAGATGGAAAAGGGCCGGCCGGTATTTTCTCTGAAATTGAAGGTGGAAGCGGATTCAGCCTGGGGCTGGCTGGTTTTCAATCTGGAATCAAGCCATCCGGTGGATAGGGAATTCCGGCGCTGACCCATGGTCTCAGCCATAATTGTCACCTATAACAGAGCATCTTTCCTGTTTGAAGCCATCGATTCGGTTCTGGCTCAGAGCTATTTTCAAAAAAATCCAGGCGACTGGGAATTGATTATCGTCGATGATGGTTCCACCGATGAGACCCCTGAACTGGTCGGCCGGTATGTGGAAAAAGATTCCAGGGTAAAATATTTCCACTGTCAGCATGGTGGGGTCAGCGCGGCCAGGAATTATGGCCTGAAGATGGCTGCAGGAAATTTTATCGCCTTCCTTGATTCTGATGACCTCTGGCTTCCGGATAAAACCCAGGTTCAGATCAGTTACCTGAGGGCTTTCCCGGATGCTCGTTTCTGTCTGACAGAGGAAATCTGGATCAGGAATGGACGCAGGGTGAATCAGGGAAAACGACATCAGAAATTTTCCGGATGGGTCCTGGATAAGGTTCTACCTCTCTGCTTGCTCAGCCTTTCCTCAGCCATGTTCCGGCGGGAGCTGTTTGAGGAAATAGGCGATTTTGACGAAAGCCTTCCTGTTTGTGAAGATTACGACCTCGGTCTGCGCATTGCTCTTCGTTTTCCCTACCATTTCCTGCCGTCTCCTCTTATCGTGAAGCGGGGAGGGCATCCGGACCAGCTTTCAAAGAAATACTGGGGTATGGACAGGTGGCGGGTGCAGGCTCTGGAAAAAGCACTGGCTCTGGCTGAAAAGGAAGAAGATAAAGAGTTGATCATCGCGGAAATAAAAAAGAAGTGTCGAATTCTGGCCGATGGTTTCATGAAGAGAGGGCGTCTGGAAGAAGCCCGTTTCTACCTGGAAAAAATAAACCGGTATTAAACATGCCTCTGAAGGGAAGCTGCGACCATCTGCCTGAAATAAAACGGGTCTTAAAAGGAGAAGGCCGGGTTATCCGCAGACAACCCGGCCTTTATCTGGAAGAGCTGAGATGGATCAGAACCAGAAGTTGAGCCCGACGCTCAGGGAATAGCCGCTGAGGTCGAATTTTTCAAAACCTTCAAATGATTCCCGGAAGCTGGCTTTCAGAATATGGTAACGGATTCCCAGGTCAAGAGTTGTCCGGGCGCCCACAGGAATCATGACTCCGGCGAAGGCCACTCCGCCGAGCGAAATCCTGTTGCTTTCTTCAAGCAGGGAATAATAGACCGGGTAAACGGTGATGTCTCCAGAGGGATCCTGATAAATCCAGGGGTCGGAAAAATCTATGATTTCACCCTGAATTCTTACCGTCCAGAAATACAGACCGACTCCCCCGCCGAAGTAAGGAACAAACCTTACCCTTCGGCCGAGTGGAGTTATTTTTACCGCGAGTGAAAGCGGTGTCTCGGAAACATGAAAGCTGTGAATGATGGGCTGACCGAACGGGTCTGGAAAGGCAAAATACATGCTGTCGACTTTGTACTGGCTGTAATCTCTGTACCAGCCGCCTCGCTGACGGCTGTAAAAATCAATTCCGAATTCAAGACTGAGATAACGGTTAACAAAATATTCGTAGGATAACCCTAACATTCCACCCTGGTAAGCTGATTTCTTGAAGCTCATGTTGTCAAATTCGATCGTCCACAGACTGTCCTGACCGCCGCTCATCCGCGGAACAAAATACCCATAGCGAATGTTAAAGATATTTGCTGAGGCCACGGCAGGAAGAATCAGAAGGATCAAAGCCGCTGTGATGGCCGCTTTTTTCATTTTTACCTCCTCACCCCTCCATTATAGCAAACAATGTGCCAGTTCTGATATCAAAAAAATCCAGGACCTGGCTTCTGTGCCTGTTCATTTTTGGAGACATCTGTCCTTTTTTGCTTGAAAGGCGGTGTCTTTTCGGGTATTCTCAAATTGCCTCTGGAGGTAAAGTTGGGTTCAGAAATATTTCGTTTACGGGAAAATCGTCTGGCGCCGGGGGAGGTTGAATATCTCACCCTCAGACTGCGCCAGGGTGCCATCATAGTATATCCGACAGAAACGTTCTACGGTCTCGGTGGCCTGGCCGTTCTCGAGGCTGTAGGTAATAAAGTGTTCGAATTGAAGGGGAGAGAACCGGGCAAGCTTCTTCCTTATGTGGCCCCTGACCTGGAGATGGTTCTGCAATTTGCCGAACAGCCCGGGGAGATTTTTTACAGGCTGGCCGAGCGATTCTGGCCAGGTCCGCTGACTGTGGTTCTCAGGGCAAAAGAAGAAATTCTTCCTGCAGCGCTTCTGGGGCCTCAGAGAACGCTGGCGGTCAGGGTGCCGCCTGTTGACTGGCTGCGGGAGCTTGTAAAAAAGAGCGGAAGTCTGCTGATTTCCACCAGTGCTAACTTCAGCGGGCAGCCGCCGGTGGACAGTTTTGCTGAAGCATATGAACTCTTCCGGGAAAGGGTTGATCTCTTTATCGATGGGGGGAAAACGCCGGGGGAAAAGCCCTCCACCATCGTTGACCTTACCTCTGAAGAGCCTGTATGTCTGAGAGAGGGAAAAATACCAGCTTCTGAAATCTGGGCTTTTCTTTATGAAAAATGATTTGAGTTCAGGCCCGCCTTTCTTTGTATCGAGTTTTTATTTGACTTTTGTTCCCGGCGGCACTTCCCGGTCGAAGAAGGGAATTATGGCCTTGCCGTCAATTTCTGCCGCCAGCAGCATCCCCTGGGATTCCACACCCCGGATGACCGCAGGTTTCAGGTTGGCAATGACGATGAATTCCTTCCCGACCAGGTCTTCAGGCGAATAAGTTTCAGCCACCCCGGCCACTATCTGCCTGGTTTCGCTTCCAAGGTCAATCTGCAGTTTCAGCAGTTTGCTGGTTCCCGGGATTCTCTCAGCGGTCAGGACTCTGGCCACCCTGAGGTCCATTTTTTTGAATTCGTCATAAGTTATGTATTCCATCCTTTCCTCCGGTTTTTTCTGGCTTTCTATCGCTTTTCCGGGTTTTTCCACTTCCCCGATAAACTCCATCAGGTCAATTCTCGGGAATAGCGCTTCAGGTTTCCTGATCCTGTTCCCTGAAGTCAGGTGGTAAAAGTCAAACGAACTCTTGAGCACCTCACCTGGCTTCTGGCTTTCTCCCAGGAAATTCCAGATTTTTTCGGCTGTTTCCGGCATCACCGGATAGATTAGATAGCTGATTCCTCTGATAGCACACAGCGCCTGATAAAGTATTCTGGCCAGGCGATTTTTCTCTTCCGCTTTTTTCGCCAGTTTCCAGGGTTCCTGCTCAGCCAGATATTTATTAACCTCGTTCAGGAAAACCCAGATTTCCTCAAGAGCCCGGTTTATAGCGTAATCGTCGTATAGAGCATATACGCGAGCGGCAGTTTTCTCAAAATGCTGGAAAAGCTGACGGTCTGGTTCCTGTTCCTCTCCCGGAACAGGTATTTCTCCTGCAAAATAATTGTAAACCATGGTCAGAGTTCTTTGAACCAGATTGCCCAGGTCATTAGCCAGATCAGAATTTACTCTGTGCACGAAACCTTCATGGGAGAAACTGCCGTCGAGTCCTATAGGAACTTCTCGCAGCATGAAGTAACGGAGAGCATCGGCACCAACCTTTTCCAGAATCAGGTGCGGGTCTAAAACATTGCCTTTAGACTTGGACATCTTCGTTTCGTCCTTCAACCACCAGCCATGGCCAAATACTGTGCGCGGCAGGGGAAAGCCAGCAGCCATCAGGAAGGCTGGCCAGAAGATCGCATGGAATCTGAGAATATCCTTGCCGATAAGATGAACATCAGCTGGCCAGAAGGTCTCAAACAATTCATGATTCCAGTCATATCCGGCGCCGGTTATATAATTATGAAGTGCATCAAACCAGACGTATATGGTATGTTTCGGGTCGCCCGGAACCGGAATTCCCCAGCGGACAGTGGTTCTGGTAATACTCAAATCCTTGAGGCCCTGGCGAACGAAGCTGACCACCTCGTTCATCCGGCTCTGGGGCCGCACAAATTGAGGGTTAGAGGCATAGAAGTCAAGAAGCGGTTGCTGGTAAGCCGACAGCCGGAAAAAGTAGCTTTCTTCTTCCAGAAGAATCGCCCTGCGTCCGCAGTCAGGGCAAATTTTGGTGTTGTCTGGTTCAAGAGGAACATCTTCCGAGAGGAAATTCTCTTCAGAGATGCAATACCAACCCTGATATTTTCCCTTGTAGATATCGCCTTTCTCCAGAAGCTTCTGGAAAATCTTCTGCACTCCCCGTTCATGGAACTCTTCAGTTGTCCTGATGAAATAGTCATAGGAAATATTCAACTTCTGCCAGAGCTCCTTAAACCTGACCACCACCCGATCGGCCAGCTCTTTCGGCGACATTCCTTTCTCGGCCGCAGCTTTTTCTATTTTCTGGCCGTGTTCATCGGTTCCTGTAAGAAAATAAACCTTTTTGCCGCACAAACGCTGGTAACGGGCCAGAGCGTCAGCAATGATGGTGGTGTAAGCATGCCCGATGTGAGGCACGTCGTTCACATAATAAATTGGAGTTGTCACATAGAAGGTGTTTTTAGATTTCCCTTCCACCTGGCATTCCTCCCTTGATTAGCATCATGGCTTCAGTCCGGGTGGCAGGATTCGTCCGAAACGATCCCCGCACGGCTGAAGTAATGGTTATGGCCTTGGGTTTCTTAACGCCGCGCATCGACATGCAGAGATGTTCAGCTTCAATCACCACCATAACCCCGAGCGGGTTGAGCGTGGCGTTAAGAATATCAGCCACCTGTTTGGTAAGCCTTTCCTGCACCTGTAACCTCCTAGCCAGAGTGTCCACCAGCCTGGCTATCTTGCTCAATCCGATGATTCTTCCGTCCTTTGGTATGTAGGCTATATGGGCCACTCCGGCAAAGGGAAGGAGATGATGTTCACAGAAAGAATAAAGAGGAATATTTTTTATAAGAACCATCTCATCGTGTTTTTCATCCTGGATGACCTCGAGATCCTCGAGCGGGTCAATCAGCGTCCCGCCGAGGATATCTTCGATCATTCTGGCCACTCTACCTGGAGTTTCTTTCAATCCGGGGCGATTGGGGTCTTCACCAATACCTTCCAGCAGCAGACGAACAGCCCTTTCGATTTTTCCCGGATCCATTTTTTTTGGCCGGGAGATTTTATTTTTCACTCTGGCCATTTTTCCCTCTTAATTTTAATTTTTTTATGACCTCATTGATTACCATTTTGACCGGTAAATTCAGTTTTTCAGCCACCTTGAGACAATCGTCAAATTCTGGTTGATAATTTATGATTTCCTGCCCGAGATAGCTGATTTTTATCCTGACCTTCTGTCCCTGCCAGTCGACTTCTCTGATTTCTCTTCTGAGGGTTCTCCGTTCAACAGGATAATATCTTACTCCGATGGTGGTGGTTTCGCGGAAAATGGCTTCAATCAGAGTATCTATTTTATCAATCTCAGCGATCAGGGTCAATTTGCTCCCGAGACGGTTCTTTTTCATCACCACCGGAGTCAGAAACGCTTCCAGAGCTCCGAGTTTCAGAGCCAGGTTGAGGAAATTTCCAAGCAGCTGGGGAGAAGCATCATCGAGGTTGGCTTCCACCACCATGATTCTTTTTTCTGGCTTAAAACTTTCGAGCGGCCCGTAAAAAGCCCGGAGGACGTTTGGCTGAAACTTCAACTGCCGGTGCCCGAGTCCATAACCGATTTTTTCGTAGATGAGTTCTGGCCAGTGAATCAGGCTCTTTCCCAGTGTGGTCAGAAGGGCTGCTCCGGTGGGTGTGAGCAGCTCCACTTCCTCCCCGCTGCTGTAAACCGGAAAACCTTTCATCAATTCCGCCACCGCAGGTGGTGGTACCGGCAGAAGGCCATGACTGGTTTTGACAAAACCACCACCAAGATTTGTCGGGGAAAAATAAACCTGGCTCACCATCAGGCGTTCGAGAAGCCAGCAGGTTCCGACAATATCCACCAGCGCATCGTCGGCGGCGGCCTCGTGAAGGTGTGCTGTTCTGAAGCTCCGGCCGTGAACCACACTCTCGGCTTGAAAAAGCCGCCTGAAGACTCTGATTGCCTTCAGCTTTACCGACACCGGCAGGTCTGAATTTTCTATTATTTTTTTGACCTCTGAATAGTTTCTGGCCCTTTCTGCGGCTCTGGTGATCACCTCTATTCGCAATCCGGAAAAGCCGCCTGAGCTGGCGGTTCGGGCTTGAATATCCACTTTCAGCTTAAGGCTCTTTAAGGCCCTCTTAAATTCTTCCAGTGGAACTCCGAGCGACAGCAGCGAGGCCAGAATCATGTCCCCGCTGGCTCCGGAGGAACAGTCAAAATAGATGAATTTCATCTCCACCTGCCATAAAGGTTTGATAAAAGAATAACTGTTTTTGTCTGAAAAATCAAAAAGACTGCTTAAAATTCGGGGTTTAATCTTGACTCTCAGCGTCATTTAGTTATATATCAATAGTTTCAAGAGGTGAAAAAATGAATATGAAGAATCTGCCGGCGGTAAGAGTTGGTATCCTTGGCGGGACAGGCCTGTATAAAATAGACAGTCTGAACATAATTCAGAAGGTTGACCTGGAGACTCCGTTCGGCCAGCCATCCGACAGCTATATTATCGGGGAACTCGAGGGAGTGATGGTGGCCTTTCTGAGCCGCCATGGCCAAGGTCATCGATTGATGCCCTCTGAGGTTAACTACAGGGCAAACATTTTCGGGTTCAAGCTCCTCGGAGTAGAATGGTTGATTTCGGTTAACTCGGTCGGCTCGCTGAAAGAAGAAATCAAGCCCCGGGACATCGTTCTGGCCGATCAGTTTATCGATCGGACGCACCGGCCGAATACTTTCTTCGGAAATGGAGTGGTCGGGCACATCAGTTTTGCTGATCCGGTCTGCCCGGTTCTTTCACGCCACCTGTATCTGGTGGCTCGCGACCTGCAGCTCCGGGTTCATCCGGGCGGGACCTATGTTTGCATCGAAGGGCCGGCTTTCTCTACCAGGGCCGAGTCCAGAGTTTACCGTTTTCTCCAGGCGGATGTCATCGGGATGACTGCAGCCACTGAAGCCAGGCTCGCCCGTGAAGCTGAAATCTGTTACGTCACGATGAATCTGGTGACCGATTATGATGTCTGGAAAAGTGAGGAAGAATCGGTCAGTGTAGAGCTGGTGCTGGAAAATCTGAAGCATAATATAGAACACGCCAGGGAAATCATCAAAAGGTCTGTGTCCACCATTGACCGGATTAAAGGAGAAAGTTGTCTCTGTCGGGAAGCACTGAAAAACGCCATAGTCACCTCCCGTGAAGCCATGAATCCTGAGACAATTAAAAAGCTGGCACCGCTTATTTCCAAATATATTTCCTGAGATCAGGAGAAGATTTGAGTCTGGTAATTGTGGGGTCGGTGGCTTTTGACACCATAGAGACACCCTGGGACCGGCGTGAAAAAATCATCGGGGGTTCCGGTGCCTATGCTGCCCTGGCCGCCAGCTTTTTTACCCGACCGAAGCTGGTGTCAGTAATCGGCCGGGATTTCCCCCGATCTTTCCTGAAAAGGCTCCGGGAGAGAAGAATTGATATGGCCGGAGTTAAGGTAAAAAGGGGCAAGACCCTGCACTGGCAGGCGCGGTACTCTCATGATCTTAATATCAGAACGACCTTGAAGACTGAACTTAACGTGCTTGAAGATTTTAGACCGGTGCTTCCCGAAAGCTATCGTAAGGCTGAAATAATCTTTCTCTCCAACCTCGATCCGGAAAATCATGATTTTATTCTCCGGCAGTTATCCCGCCCGAAGATTGTGGCCATGGACACGATCCGTTACTGGATAGAGAATAAGCCTCTGGCGTTGATTCAGGCCCTGCAGAAAGTAGACATTCTTTTTGTCAACGATGAGGAATGTCGCTTGATTGCCAGAGAGCTGAACCTCATCCGGGCTGGCAAAAATCTCCTGGAAAAGGGACCGCGGCTGGTGGTGGTCAAAAAAGGCGAACACGGAGCCATGCTTTTTGGAAAGAATTTTGTTTTTGGAGTAATAGCGCATCCCTGCGAACAGGTGGTTGACCCGACCGGAGCCGGTGATGCTTTTGCCGGGGCATTCCTTGGATATTTAGATAGTATTGGCCGCTTCAATCAGCAGGAGCTGCGCCGGGCGGCCGTATATGGAAATGTGGTGGCTTCTCTGGTCATAGAAGATTTTGGTCTCGAACGTCTGTTCCGGGCCAGTGAACTGGAAGTGATCCAGAGATACAATAGTTTCCGTCGTCTGAGTAAGTTTTGAATGGCAAAATGCTTCGGGATTTTATACTATATCTTTAAGTAAATTTTTCGTTGAGGTAATAATATGAGTCCGATAAAACCTCCGGTTGAGCCTTTCCGGATTAAGACCGTGGAAAAGATAAAACTTCCTGACCGGCGAGAGAGGGAGCATATTCTGAAGCAGGCCGGCTACAACGTATTTAACATTCCAGCAGAAAAGGTTTTTATCGATCTTCTTACTGACTCTGGCACCTCAGCCATGAGTGATCATCAATGGGCCGGGCTGATGGTTGGAGACGAATCTTACGCCGGTGCCAGGAATTTTTTTAATTTCGAGTCGGCGGTCAAAAACATTTTCTGCTTCAAGCATGTCATACCCACACATCAGGGCCGGGCGGCGGAGAGGATTCTTTTTGAAGCGCTGGTGAAAAAAGGCGATTATGTTCCCAACAACATCCATTTCGACACCACGCGGGCAAACGTGGAAATCCGCGGTGCTCAGGCTGTAGATCTGGTGATAGAAGAAGCTTATAACCCGGACTCGCTTCATGAATTCAAAGGAAATATGGATGTTGTACGGCTGAAAAAGTTTATAGAGAAAAAAGGACCGGAAAGAATCCCTCTGGTGATGATGACCATAACCAACAACAGCGGGGGAGGGCAGCCGGTTTCAGTTAAAAACATAAAGGAAGTCAGTCAGATCTGCAAACAATACCGAATTCCTCTGTTTTTTGATGCCTGCCGCTTTGCTGAAAATGCCTATTTCATAAAGCGCCGAGAGAAGGGTTACGAGAATAAGTCAATTCTGGAAATTGCTCAGGAAGTTTTCTCCTATGGTCAGGGAGCCACCATGAGCGCGAAGAAGGACGCTCTGGTCAATATCGGCGGGTTTGTCACCCTGGATGACGATCAGCTGGCGGAGAAACTTAAAAACCTTTTAATCCTGAGCGAGGGCTTTCCCACCTACGGTGGCCTGGCCGGCCGTGACCTGGAAGCAATAGCTCGGGGGCTGGAAGAGGTTCTGGATGAAGATTATCTGGAATACAGGATAAATCAGGTATCTTATCTCGGACAGCTTCTGGACGAAGCTGGAGTACCCATCTTCAAACCGGTCGGCGGCCATGCCGTTTACCTTCTGGCGGACAGGTTTCTTCCACATATCCCCAGACACCAGTATCCAGGATGGGCTCTTACTGTAGCTCTATATCGCGAAGCTGGAATCAGAGCTGTGGAAATAGGAGGGGTGATGTTTGCCAGAAAGGACAGAAAAACGGGGAAGGAGATCTTCCCGCGCCTGGAACTCGTGCGATTAGCCATACCCCGGAGAGTTTACACTTCTGCCCATCTGGAATACGTAGCTGAAGCTATTATTGAATTATACAAGAACCGTGATAAGGTCCGGGGGTTGAGAATCGTTAGAGAATCACCTTACCTAAGGCATTTTACCGTACGGCTGGAAGAAGTCTGAAGTCAGGGCTGAAGCGTGTACCTGCAGGTGCGGAAGAATTTTTATGGTTTTTCCCTGAGCCGGGGTATGATTTTTTATGTGACCTATTTTTTAAGAGCGAAGCTGCAGTTCCTGATTTAGCCTCTTTGGATTTCGGGAAACGGTTAAGCAGATTTTTTTGTAAAAAATTTTCCAAGGAAGAAAAATGACCTTTGTACTATATTATTGAGAGCCCCTTTTGGAAAAAATGAAGCGGGGCTAAAAGTTAAAAGGAGGTATCAGATGGTAAAGCGAATTTTCAGTTATCTGGTAACAGTGGCGGTTTTTAATCTAATTCTGGTTACATCAGGTTTTTGCTGGGGATCGGCTACTCACGCTTTTATGGTCAGAGCTATCGGCCGCTGGAATATCTATTCCAATTTCCAGGAAATGTACGGTATGCTGGCTCCTGATCTTTTCAATTACAATTTTGACCTGTCCGGGGATCAGGCGCTCAGAGCTTTTACCCATGGACTTCCCGGACAGGAAGGTTTTATGGCTGTCTGGGAGAAGGCCAGGTGGATAGACCATCAGAAGTCCCTGGCAATGGGTTTTGTCGCTCACAATGACCTCTGGGGAGTGGATTCGACTGCGCATCATCGCGCCCTGACCATTACTCCACCGGCAGATTTTCCGCGCAGTCTGGAACCGGGCTATATAATCATAAAGGCCCACGCCCTTAACTCTGATTCTACCATGGACCATTATTTCAGCAGTCAGGGGTTGTCAAATGACCATCCAGAACATTTTGCTCTCAGGGTGGAAATTTGCCACCAGCTGGTGGAATGTGCCGGCGACCTGATTATCAGACGTATTGACCCGAGAATAGGTGAGAAAATTATCGTGGCGGCGGTGACCAGAAGTCGTAGTTTTCCTGAGTTATTAATCAGAGCATTTAACAATGCTGAATACAGTAAAATTATCAGGGAGAATGAATGGCGATTCCGTCGGGCGATGATTCAATACGGGGCTATTCTCACCAGGCCCGAACCCGAAGCCTTCATAGCCCTGGCCGAAGAAATGGCTGAGCTGGGAGTGGAATATCTCAAAAAGTTCGCCGGAATTGAAGTCTCATCTGATCTGGCTCTGGAAATTACCCGCTATGGAATCAGGAAAGCTATCGAGCTTTGTGCCCGGGATTATGTGAATGAGATAAAGAAAACGATAGAAAATGTCAGGAACGAACTAAAAAATCATCTGGTATCCACAGATTAACCAGAGCTGATTAAACATATGGCGGGGAGCCTGATAAAAGGTACTCCCCGCCTTTTCTTTTTCAAGCCAGGCTTACAGCCGGCCGGTGCCTCCAGTGGCTGGATCGTAAGCGTTGATGTCCAGAAAGCCGTGGCCAGAAAGATTAAAAAGAATGTTTATTTCCCGACCGGATTTCTTGGCTTCGAGGGCTTCGTCTATAACCGCAGCTATGGCGTGGGCTGACTCAGGAGCTGGAAGAATTCCTTCAGTCCTGAGGAATAATTCGGCTGCTGCAAATATCTGCTTCTGAGAATAGGCTCTGGCTTCCACCAGACCGAGTTTCACCAGGTGGCTTACCAGCGGAGCCATTCCATGATACCTGAGTCCGCCGGCGTGAATTGCCGGTGGCACGAAATCCCGTCCGAGGGTATGCATAAAAAGAAGCGGTGTCAGTCCGGCGGTGTCGCCGTGATCGTATTTGAGCTCTCCTCTGGTTATGGAAGGACAGGCTTCTGGCTCGGCCGCAAGGAAATGAGGACCTGATTTCTTCTCGCTCAGTCTCTTTCCGATGAAGGGGAAGGTCAGGCCGGCGAAATTTGAGCCCCCGCCAACACAGCCGACCACCAGGTCGGGGAAAAAGCCAAACTCCTCGCATTGCTTCATAGCTTCAAGACCGATAACGGTTTGGTGCATAAGGACGGCATCGAGAACCGAACCGAGAGAATATTTGGTATCGGGTTGACTTACAGCTGCTTCCACAGCTTCCGAAATAGCTATTCCCAGACTTCCCGGATGGTCTGGATCTTTTTCATAAAAACGACGACCGGAGGCCGTGGTCTGACTGGGGCTTTCCAGCACCTGAGCCCCGAACAATTCAATCATTATCCGGCGGCCGGGTTTCTGACGGAAACTGGACCTGACCATGAAGACCCGGGCATTTATTCCAAACTGCTGGCAGGAGAAGGCCAGCGCTGAGCCCCACTGGCCGGCTCCCGTCTCAGTGGTCAGAGTTTTTATTCCTTCTTCTGCAGCCAGATATGCTTGCATCAGGGCAGTGTTAGTTTTGTGACTTCCAGCCGGGCCGACCCCCTCATATTTGTAGAAGATCCTGGCCGGGGTGTCCAGGTATTTTCTCAAGGCCGAGGCATAAACCAGAGGAGTCGGCCGGTAAATGGAAAATTTTTCCAGAACTCTGGCCGGGATAGGGATGAAACGCTCGGTGCTGATTTCCTGCTGGATAAAGGCGCGCGGAAATACAGGTTCAAGCTCTTCCGGTTTTAAAGGCTGACCGGTGGCCGGGTTAATCGGTGGCGGTGGAAGTTCCGGCAGATCAGCCTTAATGTTGTAGAAGTGTTCAGGTAAATAGCTTGTTTTTCTGGAATCGTATCTTTTCATCGTTTCCTCCTGGTCTTTTAATTTGGAAAATAATTAATCAGGTTAAAAAGGTTTAAAGGGAAGTAATAAATAAGACGCAGACTCCGGGCGGACTAAGCCGCCCACCAGATCCAGGAGGTATTCATGGAAGGTGAGGAGGCAAAAAGAAGGAAGCTGCTTGAGAGGTAAATACTTTCCTTCATTCTGAAATCAATCATGAGATTAATTTTAAGCACCTTTTTCTGAATGTCAAGAGAAAAAGTTCTTTTTTTATTGCCGGGTTGAATTGTCCTGGCAAATTTTATAAATTAAGATTTACAAAATTATAATGTTTTATAAGAAAGAAAAAAGAAGTCTGATTTTTCTGATCATTGGCATTTTGTTTTTTTTATTAAGCTGGTTCTATCCGCGACCACCTGAGATCCTTAGATTGGTTCAGGTACCGAAGCCTCAACCTTTACTCGAATCTTTTCTTCAGTTAGAAGGCCTGGAGTGTCTGCAGGAGCTGGAACAGAGTTATCTGCTGCTCCTGACCCGTGATGAAGTCTTAAAATTAAAAAAGAAGGGACTGGTTTTCAGGACAGTTGCTTTTTATCGTCACGACAGATTCTACGCCCTGGTAAGAGTTGACCGACTTGAGGATTGGGAATTTCTTCAGAGAAGATTTCAACCGGTGCTTATCGAGGGAAAGGATTATCTCCTGATTCTCAAGAAAGATTCAGAGCTTGAAGAAATTCCGGTTTCTGTAAAACGACGATTGCTTCCCAGACGAGGGAAAACACTCACTCCTCAAGCTTACCTGCCGCCGGAATACCTCTGGCTTCAGCTTAAGGAGGATGTCTACGAGCAGCTGGTTAACGAAGTTTCGACTGAAAGCCTGAGATTTAAGGTTAGCGATCTTCAGAATTTTAATACCCGGTACGCTCTGACCGATAACTGCCTTCAGGCGGCTCAGTATCTTTATAATTATTTTTTGAGCCTGGGGCTTCCGGCCAGCTTTCACGATTTCACTTACAGCGGTTATCTTTGCCGGAATGTTATTTCTGAAATCCGGGGTCAGACCTATCCGGAGCAGGTGGTTATTATCTGTGCCCACTATGATTCCACTTCCAATCAGCGCTGGACTCTGGCTCCGGGAGCTGATGATAACGGTTCGGGAACAGCTGCGGTTATGGAAGCGGCCCGCCTTCTTGTAAATCGGCCGCTGGATTTCACCGTGAGATTTATTCTGTTCTCAGCCGAAGAACAGGGGCTGGTGGGCAGTCTTCGATATGTCCAGGAAAAGCTTAATCCGGCGGAGAAAATTCTCGCGGTGATCAACCTTGACATGGTGGCTTATGCTGATCTGATGCCGGAAGATCTTGACCTGATAGGAGACAGGAGTTCCGGCTGGCTGGTGGAAAAAATAGCCGCTCTAGCCAGCTTTTACGGACCGATTCCCGCCAAAAAAATAATAGATCCCTCTTTTGTTTACTCTGACCACGCCTCCTTCTGGGACAGGGGAATTCCGGCGTTGTGTCTGATTGAGGATGCCAGCGTGCCAAACCCTTATTATCATAAGACCACAGACACCGTGGATACTTTGAATTTTGAGTTCTACCGACAGGCAGTCAGAAGTGCTCTCTCCAGTCTGGCTGTTCTGGCTCAACTCATCAAACCTGGCTGGCCAGCAACTCCTTCAGATTTTAATTTCCGGATGGGTACCTACGCCTCCATTTTCAATCATCTGAAAGCGGTGGAGTTCTTCTGGCAGGAAGTTCCGGGGGCCGCCGGTTATAACCTTTATCGCAGTTCCAGTGCTTATTTAGGCTTTGAAAAAATAAATCCGTCTCTAATTATGGCTACTCGATATGTTGACGTACTCCTCGGCAGCGAGGCGGTTTTTTATTATGCCGTTACGGCCATCGACAGTCTGGGACGAGAAAGTAATTTCAGTCGGGTGATCCCCATAAATGCCGGAATAAAGTCTTCGCACGCCTTTTCCAGCTTTCTATCTGGTTTCTTCAATGTATCCAGGAATTGAAAAACATGAGAAAAAACACAAAACTTTTGCTGCTTAAAAAAGCAGCACCGGTTTTCATATTCTTATATTTGAGTGCTGGAGCCATAATAGAAGCCGGGGAAGTCAGAGTTCTGGTTTCCTCCGGCTTTTTTAATTTTCGCCAGGCTGAGTTCCGGGAGATCTATGGCGGATTGCAGTTTTTCGGCTTTGGAGCTGAGTTATATACCGGGAATCATTTTGGACTGGCTGCTGGAATCTCGCTGGTAAAAGGTCGGGGAGAAGCCTTGACCATTGAAGGAGATCCGGTTTTATTTCCGGTTAAATTTTCCCGCTGGTCCTTTCCTCTTCTTCTGAAATACCGGGAGATAATCGGCCCTCTGCAGCTGGCCATCGGGGCCGGGCTGGCTTATTCTGTTTATAAAGAAAGCTGGGTAGAGGTGGACCTTTCCTCCAGCGGAAAAAGATTGCATTTGAGAGGGGAGCTGAACCTCGATTTCAGATTGACCGGCAGGTTGTTCTTGAGAGCAGGAGCTAACTGGGAGTCTATTCCGACCGGGGTTTCTTCGCTGCTTTCGGATGGGGAGAAGGTTAGTCTGGCCGGGTTCAGTCTTCTGGCCGGACTGGGATTTAAATTTTGAGTTTGATAATAATTCCACGTTAAGTATAAAAGCTGATAAGGAGAAAAAGAAATGGACGAAAAAAGAAATAGCCTGATCGGAAATTCCCGACGTGATTTTCTCAAACTCACTCTGGCCACAGCCGCGGGAGCCTTTCTTGGAGCTGGCGCCGGCCGCCTGGAAGGTCGGCCGCAAATTCCCTCAGACTATGGACCTCTTTTTGCCTGTAAACCGATCGAGACCGTCCGGATAGGGATGGTGGGTGTTGGCGGAATGGGCACAGTTCATCTGATGAATTTTCTCAACATTGAAGGTGTAGAGATAAAAGCTGTCTGTGACATCGTGGAAGAAAAGGTCCTCAGAGCTCAGAAACTGGTGGAAGAGGCCGGTTTTCCCCGTCCGAAGGGATATTCCCGCGGACCGTGGGATTTCAAGCGCATGTGCGAGGAGGAGGATCTGGACCTGGTGTTTACGGCCACACCCTGGGAATGGCATGTGCCCGTGTGTGTGGCGGCCATGAAAAACGGCAAACACGCGGCCACGGAAGTACCGGCGGCGGTAACTCTTGAAGAATGCTGGGAGCTGGTAGAGACAGCTGAGAGATATAAGAAGCATTGCGTGATGATGGAAAACTGCTGCTACGACCGAATAGAATTGATGAGCCTGAACATGGTGAGGAAAGGTCTTCTGGGTGAGATCCTGCATGCTGAAGCCGGTTACCTCCACGACCTGCGCGAGGTGAAATTCAGCAGCGAAGGGGAAGGACTCTGGAGGCGACAGCACTCGTGGAAGAGAAACGGCAACCTCTATCCGACGCACGGTCTTGGTCCGGTGGCCCAGTGCATGAATATCAACCGGGGAGACGTTTTCGATTATCTGGTCTCGATGAGCTCGCCCTCGCGCGGACTCCAGCTATATGCTCTGGAAAAGTTCGGGCCGGATTCACCTCAGGCCAGAGAAAGATTCGCTCTCGGGGATGTCAACACTTCTCTTATCAAAACGAAACTCGGGAAAACCATAATTCTCATTCACGACACCAACCTGCCCCGTCCGTATTCGCGCATTCATCTGATCCAGGGGACGAGGGGAATTCTCCAGAAATGGCCGAACCGGATCTATGTGGAAGGCCGCAGCCCTTCTCACCGCTGGGAAGACATCGAGAATTACGCGGCTGAATTCGAGCATCCTCTCTGGAAAAAGCTGAGTCAGAAAGGCGAGGGGCGCGGTCATGGCGGAATGGATTACATAGAAGATTACCGGCTGATCCAATGTTTGAGAACCGGATCTCCGATGGATATGAATGTTTACGATGCGGCGGCCTGGAGCGCCGTTTCTGCTCTGAGCGAAAAATCTGTGGCCAGAAATTCAGAACCGGTAAAGTTTCCTGATTTTACCCGTGGCGCCTGGAAGACCACGCCGCCGCTGGGCATCATCGAAGGCTGATCGGACCCGGGCTGTTTCCGGCAAGCTGATCCGTCCGGGGAGAAAGTCCGGTACAGGGCGGAGAATATTCAACCGTAAGCATCGTCAGTCTTAAGAGGGCAGAGCTAGACCTGTCGCCCGGGCGGTCTGCTCCGGCCGATCAAGTTTTTTCTTGACCTCCGGCTCTGGTTTTATAAAATAAAACTATGAAAACTAAAAACGTTTCATCTGTATCATCGCTGGCTGACCTGAAGCTCAGGATTCTGGAACGGTCGCGGGACCTTTTCTTCAAGTACGGGTTCAGTCGGTTGAGCATGGATGAGCTGGCTGAAGACCTGGGAATCAGTAAGGCCACTCTTTACCGTCATTTTCCGGATAAAGAAGCCCTGCTGCGGGCGGTCATGGCTATGACCAGAGACCGGGTTCTGAGCCAGATCCAGGCGATCGTCAGGGATGGGCGCCTTCCGGTCAAGTTCAGACTGACCGCTTACCTGGAATTCCTCAGCCGGTTTATGTCTGGCCTCAGCCGGGATTTCATCCGCGACCTGAGGCAGAAACTGCCCGAACTGTGGAAAGAGATGGATGACTTCCGCCGGCAACAGGTGTTCCCTCTGGTTTCCGAAGTCATCATGGAAGGGGTAAGAAAAGGAGAAATAAAATCCGACCTGGACGGCCGTTTGTTTCTGGAGATTTTCTGGTACCTGGTGCAGGAATTTATGACTCCCGACTGGATAATCAGCCACGACTATTCTCCCTCCGAACTTCTGGAGAGCATGATTGACATTCTTTTCTACGGTATTTTTGTGGAAGAAAAATCAGACCGGAAGACCGGGCGTCATGCCCGGGGAAAAGGGAGGAAAAAATGAGGGCAGCCAGGTCAAGAGGGAAGCATCGCCCGAGAGCTTTCATCAATATATTTTTGCTGGCCCTGTCCGGTTCTATTCTATTTTTAATCCCTGGCTGTCGGAAAGCCGAGGAGCCAGGGATAATCAGGGCTTCCGGCACCATCGAGAGCCGCATCGCCCGGATCAGCCCGAGGGTCAGCGGCCGGGTACTCCGGGTGCTGGTGGAAGAAGGCCAGGAGGTAAAACCGGGACAGCCCCTGGTTGAAATTGACCATGAATACCTTGACCTGCAGCTCCGTCAGGCAGAGGCTGCTGTGGAGCTGGCCAGGGCTCAGCTCGATCTTCTTAAAAAAGGCGCTCGCCGCGAGGATATCGCTCAGGCCGAACAGCAATTGAGACAGGCTGCTCTGAATCTAGAGCAGGCTCGCAAGGATGCCGAGCGTTTCCGGGCTCTGTATGAAAAGGAGAGTGCCACTCTGCGGCAGAAAGAAGAAGCGGAAACCAGACTTTCTCTGGCCGAAGCTCAGTATCTTCAGGCTCAAGAGGCTCTGAAAAAGATCATGTCCATAGTAATGCCCGAAGAAATCAGGGTAGCTGAAGCAAGGCTCAGACAGGCAGAGGAGTCAGTCAATTTGCTTAGAAAAAACATAGAAGACTCGGTAGTTTTCTCTCCGATTGCCGGCGTGGTCACAGAAAGAGCGGTTGAAGCGGGAGAACTGGTAAATCAGGGGAGCACGCTGGTGACAATTTCTGTTCTCGACCCTGTTTATCTCAGAGTATACCTGACGGCTGAGGAGGTCGGTAAAATAAAGCTCGAATCCAGAGCAGAAGTGAGAATGGACAGCTTCCCTTCCAGGATTTTTCCAGGCCGGGTTGTCTACATTTCTCCTGAAGCTGAGTTTACCCCCAGGAATATTCAAACAAGAGAAGAACGGGCAAAACTCGTATTCGCGGTAAAAATTGAGCTGCCTAACCCTGAAGGCTGGTTAAAACCGGGTCTACCCGCTGATGCTATCATCAGGGTTGACTGAATGTGGGCCATCATGGCTCGACCGATACTTTCAGCGGTTAATCTCAAAAAGGTTTACCGAGAAAAAGAAGCGCTTGCCTCTTTTTCCCTGGCTCTCGAGGAAGGAGAATTACTGTGCCTGGTAGGGCCTGACGGTTCCGGAAAAAGCACTGCTCTAAGATTGTTGTGCGGGCTGGAGAAAGCTGACGACGGTGAGATTTATTTGTTCGGCGAAAAGACCGTCAGATTTTCTCCTGAACTCCGGAAACGGATAGGATATATGCCGCAGAGTTTCAGTCTTTACGAAGATCTGACCGTAGAGGAAAACCTGGAATTTTTTCATCAGCTCTACCGGATTGCAGACGAATTCCTTCTCATCGATGAGCTGCTTGAACTTACCCGCCTCAAGCCCTTCAAAAACAGGAAGGCAAAACATCTGTCCGGTGGCATGAAGCAAAAACTGGCTCTGGCCTGTACTCTGGTTCACCGGCCGGATATTCTTCTGCTGGACGAACCCACGACCGGCGTGGATCCGGTTTCGCGAAGGGATTTCTGGCAGATTCTTTTCCGTCTCCTGGGGGAAGGGAAAGCCATCATCATGGCCACTCCCTATCTTGATGAAGCGGAGAGGGCCAGCCGCACGGCGTTCATTCTTGAGGGGAGAGTTCTGGCCTGTGACCATCCGGAGAAGCTCAAAAAAATTTTCCAGGGCCGTTTGCTGGAAATAATCTCGGCTGAAAACCGACAGCTGTACCACCATCTTAAAGGACGGCCAGAAACAACCGGCCTCCAGATTTTGGGCCACAGGATTCATTTAGCCCTGAAGGAAGGTGTTGACCCTGAGGCGCTGAAAGAAAAGCTGGACCGGGAAGGCTTTAAGATTTCGCATTTCACGGAAATCGAGCCGTCGCTGGAAGATGTTTTTGTATTTTTGATCAGGAGAACTTCCGGAGGAGAAAATGAAACCGGCCATCGAGGTTAATCAGCTCACCAAAAAGTTTGGTTCTTTCACCGCGGTGGACAGAATCTCTTTTTCTATTTCCCCCGGGACGATTTTCGGATTTCTCGGTGCCAACGGAGCGGGCAAATCTACCACCATCCGCATGCTCTGCGGTCTGCTCCGGCCAACTTCCGGGAAAGCTCTGGTGGCCGGCCTCGATGTAAGTCGAGAATCTTTCCGGATAAGGAAGATCATCGGTTATATGTCACAGCGTTTTTCTCTTTATCAGGACCTTACAGTTGAAGAAAACCTGTCATTTTTCGCCGGAGTCTACGGGCTTGACTCTTTAACCCTGGCTGCCCGAGTTGAAAATCTGAAGAAAATCACCGGCCTTGAAGGTTTGGAAGGGGTTCTGACTTCTGAGTTACCGGCCGGCTGGAAGCAGCGCCTGGCGCTCGTCTGCGCTCTTCTTCATGACCCGGAAATAATTTTCCTGGATGAGCCGACGAGCGGTGTGGACCCTGTCGCCAGAGCGCGATTCTGGGAGCTGATCAACGATTTGGCGGATAACGGAAAGACCGTGTTCGTCACCACCCATTATCTGGACGAAGCAGAATACTGCCACCAGCTCGCTATAATTCATGCGGGAAGAATTATTGCCTCCGGAAGCCCGCAGGAAATAAAACAAAAATATTTTTCCGGAAGGCTGCTGGAGCTTTCCTGTCCGAACCCGCTGGAGGTGTCCGAGCAATTGAAATCATTGCCCGGGGTCCGTCAGGTTTCGCTTTTCGGAATTAAGATTCACCTGCTGGTGGAAGAGCAAAGGGTTCAGGAAATGGTTGCGAACTTAATGGCCTTAACCGCAGGCGATTTTAAGCTGAGACCTGTAAGCCCGACTCTGGAGGATGTTTTCATCAGGCGACTTGAAGAGGAGAATCAGGGAGAGGCTGGCCGTGCTTAATTTTCAGCGCATCCGTCCGCTGGTAAAAAAGGAATTTATTATCACAGGACGTGATCCCATCAGTCTGGTATTGCTCCTCGTTCTCCCGACTTTTCTGCTGGTCATGTTCGGTTACGCCCTCAATTTTGACCTGAAGCATCTGAACCTGGCTGTGGTCGACTTTGACCGGAGCCCGCTCAGTCGCGAACTTCTTCAGAAGATGACAGCCGGAGAATATTTCGACATAAAATACCGCCTGGAATCCATCTCTGAGATCGACTCTCTTTTTGAGAATGAAAAGATAAAAATGGCTCTGGTTATCCCTGAGAACTTCTGCCGCGATATTCTCAGGGGCGAGAGTCCGGCCATTCAGGTTCTGGTTGACGGGACCAGTTCCACCACGGCCCAGATAGCACTTGGCTATATTGGCAATATTCTTCTTGATCATTCTGCGGGGTTAAACCTGGAAATCCTGGAAAGGAGCGGGCTGAAGAAGGACGCGGTGATGCCGGTGGAGAGCAGGTTGAGGGTCTGGTATAACCCTGAGCTCAGAAGCGCGATGTTTCTGGTGCCAGGGCTGATGGCCTTCATCCTGATGATTATCATAGTTCTCTCCACCTCTCTTTCTATCGTAAGAGAGAAAGAGAAGGGAACCATCAATCAATTGCGACTTTCGCCGCTGACTCCAGCCGAAATGATCACCGGGAAAATAATTCCATATCTGATTCTTTCTCTGGTTGGAGCTCATCTGGTTCTGCTGGCCGGATGGACTCTTTTTAAGATAGGGATAAAAGGAAGTTATCCAAATTTGTTGCTGGTGTTGATTCTATTCCTTTTCTGCGGACTGAGCCAGGGGCTGCTCATCTCGACCGCGGCCAATTCCCAGCAGGTGGCTTTTCTGATGGCCGGGCTGACCACCCTTCTTCCAACCTTCATCCTTTCCGGGTTTGTGTTTCCGATAAGAAACATGCCTCAAATCATTCAGATGCTTACCTATATCATTCCGGCCCGCTATTTTCTGGTGTGCCTTCGCTCCATAATCCTGAAAGGAGCCGGATTCGCCGCTTATTACCGTGAGGTCCTATTTCTTCTGCTCTACGGTTTGATTATGACCGCGCTGAGTTCAAGATTTGTGCGAAGGAGCCTTGACAGATGAAAAAGGTTCTGGCGCTGGTAAAAAAAGAATTAATCCAGGTGAGACGGGACCGCCGGATGCTGCCCCTGGTCCTTGTTGCCCCGGTGCTGCAGCTTCTGATTCTGGGTTATGCGGTCAGCCTGGATGTAAGAGATATTCCGGTGGCCGTGGTTGACCTCGACCACTCCAGGAGCAGCCGGGATTTTCTTTCGACCATTTTCAATTCCGGTTATTTTGTGGAAGTTCAGCGGGCAGAGCTATCAGAATTAGACCGCTTGCTCGACAGCGGGAAGGCGGCAGTGGCCATCATCATACCGGCCGGTTTTGAACGGGATCTTCTTTCGGGCCGCCAGACTTTTTTTCAGGGGATTGTAGACGGAAGCGAAAGCCAGACGGCCACAGTCGGGCTAAATTATCTGGAAATGGCTTCGCGAAATTTCAATCAGAAGTTAATTCTTCAGCGGTTCAGTCGGACTGCTTCCGGATTCAGACCGATCATGATAAAACCGGAGGTCAGAGTATTCTTCAATCCCTCTTTAGCCAGCCGCAATTTTCTGCTGCCCGGAATCTTTGGCCTTCTGCTCATGGTGATCACCGTGATTCTAACCTCGATGGCCGTGGTAAAGGAATACGACCTGGGTACCATGGAACAGCTGATCGTCACTCCTCTTCGTCCGCTGGATATCATCCTGGGCAAGCTCCTGCCGTTCTTTTTCCTGGGCACGGCAGACATTGTGATCATCCTGGCTGTAGTCAGACTCTGGTTCAGATTGCCGCTTCGCGGCAGCGTTTTCCTGCTTTTCGTTCTGAGCCTGGTATATATGTTGAATACCCTCGGCCTCGGGTTATTTGTCTCCACTGTTACCAGAACTCCACAGCAGGCGATGCTGACTTCGTTTTTCTTTATGATCCCGATGATGTTGCTTTCCGGATTTGTTTTTCCGATTGAAAACATGCCGCGCTTTTTTCAAGGTCTAACCTGCATCATCCCGCTTCGCTATTATCTGGTTGTTCTGAGAGGGATCTTCCTTAAAGGAGCTGGTTTCCGGGCGCTGTTTGATGAAGCGCTTGCCCTGTTTATTCTGGCCCTGGTCATAAACTTTCTGAGCATCAGTCGTTTCCGGAATCGGCTGGATTGACAGAAGACAGTGCTTTCGCCCCCTGAGTAAACCGGTCTCTGCGGAGACGCCCAGCTTTCAGAAAAGATTTTCTAAATTATCAGCATGCAATCGCCGTAAGAAAAAAACCGGTAGCCTTCGTTTACGGCTTCCCGGTAAGCAGCCATGGTCAGCTCATAGCCGGCAAAGGCGCTGACCAGCATCAGCAGGGTAGAACGGGGCAGATGGAAATTAGTCAGCATTCTATCGACCACCCTGAACCTGTAACCCGGGTAGATAAAAAGCCCGGTTTTTCTTTCGCCCGGTTCAAGCCCGGTTTCCTCTTTCCAGGCGCTCTCCAGGGTTCTGACGACCGTCGTACCAACCGCGGTTACCGGCCGGCCCTCCTTCTTCGCCCGGTTTATGGCTTCGGCCGTTTCCTGGCTGATAAAGAATGATTCTTCTAGCATTTTATGTTCGGTTATTTTTTCCACCCTGACCGGCTGAAAAGTGGCCAGACCGACATTCAGGGTGACATAGAGTATTTCCACCCCTTTTTCCTTCAAATCCTGCAGAATGCTTTCTGTGAAATGCAGACCGGCCGTCGGGGCCGCTATCGAACCATCTTTCCGGGCATAGACCGTCTGGTATCTTTCGCTGTCTATGGTTTTTAACCTGGGATCTCCCTTCCGGCGCTTGATGTAGGGGGGAAGGGGAGGAACACCTATCTTTTTCAATGCGGGAAGAACCTCAGCGGTGTTGAATTGAATAAGACGAAGTCCGCCTGAACCTCGCCCGACCACTCTGGCTTCGAGCGAACTGTCAAACACCAGTCGGTCTCCCTCTCTGACTTTTTTTGCCGGGCGGCAGAGGACCTCCCAGAGGCCTGGCTCCTGTTCTTTGATGAAAAGGAATTCTATGGATCTTTCACTGTCTTTTTCCCGACGGGCCCAGACTCTCGCCGGGATTACCCTCGAGTCATTCAGCACCACCAGGTCTCCCTTCTGGAAAAAATTGACTATTTCCCGAAAACGGCGGTGCTCGAATCTTTGCTCTGCCCGGTAGACCACCATCATCCGCGATTCATCACGGGCGGGCAGCGGTTCCTGAGCGATCAGTTCCGGCGGCAGTTCATAATCGTAATCTTTCAAATGTATTTTTTCGCTCATCGGGAATTTTTCAGAAAAGTTTTTTCTGGCCGGCCGGAGGTTTGAAGCCGAGATGTTCGTAAGCCTTTGGCGTTACCCTTCGGCCGCGCAAAGTTCTTTCGAGAAAACCGAGTCGCATGAGATAGGGCTCATAGATGGATTCGATGGTATCCTTGTCTTCATCGATGGCTGCAGCTATGGTGTTGATGCCGACCGGTCCGCCTCCAAAATTTTCCATTATCGTCATAAGAATTTTCCGGTCGACTTCGTCCAGTCCGAGGACATCCACTTCCATCTGGTCGAGCGCCTGGCGGGCGATTTTTTCGTCTATCCGGCCGTCGCCCTTAACTTCAGCATAATCTCTTACCCGACGCAGCAGGCGGTTGGCAATGCGCGGGGTTCCGCGGGCCCTTCTGGCGATTTCTTCGGCGCCGCCGCTATCTATCTTAACACCGAGAATTCGGGCAGAACGCAGAATGATCCTTTTCAGGTCTTCCTCCTGATAGTAGTCCAGCCGGTGAACGATGCCGAAGCGGCTTCGCAACGGAGCTGATATTTTGCCGGCCCTGGTGGTGGCTCCCACCAGGGTAAATCTCTTAATCCTCAGTTTGTGGCTGCGGGCTCCCGGTCCCTGACCGATGATGACATCCAGACTGAAATCTTCCATAGCCGAATAAAGAAGCTCTTCCAGCGAAGGATGCAGACGGTGTATCTCGTCGATGAAAAGGATTTCCCTGTCCTGAAGGCTGGTCAGAATGGCCGAGAGGTCCCCGGCCCTTTCGATTACCGGTCCGGAGGTGGGCTTTATGCCGACGCCCAGCTCTCGCGAAATCAGGTAAGCCAGGCTGGTCTTGCCCAGTCCGGGCGGACCGTAAAGCAGCACGTGGTCGAGATGTTCGTTCCTTCTGCGGGCGGCTTCGATGAAGATTTTCAGGTTGTTTTTGACGTTCTCCTGGCCGATGAAATCGTCAAATTTTTGCGGCCGCAGGCTGTCTTCAAAAAGAATGTCCTCTCGAGTTTTAACCGGAGTCAGGATGGCGGGCATTTTTTTCCTCAGCTAAATATTTCTCCTTAGATTCTGGACATCTTTTTCAGACATTCTCTCAGCAGAGTATCGAAACCGGCTTGAGGACCGAGGCTGCCGATGGTCAGGTCCACCACCTGTTCGGATTCTTTGCGCCGGAAGCCAAGGTTGACCAGGGCAGAAATCAGGTCCTCTCTTTCTTTCGATTCCCGCCGGGAGAGAACCTTTTCTTTTTTCTCCATTTTATCGGCCAGTTCCATGATCACCCGCAGTGCGGTTTTCTTGCCGATGCCTGGAATCATCGACAGACGGGTGACGTTGGTTTCCCGCACAGCTTCTTCCAGTTCCCGGGGTTCTATTCCGGAGAGTATGTTTATGGCCATTTTGGGTCCGATTCCTGAGATGGAAATCAGCTTGAGAAAAAGGCTCTTTTCTTCCTCCGTGAGGAATCCGAAAAGCTGGAGCGAATCGTCCGTCAGGTGGGTGTAAACCAGAAGTTCCACCTGATTTCCTTCCTCTCCGAGTTTGAAGTAGGTGGAAAGAGGAATCAGCAGGGAATAGCCGACGCCTCCGGTCTCCACCACCACCTCACCGGGCTTTTTCTTCAGAATTTTTCCGTTAAGGTAAGCGATCATTTTCTGTTTCGTTCCCTCTCGCCGTCCAGTCGGATGGTCAGCAGCCTGTTGTTAAGATGACAGATAGCCGCGGCCAGGGCGTCGGATGCGTCCAGCGGCAGGCGGTCATCCTCGAGGTTCAGAAGAATTTTAACCATGCGCTGAACCTGATCCTTTTCTGCCTGGCCGTAGCCGGTAACCGCCTTTTTGATTTCCAGGGCCGAGTATTCAAAAAGCGGCCGGTGGCTTGAAGCTACGGCCACCAGCACGGCGCCTCTTACCTGGCCGAGGGAAATGGCCGTCCTGACGTTGCGCGCATAGAAGGGGTTTTCGATGGCCACTTCTTCCGGTGAAAATTGATCTATAACCTTTTCCAGCTCCGTACGGATTTCGTTCAAACGGTGATGGAACTCCGAGCGGCGGTCTGTCCGGATTATGCCATAAACCACCGCCTCCAGGATATCCCCCCGGTTTTCAACTATGCCGAATCCCGTCGATTGCAGGCTGGGGTCTATGCCGAGCACCCTCATCTAACGGGCCATACAGTTAGCTGGCAGCGGAATACTTGGCTATCTCTTCTTCGTCTATGTCGAAATTGGCGGATACTGATTGAACGTCATCGTGGTCTTCGAGCTCTTCAATCAACTTCAAGCACTGTTCGGCCTGTTTGCCCTCAAGTTTCACGTAGTTCTGCGGCAGATAACCGACGTTGGAAGCGGAGATTTCGATGTTATTCTGCTTCAGAGCCTCCAGCACGGCTTCGTAATTTTCCGGCGTGGTGATGATTTCAAAATTGCTGCCGTCGTCCCGGACGTCGTCAGCACCGGCAGACAGAGCTATTTCCAGCAGTTTCTCCTCGTCGACTTTTGATTTGTCAACATCTATATAACCCTGGCGCTTGAACATCCAGGCGACACAGCCGGACTCGCCGATCCGGCCTCCGTACTTGGAGAAGATATGTCTGAGCTCAGCCACCGTACGATTTTTGTTGTCAGTCAGAGCGGTGATGTAAATGGCCACTCCGCCGGGTCCGTATCCCTCATACACCACTTCTTCAAAAGCTTCGCCCTCAAGCTGGCCGGTACCTTTCATGATCGCTCTTTTGATGTTGTCGGAGGGCATGTTGACGGCCTTGGCATCGGCTATGGCTTTGCGCAGACGGGGATTTTTCTCCGGGTCGCCTCCACCCATCTTGGCCGCGACGGTTATTTCTCTGATCAACTTGGTGAATATCTTGCCTCTCTTCGCGTCTACCGCCGCCTTTTTATGTTTGATGGAATGCCATTTAGAATGTCCGGACATGATTTTCTCCTTTTCTCGAATGCCGGAAAAATTTTAGCATATTTAATTCTATCAGGCAAACCTACCGGAGAAAAGGAAAACTTCCTGGTATTGATCATGGTCAGGACCCCTGTTGCCAGCTATGAGCACCCGTACTCCTCACGAAAAAAAGTCGTTGATTTGGCTGATTTCAGGTAATATAATTCTGGCGAATTTAACGACGGTATGATTTACGGAAATGTCTGAAGCCACTTCCAACCCGTTAACCCTGAACTTCAGATCCCCTGAGCTGGAAGCCAAATTCCTGGAGAGCTACCACCAGAGGGTGCTGATCAGGTTTCGCTGGGCGCTGGTGCTGGGGATTTTTTTATACTCTATTTTTGCCGTTCTGGATTCGGTGAGTGTGGGAGCTATCTGGCCAAAGATCTGGTTTATCAGATTCGCCCTGGTGAACCCGGTGATGGTGGCCTGCTTTATTCTCTCCTTCAATAAAAAAATAGTCATCCGCTATTACCAGGAAATTGCCTCAGCTGTCATCCTGGTGGGAGGCGGTGGAATTCTGGCCATGCTGGCCATAATTCCGGCCCCCGCTTCCTATCTTTATTCCCAGGGACTGATGCTGGTGGTCATCTACAATTACACCTTCCTGGGGCTCAGGTTTATCCGGGCTTCAATCAACGGTCTTATCATTATCCTGGGGTTTGAAACAGTCAGCCTGGTGGTAAACCCGCTGCCTGGTTATGTTTTTGTAAACAACAATTTTTTTCTGGTTTCAGCCAACCTCATTGGCATGGCCGTGGCTTATTATCTGGAGAAGCTCAACCGTGATAATTTTCTGCACACCATTTCTCTGCGTCAGCTGGCTGAGGTTGACAGCCTGACCGGACTTCTGAATCGCGGTTTCTTCATGGATGAGGTCAAACGCCAGCTTGCTCGCGAAGAGGCGGGCGGGAGTCGCCTGGCTTTCTGCATACTTGATCTGGACCGTTTCAAGGAGATTAACGACACCTTCGGTCATCCTCTGGGGGATGAGATACTGATGAGCCTGGGGCAGGCTATAAGGCGGAAAATGAGGTCTTCCGACCTGATCGGACGGCTTGGTGGAGACGAGCTTGGGTTCTTTTTTCCGGGTGTCAGAAACGAGAACGACCTCTGGAACATTTTCTCCAAGCTGAGGGCCGAGTTTCAATCGATAAGCCACGGAATTGAATGGCCGGTAACTTTTTCCGTCGGCTGTGTGCTGTTCGGTCCGGAAATACGCGATCTCTTCCGCTGTTACGCTCTGGCTGACCGGGCTCTTCTCAGGGCAAAGCAGCGCAGAGATTCCATCATGGTGGTTGACCCGGGAGAGAATCCGCTTCTTGAACGGAGACTCACGGGAAATTGATGGAAGCATGAAGCCGCACGGTTCAGCCTCAATCCAGAAAATGTTAAAACCCGTTTGCTGACCAGAGAGCCGGAGAATGGTCATGAAATATTTATTGACTCAAAGAGTCTCTTCGGCTAATTTACTAACGCATCATAAAAAGGGAGGTAACAAATGGCCGCGAAAATAATCTCAGGTAAAGAAGTAGCAGCTTCGATAAGAGAAGAGTTGAAGGAAAGGGTGGCTGCTCTCAAGAAAAAGGGCATTACTCCGGGCCTGGGTGTTATACTGGTGGGCGAGGACCCGGCTTCTGTTTCCTACGTCACGGCTAAAGCAAAAGGAGCCGAGGAGGTGGGAATTTTTGAAGAGACAGTACATCTTCCGGCTGACTCTTCCGAAGAGGAAATTCTGAAAACCGTGGACCGTCTGAACCGGGACCCGAGATTCCACGGAGTTCTGGTGCAGCTGCCTCTGCCCAAATGGGTAAACACTGAAAAAGTTATCAATTATATATCTCCGGAGAAGGATGTCGACGGTTTCCATCCGATCAACCTCGGGAAGCTTCTCCGGGGAGAACCATGCCCGCTGCCCTGCACGCCGTACGGAGTCCAGCAGATGCTGGTGCGCAGCGGTTACAGTCCTGAAGGCAAACACGTGGTAATCTGCGGTCGGAGCAACATAGTCGGCAAGCCGCTGGCCGCTCTGCTGATGCAGAAAAAACCCGGGGCCAACGCCACCGTAACCATATGTCATACCGGGACCCCTGACCTCAAAAAATTCACCCTTCAGGCAGAAATTCTGGTGGCGGCCATGGGCGCGCCGAAAGCCATCACCGCTGATATGGTTCCCGAGGGCTGTGTGGTGGTCGATGTCGGTGTCAACCGTGTGCCCGACCCCAGCTCACCAAAAGGTTTCAAACTGGTTGGCGATTGTGACTTTGAAGCCATAAAGGAAAAAGCTGCGGCCATAACCCCGGTTCCAGGCGGCGTCGGTCCGATGACAGTTACCATGCTTCTGATGAATACCATAGAAGCGGCCGAGCGGATGGCTCTGTGAATGCCGGGCCTGGACGGGAGTGAGGTCCCGGTGAGGACAGAAGCTGTCTCCTGCGACCATCCAGTTCAGGGTAAAAACTGGCTGCAGGAGATTAAGCTCGATAGCTGAGGCTGTTATCCGCGACCGCTTTTATGAAGCCGGGTCTTTCAAAATAATCCACCGGTCCGGCTAACCTTTCACAGAGCGGGAAACGGGCGAGAATGCAACAACTGGGCCAGCTTCTGACGCTTTCTCCGGCAATATTATTTCAGCCGGGCTTTCCCGGAACTTTTTCACACATAGCTGTGGAGTCCACGGAGGAGATAATTGACCCCGAAAAAGGTAAAAAGAGCAGCCAGGAAACCGAGGATGGCGATGAGGGCTGACTTCTTTCCCTTCCAGCCGTGCACCAGCCTGGTGTGCAGATAAAGGGCATAAAAAAGCCAGGTGATCAGAGACCAGACTTCCTTGGGGTCCCAGCCCCAGTAGCGGCCCCAGGCTTTACTCGCCCAGATCATTCCGAAAACAAGAGCTCCGAGCGTGAACAGCGGAAAGCCCACAGTCACCGCCCGGTAGGCGATAAAGTCAAGTCTTTCTTTCCTTCCGGAGGGTTTTTCTTCCGCAGTCTCTTTTTCGGCCGAAAGCAGGTAGAGGATGCTGGCGACAAAAGCCACCGCCAGGAAAGCTTCTCCCAGAAGAGTCACCGAGACGTGGAGCCAGAGCCAGTAGCTCTGAAGCGCAGGAACCAGCGGCCTCACTTCTTTGGGGAGGACAGGCGAGGAAGCCAGAGCCATCAGCGCCACCACCACCAGCCAGAGATAGGGGGCAGTTTTTGGCAGCCGGTATTTTCGGACAAAAATGATCGTGGCCAGCACGCAACTCCAGCCGAGGAAGTTAACCGATTCGTACATGCTGGTGAACGGAGCCTGGCGGCTGTCGACTGTCCTTACCAGCAGAGTAAGTGAATGCAGGGCAAAACCGAAAACAGCTAGGTACCAGGAGATCCTGGAGATTGCCTGCTTTCCCCTGAACAGGTTTATAAAACCCATGGCCATAACCAGAAAATAAATCAAAAAGGCAGCCAGAAGCAGAGTATATTCGATCATGCTTTCAACCCTTTGAAGTTTTTTTATTCAGGCCGAGAAGAACAGCCAGTTCTTCCTGAAAATTTTCGGCCTGTTTTCTGGAATAAAAATAAAGCTCCGGCAGGCTTCCGAACTGTTGCTTTATGCGGATCTCGCGGTATGGCAGGTAAAAAGAGGTCAGAAGGCCGAGCAGCATAAGAATGCATCCTGTCCAGACAGGTCCGGTACCCGGGTCGGAAGAAGCTTCCAGCACGGAGAAAGTCGGAGCGGAAAAATTAACCAGACGAACTTCAACCTCCGCTCGAGTTCGTTTCTGGAGGTCTTTTCGCTCCGGCTGCCGGGCAAACACCCAGCCGAGAAAAACCTGCTCGCTGTTATGAGTGATTTCGATTAAGGCCGCGGGGTTGAAGGGTTCAGTCGAACGGGTTTCCACTCGACCGCTGGCCTCTAATTGAAAGTCGGGCAGGAAAGATAAAATTCTGATTCTGTAGCCGTCCTCAAGGGTCCGGCTTTCTCCTGTTCTGATATCGATTTTTATGTTTTTCTCCTCAGACAGTTTCACCTGAAGCTCGACCGAAGCCCGGTCCCAATCCTGTCCATAGCCCATTTGAAAAAAGCTCAATCCGCCGAATTTAAGCGGATGATTTACTCTGATCGTCTTCTGCAATCTTACCTGACCGTTTTCTATCACCGAGACCTCACTGTTCCAGCTTTTTACCTGTCCATCGGGGTAATATTCAGTGGTGAAGCGGTCAAGGCGCAGAGCGAAGTTTTTGTCCGGAATCTCTTCGGTCTGCCCCTCGAGCAAGGCCAGGGTGATTCGCTGGCTGAAAAGGGCGGAAATCAATCCGGCCATGATGATGAGGATCAATCCCAGGTGGACCAGCTCCGGCCCGAAAAGTCCGGCCAAACCCTTTCTTGCCAGGAAGAATTTCTGCCCGCTTTCCTCGATGATTTTTGTCCGGAATCCCTTTTTTCTCAAAACAGATTCAAGAGACAGGATTTCCCGGTTCAGCCATTTATCTATTTTCAAGCTATCCTCCGGCGACAGCTTATACATTCTGCCCGGAGGGTGATCTCCTGTTATGGTTTTAAGCCGGCGAAATTTTGCCGGAACCTGTTTCAGGCTGCAGAACAACAGATTCAGAAGGAACAGAAAGACCAGGCTGAGGAACAGGGGAGAGCGATAAAGGTGATGGAATTCCAGAAAAAGAATCAAGCTGGAAATTTCAGGCAGATATTTCTGATAAAAATCCGGTTCCTGTTCCTGGGGAATCAAACTTCCGGCTATCGACAGAAGAATAATTAAAATCAGAAGAATGATGGCCAGCCTGATGGAAGTTAAGAAATTCCACACTGCTGAGAGCATCTTCTGCCGGTCTCTTTCAGTCCTTCAGCGACTTTGCTTTCCGTCGGCTCTTTTTTTCAGCTATTTTCACCATGTCCTGAAGGCTTATCGAATCGAAATAGTTTTTCATCACCCGGGTGCCCTCTTTCCAGATTTCATGAGCCGCACAGTAGGAGGCCCGCTTGCAGAGGCGCTCATCCTCCACGCATTCCACCAGACAGCAGTTGCCCTCGACAGCCTGAAGGACCTCGCTGAGTTTAATGGCTGCCGGCGGCCTCGACAGAGTGTAACCTCCTCCAGCCCCCCGCTGGCTTTTTACCAGGCGGTGGTCGCGAAGCGGGATTATAATTTGTTCCAGATACCGCAGGGAGATGTCCTCTTCTTCGGCAATCTCCTTCAGCGATCTGGCCGGCGATTTCTCGCTGAAGTGCATGGCCAGATTTAGCATCAGCCGGGTGCCGTAACGTCCCTTGGTTGAGATTCTGAACATTTAAGCCTCCTTCCCGGATTATCATTTCCCGGTTTATATACCAGACATAAATAATTTATCATAATTCTATAGGAATAGTGGAAAATGGGCAACTCTTATTTCCTTGACAGCTTTAAGATATAAATTGTATGCTATTTACTAAATCTGTCAGCTTCAAAATTTTATTTAAGGAATGAAGAAATGCCAAAAATTGTTCTTCTCGGAGACGAGGCGGTTGCCCAGGCGGCGATTGACGCCGGTCTGACCGCTGCCTATTCCTATCCAGGGACACCGGCTTCTGAAATCATGGAATATCTGATATCCAGGTCTGACGGCAACCAGAAATATATTGCCAGATGGTGCGTGAATGAGAAAGTAGCCTGCGAGGAAGCCCTCGGCGTTTCTTTTGCAGGTCAGCGGGCTCTCGTTTCTTTCAAGCATGTCGGTCTTAACGTCGCGGCTGATCCCTTCATCAACGCTGCCGTCACCGGGGCAAACGGCGGGCTGGTGGTGGTTTCGGCCGATGACCCGGGCATGCATTCTTCCCAGAATGAGCAGGACAGCCGTTATTATGCCGATTTTGCCCGCATCCTCTGTTTAGAGCCGGCCAGCCACCAGGAAGCCTACGATATGACCAGGGAAGCTTTTGATCTGTCGGAAAAATTTCATATTCCGGTTCTGATCAGGCTGGTCACCCGGCTGGCCCACAGCCGGGCTCCGGTCGAACCGGCGCCCGCGCGGGGAAAAAACCGGGATTTTCCTTACGGGGCATGGCAGGACTGGACGCTTCTGCCGACCAATGCCCGCCGCCGGTTCAACCTTCTGCTCGAAAGACAGAAGGATTTGCTCGATTATTCGGAGAATACCCCCTACAACCGTCTGTGGTTGAACCCTGACGGCGGGAAGTTAGGGGTGGTGGTAACGGGAATTGCCTATAATTATTTCAAAGAGGTGGCAGCCCTTCTTCCTTTTGAGCCCTCCTTCCTGAAAATTTCCACCTATCCTTTTCCGGTTAAGAAACTTCTGGAACTTATTGACAGAGTGGAAGAAATCCTGGTGATTGAAGAGGGCTATCCTTTTGTCGAAAGATTTATAAGGGGAGTAGCAGGAATACCCGGGAAAAGAATTCGCGGGAAGCTGGACGGCGTGCTGCCTCAGAGCGGGGAACTCACCCCGGATCTGGTGGCCCGGGCTCTCGGGCTGGCTGAAAATCCCAGGCTGCCCTCGGGCGATCTGAAGCTCCCGCCCCGACCGCCGCAGCTCTGCACCGGATGTCCCCACGCTGATACCTACAAGGCCCTGAATGAAGCGCTGAAAGGATTTGCCAGGCCGGTGGTTTTTTCCGACATCGGCTGTTATACCCTGGGGGCGCTTCCCCCTTACAATGCCATCCACACCTGCGTCTGTATGGGGGCCAGCGTATCGATGGCCAAGGGCGGGGCGGAAGCTGGAATCTATCCTTCGGTGGCGGTGATCGGCGACTCCACCTTCGCTCATTCAGGCATCACTCCGCTGCTGGATGCTGTGCATTCCAATACTGATATGACGGTCATAATCTTAGATAACGGAACGGTGGCCATGACCGGAACGCAGCCGAGCTTCGGCACCGGTGAACCTCTCGACCGGCTGATTGCCGGGCTGGGTGTGGCTCCGGAACATATCAGGGTGATTGTGCCGCTCCCGAAAAATCATCAGGAAAATGTTAAGGTAATAAAAGAAGAACTCAATCATCACGGAGTATCAGTCATCATCGCCAGAAGGGAATGCATCCAGATTGTTGGCGAAAAGAAAAGGAGTTAACGATGAAATACGACATCATTCTGGCCGGTGTTGGCGGGCAGGGAATCCTGTCGATTGCTTTTGTCATCGACAACGCGGCTCTGGAAGAAGGTCTTAATTTCAAACAAGCGGAAGTTCACGGCATGTCCCAGAGAGGGGGAGCGGTCCAGTCTCATCTTCGACTTTCCGACGGACAGATTTATAGCGACCTCATTCCTCTCGGTCAGGCCGATATGATTTTGAGCGTCGAGCCGCTGGAGACCCTCCGCTATTTTGAATACCTCAAACCTGATGGAGCGGTAATTTCCAGCAGCACTCCTTACCAGAACATTTCTGATTATCCGGTGCTGGAAGAAATCTACCGGGAAATTAAAAAGGTTCCGGTTCATGTGCTCATAGACTCTGAAAAGATCGCCCGCGAGGCCGGCAGTGTCCGGGCCCAGAATATGGTCATGCTCGGGGCGGCTTCGCTCTTTCTTCCGGTAAAAGAGGAATCTTTAAAAAAATACATCCAGGTTCTTTTTGAAAGAAGAGGTCCGCAGATAGTGCAGGTTAACCTGAAAGCTTTTGACCTCGGCCGGGAAGCGGCCAGAGCTCGCGGACTTTAAGAATAGGCAGTCAGGTTTATTATCTCCCGGGAGGAGCCATGAAAATTTCAGCCAGCGTGATTAATTCTATCCTGGAGAAAGCTGAGAAAGAAGGTCGTAATTTTCTGCTTGAACCGGAAGTTTATGGCCTGCTCAGGGCCGGTGGCTTTCCCGTCCCGAAGCATTTTTTCCTGAGAAAGGGAAGCGCTCTTTCCGCATCTAAGTTGAAGGGGCTCGGCACCGAGAAGGTGGTGGTCAAGGTTGTTTCGCCCTTGATTCTGCATAAATCAGACGTTGGCGGGGTGGCCGTGGTCAAAGCCAGCGTGAAGGAAGTTCAGGCAGCTGCCCGGAGAATGTACCGGGAAATTCCCGAAAAATACAGCCGCCTTTACGCTCGAGAAAAAATCACTGCGGAAAAAGTGGCTGATTCGATCAAAGGAGTCCTGGTGGTGGAACTGGTCGATTTCGTCCAGCTCGGCTTTGGTTCGGAACTTCTTCTGGGTCTCCGGGTTTCTCAGGATTTCGGGCCGGTGGTCACCTTCGGAGGTGGCGGGCTGGACGTGGAATATCTTAACGAACATCTTAAAGAAGACCGCAGTCTGGCCATCCTGCCGGCAGAAGGCCTGTCCCCGGAAAAAATCATTTCGGTGCTCGAACCGCTGGCTGTTTACGGAAAAGTGGCCAGGGATTTCCGCGGTCGTCCAGCTCCGCTTAAAAAAGAGACGATTCTTGAAGCCATTCAGGTTTTCCAGCGGCTGGCTTCTGATTTTTCTCCCTTCAACAGGCGGACTGACTTTACTCTGGAAGAGCTTGAGGTGAATCCTCTGGTCATAAGGAATGGCAGGCTGATACCTCTTGACGGGCTCTGCCGCTTTTCCCGACGGAAGATGGACCTTCCCGGAAGGCCCGTCGATCAGATCAGGCATCTTCTTGAACCACAATCGATCGGCATCATCGGAGTTTCTGAGAAGATGAACGTCGGCCACATCATCCTGAACAATATCATTCAGAACGGCTTTCCGCGAGAGAAGATTTATGTGGTCAAGCCAGGCCTTGAGAGCATCGAGGGCTGCCGCTGCTTTCCCGATGTGGCCAGCCTCCCTGAGACCGTCGACCTCTTCATCCTCACCCTTGGAGCCGAGATGGTTTATCCGGTAATGAAGGATCTGGTGGAAAAGGAGAAGGCCAGGTCGGTGATCATAATAGCCGGCGGGCTCGGAGAGAAGGCCGGAACTGAAAATATTGAGAGCGAGATCAGAAATCTGCTTCTGGAAAGACGTAAAAAAGGTCAGCCCGCTCCGGTGGTCAACGGCGGCAACTGTCTGGGCATTATATCCGTTCCCGGTAAATACGACAGTACCTTCATTCCTGAATATAAGTTCAGGCGTCCTGCAGGAATTCAGGCCGGACTGGCCATCGTCAGTCAGAGCGGAGCCTTTATGCTCTCCAGGATGAGCAAACAGAATCGTTTCGAGCCGATTTACGCCATTTCCGCCGGAAATCAACTCGACCTGACGCTGGGAGATTATTTGAACTACCTGAAGGACCGTCCGGAAGTCAGGTTGATTGCGGTCTACGCTGAAGGACTTAAACCGGCTGACGGCTGGAGGTTTGTGGAAGCAGCCAGGCTGGCGGTAAAAGCCGGTAAAAAGGTTCTGGTTTATAAATCCGGAAGAAGTCCGGAAGGCAGAAAAGCCACGGCCAGCCATACTGCTTCGGTCGCCGGCGATTACGCTGTGGCCAGGGCGCTGTTCGTTCAGGCGGGAGTGATGGTGGCCGAGACCATTGAAGAATTTGAGAATTTCATCAAAGGATTGATCACGCTTGAGGGCAAGAAATTCAGCGACTGCCGGGTCGGTTTGATTTCCAACGCCGGCTTTGAATCGGTCATCATGGCCGATAACATTCGCGGTCCGGAAGGCCAGCTGAAGCTGGCTGAGTTTTCTGAAAAAACCGTAGCCAGAATTTTGAAGGCTCTGCAGCCGCTGGGAATTGACCGACTGCAGGATGTGCACAACCCTCTGGATGTCACGCCGATGGCTGATGACGCCGCCTTCTGCGGGTGTGTCGAAGCCATCCTGGACGATGAGAATATTGATGGCGCCGTGGTCTCGTGTGTCCCGATGACGGCCGCCCTGCAAACTCTGCCGCCGGCTGAAAACCATAAAGAAAATATTTTCGCTGAAGGGAGTCTGGCTGATCGGTTGACAAAGTTATTCCGCCGCACGGATAAGCCTTTTGTGGTCAACATTGATGCCGGGAAACTTTACGACCCTCTCTGCCAGTACTTAGAAGAAAACGGCCTGCCGGTCTTCCGTCGCTGCGACCAGGCGGTCAGCTTTCTGAGAAAATTGATGATTTCCGCCGGATGTAAATGATTGACTTCAAGCTTTCAAACCGCGGATGATAAAGATGTTACAGGGCTGGCAGGAAAATAAACTCTTCTACCCTGAGCTTCACTAAAATCAGCCTGGAGAAAGCACACCGGCCGGTTTTTAATGCCTCAGACAGCTGCTATCTTTTTCAGAAATCAGCGGAAGCGTCAGACGGAATAAAGAACCTTCACCGGGTCTGGATTCAACTTCGAGTCGGGCTTCAATCTGGTCGGCCAGCGCTTTTATGATTTCCTGTCCGAGGCCCGCAGAGGACATGGTGAAAAAGTCCTCTGGCAGGCCGATGCCGTTGTCAGTAATTTCCAGCTGAAGTTGCTGATCGGCTTTTTTCAGCTTCAGCTTTATTTCCCCTTCAGTGCGGCCGGAGAAGGCATATTTCAGGGAATTGGTAATTATTTCCGTGGCAATCAAACCCAGCGGCAGAGCTCTTTTCACTTCGATGATAACCGGCTCAAGCTCGACAGTTAAACTTACCGCCTGCCTGGCTGAATAAGCCCTGAGAATCGCCTGGCTGATTTCTTTCAGCAGCCGGTCAAGGCTGATTTCCTGATACCTTTCGCCGGCGCTCAGCAGGTCATACACCCGCGAGATGGAAAGGATTCTATGCTTCAGGCTTTCCAGCCTCTCCCGAGCTTCTTTTTTCTCCTGACGCTGGAGTTCCAGGTTGATGATGGAGATGATCAGAGCGAAAGAATTTTTGATTCTGTGCTGAAGTTCCAGCAGGATGGCCTGCTTTTCCTCAAGCGCCTTTTTCAGCTGTTGTTCAAGTTTCAAGCGCCGGGTGAGGTCAATTATTACCGAAAGGAGATACTTTTTCTCACCAAACATAATCGGATAGGAATGGACCTCTACCTCCCGCAATTCACCCGAAGCCAGACGGTGCTGAAAAACAAAGTAGTTTATTTTTTTCTCCTTTGCTCCGGCCATGAGTTCCTTGATACGGTCAGGAGGAAGGGTGTTGATCTGCTGGATGTTCATCTTTTTCAATTGCTCACGGCTGTAACCGTAGAAAGATTCAGCCTGATAGTTGGCATCGATGATATTTCCGGTTTCCGGGTCTATAACCAGCATGACCACGCCCGAATGCTCGAAAATAGTCCTGAACCTTTCCTCACTCTGACGTAAAGATTCTTCAACCCTTTTTCTTTCGGTTATCTCCTCGGCCGAGAGAAAGATTCCCGCGAGTTGGCCCGAGCTGGCATAAACCGGCGCCATATGGAAAGAATACCAGTGAATCTCCCCGGATATGGAGGGAATTCTTCTTTCCACCGTGACCTTTTCTCCGGCCCTGACCTTTTCCAGGTTGCGGCTGAAGGTGTTTTTGAATTCTTCAGGAAGCAAGTTTATCAGTTTTTCACCTGTTTTCAGTTCAAGACCCAGAATATTTTTCATCCTCTCGCTGGCAATTCTGTTGAATTTCAGTATGGAGCCTTCCGCGTCCAGGAAAATTAGAGAATAAGCGGGGCTTTCGATAAAGGCTTCGAGCATCGCTTCGGAGTTTCTCAGAGCGCTTTCCATCCGGTATCTTTCAGTGAAATCTTCAAAAGTGCCGATCCCGCTTATAAAGTTTCCGTTCGGGTCGAAAATTCCGGCGAAAAATCCTCTGGCCGGCGTGGATTTGTTTGAGGTTACTGAATGATATATGCCTTCGTAATAACCGACCCGCCCGGCGAGGGCTTCCCTGACCGCCTCTTTAACTTTTTCGTCTTTTGTTCTTTCAAGTATGTTAAAACCGATCAGCGCTTCCCGGCTGGAACCTATTATTCTGACAAATGCCTCGTTACATTCAGTTATCACACTGTTCCGGTCAAACTGGAGAATTCCGAGAGGAGCGTTTTCAAAGATCAGCCGGTATCTTTCCTCTCTTTCGCGCAGTTCTATTTCGGCCTTTTTCCTGTCTGTTATGTCTTCAAACACGGTGGCAAAAAGGTCCTCGCCCATGGGGAAGGCGGTGATTTTGAAATACCGCTGCAGAGGTTCAAAGTACGATTCAAAGGAAACAGGCTGTCCTGTTTCCACAGATTCCAGGTAATGCTGGAAGAACGGAGGGTGACCTGAGCCATAAAGTTCTGAGGCCTTCTGCCCGACGGCTTTTTCCGCCGGGATGCCGGTGTGCCTGGTGTAGGCTTTATTGACTTCGACCACCTGATAATCAACGGGTTGTCCCCGGGCGTCCCTGAGCAGACGGTGTATGGCCACGCCTTCCTGCATTGTCTGGAAAAGGCGGTAGAAGCGGATTTCCGTTTTCTGCTGTTCGAGCTGGGCATCAATTCTATCGGTAATATCTCTTATCAGTGCCACAAACCTGTGCTTTCCTGGCTGTCTTTCTCCCATCCGGCTGATGGTGGCTTCAAAATAACGGGTTTTACCGGAAATGGTCAGGCTGTAGTCCATCTCCGCCAGGCCTTTTTCTGCTGCTTCCTCCAGGGCATATTTCAGCGAGCTGGAAACATCTTCCGGCAGAATGTCGGTGATCCTTCGTCCCAGGATTTCTTCCCGCGGTCTGTATAAAAGCTCCGGTCTTGGCGCCCTCACCTCTAAGATGGTCATGTTTTCGTCAAATTCAAACAGCAGGTCGGGCAGGGAATTCAGGATGGCCTCCAGATGCTCGGTGGTTTTCTGAAGTTTCTGCTGGTTGTCCAGCAGTTGTTTCTGGGTTTCCGTCAGCCTTTTTACAGCCTGGCTGAGATTTTCTGCCAGTTCTTCAAGTTCAGCTTTCTTCCGGAGGAGCTCCTGATGGGCCGCATGCAGTCGGAAGGCCATGTTGAGTGAGGCGAAAATGGCTGTTTCGCTGGATCCTTTCACTATATATCCGTAAGAGGTGATAGCTTCCGTTCTGGCTAAGATTTCCGGTTCGGTGTGGCTGGAAATGAAGACCACAGGAACGTCTCTTTGCGCCAGCATCCGCCTGGCGGTTTCTCCACCATCGATACCCGGACCCAGGTCAATATCCATTAAAACCAGGTCGATAGACGGGTCTGATTGAAAGATTTGGAGAGCCTGTTCCCCGGTCAGGGCGGTGATGACTTCATAGCCGCCGCTCTGAAGAAGCTCTGATTCCATCAGAGCGATGATGGCCTCATCTTCAACCAGAAGAATTCTCTTTTTCCGTTGAATGCCCTCTTCCGGCTTGTTTTCCATGCCCTTAGCCTGTTTTTACTTTACGAGTTTATCTATTCGATGTCAACGGGGTAAGTTGAGGCTGAAGAAATAGAACAGGATGAAGCAGTTGACCTTAATTTAGCAATGCAACGAAATTGCTCCTTAATATATCATTTGAAAATCGTCGTAGTCTTTTGATATATTCATTAAAAAAATAAAGGAGGGCAAATGTTTTCCCTTAAGCTTAAATTTCTCTGGAATCTGACCGCCGTCGGACTGGTTGTTATGATGATATTCTCCATGGCCAGTCCAGCTTACAGCCAGCAGAAAAGGCACGAATTTTCTGCCGGATACGGAACGGTGACCACCAGCCAGATTG
The DNA here is from genome assembly GCA_049659625.1 of Candidatus Saccharicenans sp. Classification (GTDB taxonomy): domain Bacteria; phylum Acidobacteriota; class Aminicenantia; order Aminicenantales; family Saccharicenantaceae; genus Saccharicenans. The sequence goes on along the minus strand of JBASPX010000010.1, from coordinate 20,553 downwards.
TCGATATTTTTACCAACGTTATCCTGATCAGCCTCACGCTGGGACAGGCGGCGAAGGTTGACAATAAATACCCCGGAGCTTTTGTCTTCAGCTATAAGTATTCGGGGGTTCAAGGTTAGGGCTCGGTGTGACGTTTGCCGCAGACCGGGCTTCAGGCAATCTGGCCGTGTCAGGAAACCCGGTAGGCACTTACACCGAAAATTATTATACAGGCGCTCTGGAAATCGATTTTCGCTACATAAACAGGGAAAATTTCTGCCTTTATTCCGGATTGGGCGCAGGCGTTACCGTGAGGAAAGGAGAATATCGATATTCTGACACTGAAACATCTTCCAGCGCTTACCTGGTGGTTCAGGTGACCCTGCTTGGATTCAGACTGGGGAATAGAGTAGCTCTTTTTGGCGAGGTCGGCGGCGGTTACAAAGGAGTGGTTCACGGGGGAGTAAGAATTACGCTTTAATCCTGCAGTCTCTTATTAAGACGCAAGGAATAACCCGTTTTTTTCTGTTTTTTAGAGAGATACCAGGGCTGCAGAAATCAATGCCAGCCTATCTTCTGAAAAACTTCTCCGATGACCCGGTTGCCAGGTCCGTCTCCCCGGGCGACGCTGACCGAAACCGAAGGTCCGGCCGCTTCCTGGATTCTGGCCACTTCCGGGTGGGAAAAGCCCGGGCAGAGAAGAACAGAATGAATCCCTTCCTCTGCCACCAGCTTGCGGACAATCTCCGCTGCTTCTTCTGTGTTTCTGACCACCTGGACCCACAATTTCATTTTCTCGGTTTCGACCGTGGCTCTGTGCATTTCAGGCCGGGCATCCGGAGCTTTGCTCAGAAATAATGTCTTAAATTTCATCAGCTCCTCCTCTTATTTTTTTCATCTCATACCGGTTCAATAGGCAAAAGCCAGGCCGATCAGGAAATTTCTTCCGGGTTCAACCCGGGCGTCAGGGTCAGGGCGAGCCAGATATTCTCTGTCGAGTAGATTGTTGACCCTGAGGTTAAGCTTGAACCAGCGATTGAGGTTATAGCTGGCTTTCAGGTTGACCAGACCATATCCGGGGATGGCTATTTCCGAGGGACCAGGGTTTTTCTTTTCTGCCTGGAGATAACTGTTTACTTCCAGGTTCCAGCGGTTATGCCAGATTCGAATCCCGAGGATCAGTCTGTGCGGCGGAATATCGTTTAATGGAATATCATTCAGTCTGCTTTTACCTTCGTAAATGAAACCATTTCCGAAGATGGAGAACCTGGCCAGCGGATAGAATTCCCATTCGAGTTCAACACCGTTGATCCGTCCTCGGTCGACGTTATCGTAGGTGTAAATCTGGTTGGCCGGGTCTATAAGATATCTTTCGATCAGGTTGTTGAGGCTGTAAGAAAATCCGTAAAAGCCCAGGAACAGACGCCGGCCGGTAAACTTGAGACCACCGTCGAAGTTCCAGCTGGATTCGTTTTTGAGTTCAGGGTTGGCGATGATCAAACCGCGGCCGGTAATGCCTGTGTAATATTTCTCGTTGATGTCGGGTGTACGGTAAGCTCTGGAAAAACTGACAAAGAGAGAACCGCCTGAAAATATCCGGTAGGAAGCAGCCAGGAAACCGGTCAGGGCTTCATCGCCGGTAGAAATTATCTGACCTCCGGTCAGAGCGCGGGATTTCAAGGAGTCCAGCCTGAATCCGCCTACCAGGTCCAGACGGGGGAAGCCGGAGTAATCAAGCGTCAGGAAAAGGCCTGAATCCGTTCTTCGCCCGTCTTTGTATGGATATTCTTCTATGGTTTCGGTCAGAATGCCCGAGCTGTTAAAATTCAGATAGCGATTGTAAGCTTTAGCCCTGGCCCGGGCATAATGGTCAGCGCCGGCATTCAGACGGAGTTCAGCAGCCAGTTTATATTCGAATGAAAGCTGAAGGCCGAAATCAGTGCTTTCTGTTCTGGCGTAACTTTCCTGTCGTTTTACTGAATTCTGTATCCGGTCAGCGCGAGTCTCAAGGAAATAAGGATTCAGATAAAAATGAAAGTGAAGAAGCGCTTTGCTTCCGAGGGATTTTTCCTTCCAGTCAAACTGCAGGAGATTCTGGTTTTCCCGTGGATACCAGGTCGGACGGCTGTCGCTGTTATTTGCCGGTTTGCCGATATCCGTTCCCCGGCCCATCAAAAAGCTCAGGCTGATGTCTCTTTTATCAGAAAATTTTACCAGCTTGCCAAAAAGGCTCGACTGGGTGAAATAAGAAAGCGGGACCTCGCCCGAGGGCGCCCTGTAATTATCAGCTTCGTCGTTTCTCAGGGAGAAGTAATAACCAAGGCCGCGACTGGCACCTGACACGGAGAGATTGACTTCCCGTTCTTTATTTACCGACGCGTACTTCAGATTGCCTTTGACGCTGATATGATCTTCGGCTGGTGGGGTATAGGTGAGGAAATTTATTATGCCCCCGATGGCATCCGAACCGTAGAATACAGAGGAGGGACTGCGCAGAATTTCTATTCGAGCCAGGTCTTCCGGATTGATAAAGGAAGCATTCGGGCCTGTCCTGCGGTCGCTGGAAAGACGCGCTCCATCAACCAGAAGCAGGATTCTCCTCCGGGCCAGACCGCGGATGGAAGGAACGATGGAAAAACCTCCTGAACCAATGGTGCTGACTCCGGTTTGTTCCTGAACGATTTCGGTGATATGGGAAGGAAGTTTTTCCTCGATGGTTGTCGGGCTGATAACCGCTGCAGCTGCCGGAACCGAAACAGCCGGTTCGGGAAAACGGGTGGCCGTCACCACCACTTCCTCTTTCTGCGGAACGAAAGGAGTGAGCACCAGGAGGATCGGCTGTCCGAATGAAGACAGGCTGACCTGAAACTCCTGCTCGAAATAGTCCGGATGTCTCACCTTTATCCTGAATCGGATCTGCTCTGATGGAATTTCCAGGTTAAAATGTCCCTGATCGTCAGTTATGGCGGTCAGCTCGGTTCCGGTCAGAATGACCACGGCCTGATTGACGGGGAGACCGGTTGAGCTGATGACCCGCCCTTTGATGGTTGTTCCGGCCATAAGAAAAGACGGTAAAAGCAGAATGATACCGGCGATGATGATGGATTGAGTTTTAATTTTCATCGACATCCTCCGGCTCCTTCTTAACTTTATTTTTTACACTCGTTTGTTTCAGGCGAAACTTCTTCTTTTAGATTTATTATTTTACCTTTATCTTTCCTGATTGCTAGTAAAATTTGTAATCTTTTCCTGCTTTCCGGTCATTTCATTCCTGGATCCTGGATTCTGAATTCAGGCTCAGGCTTGACTGGATTTTTAGTTAGCATGCACTTATGGCAACATTGTTTTTGATAGTCAAATTTAATTGACAGGATAGATGGCACCGGATATTTTAGATTAGATATGAAATCCACGGAGTGAGGCAGTCATGAATAAAGATGAAAGCAAAGAGGGCGGATGGGAAGATAATTCTTCCGCCAGAAACAGAAATGAGGAGCCACAGGGGAATCAGGCGCTCAGCCAGATTGAAAGAAGAAGACAAATTTATGCCACTTTCGGTTATAACATCGAGAAGGAGAGAGAGGCTGTTATCCAGGCGGCCGGTGAGCTTTCCGGACGCATCCTGGAAGCTGGCACCGGCAAGGGACATTTTGCCGCCGCTCTGGCTTCCCGTGGTTACCGTCTGGTAAGTTTCGATATATCTGAAGAACAGCTGGAGATAGCCAGGGAAAACCTCGCTTCCAGGGGACAGGCACACCTGGTGGAGCTGAAAAAAGAAGACGGTGAACGGTTGAGTTTTCCAGACGGCTCTTTTGATGTCATTTTTTCAGTGAATATGGTCCACCATCTGGAAAATCCATGGAAAGTGATTTCCGAATTAATCAGGGTGCTGGCGCCGGGCGGAAAGCTGGTCATCAGTGATTTCAGCCAGGAAGGTCTGGAGATGATGGATAAAGTGCACCGGCTGGAAGGCGGGAAACATGAAGTCGGACCGGCGGGGCTCGACCAGTTGGAGGAATTCCTGAAAGGCAAGGGATTCCAGGTGGAAAGGTCCAGCACTCGCTTCCAGGTTACCCTGGTGGCGGTCAGAAAATAAACACCATGTTTTCTTCTGGTTAATATTGTAAAATTTCTTCTTACTCAGAACAGGAGGGAAAACATCATGCGCCTGAGATGTCAGAAAATGAGCAAGGGGGTTTTTTTCTGGAGGTATAGATATGTTCCGGTTGTTTTCTTGATGATGTTCTTTTTGATTTCAAGCTGGTCTGTGAGGGCAGAGGAATTTAAGGTTTCAGATAAAGATTCGCTCGGTTTGCCGGGCATCATTTCAAACCGGGAGCTGAAAGAATTTTCTTCTGATAACTCAGGCTCAACCATTCCCAGGCCTGAATATCCGCGACCGGAATTAGTCCGCAGCCGCTGGCTGAACCTCAACGGAGAATGGGATTTTGCTCTGGACCTTTCGGATTCGGGCGAGGAAAGAGGACTGCCTCAGGGACAGGGTTTTGACCGCAAGATTATCGTGCCGTTTGCTCCGGAAAGCCCTCTTTCCGGAGTCGGGTTTGTCGATTTTATGGCTGCTGTCTGGTACAGAAAAGTGCTTCGCATTCCTGATGATTGGCGCGGGCAGAAAATTTTGCTCAATTTTGAAGCGGCCGATTATCACACCACTGTCTGGATAAACGGGAAAAAAGCGGGTGAACATTCTGGAGGCTACACTCCCTTTACCGTTGACATCACAGAATTCTGCACCGAACCGGAGAATTTACTGATCGTTCGCTGCCGCGATTACCTGCGGAGCAACCTCCAGCCTTCAGGAAAGCAGAGCAAAAGGTATCATTCCTACAGCTGCCTTTACCGGCGGACCACCGGAATCTGGCAGACAGTCTGGCTTGAACCGGTGCCGGCGGTGTTCATCCAGAATTACCGGGTTTTTCCTGACGTGGATAACGGCCAGGCGGTGATTCAGATTCTTCTGAACGAAAGTCCGGCCGGCGGAGAGGTGGTGCTTTCGGTGTTCGACGGCAGGAAGATTGTTTTCAGCGAGTCGCGGAAAGCTGCCCGACTGGTCAGTTTCACGGTGAAATTGGAAAACCCGAAGCTCTGGGAAATAAGAAAACCCAATCTTTATGATTTTATCGCAGAATACCGGCCGCTTCCCGGCAGTCAGGCATCTGACCGCGTTCAGGGATACTTCGGGTTGAGAAAAATTGAGGCGCGGGGCAATAAAATCTATTTTAACAACCGGCCGTGGTTCATGCGGCTGGTTCTCGACCAGGGATTTTATCCGGACGGTATCTACACCGCTCCTTCGGACGAAGCTCTCCGAGGGGATATTGAAATAAGCCTGGCCTGCGGATTTGACGGTGCCCGATTGCATCAGCGTGTGTTTGAAAGAAGGTTTCTCTACTGGGCTGACCGGCTGGGCTATGCCGTCTGGGGAGAGTTTGCCGACTGGGGGCTTGACCTCAGCCGTCCGGAAGCGTTGATCATCTTCCAGCGAGAATGGAAAGAGGCGCTCGAGCGCGATTTTAACCATCCATCGATAGTTGGCTGGTGCCCGTTCAACGAACAGTGGGGAAATAATTTCCCGGGAGTGATTGAAAGCATTTTCCATCTGACCAGGGCGCTGGACCCGACCCGGCTGGTGATTGACTCCTCGGGCGGTTACCATCCGGTTATTCCTGACGTTTTTGATTCACACAATTACGAGCAGAACGTGGAGAAGTTCAGGGAGGATTACGCCGGCCTGTTAGCCAGTCCCGGGCGAGTTTTTGTCAACGGCGACCCGGCCAGGAGCCTGCCTTATCGCGGTCAGCCCTATTTTGTCAGCGAATACGGCGGCATCTGGTGGAATCCCGGTCAGACGGACGAAAAAGCCTGGGGCTACGGGGAAAGGCCGCGCTCGGCTGAAGAATTCCTGCAGCGTTATAAGGACCTGACGGAAGCCCTTCTTTTCCATCCGGGAATAGCCGGATTCTGCTACACTCAGCTGTATGACATAGAACAGGAAGTGAACGGTCTGTATACCTTCGACCGGCGTCCGAAATTTGACCCGGGGTTTTTCTTCAGGATAAACCAGCAGAAGGCAGCCATCGAAAAATGATCTGGAGGCCTGTTGTCAGCCTCATGCTTATAGAGTAAATTTATCTTGCAGGAAGAAAGGGAGGCAAACAAGAATGCCGATCTATGAATTTCGCTGTCAGGATTGCGGCCGGAAGTCTTCCTTTCTGGTTCTTTCTATAAATTCACCGTTTGAGCCGCGCTGTCAGCACTGCGGAAGCTCGAATCTCACCCGGCTGATTTCCCGGGTTGGCATCTTAAAGTCGGAAGAAAGCCGCCTGGAAAGCCTGGCTGACCCGACAAAGCTCGGGGACCTTGATGAAAACGACCCGAAGAGCCTGGCCCGCTGGATGAAGAAGTTTGGTCGGGAGATGGGTGAAGAGCTCGGACCGGACTTTGAAGAGGAAATAGACCGGGCGGTGGAAGAAGCTGAGAAAAGCAAGGAAGGAAATGAAGAGGGAAGCGGCGAAGGGGAAAGTTTTGATGATTCCGGGCTTTGAGAATAAAGCAGGGCATCGGGACAGGTTTTCGGGAAGCCCATGACAGCTTAAAACAAAGGAGTTTTTTTATGGAATTTATAGCCATTTTTGGTCTGGGTGCTATTTTTGGAGCGCTGGTGGTGATTCTGGTCAATTATGTGCAGAAACATCGGGCGCGGGAACTGGCGCGGGAGCTGATCACGCAGACCCAGCAACAGAAGATGGAAGAGATGGAAAGGATGCTGGAAAGGGTTAAGGAAGCCTTTGGTTCGCTCTCGATGGAGGCTCTCAGCAGAAGCACGGAGGAATTCCTGAAACTGGCCAGGCAGGTTTTGAGCGAGCAGACCAGTGCCGGCGAGAAGGAGCTTGAAGGCAAGAAGAAATTGATCGATCAGACCTTAGAGAGCATGAAGGCGGACCTGCTGCGGGTGCAGAACCTCATCTCTGAATTCGAAAAGGACCGGGCAGCCAAGTTCGGACAGCTGGAAAAACAGCTGAATCTGGCGCTGGAACAGACCAGCCGGCTTCAGGAAGCCACCAACCAGCTGCGCCAGGCGCTCAGCAGCACCAGAGTCCGCGGTCAATGGGGAGAGAGGATGGCAGAAGACATTCTCCGGCTGATTGGTTTTGAAGAAGGCATCAATTATGTCAAACAGCAGGCGGTGGAAAGCGGCCGCGAACGTCCGGACTACACCTTTTTTCTGCCCCAGAACCGCAAGATAAATATGGATGTAAAATTCCCGCTCGACAATTACCTGAATTATCTCGAAGCCCAGAGCGAAAAAGAGAAGGAAAATTATCGCCAGCTTTTTCTGAAAGATGTCCGCAGCCGCATCAGGGAAGTCTCCAGCCGCGATTACATAAACCCAGAAGACAGCACCTTAGATTATGTTCTGGTCTTTATTCCGAACGAACAGGTTTATGCTTTCATAAACGAAAATGACCGCGAGCTGCTGGATGAGGCCTTAAAAAAGAAAGTGATCCTCTGTTCACCCATCACCCTTTACGCCGTGCTGGCCATCATCCGTCAGGCCATGGAGAATTTTAACCTGCAGAACACCGCCGGGCAGATCCTGAGACTTCTGGAATCCTTTTACAAGCAGTGGCGCAAATTTGTCGAATCGATGGAAAAACTGGGAAAAAAGATAAACGACGCCCAGCAGGAATACGAACATCTGATGTCCACCCGCAGAAATCAGCTGGAAAAACCCCTGCGACAGATTGAAGGCATAAAGAAACAGGTCAGTCCGGAGATGCTGGGCGAGGGAGCGATTCAGATAGAGGCGGAAGTGGTTGAGAACGGAGAAAACGCTGATAACGAAAAAGAACTTTTCTGACCCGGGCTGTCAGAACAAGAATTTCAGCTTTATTTTTTAACCTGCGGTTTCCTGAGAAGCAGCAGAGCGGCGGTGGCACTTAAGCAGAGCAGGCCAGCGACCAGAAATGCCCGGCTGTAATCTCCAGCCACCAGTGTTTTGACCGCCTGCTCCCCGGCCGAGCCAACTTCTGTGATCTTAACGATAGCGGAAGTTCTCATCAGCGCGGCCGCCAGGAAAGGCCCGAGAAGTCCCCCCATCCCGTAAGCGCTGAACATCCAGCCGTAATTTGCCCCGTAATGGCGGGTGCCGAAGTAATCGGCGGTGATGGCAGGAAATACCGCCAGAAAACCGCCGAAACAGAGACCAACAAGGGAAATGCCGGTGAGGAAAAACGGATATGATTTCAGGAGGCTGAAATTCAGCAGGGTAAGTCCACATAAAAGAAACATGATTATAAGTGTATTCTTTCTTCCGAGAACATCGGAAATTTTTCCCCAGAAAATTCGTCCCAGAGAGTTAAAGATTGCCAGAATGGAAACAGCCAGGGCTCCAGCTGAGGTAATTCTGCTGAGGATGTTTGAATCGATGCCTGTGGAAATAGTGGAGAGGGCAAACGACTGCCAGATGGGGGAAGCCTTCATAATTATCATCAAACCGGCAGCGCATCCGGTAAGATAGGTGGTCCAGAGAAGCCAGAACTGCCTGGTGCGGAACATTTCTGCCGGGGAAAAATCGGCTTTCAGGATGATAGCGGCCGCCGGTTCGTCAGGAGGATTCCAGCCGGCTGGCCTGTATCCGGGCGGAGGATTTTTCAGAAAAAGAGCTCCGAGAATGATGGTAAAGAGAAAAATTACCCCCAGAACCAGAAAGGTGTTAAAGAGTCCCACCTCCGGTAGAGAAAAAATTTTCTTTCCGAATAATTCATATGAACCACCGGTAATCAATCCTCGAGCCAGAGGAGCGAAAAAGAAAGCGCCAGCACCAAAACCAGCCACGGCCAGCCCGGTAATTAAACCTCTTCTGTCCGGAAACCATTTGACGCAGGTGGCAATAGGACAGACATAGGCTGCGCCTATCCCGAGTCCACCGGTTACCGAATAGGTCAGGATCAGCCATATCAGAGCCGTCCCGGGGGTAAACGAACCGGTGAATTTAGCCAGAATCAGCCCTGTTCCAAGCATCAGTCCGCCTGCCATGGCAACCGGACGAGGACCTATCCGGTCCTGAATTCTTCCAGCGACAATAACAGCCAGGGCAAAGCAGGCTAAGATTATCTGCGCCGGAAGGGTGACCTGAGTTTCTTTCCAGTCGGGAAAACGGGTGAGAAGCGGGGTCTGGAACACGCTCCAGATGTAAACCGCCCCCAGACTGACCTGAATTATAAGTGCTCCGAGCACGACAAACCTTCTGTTCTTCACTTTGACCTTCCTTTGGTGTGATTTCTATCAGATACGGGGACCGAAAATCAGGGTCCCGATACGCACCCTGGTTGCTCCTTCTTGTATGGCCACCCGGTAAGAGCTGCTCATGCCCATGGAGAGAATGTTGATTTCGGCTCCGGGAAGGTTAAGCTTTTTTAATTCTTCAAACAGCTCGCGCGTGAGGCGGAAATAAGGCCGGGCTTCTTCAGGGTTTCCTTCAAGAGGACCCATGGTCATCAGCCCTCTTAATTTCAGATGAGGGAAGGCGACGATGGCCCGGGCAAGTTCTTCCACTTTTTCCGGGAAGACTCCAAATTTCTGTGGCTCCCTCCCGGAATTAACCTCGATCAAAACCGGCATGATTCTGGAAACAGCAGCACACCTTTTGTTTATTTCTTCTGCCAGCTCCACCGAGTCGACCGTTTCTATGATGTCAAAAATCTCAACCGCTTTTTTGACTTTATTTTTTTGCAGGTGTCCGATGAACGACCACTGAACCTTTCGACCTATAACCTGAAAAGCGGCTGCTGCTTCCTGCACATAGTTCTCGCCCACAATTTTGATGCCGCCTTCTATGGCTGCCAGGATTTTTTCTGGTGTTTGCTGCTTGGCGGCAGCCACCAGCTCAACACCGGGAGGAAGCTCTCTGAGGATATTCCTGACGTTTTCTTTAATCTGTTCCAGATTGATCTCGCTCATCAGGGTTTTCCGGCTGATTAAGGTTGAATTATACTCAAACTGATAATTCTGCTCAACCGGAGATTCTGCCTGACATTATTTCAGACTGATTTCTTCCATGCGAGCCGGGTTCTCAGCGAAAGCTCTTGCTGTAAAAGGTGGTTTTAGCCTGCAAATTTTATGTTAAGCTGGCGGAGATGCCGTGCTGTCTAATCCTCCAGCCATCACTGAAAATATGTATGCTCGGGAACAGGTAAAAGCTGCGGTTTCCAGTGAAGCTGCCCAGTGGGAACTCTATCCTGGTGATTTAAGAGGTTTTGGCTTCTTTTCTGCTGGAGAAATCGACCTGAGCAAATATGGCCAGATCGATGGACTTTATCTGGCATTTCTTCTGATGGATTTATTCTCAGGCTGAGCACAGAAGGTAAAGTTTCTGTGCAGTATTATTCTTTTAATTCTCTGTATGAGCAAGAGAATCTTCGCTGGAAGGAAAAGAAATATTCCTGGAATGAAGAAGTTTATTCCCGACTTTCTCCGCGCCAGAAGTGCCGGGTGAATCTGATGAGAGCTTACGGAGCTCTTTTTTTAAAGCTGTCAATCTACTCCGGGAAAACAAAGTGGAAGAAGCTCTGGAAATATCTCCGTTCATTCCGCAGATATACAGGACGAGAGCTTACTGTTATGCTTCTCTGAAACAGTACGGAAGGGCGATAGAAAATCTAAAAATATATCTTTTGCTCTGTCCGGAAGTTCCGGATGCTCGCGAGATGAAGGATCAAATTTATAAATGGGAAATCTTCCAGGAAAAGAAAGAAACGAAATAACGCAAAAGGCTTGAGACTGGAATAGCTGGCTCTCATTTCCGAAAATAAAAGAATTATAGGATTTTTCCTGCTGTGAGGAACATTCAGCCCGCGGGATGCAGAAGAAATCGTTTTGTATGAAATGAATCTGGATAAATTCAGACAGACGTCATAAAATATTTTCAATTGGAAGGATGTCTGTGAGTTTAGCAGGGGGTAGCTAATGACCATCAGGGAGCAGATTGAAGAAATCGAAAGGCAGGTTCTTTCTCCTCGTGCCTGTCTGAGCGTTAACAGCCGTGGCCGGCAGCGTCCGGAACAGCCTCACCCGATTCGCACCGCTTTCCAGCGCGACCGGGATCGCATCATTCACAGCAAATCCTTCCGCCGCTTGAAGCATAAAACACAGGTGTTCCTTTCTCCTTTTGGAGACCATTACCGAACCCGTCTTACCCATACGCTGGAAGTATCCCAGATTGCCAGGACGATTGCCAGAGCGCTCCGTCTGAATGAAGACCTTACCGAAGCCATCGCTCTCGGTCATGACCTCGGCCATACTCCTTTCGGTCATTCCGGAGAGGAAACTCTGAACGAGCTCCTGCCCGGAGGATTCTGTCACTATGAGCAGAGTCTGCGGGTGGTGGACAAGCTGGAGTATGAAGGCAAGGGGCTTAACCTGACCTATGAGGTCCGCGACGGCATACACAAACACTCAAAGGGACGCGGAGAAATTCTGGATGAGGACCCGGAAAATATGCCTTCGACCCTGGAGGGGCAGGTGGTGAGGATTTCCGATGTGATCGCTTACGTCAACCATGACCTGGATGATGCCATCAGGGCGGGGTTAATAAAAGAGGACAGCATACCGTCTAAAATCGTGGATATTCTGGGCAAAATGCATGCCACACGAATCGACCGCCTGGTAATGGATGTGGTCGAGACCAGCCTGAAAAACAGGCTGGAGAGAATTGCCATGAGCCCGAGAATATACCAGGCGTTGATTGACCTAAGGGAATTCCTTTATGAGCGGGTTTATCTTAACCAGGAAGCCCGGGCTGATCTGGTTAAAACGAAAAAAATTATCAAAGAACTGTATGATTATTTTCTGAAAAACCCGGACGGCTGGGTCAAAGAGTATCCAAAGGGAGACCCGCTCGAGCGCCGGGTGGCTGATTTTATAGCCGGAATGACAGATCGTTATGCGCTGAGTATATATGAAGAGATATTTCTTCCCGGGACTCGCTTCTGATTCGATTCTGCCAACCCGGAAATATAATTTTAAGCTTCTGTTCTTAGAGGCGGGGAGCAGCCGATCCCGCCAAATAGACAAATCCCGAGCGGTTTGCTATATTTAATTCCATCATATTTTCTCCCGACCGGAGCTCCAGGAGGTGGATCATGACAGGGAAGGATGCTGCTTTACTTCAGGTGATAAATCTTTCAAAATCTTTTAATTCTTTTCAAGCAGTAAAGAATGTTTCTTTCGAGCTTTATCCTGGAGAAATTCTCGGTTTGCTCGGACCCAACGGCGCGGGAAAAACCACTATCATTCATATGCTTCTCGGGTTGACCTCTCCGAGTTCGGGCGAAATTAGAATTTTCGGTCTTAACCCCTTAAAGGCCAGAGAAAGGGAAAAGATTCTCAATCGAATGAATTTTTCTTCCACCTATGTGGCCATGCCCTATTCCTTGAAGGTGAGGGAGGCCCTGATGGTTTTTGCCAGGCTGTATGGCGTAAAGAATGCCAGACAGAAAATTGATGCTCTGCTGGGTCAGTTTGAACTGGAAGATGTGGCTGATCGTCCGGTGAGAGCCCTCTCTTCCGGTCAGATGACCAGGCTTAATCTGGCCAAGGCTTTTATCAACGACCCGGAAATACTTCTCCTTGATGAACCGACAGCCAGCCTTGACCCGGACATCGCTGACCGGACCAGAAAGTATTTGATCGAAGTGAAAAAGAAGAGGAAGATGGCCATACTTTACACTTCCCATAATATGCAGGAAATGGAAGAGATCTCCGACCGGCTGCTTTTTCTGCATCACGGGGAGATAATTGCTCGCGGTACCCCTGAGGAATTGATCTCCAGGTTCAGGGGAGAGGACCTGGAGGATGTTTTTCTGAAGGTGGCCAGGGAGGTGCGCCCATGAAATGGCATCGCATCTCAGCCATGTTTCTCCGGCATGTTTATCTTTACCGTCACAGTATCACCAGGCTGGTGGAAATCTTTTACTGGCCGCTCCTTGACCTTCTGGTCTGGGGTTTTGTCAGTCTTTATCTGGCCCGTCTTTCAAACAGCGGAAATTCCACACCGAACTTTCTGGCCATTTTCTTGGGAGCGCTGATTCTCTGGGATATACTTTTTCGCTCCCAGCAGGGAATCTCCGTCTCCTTTCTGGAGGAAGTCTGGGCGCGCAATTTCCTCAACCTGTTTGTCAGCCCGCTGACCATAGGCGAGTACCTGCTGTCTTTAATGCTGGTGGCCGTGTTCAAGGTGGTGGTGGTTTTTTTGATCAGCGCTCTTCTGGCCTGGCTTCTTTATTCCTTTAACCTGTTCATAATAGGCATTTATCTTATTCCTTTTGTGCTAAACCTGGTGGTCCTCGGCTGGGCCCTGGGCATTCTGACCACAGGCCTGATTCTGAGGTTCGGACAGCAGGCTGAGGTGCTGGCCTGGGGAGTGGCTTTTCTTTTCCAGCCGATTTCAGCCGTTTTCTACCCGGTTTCCGTCCTGCCGAAATTTCTCCAGAAGCTGGCGCAGATTATACCGGCCTCATATGTTTTTGAGGGAATGAGGGCAATAATTTTCGGGAAAAATTTCCCGCTGGACAAACTGATGGCCGCTTTCAGCCTGAATGTGCTGTATCTCGGACTCTCTCTGGTTTTCTTTTTCAAAATGTTCAGGGAAGTCAGAGCCAGGGGGCTTCTGGCCAAGATGGGCGAATAAAAAAGCTTATGTTCTGAGAGAAAACTCTGCGCGCGGCAAAATATAGAGCTCAGGGAGAAAGCCGAAGGTTACTCTTTTTTTAACATCTCCTGGTGAAATCCAAATTCTGGCACGCTGGCTTTTGAACAGGTGTTTTTATCTTTAAGATCGTCGGGAAGCAGCTGATTCGGGTGTAACCCCGGCTATTCTCTGGATGAAATTTTTTCCACATTCTTCGGGCGATTTATTCCGGGTGAAAGATATGAACTCAACCTTAAAATTTCAGGCAAATTTTCTTGTGAGTGACGGCTTTAATAAATATAATAAAAGCTAATTTTTCAAGGGAGTGAAATGATGGCTTCAACATCAATTCTGGAAAAAATCGCCCGCCGCTTGAGAATTCATTCTTTGAAGATGACCACAGCTGCCGGCTCCGGTCATCCGACCACCTGTCTGTCGTGCGCCGAGATTATGGCCTGTCTCTTTTTCCATGAGATGCGATATGACATCAAAGATCCGTTTGCCTGGGCTAACGACGAATTCGTGCTGTCGAAGGGACATGCCGCGCCTATTCTCTATGCGGCTTACGCTGAGGCTGGCATCATCTCCCTGGATTCCTTGCTGGACCTGAGGAAGATTTCCAGCGACCTGGAAGGGCATCCAACACCCCGCCTGCCCTGGGTTAAAGCGGCCACCGGCTCGCTCGGTCAGGGGCTCTCGGTGGGAGTCGGGCTGGCCCTGGCTCAAAAACTGGCCGGCGTTAAAGCCAGGACTTTTGTTTTGATGGGAGACGGTGAGTGCGCCGAAGGCGCGGTCTGGGAAGCAGCCAACGCCGGAAGAGAATTGAAACTTGGCAACCTGGTAGCCATAGTGGACGTTAACCGGCTCGGGCAGTCAGACCCGACGATGCACCAGCATGACCTTAAAGCCTATGCCCGAAAATTTAAAGCTTTCGGCTGGGACGTCTATGAGATAGATGGACACAAAATAGAAAAAATCCTGGAGGCTCTGGCTGCGGCCAGAAAAGGCTCAAACCCCAAGGTCATCCTGGCCAGGACAGTCAAAGGTAAAGGGGTTTCCTTCGTTGAGGATAAAAACGGCTGGCACGGGAAGCCGCTGAAGCCGGAAGAGCTGGAAAAGGCGCTGGCCGAGCTCGGCCCGATGCCCGAAGTTGATTCCCGAAAGTACGTAAAAAGCCGGGCGCGTGTGGAAGGGCCTGGCTGGAATGATTCAGTTGAATTCGGTCTTCCCGAATACCGGGAGAAAACGGCCACCCGTCTGGCCTATGGAATTGCCCTGGAAAAACTCGGGAGGGTTAACAACCGGGTGGTGGTGATTGACGGAGACGTTAAAAATTCAACCTATGCCGACAGGTTTTTTGCCGCTTTTCCAGAAAGGTCCTTTCAATCTTACATCGCTGAACAGAATATGGTGGGAATGGCCATGGGTCTGGCGGCAAAAGGCTTTCTTCCTTTTGTGGCCACGTTCGCCGCTTTTCTCACCCGGGCGCACGACCAGATCAGAATGGCCGCTTATTCTTTCTCTAACATCAAATTCTGCGGTTCTCACGTCGGCGTAAGCATCGGCGAGGATGGACCTTCGCAGATGGGCCTGGAAGATCTGGCCATGTTCCTGCCGATTCCCGGCTGTTTAGTTCTCTATCCTTCTGACGCTGTCAGTGCCGAAAAGTGCGTGAAAAAGGCTGCCGGGTATAAAGGGCTTGTTTACATCAGAACCACCAGACCGGCCACGCCAATTCTTTATTCTCCGGACGAAGAATTTCCGGCCGGAGGTTCGAAGGTGCTCAGGAAGAGCGAAAATGATGCCGCTACGGTGGTGGCAGCCGGGATTACGGTTCACGAAGCGCTGAAAGCTTACGAGCAGCTGAAGAAAGAAGGAATTCATATCAGGATTATTGACGCTTACTCTGTAAAACCGCTCGATGCTCAGACGATCGTGAAATCCGTTTCAGAAACCGGCGGACGGGTGGTGGTGGTTGAGGATCACTTTGAACAGGGCGGTCTGGGAACGGCCGTGGCCCTGGCCCTGCCGGAGAAAAAGCACTGGAAACATCTCTGCATCCGCGAGCTTCCGCGCTCCGGTAAACCCGAAGAGCTTCTCGCCAGATATCGAATCGACGCTTCAGCCATAATGGAAGCGGTTAAATCGCTTCTTTGATTTTTTTGATTTTTGAAAGGTGACCAATGTACGGGAAAGTTGATGGGGAAATAATCAACAGGCTTGTGGCCATCAGCGGAGAAAACAACGTTCTTACCTGCCGGGAGGAAGTCTGCGGTTATGCCCATGACGAGTACGTATGCCAGCTCGAAGGCTGTGCTCCGGAAGTGGTGGTTAGACCCGGAAGCGTGGAAGAAGTTTCTGCCATCCTCAAGCTGGCCTCGGAATACAGAATACCTGTGACCCCGCGCGGCGGGGGGACGGGACTCGCCGGTGGTTGTGTGCCGGTTCATGGTGGAATAGTCCTCACCATGCAGCGTATGAACAGGTTTATCGAACTTGACCGGAAAAATCAGATGGCCGTGGTCGAAGCCGGCATTACCCTTGGAGAGTTCATCCAGGCGGTGGAGAAGGAAGGCTTTTATTTCCCTCCTCATCCTGGCGATGAGGGGGCCATGTTCGGCGGCATGATCGCCACCAACGCCGGCGGCAGCCGGGCTGTAAAATACGGCAGCATCAGAAACTATATCAGGGGACTTGAAGTCGTCCTGGCTGACGGTCAGGTTATCCATCCCGGAGGCAAGCTGATAAAAAATTCTACCGGCTACAATTTGGTGAATCTATTTATCGGGTCCGAGGGCACGCTGGGTGTTATCACCAGGGCGATCGTCCAGGTGATGAGCCGGCCGACTTTTCTGAGGACGATGGTTATTCCTTTCGGCAGCATCGAGCAGGCCATCGACAATGTTCCGCTGTTCTTTGAAAAGGGCATTGTGCCCATGGCCGTGGAGTTTGTCGGACTGGATGTCATCAGCCTGAGTGAGAAGCATCTTAACCTGAGCTGGCCAAGCCATCAGGGGGAGGTTCATCTTATGGTGATAGTTGATTCTCCTTCTGAGGATGACCTGAGCCGGTTGACCGACCAGATCGCTGATGTTGTTCTGGAAAACGGAGCGATAGATGTCTTTGTGGCGGATACGCCGGCGAAACAGAGCGAGGTGCTTAAGATCCGTTCCGAGATATATGAAGCGATAAAGAAGGAGACGGTGGACATTCTTGATATCTGTGTTCCCCGTTCGGAGATTCCGGGACACGTGAGGAAAATTCAGGAGGTGGCGAGAAAATACGACCTGTGGATTCCGGTTTTCGGGCACGCCGGCGACGGCAACGTTCATTCCCACCTTATGAAAGCTAAGTATGAAAACGGACAGATGGTGCCGCTCTCGCTTGATGAGGTAAGTCAGAGACTGGAAGCGGCCAGGATGGAACTTTTTCAGGATGCGGCCAGCCGTGGCGGGGTGATTTCGGGAGAGCACGGGATAGGGCTGTTCAAAAAGAAATACCTGCCGCTGTCGCTGGAGGCGGCTCAGATTGAGGTGATGAAGAAGATAAAGCAGGCGCTCGACCCCCTCGGCATCCTGAACCCCGGTAAAATCTTTTGAACTCCAGGAGATCCGACCGGCTAAAATTTCAGTTGCAAAATCTCCGGGTTTGAGCTAAATAAAAAGAAGATTATTTCAGGGGGAAACGGCAACCTGGAGGTAATGATGGAATTCGAAAGAATAACCGAGATTTATGTTCTTCTGGAGAACAAACCGTCAGTCCTGGGCGAACTTCTTTCACAGCTGGCGGAAAATGATATCAACATCGAGGCCATAGGCGTTTTTCAGGATTCAGCCAAGATTTACACAAAAAATCTTTCAAAGGCGGTTAAAGTCCTGAGCAAGCTGAATTACACCACAGACATGCGGGATGTTCTCCTGATTCATCTGGAAAACAGGCCCGGAGCTCTGGGAGAAGTGGCCACTTTGATCGGCGATGAAGGGATCAACATCGAATATTGCTACGGCACTCTGAGCCATACGGGGGATAAGGTGGCCGTGGTCATGGATGTTTCCAACATCGACCGGGCGATTCAGGTGCTGGAGAAAGCCAGACAGAAAACCTGATTCCCGCTTCCGGGAATCCGGGCGCGCTTCGTTTACAAAAATTCATTTTAGGCTAAAATTAATCTGTCAGGAGGAAGAAAGATGTTTTATTTTGATTACACCTTCTGGTTGCTGATTCCGGCGCTGCTTTTTGCCATCTATGCCCAGAGCAAGGTTAAATCCACCTTTCACAGATTCAGCCGGGTTTCCTCTTCTTCCAGGCTGACTGCGGCCGAAGCCGTGGCGGAGATTCTCCGCTACAGTCCGGCTGCTGATGTTCGCCTTGAGAGGGTTCCCGGTCATCTGACAGATCATTATGACCCGAGGAAAAAAGTTCTCCGCCTCTCTGACAGCGTATATAACAGCACTTCAATTGCCGCGCTGGGGGTGGCAGCGCATGAAGCCGGCCATGCCATCCAGCACGCTCAGAGATATCCTTTCCTGGTGATGAGGAACGCTTTTTATCCGATAGCCAGCTTTGGCTCGAACCTGGCCTTTCCTCTCTTCTTCATAGGGTTGATATTCGGGGGCGGGACAACCATATTGATGGACATCGGCATTCTTCTGTTCAGCGCGGCCGTTCTTTTTACCGTAATCACCCTCCCGGTGGAATTCGACGCTTCCAGAAGGGCCCTGGCCATTTTGAAAGAGCTCGGTTTTCTGAATGCGGCTGAACTCCACGGGGCCAGGGCAGTTCTCAGCGCGGCCGCGATGACCTATGTAGCTTCGACCGCCATGGCCGCCATTCAGCTTCTGCGGATGATTCTCATCCGCAGTTCCCGTGACTGACCCGGTTTAATTTAATTAAAAAGTCATTTCGGGGGCAAAGGTTTTTTTGAAAGAACCTGCTTTCTGGTAGCCGAGAAGTTCGCTTAATAAATGGCTATACTGGTTCGTTATTAAGGAAAAGGAGGCTTTTATGGGAAGCATATTCTGGTTTATACTGAGTCTTGTTTTTCAATCTCTGCCGCCGGAAAAATGGCAGGAAAGCCTGGTTAGAGCAAAGGACGAAAAGGTTGTTGTTATCGCCTCCAGACTTCCCCAGAAAACAGTTTGTATCGACAGGGATATAGAGATAATTGAGCAAACAGAATTGGCTCAACTTCCTGCGCCTGCTCTGTCTGATGCTTTAAGATATTTTCTTGATTCTCAGGAAAGAGGTTATTTTGGAGTTCAGGCCGACCTATCTTTGAGGGGTTCTACCTTTCAACAGGTTTTGATCCTGGTCGATGGAATACGCCTGAACGACCTCCAGACAGCCCACCACAACTTGAATCTGCCCCTGCCGCTGGAAGCTCTGGAAAGCATAGAAATTCTGCACGGTCCGGGATCGGCTCTTCTCGGCGCTGATGCTTTTGGAGGAGCGGTGAACTTTGTAACAAAAAATCCGGAAAGAACCGGAGCCAGCCTGAAAACAGCGCTTTATGATTTTGGAACCTCAAGCTTTCGAGGGCAGCTGAATTTCCGCTGGAATGAAATTTCCAGTCTTCTGTCGATGGAGAAAAATAAATCAAAAGGCTTTATGGAAGATCGCGATTTTGACCTCTTTTCCAGCTTTTACAAAATTTCCTGGCAGAAAGGGCAAAAGAAACTGAATCTGATTCTGGCTGGAGGAAGAAAGGAGTTTGGTGCTTATGATTTTTACACTCCGGGGATGGGATTCCCCTCCAGGGAGAAGACAGAAACCGGTTTTCTGACGGCCAGCTATGAAACCACTGTTAAGTCAGCTCGATTCAGGCAGGTTTTCTATTTTCGCCATCATTATGACCATTTCATCCTTGACCGGACACGGCCAGAATATTATACCAATGAAACGACCAATAGAAGTTATGGAACAGAGTTCAGTTTGAGCTTTAACAATCTGGTGGTGGGTGGAGAATTAAGTG
Organism: Candidatus Saccharicenans sp.; assembly: GCA_049659625.1. Classification (GTDB taxonomy): domain Bacteria; phylum Acidobacteriota; class Aminicenantia; order Aminicenantales; family Saccharicenantaceae; genus Saccharicenans. The sequence goes on along the minus strand of JBASPX010000010.1, from coordinate 895 downwards.
GTGAGTATTTTGATAGCCTTAAAGCAGGTCACCACACCGCTGGCAGGAGTTCGCTTTTTGCCGAAAAAAGATTCTGGTTCAACAAGAAATGGCAGGTGGGAACCGGAGCCAGATGGGATTATCACCGGCTCTATGGGTCAAGTTTTTCCCCGCAGCTTTCTTTTGTTTATCTTCTTTCGGGACAGCTCAAGCTCAGGGCCAGCGCTGGATATTCGTTCCGGGCTCCTTCTTATACCGAACTTTATTATCGGGACCCTGTTAATCAGGGTAATCCAGGGTTGAAGCCTGAGCGGTGTCTGTCGGCTGAAATCGGCTCAGACCTTTTTCTGAACAGGCTGGCTTCTTTCCATTTATCAGCATTTATTCGGGCAGAGCGCGATCTGATAGACTGGATAAAAAGCCCCGAGGGAAAATGGCTTGCTGATAATTTGGTGAGAAGAACAGTTAAAGGTGCTGAATTTAGAATTTTAACTCACGGAGAAAAATATAATCTGATTTTCTGGAGTGCTTTTTACCATAAAGTGGCGGAGGATCAGAATCTGATTTTGAAATACAGTTATAAAATACCTCAGAATCTCACCGCTCTGACGCTCAGCTTTATTCCCCTGAAGAAAACTTCGTTTAATGTCTCCTGCCTTTATAAGAAAAGATTCGAAGAGAAAGGCTTTTTCTTGCTTGATGCCAGAATCAGCCGGAAATTCGGCTCTTTCGATGTATATATTGAGATGAAAAATATTCTTGGCGCCAGGTATGAAGAGGTGCCGGGAGTAGCCATGCCTGGCCGCTGGGCTGGTGCGGGACTGGAGTTAAGGATTTAGATTCACCATGTCAGTATAGATATCGCCCTTTGCGCCAGCGCCTCATTCCATATTTGAAAAAACAGAGTTTGCTGGTA
>JBASPX010000009.1:0-1508 GCA_049659625.1 Candidatus Saccharicenans sp. | reverse complement strand
CGCGTCCAATGCCTGAACAGAGAGCGAGCAACAACGAGTCGGCGGAAGACGACGTCCCCGAGGTTGTGGACCCCGCTCCCCGAGGCACGTATGTTGCCGCCACGACCGAGAAACCGCTCCCGCGCTATGCGGCACGGATGCTGGCGAAGTTGAGTGATGACCCGGCATGGAAAAACGAAGTCTGGGCCTTCTGGGCACGAACGCATCATCTCCGGGTGGATCGTCAGGGGCTTCTGCCCGGGACAACAACTGACCCGGTTGACATACGAGCTGCCGTCACCGTGATTCATTTGACTCCAGAGGAGCAGCACCGGAAGGTGCTGGCGGAGTTCGCCACCAAGCACCCACCGTTCAGCGTCGTGGACTGCATGGTGACCGCGCTGAGGAAGGACGGCGCGGTCGTAGACCTGGGCGGCGGACTCAGTGGCTTCATCCCTCTCGCAGAGCTCTCTTGGGCCAACCCTGACAGAGGGGTCTGGCACTCCGAGCAAGTCATCGACACTGGTGAGTCGGTGCGTGTATTGGTGATGGAAATACCGGACCCACCAGCTGACCCGCAGCTCTCGATCCGCAGATTGACCCCTGATCCTTGGCTTGCATTCATGCATAGCCATCCGGTCGGAGCACGTGTCTCCGCTAGGGTGAAGAGGGTCCTCCCGACCATTGCCTTCGTCGATCTAGGAAACGATGTCGAGGGGATAGTGCGAATCTCAGAGGCCTCGCACGACTTTCTGGATGCAATCGGGGACGCTCTGATCGAAGAAGAGTCGATCAATGCGGCAGTAATGTCCTTCGACGATGCCCGGCGCCAAGTAGAGTTGTCAATCAAGGAGTTGCTGCCGCCGCCATACGACGAATACAAGGGCTCTCACCGTGGGGGTGAGACTGTCTTGGCCACGGTATCCAGGATCGGTCCGGCGCATCTCTACGTGCGGCTCTCTGGAGGAGCGTCAGGCGCGATCCACATAGGTCAGGTCTCATACGACAAAGTGGAAGATCTGGCCAGGCTCTTCACAGTGGGGCAGGAGATCTCCGCGCAAATCCTCAAATACAACGACGAGCGCAACCAAGTGGAGCTGTCGCTCAAGGCACTCTTACCGAATCCCTACAACAGCTACCGCCGCAAGCATCAGGTCGGAGAATCCGTCTACGCGGCGGTGATTAATACCATTCCGGCCATGGCATTTGTCGACCTCGGGGGTGGCGTTCAAGGTACCATCCATGTCAGCCAGTTGGCTGCCGCCTACGTGAGCCATCCCGATCAGGTCGTGACCAAGGGGCAGCGCGTCTCGCCGGTGATCATTGCATTCGACGATGCGAAGGAGCGCGTCCAACTCTCCCTGAAGGCGGCGGCAACGCCACCATCACCGCCTTATACGCCTCCAAAGAGTCCGGTAAGGCGCACTGTGGTGGCCGAGGGTGCGAACGTTGATGAAGCCATCGCGATCGCATGTTCGGAGCTTGGTGTCAGCCGATACAACGCGACCATCGACATCATAGATCAAGGG
>JBASPX010000008.1:0-10282 GCA_049659625.1 Candidatus Saccharicenans sp. | reverse complement strand
CCGCATGGCCGCCTTCCAGGCGCTCGCGAAGCGAGGGGAACGGGATGCGGCCGTCAACCTCGGCCTGCTCGATCGAGCTGTAGACCGAAAAGCCGAAGATGAACGGCAGGCCTTTGGCTAAGTAACTCTTCAGGCTGTGGAGGACCTCATCGGGACGGGAGCCGGCCGGGTCGTGGCGGAAGTACTTTATCGTCTGGAAATTCTGGGCAAAAGCATAGCAGAAGGCGGGCGGTTCGCGGTCGAACGAGCTGGAGTCGTCTGTATAGGGCCAGTAGGATTCGGGCGGCACGCCGAACAGCACCATCGCCCCCATGGTCGTGCGGAGGTAAGCGCCGGTATCCCCGCGGAGCTTCATCAGGTTGCGGGTGACCTTGTAGAGGAAAAGGCGCGAGGCGTCGAGATGACGGCCGAAAGCGCGCCGCTCATAGTATTCGATGAGGCCGACGCCGGCATGAGCCGTGCAGGAACCGAGCATCCCCTGGTCTTCAACGGGCGAGCAGTATTCGCGAAGGTCGACGGAGGATGGAATAGAAGAAGCAGGGATGCGCCGGCTGGGCGGGACGAAGCCTGTCGTTTTACGGGGATAAGCGAACAGGCCCTTTTTGTCGGCATCGAGGATAGAGCGGATTTCCTCGTGGCCTTCGTGGTAATCGCGGAAGTCCGGACGGTCGGGAAGCCAGCCCATAGTCCGCTTTGATCCGGAGCTGGCTACAAAGGCATTAGAGTCGGGTTGAGCTTCATAATCGGAAGAGTTCCCCACTGAAGTAGACTTTCGGCCTCTAAAAGAATTTTGAGCAGCCGGTTTGATTCTGGTTTCTTTGAGTTTTGACATTTGATTATTCAATTCCCCCTTTCATTAAATAAAATTAAATAAAAATAAAGGATAGCACATAATATCTTCCGTTCTTATTTTACTTTCCTGATTACCCGGATGATCCAGAAACCGGTGAAACAGTAATGTTTCTCGTGCTTTTAACCTCCAGGCCGGAGAAATATTAATATGATTCTAAATAAGGCATACCAGGCGGCCAGAAAAACTAATATAGTCACTGTAATTCTGAGAATCTTTTCAACAACTGGCAGGCCATTCCAGCTCGGGGATAAAGCCAGGAAGTGGCGGTTGCAGCCAGAACACTGATAATGGCGAAACGGGAGAGCAAAGGACACCATCTTCTGCCAGAGGCGGCGCGGAAGACGATCGAGCGGCTCGCTGCAGCGTGGGCATTTGTGGTCGTCAAGCTGGTGCAGATAAATTAACTCATTATTTATTTTCATTAACTGACTCCACAGAAAAAACTGAAGCCAGACGAGGCGCTGGCAATGAATAATACATGCACAGCCATTCCTGTATTAAACCTTCTTTTATAAGAAAACCAATATTCACCCGAAATGAGGCTTGCTGAAGGCATTTTAATTTTTGTTGGCCATCACTGACCGGAAGATCCGGTTTTATTTTTATTGTCGCCTTCTTCGGTGAGAAACCAGTTAGCCCACTTTCCGGCTTCAAACACCATGGCATTCCAGCCGAAGCCAAACCCGAAAGCCAGGCAGAAGAGTCGGAAATAGGCTTCAAAAGCCGGTGAAGCCGCGTCTTCCGCAATGACAGATTCAGTTTTAATCTGAGGAAAAAGCACGAGTGTCAGGATGACTCCAAGAATGAACGTGGCCAGCGCTGAGTATAAATATCGGCGGTCGAAACTCTGTACCTGGCCCTGCCGCAGCTTGCGCAACCAGGGAATGAGCGATCTGGCGACTATACCCAGAAACAGCCCCGCTATCTTGATGATAAATCCTGCGGTCATCAGCTCTCCTTTCAGGAACATAAGCGGCGCTCAGGTCCCCCTAAATTCGAGATTTAGCTAAATTATTGAAAATTAAGATATTTACAAAAAGGAAAAAAGCAGGCTACCGCCGATGCCAGCACGCAGCCGCAAAAAAAACAGCCGCCTTTTTTAAGGCGCATATTTATCTATTAAGCACCGGGAAAAAACCTGACTGCCGAAACCGGTCCATCAGGATATTGTTCAACAATTGTATTCGAAGCATAAAATCCAGGGACAGAATTTGCCAAGGAATGAAAACAAAAAGATAAAAAAACAGAATGTGGGCTATAAAAGCCTTTATGAAAAAAAGTCTGATAAGATATGGTTACGCTATTTGTTAATTTTTCCCTTCTTCCTCGCCCCTTTTCCATTAGCAGCTCCAGCTTTTATCGGCGCATCGAAAACTTTAAATCGATTTCCTGTCATTTTAGAAACCAAAACCAGAGAAACTGAGAAGCTGAGACCCTACACCAGCCTCGCTTGGCTCCCAGATTCTCTGGTTCCAGAATCAATAATTTATTTATTAATTTTGCCCTTAAATGTCAAGAGTAAAAACTAAAATTTTTATATTTTTACAGCTGAAAATTTGCCGGGCAAAAACATCCCAGACCAAAGACAGAGAATCACCCGGTCTCAGATAATTATTCTCAGCAAATTCTTCCGGTCGATTTCTGAATACCGAGCGCAGCGAAGAGCACTTCATCCGAACTGCGTGCGATTTTTTCCAGCAGCCTTCGCCCGGTAAAGAGCCCGGTCGGCCGCATCGATCAATCTATCCGGGCTTCCGCCCTCAGCCGGGTTCATGGTGGCCACACCGAAGCAGGAAGTCAGATTGAAGGACTGCCCACCGTGATCATCAATTTTATTCCGATCTTCGTTTATTACTTTTATAGCGAGAGCTGTTAGGTCCACAGCCGAGACCGCCTCCCGAATTCGTTCCGCAACCAGGTAAGCGCCCGTCATGTCGGTTTCTGGAAGCACCACAGCAAATTCATCACCACCATATCGGCAGACCAGATCGGATGGACGCTGGCAGGAATGGAGCATGGCCAGAGCAACTCTTCTCAGGCATTCGTCTCCCACCTGATGACCGTAAGTGTCGTTAAAGCACTTGAAGTTATCCAGATCGGAGATGATGAGTGATATGGGCTTTTGTGTGCGTCGAGCCCTTCTCCATTCGTATTTGAGATATTCGCGAAAGCGGCGGTAGTTGGCCAACCCGGTGAGCTCGTCCGTGGTGGCGAGAAATTTAAGTTTTTCGTTGGCCTGTCGCAGTTCTTCCGTGCGCTGTGCCACCAGACGCTCAAGCTCAAGCTGCCGGGCTTTAATGCGGTTAATCCTCAGCCTGTAAAATCCATACAGTATGGATAATCCGAAAAGAGCTACCAGAAGATAAAACCACCGGGTGCGCCAGAAAGGCGGTATGACGGTTATGGTCAGCGACACACCCTGCTCATTCCAAAAACCATCGCAGTTCGAGGCTTTTACCCGAAAGACATATCGGCCTGGAGGAAGATTGCTATAAGACACGTAGCGGCGAGAGCCGGAATAAATCCAGTCCTGGTCGAAACCCTCCATTTTGTAGGCAAACTGATTCTTTTCCGGACAGGTGTAATCAAGGGCCACAAATTCAAAAGCCACCACACGATGCTTCCAGGTAAGCCTGAAAGGCGGATGGGTGTGAATTTCTCTCCTTAGAATAATGTCTCCGTCAAGAGCCTGATTCGGCTTTATCCTCTGACCGGAGATGTAAAGATCCGTCACCACCACCGGCGGAAGGAACTGACTTTCTTCAATTTCATCCGGTTTGAATACATTGAACCCGTTAATCCCCCCGAAGTAAAGATAGCCTTCAGGTGATTTCAGACAGGCATTGCCGTTGAATTCATAGCTTTGAAGACCATCAGTGTTGTCAAAGTTGCGGATATGTCTGGTAGCCGGGTCCAGTCGGGAAAGGCCTCGGTTTGAGCTTATCCATATGAAACCATCATCATCTTCCAGAATCGCATAAATGACTGAAGAGGGCAGCCCGTGCGATTCGTTGTAACGAGTGAAGGTCAGGGTGGCCGGGTCGAGACAGTTAAGGCCTCCGCCATTTGTGCCAACCCAGACCAGATTGCGGCTATCCACATAAACGGTGATGACTGAATTGGAGCTCAGTGAATTACTATCATGAGGCTGGTGAAGGAAATGAATCAACTCGCCACTCGCCGGGTCGTAACAGAGAAGACCCTGGTCGTAGGCTCCAATCCAGAGGCGACCATGGCTATCTCCAGTAATTTTGAAAATACGCCCGCGGGAAAGAAGAATTTCAGAGCAATCGGCAAAATTAGCTTGAGCTGAAGAGGTTGACCGATACTCAGCCGGACGTTCGAAGTCTTTCGACGGGTGCACTGAGCGAGAAATCCGCGGACGGCGGAAATGGCGGGTAGTTCTATCGAAATAAACCAGGCCACTGTTGACCGTACCTACCCAGAGCGTGTTGCGAACATCAAGATAAAGGCTGCGAACGTTATCTTCCGGAAGAGAATAAGGATCTCGCGGGTTGTAGCGGTAATGAGTGAATTTTCCGTTGGCTGGTTCGTAATTGTCCAATCCACCGCCAAGGGTTCCGATCCAGAGAGTCGAATCTATATCTTCAAGAAGGCAGAAAATGCGATCGGAGCCTGGAGAATTCGTCAGGCCGGGCTGATGTTTAAAATAGCGAACTAGAGAATTGCCCTCCTGGCGTTTTTTGAGGTCAATCGCATTGAGTCCTCCTCCATCGGTTCCCACAAACAGCAGCCCTGAGCTATGCCTGCAGAAGGCCCGGACCACCGGGTTAGAAAGGGTGTTGGGGTCCGATGGGTCGGAAAGAAACCTCATCAAGAATTGCCGGTTAAAATTCAATTGAGCCAGGCCGCGGTAAGTACCCACCCAGAGAATTCCATCGGGTGAAAAGTAGAGCGACCTTATCTGATTATCAGGGAGAGAGAAAGGGTCGATGGCCTGATGACGGTAAGAGACAAAAAGTTCGCGGGACGGCGAAAACTGAGCCAGTCCGCCGTAGTAAGTGCCAGCCCAGAGATTCCCCGATGGATCGACTGTCAGGCAGGTGATCGTATTGTCCGGGGGTGAGGTGAGCGAAAGCGAAGTCAAGTCCGGGGGAAAGGTGTAAGAAGCTGATACAGGCTGATCACGGCGGTAGGTTTTGAATTCACCGGTGGAAGGGTCAAAACGAACCAGGCCAGCGGAGGTGGTTCCTAACCAGATAACCTCATGTCCGGAGCTGGAATCAATCAGGAGGCAGTTCAGGTTATCGTCAGGAAGCGAGGCTGGATTTTGAGGATCATGGCGGAACTGAATTGAAAACCCGACCCTCGGGTCTAAACGGAAGAGGCCGTGGCCGGCAGTAGCCACCCATAGAAAACCGCCGGCATCCTGGGCAATAGCGCGAACTGAGGGCTGGCTGAGCGAACCGGGTTGGTCTGACCGGTCGAGAAGGTAACGAATGAACTTTCGAGTGGAGCGGTCAAAGAGGTTCAATCCGGCATCGGTTCCTACCCACAGACGGCCCTGGCGGTCTTCAAAAAGGCAGAAGATGCGGGAACTGGAGAGAGAAGCCGGGTCCGAGGGGTGGTGAAAATAACGGACGAATTCATCAGTCGAAGGGTTATACTCATTAAGGCCATTCTCGGTGCCAATCCAGACCCGGCCAGAGTGGTCGGTCAGAAGGGCGTTAACCCAGGAATTGCTGAGTGAAGAGGAGTTACCTTCAACGGGGAGATAAATTCTAAAGCGATATCCATCGTAGCGGTTGAGTCCGGATTCCGTGCCGAACCACATAAAGCCCGTCCGGTCACGGGTGATGGAAAGAACCGCATTCTGTGAAAGCCCGTGCTCGATGGAAAGAGTGCGGAAAAAGAGATGCGGACGAAAGGCCGGACGAAAGGTGGAATGAAGCGGCAAAGGGAGAGAAAGAAGCCAAAGCGAGAAAGAGATAGTTAAATATAATGACGGAAAGGTGCGTGAAAAAGACAGGGGTATTCTTTTTATTGAATAAACAGACTTAAGAAGAGTTTTATTCAAAAAATAATTTTTGATAGATTTATGCCTCCCATCAAAATTACTCTTTTTATTTTTAACAGGTCTACTGTCAATCACTCTTAAGGGTGAATCAGGGGGTGATTTCGAGTTATGAATAAGCTTTAACCGGGGACATTTTAAGCTGCCCCCTTTATGAAAACAGGGTTGTTTAGAGTGTTCCGGTTCACTCCACGGTAACACTCTTAGCAAGGTTTCGGGGCTGGTCAACATCAGTTCCCTTGAGATCGGCCACGAAGTAAGCAAAGAGTTGAAGCGGAAGTGTGTTGACGAAGGGCTGGAAATATTCATCCACATCTTCCACCTCAAAAGCATGGTCCAGGAGCGAGCGAGTTTCAACATCACCGCGGCTGATCAGGCCAACAATTATTCCGCCACGAGCCTTCGCTTCGAGCATGTTGGAGATTATTTTTTTCAGCTGGCTGCCGCGGTTGGCCAGCACCATTACCGGTACCTGCTCGTCAATCAGGGCGATCGGGCCATGTTTCATCTCGCCGGCCGGATAGCCTTCAGCATGGATGTAGGAGATTTCTTTGAGCTTCAGAGCACCCTCAAGGGCGATCGGATAGTTGATACCGCGCCCGAGGTAGATAAAATCGCGGGAGTGTATGAAGCGAGAGGCCAGCTGCTTGATCGATTCCTCTTCCGAAAGCTGCTTTTCCAGAATGGCCGGTATCCGGTAGATTTGATCGATAAACCGCGAAAGGTCGTCGGGCAGGAGAATCCCTTTTTGAGAAGCAAAATGTAGGGCCAGGAGAAGAAGAACTTCAACCTGGGCGGTGAAGGCCTTGGTTGAAGCCACACCGATTTCGATTCCGGCTCTGGTGTAGATAACCTGATCGGCCTCGCGGGAGATCGAGGAATCAATGACATTGCATATGGCCAAGGTTCTGAGACCGCGGGCGCGAACTTCTTTGAGTGCGGCGAGGGTGTCGGCCGTTTCACCAGACTGAGATATGAATATTCCCAGGTCACCGGGCAGGAGAACCGTGCGTCGATAGCGGAATTCCGAGGCGTATTCGACCACCGTGGGGATAGAGGCAATCTCCTCAAAGTAATGACGGCCAACCAGGCCGGCGTGGTAGGAAGTGCCACAGGCAATGATAAGGATCCGCGAGATTTCCACCGGATCCGGCAGGTGGCATTCATCAAATACGATGCCGGGCGGATTGCGCTTGATGCGGCCGAGGAGGGTGTCGGTGAAGATTTTCGGTGTTTCGAAGATTTCCTTATGCATGAAATGTTTGTGCCCGGCCTTTTCCGCCGACTGGAGGGTCAGATTGATGGTTTGAGGTGTGGCTGAAATCGGCTCTCCGGTTTTCAGGTTAAAAAGTTCAATGTGGTCGCGGTAGATGCGAGCAATTTCACATTCCTTCATGGTGATGATGCGGCGGGTGAAAGGAAGAAGGGCCGGAACATCCGAAGCCACGAAATTTTCGTTTTCGCCCAGACCGATGATAAGAGGTGAGAAATTCTTGGCCACAACGAAGTGATCCGGGTGAGAATGTGAAATAACCGCGATGGCGTAGGTACCCTCGACCAGGCTGAGGGCGCGGCGCACGGCCGCGAGAAGGTCAGAGGTAGAAAGAAGCTCGCAATCTATCAGGTGAGCGATGACCTCGGTGTCGGTTTCTGAGGAGAAGGTTCGACCCTGCTGAATAAGTTTAGCTTTGATCTCGGCGTAATTTTCGATGATACCGTTATGGACCACAGCCAGACCATTTACCTGATGAGGATGGGCGTTATTTTCCGAGGGACGACCGTGGGTCGCCCAGCGGGTGTGGCCTATTCCGAAAGTCCCGGAGACGGGCGACGAATTAAGCAGCTGGCAGAGGGTGGAAATTTTCCCGACGGAGCGAATTATTTTCAGGCCCAGGGGCGTGTGTATGGCCAGACCGGCTGAGTCATAGCCACGGTATTCCAGGCGACGGAGTCCTTCCAGAAGAATAGGTGCAGCTTCGTTCTGTCCGATGTAACCAACTATTCCGCACATTTAAATCCTCCGTGAGATGGAGATGGTAGGTGGATATAGCAGGACCGAAGATAACAGCAGCATGGCTGTTTTCGGTCAAAAAATAAAGCTGGCGGAATGGGGGAAAAATCCCGGGATATCCGTTTCAGAAAAAAACACAGCAGCCTGATTGCGAACGGCATTTTTTATTTTTCCCTTTTCTGCCCTGGCTTGCCTATTTTATCAAAAAAACGCGGGAGATCATACTTATTTCCTCAATTTTCCTGGCCCGCTGTTATTCCCGTTCTCTCTTTTCCCCTCTTTTTAACAGGGGACACCCTACGGTGTCCCCTTTCTTAAGTTGTTAAAATCAGTATATTTAGAAATGAAGGAATTAAAAATCCGCACTTCCTCGAACAAATCGCCACCCTTAATTTCTTAGATATCAATAAGTTAGCAAAAGGCGGGTTAGGACAAAAAAGGGGACAGTGTAAGGTGTCCCCTGTTAATCAGGACTGGAACTGGAGCTCGCGCAGTTCAAAGGTCAGATTTTTCATAAATTTTTTGATGGCGTTTTTGCCGTAAATCCCCAGGACGGCATAATGGAGACGCAGGCTGGCCAGATGTTTCAAAATGTATTTCCAGGAATAGAAGCCACCCATGGCTCTAAAAGTCTCAATCTGCAGGGTGATCGGGGTCATCATCGCCGGCCGGTAAACCACATGGTGAGCATCATATTTGTTCCAGCTGGTATGAATCAGCCTGCCGCTTTCTCTCATTTCTCTGAACAGCGGGGTTCCGGGAAGAGGCGTTAGAATCATAAACTGAATGGTATCTATTTTGTTTTTTATGGCAAAATCCAGAGTCTGGCGAATGGTGTCGACACTGTCGGTGTCAGCTCCCAGAACAAACATGCCGTGGATGTGAATACCATAGTCTTTGATCACACGAATGGCCCGGACGATATCCGCGAGGCTCTGTTTTTTCTGGTAGGCTTCAAGAGTGTGCGGGTTGACAGATTCAAACCCGATGTAAAGTGTATGACAGCCAGAGTCAGCCATCAGACGGAGGAGGTAAGGATCGCGGGCCACATCAACCCTGACCTGGGTGGACCAGGTTATTTTGATTCTTTCGGCCAGTACTCCGGAGAGAATTTCTTTAGCCCGGCGGGGGTCAGCGGCAAAATTGTCATCTACGATGAATTTTGTGGCCCGGGAAACAGAATTTACATATTTCAGTTCCCGGACAGTGGCTTCGGCCGATTTAAACCGATATCTGCGGCCGAACATCTGAATCACCGAACAAAACTTACAGCCGTAAGGACAACCGCGGGAGGTAGAAACAGGATAAATATTGGACTTTTTCCATCCGTGGACCAGCGAGAAATCTGGTTCAGGCAAAAAGTCGAGATTTTCGACAAACTCAGCCGGCGGATTATGGATCGGGCGGCCGTCTTTATCGTGAAAGGAGAGCCCCTTTATGCTGGAGAGAGCTGGCCGACCGGTCTCCAGATGTCTTACCAGAGCCGGCAGTAACCTCTCCCCTTCGCCCCGGGCTACAAAATCCGCATGTTTGAGGGCTTCATCCGGCAGAAAACTTACGTGTGGACCGCCGATAACCACCGGAAGTCCCGATGCTCTCAAACGGTCAGCCAGGGAGTAAGCCCGCAGGGCGGTCGAGGTTATGGTCGAAATGCAGACCAGGTCCGAATTGTTGACGAACGACCAGTCGGGCTGGGAGATATCTTCAATAAACACACGCACCCTGTAGCCCTGATTCCGGAGCATGGTCGATAGAAGCACCGAACCGAGGCGCGGAATTGGAAATTTGCTGAAGATGTTAGCACCGGGCGAACCGGCTTCTATGAAAGATATGTTTTTAATTTTCATTATGATTTCCTTTCAAACCAAAAAAGAGCGGGCCTGGGTTTTTTATGGCCTCTGACAGGAAAAAAGGTGAATGTGAATGCATCAGCCGGTTTATGCGGATTACAAAGGAAGGAGATTTTTCCGAAAGGTAACTGGAATAATTGGCACATGGTGATCAATTCGCCTTCAGAAAATTGCGGGGACAATCGATATCTCAGATAACCACCGAAGATAAAATCCGAAAACAGGAAAGAAAAACATCTTCTTAAAGTCATTGAGGTTTTAATTCCTTCTATGGCTCTTATTTACTGCTATTATTAAGGCCGGTTATTTAACAATCAAGCGTCAACGCTGTTTTCAGAGCTAATATATCCATTCCCCCTTTCTTCTTTAAGCATATGCCTTTGATGTGTAACAGTCAAGCTAAAAATTCTTTCGGGCACAGACATAGTATCCAGGGTAAGGGTGGTATATGGAGGCGGCGTGGTGGTAGGCCAGCTATTGGGATAGGGGTTGAAGAGGCAAAGGGATTTATCAGGCTGGCACTTGAAAAAGCA
>JBASPX010000007.1:0-9904 GCA_049659625.1 Candidatus Saccharicenans sp. | reverse complement strand
GCCTTTCTATTTTGAAGCCAGAAGCCTCTCTGTGTTATATTAGCCGGAGCGGCTGATTTCGATGAAGATTCTTGACCGCTATCTGCACCGGGAAATAATTCTGGCTTTTCTCCTCTCGCTTGGCTTTATTTTTCTGGTCATTCTGTTGAACGAGTTTTTTTACCTGGCTGAAATTGTCTTCACGGCTCGGGTCTCAGGGGGAACAGCTGCCAGGCTGCTCCTTTATCTTCTGCCTTCGATTGTTTCCCTGGCCATTCCGCTGGCTTTCATGGCCGGAGTTCTCGGGGGACTTGGCCGGCTGGCCGGAGACGGGGAAGCCGAAGCACTCAGGTTGCTGGGGATTTCGCCTCTGCGAATTCTGCGGCCGGTTCTTCATTCTGGATTTGTTTTATTTCTCATCTGCAGTTTTTTCACTCTCTGGCTTACGCCTGTGTCCAATTACCGCTGGCTCCAGACTATGATCGATTCTGTTTTAAACCGGCCGACGCTCGAAATTGAACCTGGAAATTTTGTGGAATGGCTACCGGGGAAGGTCATTTTTGTGGAAACAAAAGATAAAGAAGGCTTCTGGCGGCATGTGTTCATCTGCCAGAGAGGGGAAGAAGGCGAGTTAGAAGTTATCCTGGCAGAGAAAGCCTGGCTTCAGTTTCAGCCTGATTACGGGGATGGCTGGATTATGGTCGATGGAGGCCGGCTGTACAGTTTTCAACCCGACCGCCCCGAAAGTTTCAAATTCAGTGAATTTCAGAGAGGAAGGCAGAAGCTTCAGTTAAAAATTTTAAGAAAAGATTTTTCCAGGGCGAAGAGGGTCAGGGAAAAAACAATCCGTGAGTTATGGCGGGAGAGTAAGACCATCACGGGAGTCAGCGACTACGAGAGTCGTCTGATTAGACTGGAAATACACAAAAGATTCAGCCTGCCGGCAACCTGTTTGCTTTTTGTTTTTCTGGGGGTGGCGCTTGGCTGGAAGCGCTGGCCGGGTGGCCGTCTTGGAAGCTACGGGCTGGCCCTGCTTTTTATTCTTGGATATTATTTTCTCCTTGTCACTGGCGAACAGAAAACTCTTCAGGGAGATTTAGCTCCCTGGCTGGCGATGTGGCTGCCGAACCTGATAATTCTTTTAGCCGGAGGTGGTTTATTTTGGCGCTGGTTCAAAGACATAGAATCAGCCAGAGTAAAGCTGCCGGATATCAAAAAAATTACCTTAAAAACCTGCCGTGAGGCTGGCCGGTCCTTGCCTGTTAGAAAAAAATTTTTATTGTCGGGAATCCACCCTTTTCTTTCTCTGGTTGATCGTTATGTTCTATCTTTTTTTGTCAGGCTGATGGCGCCAGTATTTGCCGGGCTGGTTCTGGGGATGAGTGCGGTCACCTTCCTGTTGCGGCTGGAAATGCTCCGGGGTAACCGTGATGGATGGAGGAACCTTCTTTTTTATCTCTGGCACAAATTTCCCGAATTTTTGCTTTACAGCCTGCTTCTTTCGATTCCGGCGGCGGCCGCCCTCGCTCTGGGTCTTCTCTGGCGGCGGAAGGAGATACCGGCATTTTTTTCTACCGGCCTGAGTTACGCGCGAGTCATCCGGGTTCTCGTGATCGCAGGGTTGCTCCTTATCCCTGGTATTTTTCTCTGGCAGGACAGAGTGCTGGTTTACAGCAACCCTGAGGCAGAAGAGCTCTGGAGCCGGGAATCGGGTGAGCCGGTGAGAACTTTCAGTTATCTCAGCCGTTACTGGCTGCGGGTCAAGGAGCCGGGGACCTTTTATCATTATGAGCTTCTGTCTCCTGAAATGAATCTGATTGGCAGATTCCTGATGCTCGAGACGTATCCTGACGGATCCGGTTTCAAAAAAATCGTTTTCGCCAGGGAGGCACTGGTTAAACAAAACAGTATAATTCTCAGATACGGATGGGAGAGGGATTTTTCTGAAGACGAGACCCATCTCAGCCTTTTCGATTTTAAAGAGACGCCAGCTCCGGGGACTGCAGATTTGCTCCTTAAAAAATGGAAAGAGCCCTCAGCCATGAGCGTCTTCGAGCTGGATCTTTATGCCCGGGAGCTTAAAGAAGCAGGTTTTCCAGCCAGACGTTTTCAGGTAGAGGCCGATTTCCGTCGGGCTTTTTCTTTGTCGGCGCTGGTTATGATCCTTCTGGCCTGCGCTTCAGCCGGAGTTTTGGCGGCCAGGGGTTTCCTTTTGCCGCTGGCGGTAAGTCTGGCCGGAGCCTTTCTGTACTGGCAGACCGTGGCTCTTTTGCGAGGGTTATCGCTCTCCGGATTGCTGGCGCCAGCAGTGGCCGCCTGGAGTGGACCGGCAATTTTTATTCTGGCCGCGGTTTATATGTTATTGAAGGTTAAAACCTGATAGCCGATTACATCTTGTATTTGCCCAGGTCTTCAGGCTTGAGGCTTTCCAGCCACTCTTTCAGTTTTTCGGACGTTTCCAGGCTGTCTTCATTCTTTGAATGGTGAGCCTTTTTGATTACTTCCTCCTCCACATATATCGGGGCATTCAGCCTGAGGGCCAGGGCAATGGCATCTGAAGGACGGGCATCGATTAAATAGGGTGTGTCGTTGTGGCGGCAGTAGATAATGGCATAAAAGGTGTTGTCCCGAACGTCGTTAACCACCACCCGGTCGACCGATATGTTGAGCTGTTCGAGAATGTTCTTCATAAGATCGTGGGTCATCGGGCGGGGAGTGGGAATACCCTCGAGACTGAGGGCGATGGCATTGGCTTCAAAAACTCCGATCCAGATCGGCAATATCCGGTCAGAAAGGGGGTCTTCCAGCACCACAATCGGCATTTTAGAAATGGGGTCAACCACCAGACCTTTAATTTTCATCAGAATTTCCATGCTTTCTCCCTTTCCCTACGAATTTAATATAATTTCCATACCGGCAATTGTCAAGGAAGGCCTTCCCTGCTGGAAGCCCTTCTCCTGCGATCCCGAGGTATAATTCCAGACCTGTGAGCATAGGGGCACAGGTTTTTAAGGCCTGCGCCCGGGTTTCCCTCAGTTGAGAAAAGGTGTGGCGGAGAATACGGAGAATTAACTTCCAGAAATCGGGCGCGGCAGCAGACTTTCCTGTTAAAACGAAAGACAGTATCTAAAATAGCTGAAGAAAATCTGGTATCCGGCAGGTAAATTAAGTGGAGAACTGCCCTGACTGCAGGGTAATGCCACTCGGAGAGAAAATTCTGGTTTATTAAGGTATAATAAAATTGTCTGAAACTTCGGGAGGGTAGATTTAATCATGAGAACAAAATGCTTTTTTGAAAAATATCTTTTTTTGTTTTACTTTCTGGCTATCCTGACTTTTATCAGCGGTTGCCAGACAATACAGAAGGAGAAATCGCTCAGCCCTGAGGATAAAGAATTCCTCTCAGTGGTAAGGTACATAATCTCGCCGGAAGAAAGAAAAACTTTTCTGAATCTCCCACCAACGGAGAGAAAGAACTTTATTGAAGAGTTCTGGAAGCGACGCGATCCCATTCCGGAGACCGAGGTTAACGAATTTAAAGAGGAATATTTTCTAAGAATTGAGCAGGCCAACAAATTTTTCAGTGAGGGCGGCCGCCCGGGCTGGCTCACCGACCGCGGCCGGATCTGGGTGACACTGGGGCCTCCAGACCACAGGGAAACTTATCCCCGCGGGCAGAGTTTCTACGGTTATCCGGTTGAAATATGGCATTATGGTTTTTATCAGATATATTTTGTTGACCGGTTCTGGAACGGCGACTATCAGCTTGACCCTGTGAGTGCCAGACAGATTGCTGAGATTACTCAAACCCAGGTCAGGTGGAACCAGCCCGGCGGCAGAATGTTTGAGGGCAGCCGGGCCATGGATTTTGAAGTCAGAATGGACAGAAAGGAATCGGGGGAAGCTCTGATTGTGGTCAGCCTGCCCTATAACCAGATCTGGTTTAAGGCCGTTCAGGATAAACTGGAAACGGTCATTGAAGTTAAAGCTGAGATAGAAGATGCCGGAGGACAGAAAGTCTGGGAGGGCAGCCGCACGGCCGAAATTTCGCTCACGCCGGCTGAACTTAAGGAGAAATTTGACAGGAGCTATGAGCTGGAACTTCAGGCAGAAATCAGGGGCAAATCGCCGTTTACCCTAAAAGTGGAAGTGGAAAATAAGACAGAAAAGAAAAAATCGGAGAAGAAGCTTAAATTCGAATTTTAAGACAGATATCGCTGCTGAATTATTACCTGATTTGCGGCAGGCATTCAGCGGGGAGAATTAACCAGTTTTTTCCCCAGTCGGGCGTATTCTTCTGAAGAAACGTAATCCCCGAGACGATTGTAAAGGTCAGCCAGAAGGAAATAGCCGAAGGCTTCATTATCTTTTTCCGGTTTAAGCTCGAGTCCTTTTTTCACCAGCTGTATAGCTTCCCGATAGTTCTGGCCGCGGCGCAGGTATATTCGCGCCAGGTAAAAGTAGGTCAGCGGAAAATCCGGGTTGGCCTGAAGGGCTCGCTGCAGGGATTCCAGTTCTTCCTGTTCTCTGCCCTGGAGGCGGTACAGACGGGCCAGGTTGAAAAGAGCCTTAAAGTGGTTTGGAGAATCGGCAATTTCCTGGCGGTAAAGTTCCATGGCTTCTGCCAGGCGGTTTTGTTTTTCATAGAGCTGGGCCAGATTATAACGTAGATTAAGCAGAGTCGGGTTTAATTGGCTGGCTGCTTTCAGGTGTTTTTCGGCGCAGCTGAGGTCATCACGATTCAGACAGATGGCCGCAATGGCATTATGGGCTGCAGCCGAGCGGGGATTCTTTTCCAGGCATTTTTCAAAGTACGGCAGGGCTTTTTCGTAATTTCGTCTCAGGGCATAAAGTGAACCGAGCGCGTAATAAAATTGAGAGTCTTCAAACCCTTTCTTAATATGTTCGTGCACGAACTCTTCTGCCTTTTCTAATTTACCTAAAGCGGCGTAACAATTCAGAATATTGATTACGGCAAAAGAATCATCAGGTTTTAAGTCCAGTGCCCGGTGAAAGGCTTCGGCAGCTTCGCTAAATCTCTTAGCCTTAAAATAAATATTTCCGAGGGCAAAAAAGCCGTCACTGATATTCGGGTCATCATCAAGGATCTTTTTAAGCCTGTTTATAGCTTCCTCAAAATTGCCGGCCATTCCGGTTTCCCGGGCCGCTGAGATTTCGTTGAAAATATGAATTTTATCCTTGGGATCAGCCAGAACTCTTCCTGCGATTTTCGCCGGATCAACAAAGGATCCAAGGTAGCCGAGGGCTGCGAGCTTTTCCCTGGTTTCTTCATCGACCGAAGTAAAATCAGGCTGGATGGATTTCTCCCCGGCCTTCTTTTCGAATTCTTCAGCCAGACTGGTAAGTTTTTCATAAGTTTTCTTTTCAAGATAAACCAGGTTTTTCTGTTCTTTAGGATCGTTTTTCAGGTCATAAAGCTCGGGAACCGGTGCGATGATTAATTTATAGCGATTATTCTGAAAGCTGCGCAGCTCTGACCAACCGTAATGATAGCGAGGGTAAAAGGTTTCGGAATAAGCCAGTCTCTCTTCGGGTTTTTCCCTTCCGCTGAAATAGCGAAGGAGGCTCTGCCCCTGAACTTCAGGTGGAATTGGCAATCCTGTCATTTCCAGAACGGTCGGCATGATGTCGGCAAGGGTGACTACGCCCGGATAGGCTTTTCCCTGGTATTTAGAGAAGGGCGTAACGAAAATTAGAGGAACCAGTATCGCTCCCTGATACACAAAAAAGCCATGAGTGGTTTCTCCATGTTCGCCCAGACTTTCCCCGTGGTCTGAGGCAAGCACAACGAAAGAGCGGTCGAGGAGTTTTTCCTTTTCCAGATATTCCCAGAAACGGGCTAACTGGCTGTCGGTATAGGCAATTTCACCGAGGTAGGGCCGATCCTGAAATTGACTTTTATAAGGTTCTGGAGGCTCGTAGGGGGTATGAGGATCATAAAGGTGAATCCAGACGAAAAATTTCTGCGTACGGTTTTTTTCAAGCCAGTTCAGCGTTTCGTTTATGGTTTCCTCGGCCCGGCGCTGTACTTCTCCGAGAGAGATTTTTTCAAACCGTCCGAGGTCAAAATTATCATAATAAAAATCAAAACCCTGATTGAGACCCCATTTTGAATCCAGCACGTAAGCGGAAACAAAGGCGGCTGTGGTGTAGCCGGCTGATTTAAAGCATTCAGCCAGGGTCTGAAGTTCCTCTGGAACTACAAAACCTCCATTGTCGCGAACTCCGTGATGAATCGGCAGGGTGCCGGTAAGAATGGTGGTGTGAGAGGGAAGGGTTAATGGAGTCTGAGCGATGCATTTTTCAAAGCGCACTCCGCTGGCGGCCATTTTATTCATGGTCGGGGTTACATCAGGGATAAAACCGTAGCATCCCACTCGATCTGCTCGCAGGGTGTCAACTGTGATCAAAATAACGTTGAAGTCGCTATGACCTCGCAGGTCCCGGGGCCCCGGGCTTTTACTTATAATAAGACCAAAGATAGCTGCGCCCACCAGAAACAGGGCTGCCAGCATCAATAAAATTTTTCTGGACATCGTTTTTAATTATATCACAGGGCCCATTTTGTGGTAGACAGATTCGTCTCTAAAAGATGTACCCATCTCTTTATCGGCTGATTATATACCGAAAAAAATAATCAAAAAGATTCTTTCTCAGGCTTAAAATCAGACATAAAAAAGGGCGGCAGGAGAACCTGCCGCCCCTGCTCCTCTTCTGTTCTGATTTTAGAAGATCAACCGGATACCGACTCGAGCCTGTCTCGGGTTGACGATGCTGTACAGCTGGTGACCGTTGGTGGAGGGCCACTGCGTGGGTTTCCAGTCATACATCCAGCGTGTACCCCAGGAAGTGATGGTGTCGACGTTTAGCAGGTTGAAAACATCGACCATGATACCCAGGCGGTATTTGTTCTGGATGGTGAAGATTTTTTCCAGACGAATATCGATCTGGTGGTCCATCGGGTAGTGGTGAGAACCTCTCGGTTCGATAAAGAAAGTTATTCTGCCCTGGTTGAATCGTGCGGTCCGGAATCTTGTGGTCCAGGCATTTCCGGTAGTTCCGTGGTAATAGACGTTTACACTCAGATCAATCCACGGGATTACGTAGGTGCCCTGGATCTTAATCATATGGGTCGGGTCGTAAGTGGAATTTCCGTCAGCGTTTATCCAGTAGTTTGGATCATAGCGGTCACCACCATAGCCAATGTCGTCAGCAAAGCCGTTATCCAGTGTGCCCCAGGCTTTGGACAGGGTATAAGAAGCCAGCAGCTGCCACCGGTTGGAGAACCGCTTGTTGAACTGGAACTGGATGCCGTGGTATCTCCGATAAGGTTTCAACAATATCCACGGATATCCATTTTTATAAGCTTTTTCGATGTTGGTTATAAGATAGTCTGGATTTTCGAGGGTTTCGAGGGTTCGCTCATATACCGTGTAGTTACCGAAGTTGGGCACACTAACGGTTCTTTGCTCATAATCAGCGTTCTGATCAATCGGAGTTATTATGTTTTTCCATCTGCGGTTGATATAGGCGATGGTGAAGGAAGCATCCTTGAAGAGTTCTCTTTCAATACTGACTGTCCACTGTTCCATATAAGGATGCTTGATATCCGGGTCCATTCTGTAAAGGGATTCGTGAACGATCCTGAACCACTCAACCCATTCGCCGATATCATAATCATAGTAATATCCTACATAGTCGCTATAAGCAGTGTCAGGATTCATCCGGTCGTGATAGCTGGCTAACATCGCTTCGGCGAAATGTCCGTAATGCGCTTTAAGAACGGTGCTCTTGTCGCCAAACAGATCGTAGGTAAAGCCAATTCTCGGGCTTATTCTGTTATTGGTATAAACGTTTCCAGAAACGCCTTTAACCTGGCCCCAGTAGAAGCTGAATCTTACTCCAGCGCTGATGTTAAGCCATTTGGTAACCTGCCAGGAATCCTGAGCGAAGGCTTCAAATCTGGTGTATCTGGTGTTGGTGTCATAACCGGCATATTGATAAGCAAGATAAGGATATCCATAATAATCGTAGTACTGAACGTGATCGCCAAGCTCTCCACCCTCGCCGGTAAAACCGTATCTGTTTCTAACCGTGGATCTCTCAAACTCCGCGCCGAACTTGAAGTCATGGGAACCATAGAAATCCTCAACGTAGTGGCTCAGGCTGGCATTTGTCTGGAACCTGGTTCTGTCGGCATAGTAATAATATCCAGAGCTATAACGCGTGAAATTATCGGCAAAGTCAAAGTGCATATAGGGTTGCATTCCAACTTCAGGATCCAGGTAGTAATAACCCCAGAAATAGGCTGCTTTCAGGTCGAAGAAAGTTTTCGAGCTTATTATTTTGGTCAGGCTGAAATTGCCGACAACTCCAGGAGATTTCTGAGTCACCGTGGCTTCCGGGGAAACATTGGCACCAGCACCACGATTAATTCCATTATAAGTGTCAATCTGCACAGAGCCCACCATACTGAGAGAAGGGGTTAACTGGGCTGAAAGTTTAAGGAAACTCCTCGGCTGCTTGTAATCGACTGCCTCGGGGAAGCCGGTGGGATAACGCCAGGTCCGGTAATACTGGAGTCCAACATAGAACCACAGTTTATCACGGATGATCGGTCCTCCCAGATGGGCATTGGCATCCATCAGTTTGAGCAGCGGTGAAGTGAGTTCAGGGAAATCATTGACGTATTTTTTATTGTTGGTGGTAACCCAGAAACCTTTCGGAAAATCGTCTTTCCGTCCCTGGAAATCGAATTCCATATGACCGGAGAAGTTATTACCGCCAGACTTGGTAATCAGGTTGAAAATAACACCGGTGAAGTTTCCGTACTCGGCCGGGAGCCCAACGCCCATAATCTTTGCTTCTTCAACTATATTGTGGTCTGAAAATACCCAGGCCGAACCTGCTTCCGGGTCAGCCACGTTGACGCCGTCCATGGTGTAGGCGATACCGGTGTCCTGGGAAGCTCCGAAAGCCACGTTATTGGTGACGCCAGGAGCCATGTTAACGATATCGGCCGTAAACTGGCTGTAAGGAATATTCCGCAGTAACTCATTGCTCAGGGAGACGGACGCGGTTTCGGTCGATTTAACATCAACCGTTGGCGCCTTGGCCACAACCGTGACTTCCTCAGCCAGAGCAGCCGGCTTCATAACGATATCTACCGTCAGGGTTACCGTGGTGGTCAGACGGATGTCTGAATAAACTACCGTGGAAAAACCCTGAAGCTCGGCTTTGATGGTGTAAGTTCCAGGCGGTAGAGCCGGGAACCTGTAAACGCCTCTGGTGTCAGTTACCGTCGATCGAGTACCCATAAGGCTCGGGCTGGAGATGGTTACAGTAACTCCAGGCAGCGGTGAACCCGATTCGTCGGTAACAGTTCCGGTAATAGAACCGGTTTCCCGTGACTGGGAGAAGGCCAGAGGAGCCAGCAAAATCACAATCATCAATGGAACCAAATACTTTTTAATCACTCTTTCTCCTCCTTTCATTGAGATTTGCGGCCTTGATTATTATATGACCCTTCTTTGCCTTTTTCTCACCTCCTTTCTCAAAAGCTTAAAGCTAAGCTTATCAAAGAAAGAGCAAATTTTATGCCATTTTTATTTATAATTGAAAGAATTTTTATCTTATTAGAAATAAATGAATTAAAAGAATAAGCGGCTAATGGTGTTTTTTTAAATTCAAATAATTGTATTAGGCCGGTGTACAAAATAGTTCGCAAATTGCGTTAAGGAGTGAGCCATCGTAAACTCTCCTTTTACAGTAATCAAAATAAAGAAAGGAGGTATTTCATTACGATGGCTCAAAGAGATTATAAGGCAATGCTGGAGAAAATGCTAACAGGATTTTTGCTGGAGGAGGATCCACTGAAGTCGATGTTAGAGTGGCTGGTTGGGGA
>JBASPX010000006.1:0-18348 GCA_049659625.1 Candidatus Saccharicenans sp. | reverse complement strand
CTGATCTCTCTGGGGAAATACTTTCATATAAAACCCCTGCAGCGCTTGTATCAAAGCATCGCTGTCCTGAAGCGCACCAGAGTGTGCCGGAACGTTCCCTTTATCCGTCACATAGTCCATCAGGCCGGTGGCGATGGTGTTGATGTCCTTAATGGTGCCCTTCTGTTTGGCCTTCTGCAGAGCGCTCATGGCGTTGGGGATAAGCAGGGCGGCCAGAATACCGATGATGGCCACGACGATGAGCATTTCGATGAGGGTGAATCCTCTCATCCTTTTTAACATGTTAAACCTCCTTAATTCTCGCCGACTATCCGCCGGCTGAGATGTTTTTCACTCGCTTTATTAATAGCAATATTCGTGCCAGACACAACCATTTTATTAAATATATGATAATAAACAAGATACAAAAATAATCCCCCTGAAATTCTTTATTATGGGGCAATTATTGTCAACACCCCGCCCTAAGTCGGGACAAATATTGTCAACCTTGTTTTTCAATCCCTCCCTGTTTTCTTTCATCTTCCCTTTTATCAACGTCTTCTCCATGGCTTTTCCGCTCTAAAACCAATCTTTCCAGGCTTTAACCATTCCAGAGGGTCAACTCTCAAAGCTAATTCCGCCCTTCAGGACGCTACTTTCCGGCACAGATATTCTTCTTCCTTGATCGATCTGGACAGGGATATCATCGAAAATGGCGTCGGGATGTTAACAGCCGGCCCAGTTATTATGCCTCTTTTCATACTTTTTTCTATGTCCTTCCTGATTGATCCGGATGCCTTCTTAAAAACGACATCCCCTTTTCAACCTCAACAATTAGGCTATGCCTCTATCTCTTCAAACAAATCCTTTTCTGCCGCCATCGCCCTGACACCGGGAAACAGTATCTTTCCTCCTCTCCTCCACCCCCCGGCAGGCCACGATAACCGCTCAATTCTCGATTCTCGGTTCCCGGGTCTCAGGCCCACCCGCGGTATTCCAGGCGGGATCTATCACAGCGACCGTTTGCCCCTTTGCCTCGATTACTCGCCGTGGCATTATATCACAAAATAAACCTTGTCGGGCCTTACCGGGCCGCCTCTCCGCCTCTCTACACCTCTACCTCTACGCCTCTCAACCCCTCTGCCTCTCTACCTTTCGCTTTCCCCGGCATTGAGCTGGTTGTTCTCTTCTTCCCCTTCCCTTATCTTAGTCTTCAAATCATACTTATCAATAAGATAGCGCAACGTCCGATAGCTCACCCCCAGCAGCGGCGCGGCCTTCTTCATCCGCCCCCCGCTTTTCTCCAGCGCCTTGATGATATATTTTTTGGCCAGGTCGTCGAGATGGCGGTTGAGGTCAAACCCCGGCCCCAGCTCGACCATTTTCTCTTCCCTCTTCACCATGCCCAGCATCTCGGGCGGAAGACAGGCCGGGGTTATGGTCTCCCGGTCTTCAATGGCCACAATCCGTTCTATCACATTCTCTAACTCCCTGATATTCCCGGGCCAGGGATACTGTTCAAAAATCCCCACCACTTCCGGAGCCAGCCTCTTCACCTTCTTTCCCATCTGCTGGCAGTGCTTCTGGAGAAAATGCTGCGTCAGAAGCGGAATGTCCTCAACCCGGCTCCTCAGCGGCGGCATCTCAAAAGAAATTACGTTCAGCCGGTAATAAAGGTCTTCCCGAAATTTTCCCTCCTCAATCCGCTTTTTCAAATCCTGGTTGGTGGCGGCAATCACCCTGACATCCACCGGAATTTCCTCGGTCCCGCCGACCCGCCTGATTTTCTTTTCCTGAAGCGCCCGGAGCAGCTTTACCTGAGTCCAGGGGGGCATCTCGGCTATCTCATCCAGAAAAAGCGTTCCTTTATGGGCAACCTCAAACATGCCTTTCTTGTCCGAAATGGCGCCGGTAAAAGCTCCCTTCACATGACCGAAAAGTTCACTCTCCAGCAAATTCTCCGGCAGGGCGGCACAGTTTATGGTGACAAAAGGTTTATCCTTCCGCCGGCTGAGATTATGTATGGCCCGGGCGGCCATTTCCTTTCCGGTGCCGCTCTCCCCGGTGATCAGCACGGTGCTATCGGTGCTGGCCACCTTTTCAATCAGCAGGTAAATTTCCTGCATCAGCCGGCTTTTGCCGATCATATTCTCGAATTTGTATTTTTCCTTGAGATCCCGTTTGAGCAGAAGGTTTTCCTGTTCGAGCCGTTTTCTCTCCAGTGCCCGGCTCACCAGGATTTTAAGCTCCTCCACATCAAAGGGCTTGACAATGTAATCAAGAGCTCCAGCCTTCAGGGCTTCAACCGCCTGCGAGATGCTGCCATAGGCGGTAATGACAATCACCGGAATTTCCGGATAATTTTCCTTGACGTACCTGAGCACCTCCATGCCGCTCATATGGGGCATGCGGATATCGGTGATCACCAGGTCAATAGATTTATGGTTGATTATGTCAAGCCCTTCAGCTCCGGAAGTGGCAGTTTTCACCTCGTAGCCTTCCTTCCGGAAAACCACGCTCATAACCTCGAGTAATCCTTTCTCGTCATCAATAATCAGTATGGTTTCCATCTTCCTTTATCCCTTCCTGAATGGTTCGGTTCTTTACAGCCATTTGCTCATTCGGCCAGGGCAGGGTGATTATAACCTCGGTTCCCTGACCGGGCTCGGAGTTGATCTGTATTTTCCCGTTGTAATCTTCAACCAGCCTCCTGACGGTAGCCAGACCTAATCCGCGCCCCTCACCGAAACCGGAATAAAATGGAACGAACAGATTTTCCTTATCCTGTTCGCTCAGGCCGGTACCGGTATCGGAAATAACTATCTTCAGACCTTCTCGCCTGGAATTATAAAAATTAAGGCTCAGCTTCCCCCCCTCAGGCATGGCCTTCAGGGCATTTTTGACCAGATTCCAGAAAATTTGCTTGAAATGGTTTGGATTGCCGTAATAAATCACCTTTCGGAAAAGGAAATTTCCTTCAATCCGCACCTTCTCCCCGTCAAGTTCACCGCTTGCCCGGAGCATCTCGAGAACTTCATTAATGAGCATTCCCAGATCAATCTCCAGGAACATTTTCTTCGGAGGAAGTGAGAAATCCAGAAACTGTTCAAGCAGCTGCGAAACCCGGCTGGATTCCCTGACAATCACCTCCATCAGATGTTCGGCCTCGCCATTTCCGGTATATTCGGATTTTAGCACCTGAACCGCACCTGAGATGGCTGACAGGGGATTGCGGATTTCATGAGCCAGGGCTGCAGAAATCCGCCCGGCTTCCGCCAGCCTCTCCCGCAGTATCAGTTCCTTCTGAGCCTGCTCAAGATCCAGTCTTGCCCGTCGTAAAGCCCGAGATAAATAATTCATAAAAAAGGCCACCGCAAAAAACACCGCCCAGGCCAGCATCAGGTTGAAAAGCACCGAGCCAAAATCCTGTTTGATTGCCTGGCCCGGATGATAATAAGGAATGAGGCCGAAATAGGTGCCATCCACCAGAAACCCGAACAGAACCGCGGCCAGGCCGGCCGTTAGAAAGGTGGCTCTTTCAGAAATCACCAGACCGGCTGCTCCGATGGCAAAGATGTAAAGTAAATAGGTGGCCGTATTCATTCCGCCGGAAATATAGACCAGCCAGGTTATAAGGAGAAGGTCTATGATCAGCTGAAGATACGCCTGAAAAACCAGAAATTTCCCCCACAGATAAAGGAGGAAATATATGAGCGACAGCCCGTAAACCACGATAATCGTCAGCAGGAAGGGAAGTGGAAAATCCGTTCTGGTCGAATACTGGATGATAAAGGCTGCACTCAGAATCGAGGTGACAATGAGCAGCCTGACCAGAATGTACCTGAGAAGGTCCTTTTTGCCCACTGATCCTTTCATGGTCTCTCTTTCCCCATAACTGCCCCACCTTTACCCCACCGCACCTTTAACCACCTGCCTCATTCTATCAGCAGGACCGACCTGAATTCACCTTTTCCGTCTTCCAGGCCTGCCTCCATTCTCCTCAGAATTTCTGAATCAAGTTGAACAGCGGGAGATACATGGAAATCACCAGTCCGCCTACAATGCCACCGACAAAGATCAGCACCACTGGTTCGAGCGCCGCCAGCAGCGAACTGACCGCGTCATCCACCTCATCGTCAAAAAAGTTCGCCAGCTTGCTCAGCATTTCATCCAGAGTTCCGGTGGATTCGCCGACGTTCACCATCTGAATCATCATCGCTGGAAACTGCCCGGCACCGGCTTCTTTCAGGGCATCATTCAGACTCTTTCCTTCCGACACCAGCTGTCTCGCCTGGATGATCTGCCTTTCGATGATGACATTACCGGCGGTGGTGGAAGCTATCCTTAAACTTTCGAGCATCGGCACGCCTCCCGAAATCAACGTGCTCAGCGTTCTGGTGAATCTGGATAGAGCTATCTTCTGCATCAGATTGCCCATCACCGGGGCTTTAAGCATCGACCGGTCAACCACTTCTCTTCCTGGAGGAGTTTTTCTCCAGTATCTGAACCCGACCACCAGGCCAATAAGAATCATAAAAATAATCACGATCCTGCTGCTGACAAACCGGCTGAGAGCCAGAACAAAAGCAGTTATGGCCGGAAGTTCGGCTCCCAGTTCCTGGTAAATGCTGCCAAAAACCGGGATAACCTTCCACAGCATGAAGATAGCCACCAGAATGGCAAAAACAATGATGGCTGAGGGATAGATCATGGCCTGGCGAACCTTAGCCCGCAGTTTGATCATATTTTCCTGATAATCGGCCAGCCTTCTGAGCATAACATCGAGCGAGCCGCTCTGTTCACCCGAGGCCACCAGGTTGCAGTAAAGTTCATCAAATACCTTTGGATGCTTTTTCAAAGCCTGATTCAGAGCTGACCCGGCTTCCACATCTTCCTTAACCTCAGTTATAACCCGCTTGAAATATTTATTCTTCTGCTGCTCTGCCAGAAGCCCCAGGCTCTGAATCAGAGGCAGCTCGGCGTCGATCAGAACGGAGAGCTGACGGCTGAAGAAAGCCAGCTCTTTCAGTCTGACCTTTTCCCTTTTGAGGAAGGGAATCGACGGCATTACCTTTTTTGGCTTTACACTGATAACGGCAATCTGATCTCTCTGAAGCGCTCTGGTGAGTTCCTCCACCGATTCGGCCACCCTTTCGCCGCCGACCACATCACCATAACGATTTCTTCCAGTCCAGATATAAACTGGCATTGCCCTTCTCCTTATCTAAATCTTATTCTTAATTATTATTTTTGCCTGATAACAGTTCCCTCATGCCTCTGAATAATATCTATAAGCTCTTCCTGGTTTGGAGAGACAGCCATGGCCGTGTCCAGGGTAATCAGCCGGCGGAAATACAGACTGGCCAGACTCTGGTTCATGGTCTGCATCCCGTATTTCTCCTGGCCCATCTGCATGGCTGAATAAATCTGATGAATCTTATTTTCCCGGATGAGATTTCTGATGGCCGGGTTGGGTATGAGTATTTCCATGGCCAGAACGCGGCCCTTCCCATCAGCTCTCGGGAGAAGCGCCTGGGTCAGCACAGCCTCCAGGATCATGGAAAGAGTAACCCGAACCTGCGCCTGATACTGACTCGGGAAAATGTCAATTATTCTGGTTATTGACTCAACAGCTGAATTGGTATGAAGAGTGGAGAAGGTTAAATGGCCGGTTTCAGCCACCCGCAGGGTAGCTTCCACCGTCTCCAGGTCTCTCATCTCTCCGACAAAAACCACGTCCGGGTCTTCTCTCAGAACCGCCCTGAGGGCATTTCCATAGGAGAGAGTGTCAGTGTAGAGCTCTCTCTGGTTGATAATGGCTTTTTTCGGGGTGAAATAGTATTCAATCGGATCTTCAATGGTGACGATATGGACATCCCTTTCATGGTTGATATGCTCAAGCATGCAGGCGATGGTGGTTGACTTTCCGCACCCGGTGGGTCCGGTAACCAGAATCAGGCCGCGCGGGAGATAACACAGCTGAGCCACCCTCTGAGGAATCCCCAGCTGGGCGAAACTCCACATCGTCGGCAGGAAGCGGCGAAAAGCGGCCGCCACCGTGCCCTTCTGCTTGAAAACGTTTACCCTGAATCGTCCGAGCTCCTTCACTCCGAAAGAAGTGTCCAGCTCCATCTTCTCTTCAAATATCTTTTTCTGTTTGTCGTTGAGAATGCTGTAAATCAGCTCCTGCGTTTCAGCCGGCTGAAGCGGCGGGTGGTCGATATTCTTAAGCCGCCCGTGTACTCTGATTCTCGGCGGAACGTAGGCGGTAATGTGGAGGTCGCTGGCATCCTCCTCCACAGCAATTTTAAGCAATTCAAGAAGTGGTTTTGCCATTTATGCCTCCTGTTAATCCCAGTCCCTGACGGTTTCTCTGAGAACTTCCTCAACCGAGGTTATGCCGTTCTTGATTTTAATCAACCCGCTTCTCCTCAGAGT
Organism: Candidatus Saccharicenans sp.; assembly: GCA_049659625.1. Lineage (GTDB taxonomy): Bacteria > Acidobacteriota > Aminicenantia > Aminicenantales > Saccharicenantaceae > Saccharicenans. Next base: position 11,931 of record JBASPX010000006.1, on the reverse strand, counting down.
GATCATACCGTTCTCGATGGCCCGGCGCTTGATCTCTCGGGTGGTGGCCCGGTTGAGGATCATCTCTTTTATTTCATCGGTTATCTTCATCACTTCAAAAAGAGCGATACGACCCTTGTAGCCGGTGTTGTTGCAGGCTTCACAGCCGCGAGCCTTGAAAATCTGCAGGTCGTCTATCTCATCTTCCCTGAAGCCCATATCCAGCAGAGCTTTCTTCGGAAGTTCGTGCGGCTCGCAGCATTTCTTGCACAGCCGGCGCACCAGCCTCTGGGCGACGATCAGGATGACCGAGTCAGCAATCAGGAAGGGCTCCACGTTCATGTTGATCAAACGGCTGATGGTGCTCGGAGCATCGTTGGTGTGAACGGTGGAGAAAACCAGGTGGCCGGTGAGAGCAGCTTTGATAGCCACGTCGATGGTGTCATAGTCGCGGATTTCTCCGACCAGCATGATGTCCGGGTCCTGGCGCAGAAATGACCTCAGAGCGCTGGCAAAGGTCAGGCCGATTTCTTCCTTGATCTGCACCTGGTTGATTCCGGGGATGTAGAATTCCACCGGGTCTTCAGCCGTCATGATGTTAACATCCGGAGTGTTCAGGGTAGAGATGGCTGAATACAGGGTGTTAGTCTTGCCGCTTCCGGTCGGTCCGGTAACCAGGATGATGCCCCACGGCCGGTGAATGGCTTCCTGGAAGATCTCCAGAGATTCCGGCTCAAACCCGAGCTGCGTCAGGTCGAGCCGCAGCATTTCCTTGTCAAGGATACGGGCGACAATCTTTTCGCCAAACATCGTCGGCAGCGAGCTCACACGCATATCAACTTCCTTTATCTTGCCGTTCTCCAGCTTCACCCTCATCTTGATACGGCCGTCCTGCGGCAGGCGTTTTTCAGCGATATCCATATTCGACAGAATCTTTACTCTGGAGATGACCGGATTCTTAAACTTCAGCGGCAGGTCGGCAATTTCATACAGGTCGCCATCTATCCGGTAGCGGATGCGGAAGCGGTTTTCGTAAGGCTCAAAATGGACGTCGCTGGCTCCTTTTTTGATCGCATCGATAAAGGTCTGGTTCACCAGGGTGATTATCGGGGCCTCATTGCTCGCCTGTTCCAGCTCGGCCACGTCATAATCCTCGCCGCCCTCCCTTTCTTCGATGACGTTCACCCGGCCCTCGTCCGCCAGCTCAATGTCCTCAATCAGCTTCTTCACCCGCAGGGCATCGCTCACGCCATAATATTTATTTATGGAATTTAAGATTCCCGTCTCGGTGGCGATTACCGGTTGAATCGAAAGCCCGGTCCGGAATCTTATATCCTCGATCACCTCCAGGTCTGTCGGGTCGACCATGGCCAGCGTCAGGAAACTCTTGATCTTATGGATCGGCATAACCATATACTTTTTGGCCACATCGGCAGGAATCAGACTGATGACTTCAGGAAAGACCTCGAACTGATCCAGGTCAATGTAAGGATAGCCAAGCTGTCGGCTGAGCGCCTGGGCTATTTCCTCTTCGGTAACAAAGCCCAGAGCTACCAGGGAGGAATGAATCGGCATATTGTTCTTTTTTGAGTAGTCAAGAGCCTGTTTGAGCTGATCAGGGTCTATGATCTTCTCCCTGAGAAGGATATCACCAAGTTTCGACGCCATTTCTTAAAACCTTTCTAACATTATTAACAAATTTTGTCAAAGGAAATTTTGCCCTCAGCCATTTGCTTTCAAAGTTTCTTCTCCTGCTGCCCTCCGGTCAATACTCAAACCCGACTATTCGGGGGGTGAAAATAACAATTTTTGTCTCACCCCTGAGGGTCCAGAAGAGGGGGATATCGCTGTAACACCTGAAAGACCTTTTATTCTGCCCTTCTGCCCTCAACAGCACAACCGTGATGATTAATATACATACTCCAGAAGGAGAATTTTTTCAAGATTCGAAAAAAATTTTTCAACTTTTTGTCATTTCCGCCGACTAATTTTTTGGAAGCGGAGAAAGGTATCATTATGACCGCTGACGATATTCAAAACAATAAACAGGAAATAATCAGGGCGATCATCGACAACACCAGAGATAGCATCTTTGTGGTTTCCTCCAGGGGATTTGAATTCGTTAACTCGGCTTTCTTGAATCTTATCGGCTACACAGAAAAAGAAGTTCTCTCGAATTCGTTCAATTTTCTGAAGCTGGTCCATCCGGAAGACCGCTATCTTTTTCTGAGCGGGAAAGCGCAGCCGCCAAGATCCGCTGTTTTACCCGACTCCAGTCTGGTGGAATTCAGGCTGATAACCAGAAAAGGCGAGGTCAAATACGTAGAGGCCAGCACCTCTCGCCTTAAAGAGAATCCTGATCAAACGCTGACCATTATCAGAGATATCACCTCAAGAAAAAAAGCTGAAGAGGCGCTCAACCACACGCTGGATAAACTGAGAAAAACCATGTCCGCCACGATTCAGGCGATCTCCCTGACGATCGAATCGAGGGATCCTTACACCGCCGGTCATCAACGCCGGGTTTCCGACCTGGCCCGCTCGATCGCCACCAGGCTGTCTCTTCCGAGCGAACAGATAGATGAAATCCGCCTGGCGGCGCTCGTCCACGACCTGGGGAAGATTTCGGTTCCGGCGGAAATCCTCAACAAGCCCGGTCGCCTTACCGAGCATGAATTCAACCTGATTAAGGACCATCCGCGCGTCGGGTATGAGATTCTAAAAACCATAGAGTTCCCCTGGCCGGTAGCTGAAATAATCTATCAGCATCATGAACGGCTCGACGGTTCAGGATATCCCCTCGGGTTGAAAAACGGCCAGATTCATCCGGTGGCCAGAATACTGGCGGTGGCCGATGTGGTCGAAGCGATGCTCTCCCACCGGCCTTACCGCTCCGCCTATAGCCCTGAAGCGGTCATCCACGAAATAGATTCGAAAAAAGGATTGCTTTACGACCCGAAGGCGGTTGAGGCCTGCGTTGACCTGCTGCGCGAAAAATATCAACTCCCTTAACGCCGGGAAAAGCGCAATTTCTATTTCTCTAAAATCGAGGGGAAAATAAAAAGCGCGCCTGGAGGGATTCGAACCCCCGACCCGCTGCTTAGAAGGCAGCTGCTCTATCCTGCTGAGCTACAGGCGCACCAATCAGACCGTAGCAGAAAATCGGGGAGATCGGATTTGAACCGACGACCTCCTGCTCCCAAGGCAGGCGCGCTAACCAGGCTGCGCCACTCCCCGTTTCAGGGTCAGAGAAATCAAAGAACTAAAGAGCCCGCTGGCTCGACCGCGAGCTAAAATGTTAACAGAAACAGGCGGAAATTGTCAATTTGCCGGAACCCGCTTCTCTATTCCGGAACCCGGCCAAGCGTTCTTTCGATCTTCGAGCGGTCTATCCTGATGACCACCGGCCGCCCGTGGGGACAGAGGCCAGGAGTTCCCACCGAAAAAAGCTCGGACACCAGAAATTTCATTTCCTCCGGGCTGAGAGGTTGACCGGCCTTCACCGCCGCCTTACAGGCCATGGTGGCTAACATCCTTTCCCTCTGGTTTTCATGCGGGTCGGTCTGTTCCTCCTCAAGAAGCGCCATCAGAATGTGCTCTGCCTCTTCCTCCCGGAAAACTTCGGGATATTCCTTTAAGGCAAAGCTCTGCCCGCCCACCGGTTCCAGCCTGAAACCAAGATTTTCCAGCTGTTCACTTCTCTTTTCCAGGTTCAGCCGCTGGGCCGGAGTCAGGTCCACCACCGCCGGTAAAAGCATCTGCCTTGAGCTCCAGTTCCGGTTTTTCTCCAGCTGTCTGAACTTTTCAAAAAGCACCCGTTCGTGGGCGTTGTGCTGGTCGATGATGAAAACCGCCTCATTCGAAACTGCTATGATGTAAGAATTAAGGTACTGGCCGAGCACCCGGATTTTTTCTTCCATCTCGCTTCTCTGATCTTCAGCCACAGCTACCGCTCGGCCAGCCGTCTGGAGCGCACGACTGTCGAAGAGTCTGCCATCTAACTCCGCCCCTGTCCCGGGCTGAAACTGTTCAGCCTCAATTCCCGGCTTTACAGGTTCTTCCTCAATTTGCCTTTCTTCCTCTTTTTTATCTATGATGATGGGCTTGACCAGACTCTCTTCCCGGGCAGCCATCTCCACTGCCCTCAATATCAACCTGTACACTTTCTGAGGTTCTCTGAACCTGACCTCGGCTTTGGCCGGATGGACGTTCACGTCAACCTGGTCGAAGGGAATTTCCAGAAAGAGGAAGCCTTCCGGATTTTTCTGCTTTTCCAGCAGGCCGAGATAAGCCTGGCTGAGCGCCGCGGTTAACATCCTGTCCCGAACGGGCCGGCGGTTGACGAAGAACAACTGTCTCAGCCGGTCCGCTCTTCCGGAAAACGGCCGCGAGCTCATTCCTGAAATCCGGTAGCTTTCTTCCTGATAATCCAGGTCCATCAGGCCGTCGAGCGTCCTTTTGCCAAAAAGCTGATAGACGCGCTCCCGGAGCGAAGAAACCGCCGGGCAGTCGATCAATTCCTTCTGATTGTTAATCAAAATAAACCGCACCTCCGGGAAGGCCAGCGCCGTGGTGGTGATGTAATTGAGAACCAGGCTCAGCTCCGAACGTTCCGAACGCAGAAATTTTCTCCTGGCCGGAAGGTTGAAGAAGAGATCCCTCACTTCCACCAGGGTTCCCCGGGGAAAAGCGCTCTCGCCGAAACGCAGGAGTTTTTCTCCCTCCCTTTCTACCAGATAGCCTTTCTCGCCCGAGCCGTCCGATGTTTTGAGCGTTATCTTAGAGACGGCCGAAATGCTGGCCAGCGCCTCACCGCGAAAACCTAAGGTTGAGATTCGTTCCAGGTCTTCCGCCGAAGAAATTTTACTGGTGGCGTGCCTCTTGAAGCACAGAGCCACATCCTCGGGCGACATCCCGCTGCCGTTGTCCTGAACCCGGATCAGCTTTTTCCCGCCTTCCGCCAGTTCTACTTTGATTTCTGTGGCCTGCGCGTCGAGGGCATTTTCCACCAGCTCTTTAACCACAGAAACCGGTCTTTCCACCACCTCGCCGGCAGCGATCTTGCTGGCCACCTCCGGAGGCAGAACTTTGATCTTACCCATCAACCACCTCTCCCTTCGCCTGCACAGGACCGACCTCCACAATTCTCACTCTCACGTACTCTCCCGGTCTCAGGTCTTCTCTTCCCTCAACCATCACCTTGATGTAATTTCCGGTAAGAATTTCTGCTGTCTTATCCTTCTTTCTGATGACAATTCCGGGAAGTTCCTTGCCGGCGAACAGCTTCCTGAAGGACAGATTCTTCTCCCGCGAAAGCCGCCTCAGCTCCGCGGACCTTTTTTTCCGGACAGAAGCCGGCACAGGCTCCCAGGAGGCCGCCGGCGTCCCGGCTCTCGGCGAGTAGGAGAAAACATGAAAATAATTAAGAGGCGAGTGCTGAAGAAAATTTTTAAGAAATTCAAAATCAGAGTCGCTCTCGCCAGGAAACCCGACGATGATATCAGCGCCGAGACTCGCTTCGGGTCTGCCCTGTCTCAGGAAATTCAAAATCTCAAGATATTCTTCCGGAGTGCTCTTTCGCCCCATTCTTCTCAGCACCGCCGGAGAGGCATGCTGGAGCGAGAGATGAAAATGAGGACAGATTTTTTCCTCCCCCACAATAAATTCCAGAAGTGGCTGCGGCAGGAGCCTGGGGTCGAGCGAACTCAGCCTTATCATCTTCAACCCGGGTATCTCCACCAGAGCTTTCAGAAGGTCAAGCAATGATAGCGGCGGCTGAAAATCCTGTCCATAGGCGCAGAGATGGATGCCGGCCAGAACCACTTCCCGGTAGCCGCGCTCGACCACTGCCCTGGCGCACTCGACCACCTGTTCAAGAGAACGGCTGCGGCTTCTACCCCGCAATGAAGGAATGATGCAGAAGGTGCAGTGCGCGTCGCACCCGTCCTGAACCTTGAGCAGCGCTCTCGAGCGAAAAGCTGTCTTCTGGAAACTGGCGGGCGCAGCGCCGGTAAGATTCAGCAGTTCCTCCACCAGCGTGTCTTTTCTGGCATTGGGAATAAGCAGACTGACCGCCCCGCTCTTTACTATTTCCTCTCTGGTTTTATCAGAAAGACAGCCGGTGAGAATGATTTTAGCGCCGGGTGCTTCTCTTCTAACTTTTCTCACAAACTGCCGCACATCAGCTTCAGCGCTGGCCGTCAGGGCGCAGGCGTTGATGACAACCAAGTCCGCCCTTTTCATATCCCTGACCACAGCCACTCCGGCCTGATTCAGCCGGTCAACCCAGTCGAAGGCTTCAGCCTGGTTCACCCGGCAGCCGAAATTATGGATGAAGACCGAGGTCATAATTTTTCTTTAAGCTTTTTTGAGCTCTCCTCAACTTTTTCGGCCATCTTTTTCCGGTAATCAAGAAGCTTCCGGTGAAGCGACTCATCGAAAGCGGCCAGTATGGAAACGGCCAGCAGAGCAGCGTTGGCGCCGCCGGTTTTCCCCAGGGCCACCGTGGCCACCGGAATGCCTTTCGGCATCTGCACGATCGAAAGAAGCGCGTCCAGTCCGGCCAGCGCCTGACTCTCCACCGGAACTCCGATTACCGGAATCACTGTATGGGCAGCCACCACGCCAGGAAGATGGGCCGCCTTCCCGGCCACGGCGATAAATACTTTTGTTCCCTGCTGCTCGGCTTCCCTGATCAACCTGACCGTCCTCTCCGGAGAACGATGGGCCGAGGTCACTTCCAGGTCAAAGGGCACTCCGAATTCTTTCAGCAGGTCAATTCCCTCTTTGATCACTTCAAAATCAGAATCGCTCCCGAGAAAGATGGTTACCTTCATTTTGACTCCTTTACCGCCCCTATGTCTTTTCTGTAAAACATGCCATCGAAATTTATCAGAGGAATGCTCTCGTAAATCTTCTTCATCGTCTGCTGAAGAGTCTCCTCGCTGGCGCAGACGTTCAGAACCCGACCGCCGCTGGTGTAATACTGACCGTTAACCAGGCTGGTGCCGGCATGGAAAATCACCAGCCCGGGAACTTTTTCCGCTTCTTCCAGCCCTTGAATCAGCTTCCCCTTTTCGTAAGTGCCGGGATACCCGGCAGAAGCCAGCACCACACAGCCAGCCGTTTTAGAGCTCCATTGAATCTCTTCCTTCAGCAGGTCCTCGTTTACCACCGACATCATAATTTCCACCAGGTCGCTTTCCAGCCGCAACATCTGCACCTGAGTTTCCGGGTCGCCGAAGCGACAGTTATATTCGAGCACCTTCGGACCGTCGGGGGTTATCATCAAACCGGCATAAAGCGTCCCCTTGAAACGACGCCCTTCCTCCAGCAGCCGGGTGATCGTCGGGAAAATTATAGTTTCCATTATCTGAGTGAAGAGCTTCTCGGTGATGAAGGGAGAGGGGGAGATCGCTCCCATTCCGCCGGTGTTCGGTCCTCTGTCGCCGTCATAGGCAGCTTTGTGGTCCATGGTAGTCACCAGCGGCTGCACCCGGGTGCCATCGGTGAAAACGATGAAGGACATCTCGCGTCCCAGAAGATATTCTTCAATTACCACCCGGTCTCCGGCCGGCCCGAATTTCTTCCTGACCATAATTTCGTTGATGGCATCCTCAGCCCGTTTGATGTTGGAGCAGATCATCACACCCTTCCCGGCGGCCAGACCGTCAGCCTTGATCACCACCGGGAACTCAAACTCGCCGGAACTCAGAATTTTCAGCGCTTCCTCCGGAGTACTGGCCACCCGGAATTTGCCGGTCGGGATGCGATGCCTGGCCATGAATTCCTTGGCAAAGACCTTGCTCTTTTCAATCTCCGCCGCTTTTTTGTTTGGACCGTAAATTTTAAGCCCGCGTCTTTCAAATTCGTCCACGATGCCCAGAGCCAGCGGCGCTTCCGGACCTACGACTGTCAGGTCGATTTTCTTCTCCTCGGCAAACCTGGCCAGCAGAGAAATGTTGGTGTCCTCAATCGGGACCACTTCGGCAATCTGCGCCATACCTCCGTTTCCGGGTGCACAGTAAAGTTTTTCGCAATGCGGACTCTGAACTATCTTCCAGGCGAGTGCATGTTCTCTTCCGCCTGACCCAACCAGCAGAATCTTCATCTATCCTCCTTTTTCAGCTTTAATCAGCCATTTCCTTAGCCCTGGCCGCCATTTTTTCAGCTAACATCGCCGCCACTCCCGGAGCGGGCAATATGCTCGTCAGCAGACGGCTGGCCAGTTCCAGCGCCTGTTTTTCAGGCAGGCAGTACTGCATTTCGAGGAAATTCTGCCGGTAACGGCTGACTTCCTCTCCCACCTGACTGTTTCTGATGATAACATCGGCGATCAGACCGGCCAGGATTTCAAAATCTTTCTCCTTCATCCCGAACCTGGTCATCTCCTGAACGCCCATTCTGATGCCGGAAGCTTCCAGGAAGGTGGTGTCGTCGGGCAGCGCCTGGTAGTTGGTCAGTATGTTGTTGTTTTCGAGACGGCGAGCAATTTCCTGGCCGTTCCCGAATTTTTTAACCCGGATGAGAACCTGATGGGTTTCGGTGAAGCCGTCAGCTTCGTCGCCTTCCACCGGGATACCGTTTTCTTTGAGATAACGGGCAAAAGCCTTAGCGTTTTTCTGCACCTGGGTCTGGTAGGCTTCCCTGAACTCGTTCATCTCGATGGCTGAAAGCAGCAGCCCGAGAAGCGTTCCGAGATGATGGTTGGAAGTCGAGCCGGGAAAGGCCCTTCCCTGAATATCAGTCCAGAGCTGTTTCAGCGGACTGCCCTCAGGAAAATTTCCGGCCACCACCCCGCGCTGCGTCCCGAAGAAAGTCTTGTGCGTGCTGCCGGTGACCACATCGGCTCCCTCGGCAAAAGGAGCCTGAAAGACGCCGTAAAGCCCGAGCACATGGGCCATATCGTACATCAGCACCGGGCGGTCCGGCCAGTCCTTTACCAGCCGGTGAACAAATTCGACCGGCTCGCGGTAGATGAACATGCTTTTGCCGAAAATCACCAGCTCCGGCCGGTATGTTTTCAGCATTTCTTCCAGCCGATTGAGGTCGGCTTTGTAAGGATTGTCCTGGCGGACCGGAATGTTCACCACGTTTTCCTTGCCGGTGGCCGGGTCCTCCTCCACCAGGTTAAAGAGCGCCCCCATCGGCTGGGAGCTTAGATGGCCGCCCTTGTTCAGGTCGTTATTCATCACCATCCGCAGCCGCCGGAACGGCTCGCCCGGTTTCCTCTTCCTGTTGACAAATTTCACCAGCCCTTTGAAAACCACCTCGTTGGCCATCTGCCCGCTGATCGGACGCAGCTCGACGTCGGTGCAGCCAAAATAGCGGCAGAGTTCCTCCCTGGCCGCCAGCTCGACATCCCGGATAAAATCCGTCCCCTGATAAAAATAGATTTCCTGACCTTTCATCGTCCGGTGTTCGGCATAGCGACCGGAAGGGTCGGAAATTTCCGCCAGCTTAACCAGAAGAGAGGGAGTGTTTTCCGAAGGTATCAGGTTAATGCATTTTTTCTGGCGCCAGAGGTTATTCTGTTCAATCCTTTCACACCAGTTGTTGATTTTCTTGATGAAATCAGTCATAGGTTTTCTCCTTCATTAACGTTTTTCGGCTGAAATGGCCATCAGCTTGCCCCCGACATAATTCGGGTTCTATTTTTTCTGGCAGAGTTCGGCTTCGAGATCGAATATCTTTTTCACGCGGCGTTCGTGCCGACCGCCTTCAAAATCCTTCTCCAGCCAGATCTTGACGATTCTGAGAGCCAGCTCGGGGCTCAGCACCCGACCGCCGAGGGTGAGAACGTTTGCGTTGTTATGGGTGCGGCTGACCGTGGCGGTAAATTCATCCCAGCAGGGGGTGGCGATTATTCCCGGAAACTTGTTGGCCACCACGGCCATCCCCAGTCCGGTGCCGCAGAAAAGTATCGCCCGGTCAAACTCGCCGCTGACCACCCGGCGGACAGCTTCCGCCCCGTAATCCACGTAGTCAACGCTTTCGCCGGGACCGCAGCCAAAATCGGTAAACTTAATTCCCGCTTCCTGCAGATAACGGATAACCTCTTTTTTTAATTCATACCCGGCATGGTCGGAAGCCAGAGCCAGTTTCATCTCGCTCTCCTGAAATTAATTATATGTCCGATTCCCGCCAGTCTTGCCTTTAACCTATTTCGACTCGCTGACAAAACGAGCCGCTTCCGGCATCACTTCAATCGCTTTAAGAACAACCGGATCTTTCTGCCTGAAAACTTTAATTCCTTCTTCCAGGTTGAAAACGGCCGAAAAGAGCTCCCGCTTGATTTCGTTCCTGATTTCCTCTTCCGCCTCGGAGAATTTGCTCAGGTCATACTTCACTCCGGTGGTTTTGATGAATTCCAGAAAATCTTTAATCACCTCGGGACCCACTTCGAATTTCTCGTCAAATATTTTCCGGCCGGCAGGTTTTTCGCCGTTCTTCAATTCATTTGGAAAGACATAATTGCGGGATAGAGGCGTTTGATGCTGACTGAATTTACGTCCGTAGCTAAAAAAGGCGCCCCGGATTAAAAATTCAACCGTCAGCGGTTTGTAGCTGGTTTTCACTTCATAATCCGGAGTGATTCCGCCCTGGCCGAGCACCTTCCGTCCTTTAGCCGTGTACCTGACTTCCCTCTTTTCCTCAGGAGCCCTCTTGGCCAGCATGTAATCCTCAAGATGGGAATAATCCCGCTGGATTTCACGGCCGCTCGGCGTTAGATACTTCGCTGTGGTGATGGCCACCGCCATGTCGGGCCCGAGCGGAAATACCGTCTGCACCAGCCCTTTTCCCCAGGAATCTTCCCCGACAATCAAACCGCGGTCATTATCCATGATCGCTCCGGCCACGATTTCCGAAGCGCTGGCTGTTCCCTGATTGATCAGAATCACCAGCGGCAGGTTCTCATACTGATTATCAAGACTGGCCAGGAAATCGCGGTTGTAAGCGGGATTCCGCCCTCTCATCGAGACTATCTTCGTACCCCGGGGCAGGAAAAGGTCAGCCATGTCGACAGCCTGAAAAATAGGACCGCCCGTGTTGCCCCGGAGGTCGAGAATGAGGCTCTCCATACCTTTCTCCAGGAGTTCTTCCAGCTTTTCTTCCAGTTCGTCGACGGTGTTCCGGCCGAAGTTCCGCACGAAAATGTACCCGATCTTTTTCTCATCATCAATCATAAAGGCATAGGGCACGCTTTTAAGCGGAATTTCCTCTCTGGTAATGGTCAGGTCAAAGGGCTTGTCCAGACCTTCCCTCTGGATGGTGATGGTAACTTTCGTTCCTTTTTCTCCGCGAAGCTTCAGCATCGCTTCGGTGCTGGTCATCGGTTTGGTGCTTTGCCCGTCGATGTGAGTGATCACATCACCCGGTTGAATTCCCAGTCTCCAGGCCGGAGTGCCCTCGATCGGAGCGATAACCACCAGTCGGTCTTCCTGCTTCTGAATCTGAATGCCCAGACCGTAGTATTTACCGGTGTAATCTTCAGTAAAGGTTCTGGCGCTTTCGGGGTCAAGAAAGTAGGAATGCGGGTCCAGAGTGTCCAGCATTCCCCTGATGGCGGCAAAGGTCAATTTGCGGGCGTCTTTATCTTCGAAATACTCTTTCTGAACCAGCTCGCTGAGGGTCATAACCTTATTCACGCCCTGCTGCCAGGGGTCAACCGCCACCGAGGACCGGCAGACTAAAAAAACCAGAGGGAAAAGAAGAAGAATAAGAAGGGATATTTTTCTTGTGGTCCGGACCATATTTTATTCCAGTTTCTTCGGCTTACAGACATTAAATCTTACCAGAGGGCTAACTTAAAGTAAAGATAAATATAGCCTGAAGATAACCCCTGGACCCCTCTTCAGCGCTCCGGTAAGAGCTCGGGCCGGAGCCGGGCTGCTCAGCCTGAAAGCCGGCGAATTTTTCCCTGCGTTCGTTCGATAACAGCTCAGAGCTCTG
>JBASPX010000005.1:0-1590 GCA_049659625.1 Candidatus Saccharicenans sp. | reverse complement strand
TGCTTTCGTATCATGAAAGCACCCTATTGTTTTGATGGGGAATCATATAAAGGAGGAAATGATGTCATCTGAACAACAGGAACGCCAAGCGATTCAATATGCGGAACGGAGTGCTATGTTTACGGTGAAGGTCCTTCTCAAACTCTTAGAGTGGTCAGCCAGACACGTCCTAGCACAAGACTCGGCTTATAAGATTGGGGTTCAAAAGTTAGAAGAACTCCTTCAAAGTCCATATGCCATTGAGTCGCTGAATATCTCAAATGACATTTTGGATAAACCAGTTGATGTCGAGAAATTCAAGGAATTGGTGGAATCAGAAAACCTTCCTATTGCCATTAGTTGGCAAGGAGATTACCTGCATTTCTATGCTAAGGATAAGTCGCTCTTAGACAAGCACTTAGATGAGTTACTTCAAAAGCTCGTTTCCAATCCAGAAAAACTGAAAGGGCTAACTATGGATAAACCCCTTGATGAGGAAATCGCACAAGCCAAGGAACAGATTGTGATGTCAGAACCCTCTGCTGTGAAAACAAAGGAGGTCATTCACTAATGGTCTCAGGGAAAAAAGTTTTTATCTTTGGTATTTTAGGGCTTGCCTTTGGCTATTTCTGCCATCGGCTAGTCTTGCTTTACGATAGCCTACCTAATCAACCACCCTTGGAACGGCTTGCCTATCTCTTAGGCGAAGGACAGAATCAGGTCTTAAATCCCTTGTGGAATGGCAACTTTACAGGTATATCAGTTTTGGGCTTTTGCTTTGGATTTGTAACGATGGGCCTAGTCTATCTTTATGTCTCAACTGGTCAAAAGGTTTACCGAGAAGGGGCTGAGTATGGCTCTGCCCGTTTTGGAAACAGTCACGAACGCAAAGCCTTTCTCAGTAAGAATCCCTTTAATGACACCATTTTGTCACGAAACGTTAGGCTAACCCTGTTAGAAAAGAAAGCCCCACAGTTTGACCGAAACAAGAACCTTGTGGTCATTGGTGGATCAGGGGCAGGGAAGACCTTTCGGTTTGTCAAACCCAATCTGATTCAGCTTAACTGTTCCAATATTGTCGTTGACCCTAAGGATCACTTAGCTGAAAAGACAGGGAAGCTCTTTTTAGAGCATGTCTATCAGGTCAAGGTCTTAGACCTCGTAAACATGACCAACTCAGATGGCTTTAACCCTTTTCGTTATGTGGAAACGGAGAATGATTTGAACCGCATGTTAACGGTCTATTTTAACAATACCCGTGGGTCTGGTTCTCGTAGTGATCCATTTTGGGACGAGGCTTCCATGACCTTAGTCCGTGCTATTTCCTCTTACTTGGTGGATTTTTACAATCCTCCAGGTAGTACAAAGGAAGAAGCAGACAGTCGTCGTAAGCGTGGGCGTTACCCCTCTTTTTCTGAAATTGGAAAACTCATCAAGCTCTTATCCAAAGGAGAAAATCAAGATAAGAGTGTCTTAGAAGTGATGTTTGAGACCTATGCCAAGACATATGGGACAGAAAACTTCACCATGCGTAACTGGGCAGACTTCCAAAACTACAAGGATAAGACCTTAGATTCGGTGATTGCTGTGACAACAGCTAAGTTTTCCCTC
>JBASPX010000004.1:0-12638 GCA_049659625.1 Candidatus Saccharicenans sp. | reverse complement strand
CTACATTCCGCAGATAGAACGCTGTGCAGATCTTAAAGAGTTTTACTTCAGAGCTTTGAGATGGCAGTTTATGTATAATACCAGGCGCTATCACTCGACGCTGGGTATGACACCTTACAGGAAGCTCAGGACACAGATGACGATCTCAAAACAGGTGGCCCTCTTTCCAGTAATCCAGCTGGAAAAGCTCACCGACCTGTATCAAAAACTTTTCCCTCTGCCTGGATACCATGTGTCTGCCTATGACCATTTATGTTCGGAAAAAATTATTTTTATCGCCTGCAGAAGCTCTTTTTCATTTCCTGCATAAAAATCTGCTTTTAACCCGCGGTTACTGGCATTCCTGAAAAGGATGAAGAAAACACTTTGTTTGTATTCCCGGTTAAAATTCTCGACCATCTGCCGGTCAGCCAGAGTGTCCCCGACATAGAAAGCGGGATGAACCTGACCGCATCTTTCAAAAAGCAGTTTTAAGGGGAAGGCGGAAGGTTTGCGGGCTCCGATCTCCGGCAGGTCGTCTTCGGTGATCAGATGGTCAAAATACCGATAAAGAGAAAATTTCTCGAAAGTATAAGCCAGATCCTCCCTGGTTCGACCGGTTATGACCGCCATCACCCGGGCGAGCTTTTTTATCTCCTCAAGAGCTGCCGGCGTGATGTTTAAGGTTTCAGAATCCCTGAACTGCCGGTAGTAAGATTCAAATTTCTCCACCAGCTCCCGGTAATCAGGAAGACTTATCCCCCTGGCTTCCGCCCTGACGTAGAATTTGCGGAAATCCGGAGGACCGGGAAGCATCTCCTCCACAAATTCCTCAAAATTCTTCCGGGAGAGATAGAAGAGGATTCCAACCAGGGTGGCGTCCCAGTCGTTGTTCAGGTTGAGACTGAATTTAAGGTTCAGAAGCAACTCCCTCGAGACCGGACGCCTGATATAACTGGAGACCGTTTCGGCCATGGCCCGGAAATAGCTTTCACTGACTTCCACCAGAACTCCATCGACATCAAAGCAGGCTAACATCTTACTTCTCCCGGCGGGCCTGATTATTCTTCTGCCCGCAGAGACAAAAAAGTCAGGCAAAAGAAGGATAAAAAAGATTATAATATTCAATACCGGGTAGCAAGATGAACCTGGAAGAAATTCTTTATCCGGAAAACACAGAAAAAGCCAGAATGGTCCAGGCCTATCTTCTGAAAAAACTTAAACTTTCACCGCTCAGAAGCCAGCCTGTAACTCTGGCCGCTATCGACGCCGCCTTTACCGACAGAATGGTGCTGGCGGCCATCTGCCTTTTCACTTACCCGGAGCTCGAGTTTTTAGAGGAACAGACCTGGATGGAACCGGTAAAATTCCCATACATTCCTGGTTTTCTTTCGTTCCGGGAAGGACCGGCGGCTTACAGGGGGCTGCTGAAACTCAGCCGGAGGCCAGACCTGCTGCTGGTCGACGGTCAGGGAATTGCCCATCCCCGCCGCCTGGGGCTGGCCACCTACATGGGCATTCTGTTGAACACGCCGAGCATCGGCTGCGCCAAATCTCACCTCATCGGCGATTTCAGGATGCCGGGACGGAAAGCTGGAAGCTTCAGCGAATTGCGCGACAGGGGGGATCTTGTTGGCTACGCCCTTCGCAGCCGGAACGAGGCTCGACCGATTTTCGTCTCTCCCGGGCATCTGATCTCTCACCGGGAGGCTCTGGAAATCGTCCTCAGCTGCCTGCGGGGCTTCCGGGTTCCGGAACCTCTGAGAAGAGCTCACCAGTTAACCCAGAAAGTAAAAAGACAGCTTGCCTGACCTCCAACCCGCGCCGGAATTTTCTGCTAATTTTCCGAAGCGTCCTGAATTTTTTAATTTCCGCTTGATTTTTTCCTGAAAATGCCTATATTTATAGTAATCCTATAGGAATTATAGGAATTTGGGAGGAATAAAAATGATAGATGAAATAAAAAATCTGGAGTCGGAAGATAAGATAATCCGCTCGTTCATGCGGCGGATGCCCCTCCAGCCTGAAGAAAACCTGGAAAACCTGCTGCTGAGGGCAGAACAGATTAACTCCTTTCATGGTTCCTTCCGGCCGGCCAACCTTCTGCCGGGCGAAGAAACTGAGGATCGGGTTCCGGTCGACCTGGTAAAAATATATCTCCATGACATGGGCCGTTATTCGCTTCTTTCCAGAGAAGGCGAACTTTTCCTGGCAAGAAAGATGGAACGGGGCGAAAAACAGACGATCAAGGCCCTTATGCAAACCGGGCAAGCGCTGGAAGAAATAAAAAAGCTCAGGGATATGCTGAAAAAACAGCCTGACCTGACCCCTCGATGGTTTAACCTGCCGGAAAATGATTTCAGCCTGGCCAGCCTGAAGAAGGTCAACCAGAAGGCTATGGCCCGCCTTGACCGGATAATCCATCTGGCCGGCCGGCTCCGCCGGCTGTCTCCTTCGAGGAAAAATCGCTGGAAAAGAGGTCGGCTGGCGGTAGAACTTATCAACACCGCGCTTGAACTCGACCTGCGCTGGGATCAGAAATACGAGCTGACCTCCCGTATCAAACAGCGGTTGCTGGCGGAAGCTGCTCGCCTGCCCGAAATGCGACGGAAAAAGCTTATGGAAATTTACCGGAGCATCGAGCAAGCTCAGGAAATGAAAGCCCGGGCTAAAAACGAGCTTATTTCCGCCAATCTTCGCCTGGTCATTTCCATCGCCAAGAAATACCAGAATCAGGGTTTGAGTCTGCTCGACCTGATCCAGGAAGGCAACCTCGGACTTATCCGGGCGGCTGAAAAATACGAATACCGCCGCGGCCATAAGTTTTCCACCTACGCCACCTGGTGGATCAAACAGTCTATAACCAGAGCTATCGCCGACCAGGCAAGAACCGTCAGAATGCCCGTTCACCTGGTGGAAGCCATCCAGCGCATGAAAAAGGCTGCCCAGCAGCTGTATCAGATAAGCGGCCGTGAACCTGATGAAAAAGATCTGGCCAGGCAGATGAATCTGCCGGAGGAAAAAATACGAGAAATGATCAATTTCTCCCGTGAAGAAGTTTCTCTGGAGACCCCGGTCAACGATTCCGGCGATACCCTTCTCGGGGATTTCCTCGAAGATTCGAAAACGAAAGATCCGGCAGAAACCTGCCTTCTGGAAAGCCTGAAGGATAACCTCAAAAAAGCCTTTTCCCTGCTGAATGAGAGAGAAAAAGAGATACTTCGCATGCGCTACGGTCTGGACGGTCAGAAGGAATATACGCTGGAAGAGATAGGACGCCACTTCAGGCTCACCAGAGAACGCATCCGACAGATAGAACTCCGGGCGCTCAGAAAAATCCGGGAATCCGAGCTCGGGACGCTTCTGGAAAGCCTTCAGATATCCTAACTTATTGTTATATAATAATTTACAAAAATTTAAGCATTTTTTATAAATTCCCCGCGACAATCTTGCCAAACAACCCCTTTTTTGTTAGTCTTTAGTAACTGAAAATCAGCCAAGGATACCTTCCGGGATGAATGGGGTTCAGATAAAAAAAATCAGCTTTATAGCCCCTTCCACCTGTTTGCCCGTCTGCGAGAAAGGGCTGGTGCGAAAAACCATACGCCGTCTGAAAAAAATTCTCGGAAATCAGCTTGAAGTTGAGCTCAGCCCGCATCTTTTTTCCAGCGACCCGGTGATCGACCATGTGACTGCCCCGCTTGAAGCCAGGGCTGAGGTTTTCAAGAAAGCCATCCGGGAAGCTGACCTGATCATCTCGGTGGCCGGGGGAACCGGAGCCGAAGACATCCTGTTCAAGATAGACCGGAAGGATTATCAGGTGATTAAAAAGAGAAAGCCCATTTTCATGGGCTTTTCCGATTTCACCTTCCTGCTGAATGACATCCACTACCACACAAAGATTCCAGCCATCTATTTCCCGACATTAAGGCTGGGACCTGGCAACTTCAAAAAGATGGCTTCCCTGCTTTTCGATGAGCCTGTGACCTACCACGGAACGCTCTGGCTGACCTCCCCTCCCAGAAGAAAATTTTCCGGCATACCGATCGGCGGCAACCTCTCAACTTTCGTTAACTACCTTAACCGCAAGGATCCACCGACCTACAACTGGAAAAGATATGTGCTGTTCATTGAAGACGTTCAGATAGACGTCGAGGACCTGCACCGTCTGCTGGCCGCGCTCCGCCGGCATAAAGTTTTCAACGACATCAGAGGGATGGTGGTGGGGTCCCTCACCGCCTACAGCAAAAACGGCAATTACCGGATGATTCAGAGAGAACACCTGCGGTTCGTAAGAAATTATCTGAAAGACATAATCAAAAAAAGAGAGTCGCGGGGTAATCCCCTGCCGATCTTAGCTGTTTCCAATTTTGGTCATAACATACCGAACGACCTGATGGCTGTCCCCATAGGCGGGCATGTGACTATCGACCGGCATAAAAATCTTACCTTCAGACTCCACCCGCCGAGGAAAAATGGCCGTAAAGCCTGAGTCTGAAGGTCCTAGCCAACCACGTCAATTCCTGAATCAACTCCGATTTTTGCCCTTCTGTTCCACTAAAACCGCAGTCCGGTAATTTTCTGAAAACGCCTTAAAAACAGGCCTCAGTCTGTGCTCTGCCGATAGCCTGCCTCATCCCTGAGATAAAATTCCCCAAATCCATCTATCCAGAAGAACGGTCATTTTCTCAGATAGGCCAGCGCCTGCATGCCGGCAACGCAGCCTTCACCCACAGCCGAAGCCACCTGGAGGCTGCCGCAGGTCACATCGCCAGCGGCAAACACTCCTTCAACATTCGTTCTCTGCAGCCGGTCCACCACCAGACACTGGCGTTCGTCGAGCTGCAGGCCGGCTTTGCTGAAAAGAGTCGAGCCAGGAATTTCCCGGAAGATGAAAACGGCCGAGACCGGTATTTCCTCCATCTGACCATCTTTTTCCACCACCACCTTCTCAACCCTTTTTTCTCCCTGGACCGCTTTAAGCTCATATCCCTCCAGAACCACAATCCCCTTCTGTCTCAATTTTTCAAGACCTTCTTTAAACTCCGGTTTAATTTTCTTTCCGGTAACCAGTTTCACCCGGCAGCCAACCTGTTCCAGCTCGAGCACCTCGTCCAGAGCTTCTTCCGACAACCCGTAAGCCAGCACTTCCCGACCGCGGTAAAGGGGCCCATCGCAGGTGGCGCAATAACTCACGCCCCGTCCGGTAAATTCTTCCTCGCCCGGGATTATCTTCTCCTTGCTGATCGGTCGCCCGGTGGCAATTATCACCGCCCGGGCTTCAATAAAGGCGCTTTTGGTGGTCACGTACTTGGGCTGTCCTTCCAGCGACAGAGCCAGAGCATCCTCCTTTAAGATTTCAGCCCCGTGATACCTAGCCTGCTCGCTAAATTTTTCCAGAAGCTCCCGGCTATCAATCTTCATGAAACCGGGATAATTCTCAATTTCATAACCTATGGCCATCCGCGATGGTGTTCGTCCTTCGAGCACCAGCGCTTTTTTCCCGGCCCTGGCCACGTAAAGAGCCGCCGTCAACCCGGCCGGGCCGGCTCCTATGATCAGAACGTCTGTCTTCAGGTTTTTTATCATCATCTCCTCCGCGTCTGTTTTTCTCCATTATCCCCGGAGCGCCAGGAACAGTCAACTCCGGTCACAGGCCGCCGGACTTCTGTAAGAAACGGAGATACCGGGTGCCTTAATTTTACTGCCCGGGTAAATCGGCAGAGTCAGCGGATTCCTCGTTATCAAAAACATAACTGCATCATTGTCACAACTCAAGAAATCAGAGAAAATTAGAATGACGAGGTTGCCCATGAAAAAATATCTGATCCTGAAATTCTCTGAAAAAAAATCCGCAGGAATATCCAATCACCGGAGGAGAAATAGATCCTCTTTCAATTCCGCCGGGAGAAGGTATCCGGCGGGATTTCTTCTTCCCGCCATTTTTCTCGGCCTTTTTTTATGTTTCCTGTCGACAGCAGTTAAAGGCGCCGACAGCAGGCCAGAACTTAAACAACTTACCCTCAGCCTTCGCTCAGGAACAGGGTTGACCATCACTCGGTTAAAACTTACGGATGGGCGTGAAATAGACCCGGTCTCTCCCATACCGCTATTCAGTCTGCTGCTTTCAGAAAAGCTCTACACTTCGGATAAAGCGATCCCAGAATCAGGTCGGGAACGTACGGTTGTAATGGGCAGCCAGCCGGTTTCAGGCGAACCGTTAAATTTCATCCTCGGAGAAAACCTCATAGCGACACTCACCCCGGATTCTTCATCCTACCCCGGGGTAAGTCTTATACTCAGGGTGGAAAATCACGGTCAGGAAAAGTCTAAAATTGAAAACCTGGTGCCGATGGCCGAAGGACCGGACCGGGTTTACATAACCGCCGGTCTGCCCAACAGATGGCCACATTATCTGAGCCGGACGCTTCTATACCGGCCGGGAAAAAAGCCTCTTGGCATCCTGCTTCCAGACAACGCCTGGCATCTGGGTTTCTGCGACCTGAAAATAGCGGAGAACCTTTATCTCGTCTCGCTTTCCCGCCGCGCTCGAAGTGAAAAAACAGAAGTTCGACGCTGGGCAGCAACCCTCGAACCTGACGGCTGGCTTGAATACAGAACTCATTTTGACCTTCATCCGGAAGCCGGGCTGTCCTTCGCCGGTCCGCTTTCGGAAATTCTGGTCCGGCCGGAACCCTGGTTCGCCGGTTTTCAGATGATGTTCCAGAAACGCTATCTTTACGACCTCGACAGATTCGACAACAGTCTTTACGAAAGACCCGACCTGCAGTGGGTAAGAAAAGCCTATCTCATGCTGCTGCAGTTTGCCTGGGACCACAGCTACTATGACAGAGAAAAGCAGAAATATACTTTTTACGAAACATTGACTGCCTGGGATCGGCTCATCGGGAACATCGACATCTATGCGATCTGGCCCACCTGGCCCCGACTCGGACTCGACCAGAGGAACCAGTGGGATATGTACCGGGACCTGCCGGGTGGAATAGACGAGCTAAAAAAGCAGGTGGCCTTCGCCCACAGGCTGGGGAAAAAATACTTCATTTCCTATAATCCATGGGATGAAAGCACCCGCCGGGAAGACCATCTTCAGGCGATGGAGAAACTCCTGAGGGAGCTTGACGCCGACGGTATCATCCTCGACACCTGGGGACAATCGAGCCGTGAATTTCAGGCAATGGCTGACCGGGTTAAACCCGGCGTCATCATGTACAGCGAAGGAATGGCTGTGCCGGCGGACATGCCGGGCATCGTCACCGGGCGAGTGCACGACGCGCTCTACCTTCCGCCCCCGCTCAACTCCAACAAGTTCATCAAACCGGAAAATGCCATCTTCCGGGTGGTTCAGCTTGGAGAAGGCCGTTTCCGGAGAGAAGCCGCTGTGGCCTTTTTCAACGGATATGGCACTGAAATCAACACCATGCGACCGGCGCGTCCGGAAACGGTGACCGAAGACCTGCGCTACCTCGGGCGGACGCTTAAAATCCTAAGGGAAAACAATTCCGCTTTTGTCAGCCCGCACTGGATACCGCTTTATCCGACGCTGGCAGACGGCATCTGGGCTAACTGCTGGCCGGCTGATGGCAAAATCATATTCACCGTTTTCAGCCTGAAACCCGAAGGTTACCGCGGTCCCCTGATACCGATCGCTGAAAAAACTGGCTATCACTATGTCAGTCTCTGGCATCATGAAGAGCTCCAGCCGGAAAAAGTTGAAGGACGTTTGTATCTGCCGGCAGAGATTGAAGCTTTCAGCCAGCACCATCTTGACACCAGGCTTGAAGGGAACGTTGACTGTCTGGCCATACTTCCGGAAATTCTGAAAGTGCAAAGATTCCGCGACAGAATCCTGATTAAACTGGCGGAGAAGCCCGAAGGCGGGCGAATTCTGGTCTATCCAGGAAATCCTTCCTACGAATTGAAGCCCCTGGTATTACCGGCCTCTGAGGTCGAATTCTCTCTGTGGGAGAAATTCCAGGGAAAAGGGGAAAAAATTGTCATACAGCTTTTCTCGGCTGAGGGCGAGCTCCTGGATGAAGCCATCGTAAAGCTGCCTCCGGCACTGCCGCGTCTGGCGAGAAGCGTCCAGCTCACCCCGCTGGCCGAAAAAGCTCCTGAAGGCATGGTGGAAATACCGGCCGGCGAATACGTTTACACCACGGTCGGCAACCCGGACGACGCCAACCCGGTAATCCCCTATCCGGAGAAAGCTGAAGGCGAAAAAATTATGATGAGGCGATTCTTCATAGACCGGTATCCCGTGACCAACGCCCAGTTTGCCGAGTTTCTGAAGAAATCAGGTTACAAACCGCGGGATCCGTCCAATTTTCTCAAGCACTGGGTAAACGGCCATCCGCCTGCCGGACAGGAAAATCATCCTGTCGTCTGGGTTAGCTTGGAGGACGCCGAAGCCTACGCCCGCTGGGCTGGAAAAAGACTGCCGACGGAAGCTGAATGGCAGTATGCGGCTCAGGGCCAGGACGGCCGTCTTTACCCCTGGGGAAACGAACTTGATCCCTCGCGCTGCAATTTCAAGAGCAGCAGCACCACACCGGTAAACGCCCACCCTGCCGGAGCCAGCCCTTTCGGGGTGGAAGACCTGGTTGGTAACGTCTGGCAGCTGACGGCTGACGTCTACGATAACGGAGTTTACACCTATGTGATGATAAAAGGAGGAAGTTATTATTCGCCTGAAGCCAGCATCTGGTACCCGAAAAGCGGTCCTCTACCCGTCAATCGCCAGCAAACTCTTCTTCTGATTTCGCCGGGGCTTGACCGGAACGCCACCGTGGGCTTCCGCTGCCTGAAGGATGCCGTGCAGAAATAGCTTCAGGAGCCTTTGACTATCTGAAAATTTTGAAGTCCGTTTTCCTCGAGCTCCTGTTCGTAGCGACGCAGATAGAAGGATTTTTTGTTCAGAAACTCTTCCAGGTCAATCTTGTCGAGAGGCGTTGAGCCGAATTCTTTCAAAGCGTCTCTCTCGGCCAGGCGGTTGAGCAATTCTTCCCAGAAGCAGAAGCCGTCATACTCGCTGATAAAATCCTGGAGGCTTTCTTCAAATTCATAGGACGGCAGGTATTTATTCTCCATCTCATCCTTGACCGCTTTGCCCGGAAGACCGGCTTCTTCCGCCCTGGAAAATATATAGGATACCAGCTCGGAATATTCTTCGAGATAATCGTCCGTCCGGTAAGCGTTGACCATCCAGTTTCCAAGATAAACCAGCTCCAGCAACTTTTCATACTGTTCCCTGGTCAGCTCTAAATTCATTAATTTTCTCCTTAAAATGAACTCTGGTTTCAGTATAGACGAAAACACCCCAAAATACAAACCTCGCCCGCCTGAAAATCCCGGCTGAGAAAATTTTCTTATAAATCAGGTCATTTAATGGTAATGGTATTTTCCTCTGCCCCGCAGATAATTTTTATGGTAAAAGTAAATTGATGACATGAAAGGCGGAAAAAAATCAGACGGAATCTCCGACAGGCCCGGTCTCGAACTCACCCGGGAATTCAGCCGGACGCTCGACCTTCTGGAGCACACCGACCGGTCGGTTTTTATCACCGGCCGGGCCGGGACCGGAAAATCCACTCTGCTCGACTATTTCCGCCGTAACACAAAGAAAAAGGTGGTGGTTCT
Source organism: Candidatus Saccharicenans sp. (assembly GCA_049659625.1). GTDB lineage: Bacteria > Acidobacteriota > Aminicenantia > Aminicenantales > Saccharicenantaceae > Saccharicenans. The sequence continues at coordinate 3,002 of JBASPX010000004.1, read as the reverse complement.
GGCTCCGACCGGAGTTTCTGCGCTTAACGTGGGAGGTCAGACCATACACTCGTTCTTCGCTTTTCGTCCGGACATAACTCCCGACCGGGTGAAAAAACTTTTCCCTTCCAGGAGGGAGCTGGTCAAAAACCTCGATGCGGTAATCATAGACGAAATTTCGATGGTCAGAGCCGACCTGCTCGATTGCGTCGACCTGGCGCTGAGGATCAACCGGGATTTTCCGGACCTGCCCTTCGGCGGCACCCAGATGATCCTCATCGGAGACCTCTACCAGCTGCCACCGGTGGTCACCTCCGGAGAAAAAGAAGTCTTCAGCCTTCATTACGACTCTCCCTATTTTTTCTCCGCCCGGGCTTTCAACCACCCGGCTTTCGAGCTGGAATTCGTCGAGCTGGATAAAGTCTTCAGACAGAAAGAAGCCTCTTTCCTGGAGTTGCTTAACGCCATCCGCAATCGCTCCATAACCGAAGAACAGCTGGAGAGATTAAACTCCCGCTATCAGCCCGAATTCATCCCGCCAGAAGACGAACTTTACATCACGCTGACGAGCACCAACGAAGCCGCCGACCGGCTGAACGAAGAAAAACTGGCAGCCCTTCCAGGAGAGGTTCGTCGCTACCAGGGTCTGATCAGCGGTCAATTTGACCCGGACAGTCTGCCAGCTGCCAGAACACTCTCCCTCAAGGAAGGAGCTCAGGTGATGCTCCTGACCAACGACCCTTATGGACGATGGGTCAACGGCAGTCTCGGCCGGGTGGAAGAGATCATTGAGGTGGATGAACAGCCTGATGTCATCATGGTCAGACTTCAGGACGAGACGCTGGTTGATGTCCTCCCCCATCGCTGGGAAATCTTCGAATTCGAATACGACCGCCAGCGGGAAAAGGTTGTCAGCCGGGTGGTTGGCACTTTCACCCAGTATCCGCTGCGGCTGGCCTGGGCTGTTACCATTCACAAGAGTCAGGGAAAAACTTTCGAAAGGGTGGTGGTGGACATCGGTCGCGGAGCTTTTGCCCACGGCCAGGTCTACGTGGCCCTCAGTCGCTGCACCAGCTTCCAGGGACTCGTGCTCAAAAAGCCCATCAAAAAAAGCCACATCCTGATGGACTACCGGGTCGTCCGCTTTCTCACTCAGTTTCAATACCGCCAGGCCGGCCAGAAGCTGCCGCTGGAACTTAAAAAGGAAAAAATCAAACAGGCGATAAAGAAGAACAGGCTTCTCGAAATCACCTACCTCAAACCCGACGACACCCGCAGCCGCCGCCGGGTGCGGCCGCTGGCCATCAGGATGACAGAATACCGGGGGAAAAGTTTCGAAGCTCTGGTGGGTTACTGCTTTCTGAGGAAGGATGAACGCTGTTTTCGCCTCGACCGGATCCTTGAACTCGAAGTGGTCGAAGATAAATAACGCCTGATGACGTTGACGAATCGATTCGTGGACATTAAAATTACTGCTCATGAAATTCAAGGGTGTTATTTTCGATTTAGACGGAACTCTTCTCGACACCATTGAGGATATCACCAGAACTCTAAATCTGGTCCTGGCCCGCCACGGTTTTCCCCAGTATTCGGAAGAGGATTGCAAGCTTATGGTCGGAGACGGAATGGAGGTTCTGATCAAAAGGGCGGTTCCGGAAATCGCTGATAATCAGGAGGCGATACAGGAAATAATCAGGGAATACCGTCAGGAATACGCCAGAACTTACAGAGAAAATTCCAGGCCCTACCCGGAAATCCCGGAAGTCCTGCAGGCGCTGAAAAAGGCCGGGGTGAAACTGGCGGTTCTCTCGAATAAATCTCACGAGTTCACCACGCGCATGACTTCGGAACTCCTGCCGGTGAAGTTTGATGTCATCCTGGGAGCGCAGCCCGGGCTTCCGGTAAAACCAGACCCGGAGCCGCTGAGAGTGGTCTTAGAAAAGCTGGGTCTTCAGCCGGAAGATGTGGTTTACGTCGGCGATACCTCGGTCGACATGGAAACCGCCCGGGCCGCGGGCGTGCTGGCGGCCGGAGCTCTCTGGGGGTTTCGCTCGCGGGAGGAACTTCTGGAAAGCGGAGCTCAGGTCCTGCTGAAAACTCCTCGCGACCTGCTCTCGCTTATCTTTACTGATAAAAACAGCCAGTCAGAGTGAATCTTCAGGCAAAAATTTTATCCGTCCAGGAGTCGACAGCCCCAGTTTTCAAAAAAATTTTCTGAAGGCCGGGATTGTAATTTATGGGTTGAATCCTGGCCCGGCCTTCAAGAATCCCGCTCGCCTGAAATCCGATTTTTGCTGCGGAAAAAAGGCTCAAATCTGAATTTGCGTATTTTCGGTGTTCCCTTAAGGGAGTCAAAAATTAATCAGAAGATTTCTCGATTTTTCCCGGGTATAAGAAAGTTTGCGTTTCTTTTCTAACAAAGGCGAGGAGCTTTTCTCTGAGATCCGGGGCCACCTGGCCGCTCCTCAGAGCTTTTTCGAGTGCGTAGCGGTCAAGGGCTGAAAATCTTTCCCAGAGCCCGGCCTCTTTGATGATATTTTCCAGAATGAGCCTTTCTTTCTCGCCCGCACCGGGAAACTGGAACCTTTCCTGCTTTTTTAAGGTCAGGTAAAAATCGCTACCGTAAACCCTTGAAACCCCATTCTTCTCGGCATAGGCTATAATCGCTTCTTTCAGTTTTTCCAGCTCGCTTTCAATCTCTTTTTTACGGTTCGCATATTCAATGTATTTATTGACCAGGACCACCCCCTCTTCATTAAGATATTCGTTTACCGGCAGCTCCTCCAGCCTGACCTGGTGTTTTTTCAGTGGGCAGTATTCCTGGAATGAGCACCAGTGACAGAGCTCACTCTCTCGCGGCGGAAAATTTCCGGTTTCCCAGGCAGACTCTATCTGGTCAATCACTTCAATTATCCTTCTTTTCAATTCCTCCAGGTCTTCGGCACTCCGAACGGAAATTATTTCCAGGTCAAAGGCGACATAATGCCACACCAGCCGGAATTTTTCGGCCCAGGGCCATTTCC
>JBASPX010000003.1:0-21186 GCA_049659625.1 Candidatus Saccharicenans sp. | reverse complement strand
TCATGGTATCTGGGGTATATATATCTCGTCATTGGGCTTCGGGCTTCCTCCTTTCAGTTAAAAGTTTTAACAAAACTTTTACCGGAGGAAGCCCTGCTTTTTCAAGTGCCAGCCTGATAAATCCCTTTGCTTCTTCAACTCCTACCCCAACTGCCGGCCGACCACCACGCCTTGTCCATATACTACCCTTACCCTGGATACTATGTCTGTGCCTGAAAGAAAAAATTATTTGACAAGAATAAATATTTTTGATAATTGATAGACAAAGATGGAAGGAACTGAATTCCCCGGTGGAAAGAAGGCAATCTATCCTGGATCTTTCGACCCGATTACCAATGGACATGTTGATATTATTCAAAGGGGGAAGAAGATTTTCGACAAAATTATTGTAGGGGTTCTGGATAACCCGAAAAAAATCCCTCTGTTTACCGCTGAGGAAAGAGTGGAATTGATCAGAAAGACATTTGAAGGAGACGAGAGAGTGGAGGTAAAAACCTTCAGCGGCCTGCTGGTTGACTTTGCCCGCCAGAACCAGGCCAACGTGGTCATCAGAGGACTTAGAGCTATTTCCGATTTTGAATACGAATTCCAGATGGCTTTGATGAACAGAAAACTGGCCAGCGAGATAGAAACCCTGTTTATGATGCCCAGCCTGAAATATTCATTCCTCAGCTCGAATCTGGTGAAGGAAGTCTTCCAGCTCGGCGGCTGCGTAAAAGACCTGGTTCCGCCGGTGGTGGAAGAAGCACTGAAAGACAAGCTCAAAAATAAAATGAATTTTAATAAATAAAGGCGGTAAAAATGTTCGGTTTATCAAAAGAAAAAGGCATTGTCGGGCTTGACATCGGGTCTTATTCCATCAAGGCTGTCGAGTTAAAAATCAAGGAGAAAGGAGATACCACCAGGTACGAGGTTCAGAAAATCGGCTACGAACCCCTTCCCCATGACGCTATCGTCGAAGGCACCATCATCGATTCCACTGCGGTCAACGAAACGATTAAATTGCTGTTCGAAAACGCCAAAATTTCCAGCCGGGATGTAGCCATTGCCATCTCCGGAAACTCGGTCATCATCAAAAAGATCGCTCTGCCGGCCATGGACGAACAGGAACTGGCCGAGTCGATCATCTGGGAAGCCAAGCATAACATCCCTTACAATTACGAGGAAACCAACGTTGATTACCATGTGATCAGGTCCCCGCGAAGCGCCGAGGGTATGGTCGACATCCTGCTGGTGGCCGCGAAGAAAGATAAAATTGCAAATTACAGCAACGCGGTGAGCATGGCCAGAAAGAATCTGGTGGCCATCGAAGTGGACATCTTCTCCCTGATTAACGCTTTTGAGATTAACTACCCGGAAATCTTCAAGGAAAAGACGGTGGCTCTGGTCAATATGGGAGCCAACATCACCAACGTTGGCATCGTCGAGCGCGGAGTGCCCCAGCTGTTCCGCGACCTGGCCCTCGGCGGTTATTTCTTCACCGAAAACATTCGCAAGGAACTCAACGTTTCCTTCGAAGAAGCGGAGGCGGCCCTTAAAGGTATCCCGGGCAAAAACATCAACGCTGACCAGTTTGCTTCCGTTCTGACCATGTACATCAGAGACCTGCTGGATGAAATGGAAAAAACTTTCTCATTTTACGAGGCCGGTGAAAAGAGGGAGCGCCGGATTGAACAGATCTTCCTCAGCGGCGGCCTGGCTCTTATCCCGAACATGGTCAGCGCCTTTGAGCTTAAGTTCAGAATCAAGACCGAGCTGTTGAATCCCTTCCGGAACATCAAATACGACCAGAAGAAATTTGAATCCATTTATTTTAATGAAATGGCCCCTGTTTTCGGGGTGGCCGTTGGACTTTCAATGCGAAAGGCAGAGAAATAAGCCATGATCAGGATTAATTTATTAAAACCGGAAGCCAAGGAAGCAAGGGAACCTGTAAAACCAGGTTTACCCAGGGTAGTCAAGGAAAAGAAAAAAGCCAACGTAGGAACCATCATCTTCCTGTTTCTCCTTGTCAGCCTGGCCGGCTACTATTTTTATCAACACTGGCAGATGCAGAAAGAACGTGAATTAATCGCCCAGGCTCAGCAGGAAAAGAACCAGCTTCAGTATGTGATAGCCAAGCTGGAAGAAGTCAAACTTCAGAAAGCCAACCTGGAAATGAAGATCAACCTTATCAGGCAGCTGAAAGCCAATCAGGATATTGCGGTGAGGATCATGTCGGAGATCAACCGGCGGATCCCTGACTATGTCTGGCTGAAAGAGGCCAGCTTTGACGGTCAGACGCTGAAGATCAAAGGTAACGCCATCTCCAACAATTTAATCGCCGATTTCATAACCAACCTGGAGCGCAGCGAAACCTTCGGGCGGGTTGACCTTATCATTTCCGCCCAGAAAAGCCAGGGAAACGTCACCTTTCTCGAATTTGACCTTACTGTCCCGGTGAAAAAGCCCCAGGCTGAACAACCGGCGCCGGCCAAACCCGCCGCTCAGAAGCCAATAAGGAGATTGCCATGAGAAACTGGCCATGGTATGGGTATTTAATACTGGCGGTGGTTATCTTCGCCCTGGTTTTCTTTTTCTATTTTAAGCCCAGAAACGAAGAGCTGCAGGATCTCCGGCAGCAGAGGGAAAAACTGGAAAAAGAAGTCCAGGTGCTGAAGGAAAAGAAAAAAGAACTGGATAAGATTGAGGCGGAACTGGTGGTCCTGACCGCCACCCTGAAAGACCTGGAGCAGATTATTCCCCAGCAGAAAGAAATTGCTGAGATTCTGAGAAGAATTCAGCAGCTGGCCTATGATTCCAGGCTGAACGTTTTAAGATTTCAGCCAAAAGGTGAAGTCAAAAAAGATTTTTATGCCGAATGGCCAATTGATATTGAAATCTCAGGAACCTATCACAACCTTGGAATCTTTTTCGACAAGCTGAGCAATTTTGCCAGACTATTCAACGTCAATAATTTCCAGATTAAGGCTCTCAGCAACCAGACCGAAAACCTGACGATCGGAGCAAAATTCATTACCACCACCTACTATTTTCTGGAAGAGCAACCGACGCAGACGAAAACCGCAGCCAGAACACAACCGCAGGGGAAATAACATGAGAAAGACAATCATATTTTTAACGGTTTTGCTGGTGACAGGGCTTTCTGCCTGGCTGACGGCTGCCGCCTATGGCCAGGAAGTGCAGCAGGGCAGCCAGCAGGAAACGATCATCTCCCCCCAGCAGGCTTTGAGTAATCTTCCCCAGAAAGCTTCCTATGACCCTGGCGGAAGAAGGGATCCCTTTTTCGACCTTATAGGCAGGGGTTCGGGAAGCGGCAAGGCTGCAGTGGGTGAAGGCCAGCTGACCATCGATAACTCCAAGCTGGTGGGGATTGTCAAAACCCCGAAAGGATATGTGGCCATAATTTCTGGACCTCAGGAATTCCCTTATTTCTTGAAAGTCGGAGATCGACTGGCAGATGGCTATATCCTGTCAATCGACGACTCAAAAGTAATTTTCCGCAAGACTCATGAGAGGGGAATACCCCTTATGAGGCCCAGGGATGTTGTTAAAGAAATTAATCCGGAGGAGCGTTAACATGAAAAGGAATGTTTGTCGGCTATTTCTGACGGCAATAAATTTAATACTGATTACAGCTTTAACCGTACAGGCTGCAGAACTCAGCAAAATTGAAGTTAAGCCAGGTCTGCTCTCTACCAGAATTCTTCTGAAGACTGATAGCCCTGTGCAGATCATAAATCTCAACTATCTGTCTGAAACTCCGCCTGTCCTTTCGGTTGAGCTCCTCGGTACCAGACCGGTGGAAATCCCGGCCACGCTGGAACCTTCCAGCAGACTGGTCAGCAGCATTCAGCTCCAGCCCGCCGGCGAAAACCTGAGGATACTGATAACACTCAAAGAAAAAGTTCCTTTCCGTCTGCTGTTTGAAAACGGCCAGGCAGCGATCGAACTCACGGAATTTCTCAGAGCTTCTTCTTACCAGATTGACCAGGCGATGGTCTCTCTCATCCGCCCGGACAACCAGATAAGTTTCTCCGACCTGAACGTGAAGAACGAAACGGACAGAATTACTTTCCTGGTCGGGCTTACCGGTCAGCCGCTGATACAGACCTTTGCTCTGGAAAATCCCAGCCGTCTGGTGGTTGACCTGCTCAACACCACCCTTTCCAGACCCGGTCAGTCCTATCAGGTCGGCCGGGCAAATGTGGAAAGAGTGAGGGTAGCACAATTTAAGAGCGGTGATCCCTGCCCGATCACCAGGCTGGTGTTTGACCTGAAAGAAGCCGGGCAGTATTCGCTCGATATGACCGGCCGGGGACTGCAGATCTCCTTTTATGACCGGGAGGGAATAGCTCTCGCTCAAAAGAATGAAGAAATAAGGAAGCCAGAACCGCCAAAAGCAACTCTCTCTGCGGCCATTCCGGCTGCCGCTCCTCAACCATCCGCTCCAGAGAAAAAAGAAACCAGACCGGAACCGGCGCCGGTCAGAACGGTCACTGAACCGGTCGAATCTAAAGCTGAACCTGAACCAAAAGTCACCAAACCGGCAGCTCAGGAAAAAGATCAGTTCAAACCCAGGGTAATACAGACAGTCGAAGATAAATATTCAGGAGAGTTGATCAGCCTGAAGTTCAAGGATGCTGACCTCAGAGACGTGGTGCTCTTCCTGGCAGATTTTGCCGGGTTGAACGTGATTTTCGACCCTGAAGTCAGGGGCACGGTAACCTGCAATCTGCAGCAGGTGCCCTGGGATCAGGCGCTGGAAATCGTCCTTCGCCAGAACCGGATGGGCAAGGTTATTGAAGGCAACGTTCTGAGAATAGCCCCGATGTCCACCCTGGCCAGGGAAGACGAAGAGCTGAGAAGAGTTAAAGAAAGCAAGGAACTGGCAGGACCCATCCAGGTTAAAACCATAACTCTTTCTTACTCCAAAGCCAGAGACGTCCAGGCACTCCTGAAGAGCCGGTTATCCAAGAGCGGCGAAATCGTCATAGATGAAAGAACCAACACCCTGATCATCAGCGAGGTCCGCGACCGCATGGAACTTATCGAAAGATTGATCAGCGTTCTCGACACTCCCACCCCGCAGGTTTCCATCGAGGCCAGAATTGTTGAAGCCACCTCCACCTTTATCAGAAATCTCGGCATTCAGTGGGGCTATAAAGGAGTTATCGACCCGTTCTACGGAAATCAGACAGCCATTTCTTTCCCCAACAAGATACTGGCTGACGGAGCGATGATTCCTCAGGGAATTGTGACTAAAGGCATTGGCGGACCGCTGGGTGGCTATGCCATCAACCTGCCCGCGCCGGCTTTTAACACCGCGGTTGGTTTCTCCTTTGCCAACATAATGGATACCTTCAGACTGGACGTGGCTCTCTCCGCTCTGGAAACCAGCGGTCAGGGCCGCATCATATCTTCACCCAAAGTAACCACCCAGAACAACCAGCCGGCTGAAATCGTTCAGGGCCGTCAGATCCCTGTTCAAACGGTGGCCAATTTCACCGTCACGACGAGATACGTGAACGCAGCTCTGGAACTTCGAGCCACGCCCCAGATCACAGCCGAAGGCACGATAATAATGAGCATAGAAATCCAGAATAACGCGGCTGATTTCGCCAACCTGGTCAACGGCATTCCGCCGATCACCACCCAGAGCGCCAAAACCACGGTCATGGTTCCTGACGGTGGAACGACGGTTATCGGCGGAATCTACCGGACAGAGGACTCCATAACCAGAGAAAGAGTTCCCTATCTCCACAGCATCCCTGTGCTTGGCGGTCTTTTCCGCTCCTTTGCCAGAACAAAACAGAACAGGGAACTGCTTATATTTATCACGCCAAGGATTATCAAATAAACAAATAGGAGAAGAAAACCATGAAGAAAATTACTTCCGGTTTTAAGATAATAGCGATAATTTCCCTCGGTTTGATGTTATTCTCCTGCAATCCGGTCGAAAAAGACTCAAAATCCGCAAGTATGTTGATTATAGAGAACATCGTCGGCAAAGATGACCAGGGAAATGACTCGACCGTGGTCTATTCTGATGTCCTGAGAAACGGAATTGTTTACTCTGATTTTGTCACTATTACTCTGAGAGCCACCACCAAAGACCCGAATCCGGTGATGGGCGTTTCTCAATACAGCGACATAATGGTCACAAACTATACGGTTACCTACACCAGAAGCGATGGAGCTACAGGAGAAGGGACAGATGTGCCCTATCACTTTGAAGGATATCTATCAACCCTTGTCCAGGTAGGTTCCAGCGTCAGCATCCCGCTGATGATAGTTCGTGACATCGCCAAAACTCAGCCTCCCCTGAGTGGTCTGGTCGGAACAAATAACGTTCTTGAGTGCAAAGCGACAATTGAATTGATAGGACACGACCTGAGAAACAGAAAGGTCACCCAGAAGGGGGAAATAACCGTCCGTTTTGCCGATTTCCGGGACGAGTAACAGAATTAAATCAGGCTTTTTCTGAAGAAAAAAAAAGAAGTCCTTAATTCAGTCAAAAATTCTTGCCCTTAATCTAATAGGCGGTCTTTTCTGACGAAATTCTATCAAATAAGAGAGAAGTCGTTCTGTTTCTGTGGCCGGTAACCTTATAAGCAGCTTCACTTCACGCTGTCCCTTTTTCCACTTTTTTCTGGTCAGTTTCGGTCCGATAAGCTCGAGCGCCGGAAAATCAGCCTGCAGGCTCTCAAGAAGAAGCCTTGACCCCCGGCCTGAACTGCGGAGAGATCTTCCCTCGATGCCTATCTCCAGGAGGCTGCTGAAGGGCGGATAGTTTAAGAGCTGACGGTAGTCAATTTCCCGCCGATAAAAATTTTCATAATCTCCATAAACCGCCAGAGTGAGCATTTCGGGCGGAGGTCCTGAGGTCAGGACCACCAGCCTGGATTTTTCTTCGCTTTTAAGAAGCTCTCTGGCCCTTGAGATTCTCGAGAATGTCTTTTCTCCCGCCTGAAAATCAGGCAGGTTGAGAGTAAACTCAGGGCTGAGAAGAACCAGCCAGGAGAAACTCTTTTCAGGAAGACGGCTGAGAGCATAATCAGTTCCAACCACCAGAGAACTTCTGCCTGACATTATTCTTTTCAGAGCCTTTCGGCAGTCTCTTTCTCCAGCTCCTTCTTCCAGCAACTCAACCGTTTTTCCCGGGAACAGGCGCTCCAGCTGTTCCTTCAGAAACTGGCTGCCCTTTCCTCTGCCAGGGCGCAATTTTTGCTGACAGACCGGGCAGCTATCTGGAAGAGGATTTTTCATCCCGCAATAATCGCAAATCAGTTCACCCTCATTCATGTCAAGCTTAAGAGGAATCCGGCATTTCTCACAGCGAGCCACAAAACCGCAGCCGGGACAATAAACATAGCCGGCATATCCTTTGCGATTCACTAGAAAGAACACCTTTTCTCCTTCTTCCAGCTTCCTGGCCACTTCCTGTCCGAAATTTCCCTTCAACAATTTGACCGCCTCCTGCTGATGGAATTCCACGGTGTACTTTATTTCTTCTTTACCCAGGTCAATCACGGCAGCTTTCTGCTGATGATGAAAGTACGTGCTCACCCGGGGACAATCAGACATGTGGATGACCAGGCCATTTTCCAGCCGGGCTCTGAGAGAAGCCGCCTCCCTGACATCAAAGGGAGGTCCTTCTGTCTGGTAATAATTCTCATCCTGCTCTTCATCTATTATGATCAGAGATAAAGGTTCAACCGGGAGAAACAGAGCAGCCCTGGTGCCCAGAATTATCCGGACCTGCCCGGTACTGAGCCGGCTCCAGGCTTCGCTTTTCTGTTTTCCGGTAAGCTGACTGTGCCAGACCACCGCTGGCCCGGGAAAACTTTTCTGAAACCTCTGGAACCTTTCCAGCCGCTGAATCTCGGGCACCAGCACCAGGGTAAAGCCAATATTGCTGCTGTTAAATTCCACCACGAGTTTAAGAAACTCCAGCCTTCTTTCGAATTCTCCGGTCAGAAGGAAGCTTCCTCCACTTCGTTTCTCCAGAGCTTCGATAATTTTTTTCGCCGGTTCAGGCATCCCCTCGGGCCAGACAGGTAGCGCAAGCTGCTGGAAATGAGGCTTTAAGGCTGAGGTTTGCTGCTTTTTCCTAATCTTTTTTTCCTTTACAACTATCAGACCTTCTCCTGCAAGCTCTTTAACCAGCGGGCTGATTTCCTTTATTTTTAGCACTCTCCTTATGTACAGCGGGCTCAAATCTCGGTCTTTCAGCAGGGTTAGAATCTGCCGGCGGCGGCCTTTTATCCTGCCTGAATCCAGCTCAGCCATCCCCTTCTCGGTGATGGCCAGCTTCATCCGGACTTTCTGTCTGACGTCCCGAGGCTCGGCCATCTCCAGAAACAAACCGGGGGCGGAAAGTGATCTTCTGGAGAGCTCGCTGGCCAGTTTCATCAATTTTTCCGGCAGGACTAATTCTTCACAGCCGGCGATCTCCTTGACCTCAAAGTCAGGTTCTCGCTCGAGCCGTTTAATTTCAACCACATATCCGACACGCTTTCTCGGCCCCAGGGGCGCCAGCACGCGGGAGCCGACTTTTACCATCTGCTCCAGATGCTCCGGCAAACGATAGAGAAAAGTTTGAAAAACCGGGAGGGGAAAAATAACTTCACAGTAGATGGACATCAGGATTTTAACAGCTGGAGAACTTTCTTCATGTCTTCCCAGACCATTCTCTTGATTTCTTTATTGCCCTCGTTTCTCACCAGATAAGAGGGATGGAAGGTGGGCATAACCGGAATTCCCTGAAACTGGCCAAACTTCCCCCTGACCTCAGACATGCTCCTGGCACCTGGAAGAAGAAAATCCACGGCCACCTTGCCCAGAGCCACTATCACCCTGGGTTTGACCAGCTCAATCTGCCGGAGAAGAAAGGGAGAACAGGCTTTCACTTCCTCGGGCTTGGGCGTGCGATTTTCAGGGGGCCGGCATTTAATCACGTTCGCAATATAGACTTCTTCCCGGCTGAAACCCATCGCCTGAATAATTTTCGTCAGCAGCTGGCCGGCCCGGCCGACAAACGGCCTTCCCTGAAGGTCTTCATCCCGACCGGGGGCTTCTCCGACAAACATCAACCTCGCCTGACGGTTACCCTCACCGGGAACGGCCTGGGTTCTTCCCCTGTAAAGAGGGCAGGCCTGACAGGTAAGTATTTTTCTGATAAGCCTGTCCCATTCCGCCTGAAGATCGGCCTCCTGACTCTGATTCAAACCCGGTGAAATCAAAAGAGGAGTATCTTTCTTCATTTCTTCCTGCTTTCGGACCGGCTCTCCGGAAAATATCAAGAATTCAACTCCGAGGTCACGGAAAAATTCCAGCCGCTCTCTTATCTTTTCGATGTCTTCAAACCTGTCTTCGCCGTTCATTCAACAAAACCTCAACTTCATTCATGATTTCCTGACTGATTTTCCTTTTGCTCATCCTGGGAATCTTCCGGCTGCGACCGTCCGGCCAGATCAGCAGGACTTCATTGTCATCGCTGGCAAAGCCTGTTTCTGAGCCGGAGACATCGTTGGCCACCATCAGATCGACGCCCTTGCGGGTCATTTTTTCGGCAGCTTTCTCCAACAGCTTGCCGGTCTCAGCCGCAAATCCCACCAGCAGCTGATGTTCCTTCCGTCTTCCGAGCTCTTCGAGTATGTCAGGGGTGGGTTCAACTTCCAGCACGGCTTTGATATCCTGTTTTCTGAGTTTTTCCCGAAAGTTACCGCTAAAACGGAAATCAGCCACGGCTGCGGCCATCAACACCACATCCGCCCGGGGATAGTGCTTCAACACCGCCTGTTTCATCTCCTCGGCCGTGGTCACTTTTTCCAGGTAAACTCCAGCAGGTGGTTCAAGAGAGGTCGGACCGGAAACCAGAATAACCTCGGCGCCCAGCTGGAAAGCTTCTCTGGCCAGCTCATATCCCATCTTACCGCTCGAAGGATTCGAGAGAAACCGCACCGGGTCGAGGAATTCCCTGGTAGGACCGGCTGTTACCAGCACAACTTTGCCGCGAAAAGCTTCCCTGCTCCTTATCAGCCGGAGGCCGTGGTCGACAATCGTCCTGGGGGAAGCCAGACGGCCAGGACCCTGTTTGCCGCAGGCTAAGTAGCCGCTCTCAGGCTCGACAAAGTTCACTCCGAGAGCTTTCAGCTTTTTGATGTTTTCCTGGGTCTGAGGATGCAAATACATCGCCTCATTCATGGCCGGAGCCACCAGCACCGGACATTTTACTGCCAGATAAAAGGTTGACAGAAAATCATCTGCCAGGCCGCTGGCCATCTTCGCAATGATGCTGGCGGTGGCCGGAGCTATCAAAAGCAGGGATATCTCGTCCACCAGCGAAATATGTTCAATCGGCCTCTGCCCGTCATCAAAAAGTTCCACTATGGTCCTCTCACCCGTTAGCGAAGTGAACAGGTAAGGCTGGATGAAACGGGTGGCTTTTTCCGTCATGATGACCCGCACGCCCAGACCTTCTGACTGAAAAACTCGGATGATCTCACAGGCTTTATAAATGCTGATGGAAGAACAAACACCCAGAGCTATCTTTTTCATTCTAACGCCTTTCAGCCGGATTACGGCCAGGATTTAAAACTCCAGAGTATTTCTTTGAACACCTTCTGTCTCTGTTCAAAAAGGCAACGGTGGGCCAGGACGATAGCCTTCAACTCTTCCACCGCCTGGGTCAGCACCCCGTTTATCACCAGGTAATCAAAATTTCTGGCTTCCTCAATTTCCCGGCGGGCGTTTTTCAACCTCAGCGCTATAGTTTCCGGAGAGTCTGTCTTTCTCTGTCTGAGCCTTTTCTCCAGCTCCGGATAAGAGGGTGGCACGACAAAAACAAATCTGGCCTGAGGCAGTTTTTTTCTTAACTGTCTGGCACCCTGAACATCGATATCCAGCACGAGGTCACCCTGACGACTTTTCTTAGAAATCTCATCGCGGGATGTCCCGTAGAGATGTCCGTGAACTTCAGCCCATTCGAGGAAGGACTGACTGTCGACCATCCTTTGAAATTCTTCTCTGGTCACGAAATAATAATCGCGACCCTCAACTTCGCCCGCCCGTTTTGGTCTGGTAGTGTGAGAAACAGAAAACTGAATGCCAGGCAGAAGAGAAAGCAGTTCTCTGATGAGAGTGGATTTCCCACAACCTGAAGGTCCGGAAATCACATATATCATCCCGCCTGCCTCCCTTCCTCGTAAAATTTTATCAGATTTTATAATTTATGGCAGCCTCATTCGAGATTCTGAACCTGCTGCCTGATGCTCTCTATTTCATTCTTTATTTTAAGGCAGTGGTTGATGATGCCAAGGTCCTGGGCCTTTGAGTTCAAGGTGTTAATTTCCCGGGAAAGCTCCTGTGCCAGAAAATCAAGGTTTTTCCCGACAGGTTCATTCACCTCTGGTCTTATCAGCTGACAGAAGGTTTCAAGATGGCTTTTAAGCCGCGTTATTTCCTCAGCCAGGTCAAATTTTTGCATCAGAAAAGCCACTTCTTCCGAAAGCCTTTCTTCAGACAGATTGGAATGGTTTAATTCTTTAAGCTTTCTGGTGAGCTTTTCTTTCAGCTGTTCCGGTTGCTCGCCATAAATTCTTTCTATTTCCTGAAGGGATTTTTTTATCCGGGAGAGATGCTGAGCAAGCTGTTTGACGATCACCCGCCCCTCTCTCTCCCTCTGTCTGACGATATCCTCAAGCGTTCTTTCAAAGGCCTGAAGGATAAAATGCTTTTCCTGTCGGCCCAGCTCCTTCTGATTGATGCTGATGAGCTGAGGCACCCGCAGCAACTGATCAAGGGCGAGCGAGAAAGGAAGGCCGGTGCTCCGGGAGAGTTTTTTCATTTCAGTAACAATCTTCTCCAGCAGGGGTCGGTTAACCGAAAAATTCCAGCTTTCGGGCAAGAGATAATCGATTTCCAGCACCACCTCCACCCGGCCGCGGGAAATTTTCTTCTGACAGGCAAGCCGCAGGTCGTTTTCCAGCTGTCCCAGAGCCACTCCCTTATAAACCCAGTCAAAAAAACGATGGTTGAGCGTCTTGATGAAAATCTTAAGTTTGATGCCGGGACCGTTGAAACTTCTCTCGGCAAATCCAGTCATGCTCCGTATCATAAGAGATTCTCCTGCAGGTGATTTCAGTCGAGCTGGAACATTTTCCGGGCAATTCCCAGGGCATTAAGCGAAGAACCGACGGTCAGGTTGTCAGCCGCCACCCACACCCAGTAGCCGCCCTTCAGAAAAGGATCTTTTCTAAGATGCCCGATGAATATTTTTTCCTTTCCGGCGACGCGAAGATTGGTCACCTGCTCGGAACCGGCAGGTTGAACCTGAAAAATCGGTCGCTCTCTGAATGTATTTTCCAGCTGCGGCAATTTAACTTCATCCTCGAGTTCCAGAAAAACGGCCAGCGAATAAACATGAAAAACCGGTGCCTGGATCAGGTTAAGACTCAGCGGAACCTGCGGACCCAGCACCTTCCTGACTTCCTGAATAATCTGTTTTTCGCGGCTGGAAAAACCGTCCGGGTCAGCTTTTTCCACCTCCGGCAGAAAATTGAAAGCCACCTGATCTCCAAACACCTTCTGGCTGGAGCTTGAGCTGGAGAGAAGAGCAAAACTCTGGTCAGCCAGCTCCTCAATACCTTCGTCAGAATAGGCCGAGACCGGCTGGAGGACCACAGACAGGGCTTTTTTCAGCCTGAAGCTGGAGCTGACGGCAGACAGAACATGGCTCAGAATTATGGAGACCGGATGAGGATTGGAAACCAGGAAGACCCCGGGATTTTCCAGCAGATGATCGTTAATCCCGGCCACCACCACCGGCACATCTTCCTGATCGGCAAAGCTTTCCTCCAGGTCGATAGCCCGGTAGCCCTTTTCCCGGGCGAGCCAGCCAAACTTCCTGTTAGTCTCCCGATCAGCTGCCAGAAAGACCAGGTCCAGACCCTCAAGCAGCTCCGGGTAAGGATGATGAATAACTTTCGGCTCGTCTCCGAAATCGGTCAGCTTGCTGTATTCTTCCTCCACTCCGGGATCGTAGAATTCTATGGTTTTAATCGGCAGTTTCCCCGTGCTCAGCAGCTCCTTAATCTCCCGGGCTCTGAGGGAATCGGTGCCGATTAAAGCCACCCGGAGCGGCGAACGGCCTTTTTTACTCATCGGTTTCCGCCTTACGGCCAAACTCGATAATCATCCGGTACATTTCATCTTTGAGCTTGAGTTTTTTCTTCTTCAGCATTTTTTCCTGCAGCTTCTCTTCTTCACTCAGGAAAGATTTCGACCGCAGCTCATCTAATTTTCGTTCGCACGCCTGATGTTCCTGATAAATCTTCCGGAAAAGCTCGTTGTTCTCAAGCAGTTTTTCTTTTATTTTTTCTTCTTTTTTGCTTCCGGTCATCCTGGTCATCTTTTTAAGAATAACACAGGGTAATTTTCTTTTCAATTTGTTCAAAACGGCAACATTATTTCAACTATAACCACTTCAAAAGAGGTAAAAAACTGCCGGCCTGTACTGCTTGAACGAAGACCGGCCGGAGATGCCGGGTTCAACCAAAGGCTCCAGCCGGACCGGCTGCCATAAATCAGCCTTAACGGTCGGCCGGTTCTTCGATAAATTTCCTGTCATAATTGATCATTCAGGCAGTTGACTTTGAGTGGCCAGATAAATATACTATAAGACGATTTTGATTGACTGCCTGGATGGCCAGGTAGCTCAGTCGGTAGAGCGAGGGACTGAAAATCCCTGCGTCGGCGGTTCGATTCCGTCCCTGGCCATTTCCCTTCAAAAAATACCCTTTCCCTTCACTCTGTTAAACTTTTGCGGATACCTCAGATCTGTTCTGGTTTATGGACAGACTTTCAGAAGCGGTGCGAAACAGAAACGCTGGGCACAACGAGGTGCATGCGGTATATTCCTGGCATGGCCTGCCCCACCGTGCCGTTCAGCACCAGCTCTTCAAAAGTGACATGCCTTTTTTTGCCGGTAAGAAATTCAATCCCCCAGCTTATCGCCAGACCTTTCCAATCATAGCCCGCGCCGAGGTTAAAGGAATTAAAATCAAAATTCGGAAGCAGCACGTTCATGGTGTAATCAGGCGCCGGCGCCGGGTCTGAATAATAACCGGCTCTCACCGAGAATTCCGGGGTTAAGAGGTATTCGACTCCGAAACGAACCTGAAACCTGCTCTTCCAGTCGAGCCTTAAACGGTCGTAGCCGCTCATGGCCATCATCTGAGCCCAGAAAGGATCAAGATAGGAGGTATTCAATTCCTTAAGAGATGACCAGCCCGTCCACTGAACGTCAGCCGTGAGGATCAGACCTTCGACCGGTCTCAGGGCTGCTCCGGCGCCGATAATCCAGGGCCATCTAATGTTACGCCGGAGGTTAGATTTTCCCGGATATCCGGCATAATCAAGGAATACCATTTCCGCCGATCCTTTAAATTTGACAGTGGAAGGAGTTTTTACCGTCAGACCGGCGCTCAGCCACTCAGCCGGTCTGGCCAGAACTCCGAGTGTAACTCCAACTCCCCAGCCATGGAGCGTTTCGTCATACTGGCCGAGATCCATCGGTCCTTCCCCCATATCAGCCTCTCCCGCCCATCTTTTCAGACTGAACATTCCATAGTTGAGGTTAAAGGTGGCTCCAACACTGAGCCTGTCACTGAGCCTCCAGGAAATCAGAGGTGAAATCGAAATCATCCCTACTTTGCTCGTCCAGTCATAAGCGACGCCGGCGGTCATCTGCTGAAAATCTTTACCCTGCCAGTTTGTTCCGAGTCCGGCCGGAGTATAAACTCCTATCCCGGCGGTAAACCTGTCCGAAATAGGTCGGTAGTAAGCCGCCAGAAAACCAAGATAGTGAGAGAGCTTTGTTTTAGCCTCTATGGAAATATCGGGCGGAATGGCTACCTGATATCTGGCAGTCGGGATAAGGTCCGTCAAATATGAGCCGAAAATTGGCTGCCTCAAAAAGCCGGCTCCGGCCGGATTCCAGTATACCAGGCTGAAATCGTCAGCCAGACCGATAAAAGCTCCGCCGAGCGAAACAGCCCGGGTGCCAAGTCCATTCAGGTTTAAGCCGTTCGCCAGGCACAGACCTGAGATGAATAAAAACAGAAAAAGGCTGCTGAAAATTTTTTTCATTACTCTGCTCATGCTGTAATCTCCTCGGGTCTATTTTTTTCTGAATATTATAGTACCCTGACTGTCCGCATCCACTTCCACCATATCTCCCTCTTTAAAATCGCCGGCCAGAATTTTCATGGCCAGCGGGTTCTGAATTTCTTTCTGGATTGTTCTCTTCAACGGTCTGGCTCCATATACGGGATCATAGCCTTTTTCAGCCAGAACTTCTTTCGCTCGGGGTGTAAGCACCAGATCGATCTTTCTGTCCTGAAGCCTCTTCTTTAACTGTTCGATCTGCAGGTCAACGATCCTGAAGATTATATCCCTGGTGAGAGGCTTGAAGATGACCACCTCGTCTATCCGATTAAGAAACTCCGGCTTGAAGTGGCTTTCGAGAATTTTTCTCACTTCCCTTTCCATGGTTTCAAAATCGTGGCTGAGCTCCTTGATAATGTGGCTCCCAAGGTTCGAAGTCATGATGATCAGGGTGTTGCGGAAATCAACCGTGGTGCCCTTGCCGTCAGTCAGCCGCCCATCATCCAGTATCTGCAGTAGAATATTAAAGACGTCAGGATGAGCTTTCTCCACCTCATCAAGCAGTATAAGCGAATAAGGACGCCTCTTCACGGCTTCAGTCAGCTGCCCTCCTTCTTCATAACCCACATAGCCCGGAGGCGCGCCTATCAAACGGGCAACTGAATGCTTTTCCATGTATTCGGACATATCAATCCGCACCATGGCCTTTTCGTCGTTGAACAGAAACTCGGCCAGAGCCCGGGCAAGCTCGGTCTTGCCGACCCCGGTCGGCCCGAGGAATAAAAATGACCCTATCGGCCTTGTGGGCTCCTGCAATCCAGCCCTGGCGCGTCTTATGGTATCAGACACCGCCCGGATAGCATGGTCCTGTCCGATAACCCTCTTTGACAGGATTTCCTCCATTTTAAGCAGCCGCTCGAGCTCTCCCTCAAGCATCTTCGAAACCGGGATGCCCGTCCAGCGGCTGACCACCTCGGCCACGTCCTCCTCGTCCACCTCCTCTTTAAGCATCTTGCCCTTTTTCTGAATCTCGGCCAGCTCCGCCGAAAGCTTCTGGATCTGCTTGTCGATCTCCAGCAGCCGTCCGTAACGAATTTCAGCCACCTTTTCCAGGTCGCCCCGTCTCTCGGCGTTCTGCTCTTCGATCTTAAGAGCATCCCTCTGTTCTTTAAGCTGATTTATCCGGTCAATAAGATCTTTTTCTCTTTTCCACTGCGCTTTAAGCGATTGACTTTTATCCTTGAGCTCGGCCAGTTCTTTATCCAGTTTGTTCAACCTTTCGGCCGAGGCCGGGTCTTTTTCTTTCTTCAGGGCCTGCCTTTCGATTTCTAACTGCCTGATTCTTCTCTCGAGCTCATCTATTTCTTCCGGGAGGCTGTCAAGCTGAACTCTTATCCGGGAAGCCGCTTCATCTATCAGGTCTATGGCTTTGTCCGGCAGGAAGCGATTGCTTATATAGCGGTTAGAAAGAACCGCAGCCGCCACCAGAGCGGAATCCTTGATCTTCACTCCATGATGGACCTCATATTTTTCTTTGAGCCCCCGCAGGATGGAAATGGTCTCCTCCACCGATGGTTCGCCGACAAAAACTGGCTGAAAACGTCTTTCGAGCGCCGGATCTTTCTCAATGTATTTCTTATATTCATTCAGCGTGGTGGCGCCGATGCATCTGAGCTCTCCCCTGGCCAGCGCCGGCTTCAGCATGTTGGAGGCATCAACCGCCCCTTCTGCCGCTCCGGCTCCTACGATGGTATGAAGCTCGTCGATGAACAGGATGACATTCCCTGACTCCTTTATTTCCTTAAGGACAGCTTTCAACCGGTCTTCAAATTCCCCGCGGTATTTGGTGCCGGCGATCAGAGCTCCCATATCAAGAGCCAGCAGTCGCCTGTCTTTCAAAGACTGGGGCACATCGCCGTTAGCGATGCGTTGAGCCAGTCCCTCCACGATGGCTGTCTTTCCGACGCCGGCTTCTCCAATTAACACCGGATTATTTTTTGTTCTCCGTGAAAGCACCTGAATAACCCGTCTGATCTCTTCCTCGCGTCCGATGACCGGGTCGAGTTTCCCCTGGCGCGCTCTCTCCGTCAGGTCCACCGTGTATTTTTCCAGCGCCTGATACTTCGATTCAGGCTCTGGATCAGTGATTCTCTGACTTCCGCGAATATCCACCAGCGCCTTGAGAACCGCTTCTTCCTGAATCCGATAACGCTGGAGCAGCCGGCCAACCTCCAGGTTTTTCAACCTCAGCATCGCCAAGAAAACATGTTCCGTGGCCAGATATTCGTCTTTGAGTTTCTGAGCTTCCTTCTCCGCCTCGTTCATCACCTCCAGAAGATCCCTCGAAATATATATCTCGCCCGTCCCCTGAACTCTGGGGAATCTAGCAAGAATTCTCTCCAGCTCACGCTTCAGGTCGTCCGGATTGACTTCAAGCTTCTCGAGTATTCCAGGAATGATATTTCCGTCCTGATTCAAAAAGCTCCAGAGCAAATGCTCCGGACGCAGCTCCTGATGCCCGAATTCCAGAGCTTTCGACTGAGCTATCTGAAAAGCTTCCTGCAGCTTGACGGTCAACCTGTCCCATCTCATAGATTACCTCCTTCCCTGAAGAATTATTTTTTAATTATACACCTACTTTGACCTGATAAAAATATCGGTGACTGGAAGTCTGATCCCGTATAAAAGACTGGACCCGGGGTCAGCCAGAGAGTCAATTTCTCTGTGACCTTAAATACTCACGAAGGAGAATAGAAAATAGCCAATCCAAAAAGTCGGGACTAATGATTAATTTTTGCTTAAAAATCTCTTTACAACTCAGAAAAAATGAATAATTTTTTTCTGACGAGGAGTGAGCAATGCAAGAGATTGAAATTTCCAGCTGGGCAACACTCGACGCCCTGAAAAAAGTGGCCGATGTAATCGAAACCGTGGGTGATCTCCATGATTCGCATCAAATGTCCGTGTTCTGCGTCATCGAAGATGACTACCTCGAGCTCTGTTATACCGATTCCGCCACCAACTATCTCCGCCGTTACGATGATGAAGAAGAATTTGAAGAAGCAATTGAAGAAAGAAGAGAGGAAATAGAGAAAGGTCTTTATGACGAAGATTTTGAGGAAGAGGAAGAAGAGGAATTAGACGAAGACCTGGATTTTGAGGAAGATTCTGACGATTATTAATCCGCCTCTTCCTCTTTTACTATTTCCCTGAGTTCCGTCAATATCTGCAGGGCTTGAAGGGGAGTTAAATTCTCAGGATGTAATGATTTTATTCTCTCCTTCAATTCCTCCAGCCGGGCTTTTTCTCTGTCTTCAGGAAACAGCAGCAACTGGGATTTATTCCGATTGTTCAGTCGATAAGCCAGGCGTGGCCGGCCTTCTTCATCCAGCTCCTGTCTTTCCAGGTTGAAGAGTATTTCTCTTGCTCTTCTGATGATCTCCTCGGGCAGTCCGGCCAGACGGGCCACCTGAATTCCATAACTCCTGTCAGATGGTCCGGGTTTGATTTTTCTCAGAAATATGACCGTATCCTGCCATTCTCTGACAGCCACATGAAAGTTCTTGATCCGGGGAAAGGTCAGGGCCAGTTCGGTCAATTCATGGTAATGGGTGGCAAAAAGCGTTCTCGGCCTGATTTTCTCCAGTTGATGGAGATATTCGGCCACGGCCCAGGCTATGCTCAGGCCGTCAAAAGTGCTGGTGCCGCGTCCGACTTCATCCAGAAGAATCAAACTTCTTTCGCTGGCGTTGTTGAGAATGCTGGCCGTTTCCACCATCTCCACCATAAAAGTGGACTGGCCGGCGGTCAGAAAATCCATGGCTCCCACCCGGGTGAAGATCCGGTCGACCAGACCTATTCTGGCTTCTCTGGCTGGCACGAAAGAACCCATCTGGGCCAGCAGACAGATTAAAGCCACCTGACGCAGATAGGTGGATTTTCCACCCATGTTCGGACCGGTTATGATCAGAATCTGATTTTCCTCCCGGTCAAGGTAGGTGTCATTCGGAATGAACGGTTCGCTCTGCAGAACTTCTATCACCGGATGCCGTCCATCGACGATATGGATGACATCGCTTTCGTTAACTTCAGGTCGGGTATAATTCCTCCGATGGGCCAGCTCGGCTAAAGCCAGGAGGACATCCAGAACGGCCAGATTCTGAGCCATCTGCTGCAGACGGGGAACCTGCCTGTTTATTTCTTCCCTTACCTGAAGAAAAAGTTCGTACTCCAGCTCGTTTATTCTGGCTTCAGCTCCGAGCACTTTCTCTTCATATTCTTTTAACTCCCGGGTAATAAACCTCTCGCTGTTGACCAGCGTCTGCTTGCGCTCATAATCTTCCGGAACGAGATGCAGATTGGGTCTGGTTACTTCAATGTAATAGCCGAAAACTTTATTGTAACGGACCTTGAGCGAGGCTATTCCGGTTCTCTCCCTCTCCCTCCTTTCCATCCGGGCGATAAAGGTTTTTCCGGAATGGCTGATCTGCCTCAGTTCGTCGAGCTCGCGGTTAAATCCATCTTTTATGATGCCGCCTTCCTGAAGAAGGGCCGCCGGCTCATCGAGTATCGCCCGGTCGATCAGAGAGGCCACATCCTGAAGGTTATCCCAGGTAGCTCTGAGAGAGGTAAAGTATTCAGCCTGAAAATTTTGTAATTCCTGGCTGATTTCGGGAAGCGGCCAGAGCGATTTTTTCAGCGCTACCAGGTCGCGCGGGCTGGCCGCCGCCACCGAGATGCGAGTGGTAAGTTTTTCCAGGTCTAAAATTTTTCTCAGCAGATTCCGTATTTCTTCCCTGACAATTGGCTTCTTCAGGGCCTCTTCCACCGCTTCCTGTCGTTTTCTTATTTCCTGGCAGTCAAGGAGTGGGTGCAACAACCAGTTTTTCAGAAGCCTCATTCCGGGAGCGGTCAGGGTGAAATTTATCACTCCAAGAAGCGATTCAGCCACCTGTCCGGTTCGAAGATTTTTGATCAGTTCCAGGTTGCGCACGGCCGTGGCATCGAGAATCATCGTCTGGCCGGAAGTCTGAAAAGATATCTTTCTGATGTAGCCGGCCGATTCCTGCCGGTTCTTTTTCAGGTAATGAAGGAGGGCACCGGCAGCCGAAACCGCCAGGACTTTTCCCTTCAACCCGAAACCCTCCAGGGTGGCCACCTTGAAGTGTTCAAGCAGCAGACGTGATGCCTGAGAATAATCAAAAACCCAGGGTTCTACCTGACTTATGGCCAGACCGTTAAGATCGGCGGAGGCCAGAAGCTCTCTAACCGATTCTTCCTGACCTTCAGGACAGATTATTTCCTTCGGACCGAGCCGGAAAATTTCATCAAGCAGGCTTTTTCTTCTTTCCTCCTCCCCTTCCATAGTCACTATTTTCCCGCTCAGAAGGTCAGTGCCGGCTGCTCCCCAGCAGCCGTCTTCAAGAAAAAGGCTTAAAACTCCGAGATTATCCTGCGGGTCATCGCTTTCTATTTCCACGGCCGTTCCGGGAGTAAGCACCTTGATGACTTCTCTCCTGACCACACCTCTGGCCTGCTTCGGGTCTTCCACCTGCTCGCAGATGGCCACTTTATAGCCGGCCTTTAACAGTCGGGCGAGATAGGAATTTACCGAATGGTAGGGAACGCCGCACATCGGGACGTTCTGTCGCGAAGTCAGAGCAATACCGAGAACAGACGAGCCGGTGTAGGCGTCTTCGTAGAACATTTCATAAAAATCGCCAAGGCGGAAGAAAAGAAGGCAATCCCGGTAACGCGATTTTATGCGGTGATACTGCTCCATCATCGGGGTCAGAGAATCTTCTCTTTTACTCATGGCTCGCCGCAGCTTCTAAACTATATTATACATAGCCTCAGGATTTCAACCGGACGGGCCGCTGAACAGGAGTTGGTCATAGGCAGACACATGGTATCCAGGCAGGGGGAAAAGTTTTTGATACAGGCCGGTGAGTTTTTCCAGCTGGATTACTGGAAAGAGGGCCACCTGTTTTGAGATCGTCATCTGTGTCCTCAGCT
>JBASPX010000002.1:0-16670 GCA_049659625.1 Candidatus Saccharicenans sp. | reverse complement strand
TGCTCGAGCCGCCCCAGAAGGTGCGGTTTTTCCAGTCAAAGTAAATGGCGTTAATCGGGCCTGAGGTATATTTTTTGAACGACAGACGGTAGCCCATCCGGCTGAGTTTCTCCCTCACTTCCGGCGGTGTCTTTTCGTTAAGCTCGAGCTTTCCGGGCGAGCAGTCGTGATTTTCGAAGGAGTTTCTCATCTGGTAGCTGGTGATGTTCGCCGCCTCGCAGGCCTCCTGAACGTTCATCCCGAATTCCACCACGTTCAGGAAAAATTGCAGCAGGTTCTGGTCCTGGGTGTCGCCGCCCTGAACAGCAAAGGCTAAGAAGGGTTTCCCGTCCTTCATCGCCAGTCCGGGGGTCAGAGTGGCGCGCGGCCTTTTTCCCGGAGCGATCACGTTAAACGGATTGTCGGCTTCATCCAGCACAAAGCTCTGCGCCCGCTGGCTCAGAGCGATTCCGGTCTTTCCGGCAATGACGCAGGGAATCCAGGCGCCGCTCGGAGTTAGCGAGACCACCCAGCCTTCCTCGTCGGCCGCCTCGATGGAAGTTGTCCCCTGGAAGAAGGCTCTTTCCAGTCGGCTTACGTCCTTTTCATCCTTGATCGTCCAGTTTTTGTTCGTCCATTTTTCGAGGTAGTGCTTGAACGGATTGATTTTTCCTTCGTAAGGATAGGGATCGCCGGGCTTGACGTCCGGGTCGTTGGCTTCCCGGTTAATTAGCTTGATTCGGTCGCGCGCATACTCTTTCGACAGAAGCCCCTTTATCGGCTCTTCCGGCGGAAAATACGGGTCGCCGTAATAAAAATCGCGGTCGGCAAAAGCTAAGTTCATCACCTGGTAGAGAAGGTGAATGTACTCGGCGCTGTTATAGCCCATGGCCTTCAGGTCAAAATTTTCCAGCATATTCAGCGCCTGAAGCATCACCGGTCCCTGAACCCAGGTGTTCAGCTTGTAGACTTCGATTCCGCGGTAGGTGGTCATCACCGGTTCTTCCAGATAAACCTTCCAGTTCGCCAGGTCTTCCATCGTGATCAGCGCGCCGACTTCCCTGCAGGCAGCCACGAAATCCCGGGCGATATCTCCGCGGTAAAAGCGGTCATAAGCGGCGTAGAGCGCTTCCCTGCGGCTTTTGCCAGCTTTAAGAGCCTGCTGTTCCGCCTCAACCAGCTTTTTCAGTGTCGCCGCCAGGTCCGGCTGTCTGAAAACTTCTCCAGGCTGAGGGGCTTCTTTTTCTTCCCCGGGATGCGTCAGGAAAAGAGCCCGGGAATATTTCCACTGTTTCAGTTTATCCCTGTTTCGCTCGATGCGGTCGGATGTTTCCTTTTCCATCGGATAACCGCCTTCAGCCATCTCGATGGCCGGCGCCAGGACGTCTTTCAGACTGAGCCTGCCAAATTCAGCTAACATGACAATCAACGCCCCGGGCGTCCCCGGCGTTATGGCCGAAAGCGGTCCGTCAGCCGGCGGGTATTTATAACCTTTAGATTTATAAAAATCGGGCGTCGCCCCCGTCGGAGCCACCCCGAGCCCGTTTATCGCGATCACCTTTCCGGTCTTAGGATTATAAATCAACCCCTGAGTCTCCCCGCCCCAGCTCAACACGTCGTGCATGGTGCAGACTGCCGCTAACATGGCGCAGGCAGCATCCACCGCATTTCCGCCCTTCATGAACATCATCGCGCCGGTGGTGGCCGCCAGTGGCTTTCCGGTTATGGCCACCCAGTGCTTTCCGTGAAGAACAGGCTTTTCGGTTTTGTTCTGAGCGTTGCTCATCATAAACACTCCTGCCAGAAAACATATCAAAAAAAGGCCGGCGAGGAATTTTAACGAAACACCGGACATTTTTCCCTCCCGGGTTAAACACCCTGAATTCACATCCGCTATTTTACCAGACTCTCGCCCCGGATTTCATCAGGTTATAAAGGCTCTTCTAATTTCCTGGAAAATAAAAAGAGAGAGCCATTGTGTCCTGAACAGAACCAAGTGTGGTTAAGTGAAGAGCCGGAAAGCGCTTTCCGGCCAAAAAATTTCTTCCGTTTTTCAGGCTTGAGGTTTCGAGCCTCCGGCTTCTTGCTCTCTCTATCTCAGAAGCAAAGTTTTAATTTCATATAGTTTAATCCGGAAGGAAAGCGCCCGGGTCTTCTGGCTGACCGGGGCTCCGGGGCGCTCAATCAGGTCGGCTTCATAAACTTCCATTTCCTTCGGCAGTTCCAGCCGGACTTCACTCTCCCGGCCGCAAATTTCATACATCCTGAGGACAAAGCCGGAACTGCCGTAGCCGGTTTCCTTCTTAAAGGCCGTCAGGACCACGTTCTCGGGCGAAATTCGCAGAAATGATTTAACCGGTTCGAGCGAACCAGGATGGAGCATCGGCTGATGAACGACCAGCGGGCTGTTAAACTCCAGCGCCTTTCTGAAACTGAGGGCTTCCTTCCAGCTTCCGCTGTGAGGATAGATGGCATAACCAAGCTCATGCCAGCCGCGGTCAGCCTCCGGGTCGGGATAGGTGGCGCCGCGGATAACCGACATCCGCATCACATTATCCCTGACATCATAGCCATAGCGGGAATCGTTCAGCAGGCTGAGTCCCCAGCGCCCCTGCTCGTCGCTGAGGTCAACCCATTTTATCGCCGGCACTTCGCTTCCATTTGACGGTCGGACAATCGCCCCAAAGGGAATTTCAAAGGTGGCCACAGGCTTCTCCACAGCCGCCGGAAAAGCAGCTTTGACCATCACATTCCTCTCCTGCCAATCCAGCCGCAAGCGCACCTCAACCAGAGGCACACCGGCATAAAGACGGACTTCCTGGATGAATTCGGATTGGCGGAATTTTTGCTTTATCCTGAGCGCGGCCCTGACCGGACCGCGTTCAACCAGCTCAACCGTGGCCCCGCTCTCTCCCGCCGTCTCCAGAACGTCCTTCAACTCGATTTCCCAGGCTGACATGTTAGGCGGTTCATCAGCAATCGCCTGAAGAAGATTTCCCGGCCCGGCTAAAAATTCTCTGCCGGATTTTTTATCGATCAGGCTCTTCCACCAGCCGGTCTTCTGGTCCAGGACAAGCTTAATAAACTCGTTTTCGAGGGAATTTCCGGAAACCAGAAGCGAACTTCTGGCCGGCCTTTCGAGCCTGTCCTCAACTGCCCTGAAAGTTTTATAACCAAACGAAGGAACATCGCCGGCGACGAACACAATCCGCGCCTTCCAGCGCGCCGCATCGTTTCCGGGTGCACCGCATTCTTTCACCGAAATTCTTTCCAGACCGATTATCTGGGCCGGTCTTTCCGCACCGGAACTGTCGATAATCTTCAGCGCTCTCACCGGACGCCCCAGGGTCAACTCTGCTTCCACCGGCCCGCTTCTTTCCCACGGCAGCGGGTTAAAAACCACCAGCGGCCGGCCGTCGCCCCGGGTATCAATCAGATTGCAGATAGCCTCAAGCGAAAAATTCAAAGCCCGGCGGGCCCTGACCTCAGCTTCCCGGTATGCCGCCGTCACCTCGTCGTAAACCGGACCGATGCTCGAGCCATCCAGGATGTCGTGGAATTGATTTCTGAGGACGACCTTCCAGGCTTCATCAAGGTCGCGGTCGGGATAGTAATCCCTGGCTCGGATCAGCCGGGCCAGACTCGAAAATTTCTCCGCCGTCAGCAGCAGGTTTTCCATCCGCCGGTTATATTTTTTGCTTTCAACCTGGGTGGTATAACACCCCGGAAAAGCAAAATTCAGCTCCCGCCTGACCGGCGGGAATTCGACCTCAGCCTTTTCCACTTTCCTGAAATAATCTTCCGGACTGACGAATTCGAAACGCGGATGGTCGGGGGCATTCCTGAATCTGATGATGGCTTCGACGTCCGAATCACGAGGCCCGCCGCCATGGTCGCCGGCCCCGTAAAGCAGCATAAAATCTCTGATCGGAGTCTTCTGATAGGCTTCAAGCAATAAATCCCGGACGCCGTTTTTTAAGTTCACCAGATACCAGCCCGGCGGAACATAAGCCAGCAGTCGCGAGCCATCCTGGCCTTCCCACCAGAAGAGGTGCGTGTTTTCCGGAGCGCAGCGTTCGAAAACATAGTAATCAAGAGCCGCTTTCTTCAAAAGCTGGGGAAGCTGCCAGCTGTGACCGAAGGAATCGGGATTCCAGCCGACCTTCACCTCAACTCCGAACTTGTCCAGGAAATATCTTTTTCCGTAAAGAAGCTGCCGGGCGAGTGATTCCCCGTCGGGCATATTGAGGTCAGGCTCAACCCACATTCCGCCGACGGGCAACCAGGTTCTGGCCCTGACTTTCTTTTCGATTTCCTTAAAAAGCTCCGGATACTCCCTTTCCATGGCTTCATAGATAGCCGCCTGGCTCTGGGCAAAGGTCAGACCCGGCATCCGATTCATCTGCCGGAGTGTCCCCCGGAAGGTTTGCGGACCGACCTCATGAACCGTTTCTTCCCAGAGCCACAGCCAGCTCAGGTCGATGTGGGCATGACCGATGAGGAAAGCGGTGAGTTCCCGCGGATTTATTTTCTGCTCGGGTCTGGCCTTTTCCTGAGCCGGGAGAAACGCCGCCAGAAAATATAAAATCAGGGCGAAGCCAAGAATCGCCGGAAAAATTTTATTTCCCGGCCTTATTCTATTATGGAGCAGGCAATAATCGCCGGCGGATATTTCATTGTTTTTCATTTTCCCCTCCTTTCTCCATTTTCTCTCTTTGTACTTAATTCTTTAAGATTAATCAAATCGCAGTTAACCAATTCCAGAACACCCGAAGTTGACTGCATAAAAAACGGCCGGCTGGAGGCGAAATCAAAAAACGCTTTGAAATTGCTGATATATTAGATATGATATTTGCGTTAACGTTACAACAGTTCTATGAAATTTCAGCGAAATTTGAAGCAAAAATGGAGAAAAACTCCCCTCAGACAGCAGACTGAATATCGGGAAGTGGAAAAAGCAGAAGACACTTCAAATTGATGCGCTGCTCACAGGTCGCACCGATTGCAAAATAAACAATAAATAACAAATCACAGGGAGGATCTGATGAAAAGGAAATTTAAGAAGAATAATACCGCAGGGATTTTCTGGAAGGCTTTTCTTGTGAAGGCCTCAGCAATTCTTCTCATGGTGACGCTGACGCTGCCGGCGCTGGCTCAGACCCTTGTCCAGCCTGTTGATAAACAGGCCAGAGCCAGCCAGGAAAGACTTGTTCAGGCAATTCCGGTTCCGCTCCACAAAGTTCGTCTGACCGGCGGTCCCCTGCTCCGGGCGCAGCAGCTTACGGCTGAATATCTTTTGAGGCTCGAACCCGACCGGATGTTAGCCCTCTACCGCCAGGTGGCCGGGCTGCAGCCGAAGGCAGAACCATACAACGGCTGGGACGGGCCGGGACGGAATCTTTCCGGCCACATTGCCGGACATTATCTTTCAGCCGCCAGCCTGATGTACGCCGCCACCGGAGATGTCCGCTTCAAGGAGAGAGTTGATTACATGGTAAAGGAGCTCAAAGAGGTTCAGGACAAACATGGCGACGGATACCTGAGCGCTCTCGAAGGCGGCCGCAAATGCTTCGAAGCCCTGGCGCGTGGAGAAATCAGAGCCGCCAGCTTCGACCTCAACGGCGAATGGTCGCCCTGGTACACTCTGCACAAGACTTTTGCCGGACTGCGAGACGCCTACCGTCTGACCGGAAACCGGACCGCTCTCGAACTTGAGATTAAATTTGCCGCCTGGGCCGAAAAGATACTTTCCGGACTGAACGAATTCCAGCTACAGCGAATGCTGGACACGGAATTCGGCGGGATGAATGAAGTTCTCCTGGACCTTTACGCTGACACCGGAGAGGTTCGCTGGCTGAAACTGGCTGATAAATTCTACCACCGGATTTTTATCGAACCCTTAATCCGTCACCAGGACATTCTGGCCGGCACCCACGGGAACACCCAGATTCCGAAAATGATCGGTGAAGCCGTGCGCTATCTATACACCGAAAGGCAGCAGGACCTGCTGGCCGCCAGTTTCTTTTTTGACTGCGTGGCCCACGACCACAGTTTTGCTACCGGCGGAAACGGCATGAACGAATATTTCGGACCGGCCGAGGAGCTGGCCCATCAAATCGATGGGCGCACAGCCGAGAGCTGCAACGTTTACAACATGCTGAAGCTCGGCCGTATACTTTTCGCCCTGGCCCCCGAAGCGCATTATGCCGATTTCATGGAAAGAGCGCTGTTCAATCACGTGCTCGGCTCGATCGATCCGGAAGACGGTCGGATGTGCTATATGGTCCCCGTCGGAAGGGCCGTGCAACGCGAATACCAGGACATGTTCCGGAGCTTTACCTGCTGCGTGGGATCCGGCATGGAAAACCATGCGCTTCACGGTCTCGGCATCTACTACGAGAATAAAAACAGTCTGTGGATAAACCTTTTTGTTCCTTCAAAAGCCGAAGCTTCGATTCTCGGCGCAAAGGTTGAACAGGAAACGGACTTCCCTGAAGGAGAAAAAGCGCTGGTCAGATTCCAGCTCAGCTCGCCGAAGGAATTCACCGTTTACCTGCGGCGACCATGGTGGGCGAAAAAGGGTTTCTCAGTAAAGGTGAACGGGCAGGAGCTTCCGGCTGAGGCTCTTCTGTCGAAGTCCTCGGCCGAAAACGTGCAGTATGCCCGGGCCGTAAAAGACAGAGACAGGTTCGGTTATTTCATCGAAATAAAAAGACAGTGGAAATCGGGCGACACCATTGAGGTAACAGTACCAAAATCGCTCTACCTTGAGACGGCAGCAGGAGACGAGCGAATTGTCGCCATCATGTGGGGTCCTCTGGTGCTCGCAGGCGACCTGGGTCCAGAAAGAAGATGGAGTCGTCGCGAGGAAGAGCAGGACGAGGTGAGACCGGTCACCATCAGCCGCGACTATCCTCTTCTGGTGTCGGCACCACGTCCGGTAACAGAATGGGTAAAGCCGGTTGAAGGTAAGCCCGGACATTTTGTGGTTACAGGCATCGCCCGTAAACTCCAGGAGCCCGACCGGCCGGTTGAGCTCGAGCTTGTTCCGTTCTACCGTCTGCACCGAAGGCTCTATTCGGCCTACTGGGATTATCTGGACGAGTCCGAGTGGAACAAAAGGGTGGCCGATTATCAGAAGGAACAGGAAAGGCTCATAAAGCTGGAGCAAGCCACCGCGGTGAGAGTACAGCTTGGTGATCTGCGGAGTGAAAAAGAATTCAATTTTCAGGCCGGCGATAACATTAACCTTCAGAGAGTGCTGGGACACACCAGCCGTAGAGGCCGCACCTGGTTTTCAGTCGACCTGCCGATTTCAGGAATTTCCAGGCCTGCGCTTCACGTAACATATTACTCAGAAGAGCGATTGCCAGCCTGCCGATTCAGCCTTTCTGTCGACGGTGAAAAAATTGCCGGCGAGGAAATTACCCGCGTTCCTTCACCCGGATTTATAGAAAAAGAATACCCGCTACCGGAAAGCCTTATCAAAGGAAAAAATAAAATTACAGTTAAATTCCAGGCTGAACCGGAAAGCGAAATCGCCCCGGTCGTGGTCATCCGGCTCCTGAAAAAATAGAAAGGTTGCCTGCACCCGGCAACCTCATTTGAATTTTTAATTTATGTGTTTGACATAAATGTTAAGAGCGGGATACCATTTCGCCGTGATGAAAAATTTTTTGAGCCGGGAGATTTTTCCCCGAATCATCTATATCATAGGCTCCCGGAAAAAGGAGGGCGTATGTTAAACCGTCGCGAATTTATTAAAAGTTGCGCCGCCGGAATCGGCCTGGCCGCGCTGACTCCGGAAGAATCGCTCGAAATGATTGCCTCGCTCAGCAGGTCCACTGCCGGCATGAGTCCGGAACAGGTGGCCATGGATGAGGATTTCTGGTTTCAGGTGCGCCTGGCCTTTACCGAAGACCGCAACATCATCAACCTGAATCAGGGAACGATTCAGCCGGGTCTCCGGATTGTGCAGGAAGCTTACCGCCGCCACAGCGAATTTTCCGGTAATGCCGGCGCACATTCGATGGCCATTCTGGCCAGGGAAGTTGAAAGCTCCCGTCGCCGTCTTGCCGCTCACCTCGGCTGCGACCCGGAAGAACTGGTAATCTGCCGCGGTGGAAGTGAAGCCGGACAGATTGTGCTGCTTGGACTTGACCTGAAGAAAGGCGATGAGGTGATCACCACCAACCAGGATTATCCTCGCCTGATTGCAGCACTCAAGCAGCGCGAAAAGAGAGAAGGCATCGTCCTGAAAATGGTCAAGCTACCGGAACCTCCGGTTCCCATGGAGAAATTTTACAACCTGGTGGCCGAGCAGGTCACTTCCCGCACCAGAGCTATTCTGGTCTGTCATCTTACCCATTACACCGGGCAGATGGCGCCGATTGCTCGTCTGGCTGAACTTGCCCGCTCGAAGGGTATCGAACTTATTGTTGATGGAGCCCATGGCTTCATGCATTTTCCTTTCAAGCTGTCTGAGCTGGGCTGCGATTATTACACTGCCAGCCTGCACAAATGGACGATGGCTCCACCCGGCAATGGGATGGTGCGAATTCCTAAAGACCGCATTCCAAAGCTCTGGCCTCTAACCCCACCCTGGACTGACGACCCCAACGACATCCGTCGCTTCGAAGACGTTGGCACTCGCTCGCCGGCCAGCCGGGCAGCCATTGCTGAAGCACTCACCTTTAACGAAGGCCTCGGGATCGAGCGTAAAGCCGCCCGTCTTCGTTACCTGACCAACCGCTGGGTTAACCGATTGAAACAGTATCCTCAGGTAAAATTCTACACCAGCCTTAATCCTGGAGAATACTGCGGTCTGGTAACCTTTGGAATCCAGGGTATCGATATGGGAAAGCTCTCGGAATACCTGTTAGAGAAACACAGAATCGTTACCTCTCACATCACCCATCCGGACAAACTCGTCGATGGAATCAGAATTGTCGTAAATGTTTCCCTTTCAGTTCAGGAAATCGACTACTTCGCCGACGTTGTGGAAGAAGTCATCAAAAAGGGCAAAATCGCCTGAGAAAATCTCAAGGATAGCCGGAGCCTCGTTTGGGGCATCCTTTTTATCCTGATATTTTTAACCTTTCCGGGTAATGCTGGCAAACATTTCATACATTACCGGCACCACGAACATTCTCAGGAGAACCGCCAATAAAAATCCTCCGATGTAAACCACCGCCAGAGGCTGATGTAACTCAGAACCGGTGGCCCGGAATAGTGCCAGTGGCAGAACGCTGGTAATCATTACGATGTCGGTAATAAAAATAGGGCGGAATTTGGTCAGAGCACCTTGCACCACAGCTTCCCGGAGAGGCCTTCCGGCTTTCCGGAAATCATTAATCTTTCCCACCATGACGATATCATTCTGAACGCAAATACCGAACAGCGCAATCAGTCCAATAGTTGAAGAAACATTAAGAGATAGCCCGGCAATCAGCAGACCAAAGATTCCTCCTATAAGAGTTGAGGGAATGTTCAGAATTATAACCAGCGCCTGCCAGATCGATCCAAAAGAGGATAACAGGATGACGAATATAATCAACAGAACCAGAACCATCAACAGAGTCAAATGTTTCATGGCCTGCTGCTGGCTTTCATACTGGCCGCCGAAGATCACAAAATAACCCGCCGGCAGAAAAACTTTTTCTTCAATAGCTTTTCTGGCCTCTTCCACAAATCCGCCGATATCTCTTTTAACCACGTTGCAGGAAAGAAGTTTTCGCCTCATCATATTTTCCCTGAATATGGTCTGAGGTCCCTCGCCTCTGCTTATTTCGGCTACCAGAGCCAGGGGAATCTTTTCTCCGGTGGGTGCATCCAGGAGTAAATTTTTCAGGGCTTCTTCATCCCTTCGGTAATCTTCAGAAAGTCTGATCAGTACCGAGGTTATCCGGTCCTGCTCGTAAATATCGGTCACCTCCAGCCCGTTGAAAGCCATTTCGACCATTTCAGCTACCTGGCCCACGGTCAGACCGTAGCGGGCCAGCTTTTCCCTATCAGGCCTGATAATCAGTTCGGGAACACCGCGTGTCTGTTCCACTCTGACATCGGCCGCTCCTCTGATTCCGCGCACCACTTCTCTTATTTCCTCGATTTTTTCGTTCAGAATTT
Organism: Candidatus Saccharicenans sp.; assembly: GCA_049659625.1. Classification (GTDB taxonomy): domain Bacteria; phylum Acidobacteriota; class Aminicenantia; order Aminicenantales; family Saccharicenantaceae; genus Saccharicenans. Next base: position 6,566 of record JBASPX010000002.1, on the reverse strand, counting down.
CAAGATCCGGGCCGAATAATTTGATCGACAGCTGGCCTTCGACCCCGGTGAGCATCTCGGCCAGCTTGTTGGCAATTGGTTGCTCTATGATGTAAGACAGACCCGGGAACCGGTCAAGTTCCTGCCGGAAGGCCTCGCTCAGCTCCCTGAAATCCCTCCTCCGCTTTTCTTTCGGGAGCAGCTCAATCAAAAAGTGACTGTGATTTACAGGGTGGATGTGTTCCGAACCCTCTGCCGAACCTGTTGTCCGGGAAACAGAGACCACTTCAGGAAATTTCAAGAACATTTTTTCCAGCTCTTTTCCGATCTTCACGGACTCTTCCAGGGAGGTTTCGGGTAGCATTGAGGTAGAAACAATTATCGAGCCTTCATCCAGAGGCGGCACAAATTCTTTGCCCAGGTAATCATAACCAGCAGCTGCCGCCAGAATTAAAATGCTGAAGACAGCCAGGATTATCTTTTTTCTGTTAAGAGCTCGAGAAAGCAATTTCCCATAAATCTCCCGTATCCTGTCGGTGAGCCGCTTTTTTTCTTTTATTTTAATCTGTGTCAGAAAATAGCTGGCCAGGACCGGCTGAAAAGTAAGGTTGATCAGCATGGCTCCGAATAACGAAGCGGCCACAGCAAAAGCTGTCGGTCGGAACATGGCTCCTTCAATGCCCTTAAGGGTCATCATAGGAATGAAAACCAGAATGATAATCAGACTGCCTGAAAAGAGATAGTTTCCGACGTCGCGGCTGGCCTCGCCGATCAGCTCAAATTTATTAGCCTGTCCTTTCTTTTCTTTCTGCATTCTCAGGATGTTCTCAATTAGAATGATCGAACCGTTGCCCATTTTGCCGATGCCGATGGCCAGTCCGCCTATGGACATTACCGTCAGCTTGACTCCGAATAGATACATGGCCAGAAGGGCGATGAGTATGGAAAGGGGAATCGTCAGCGAGGCAATCAGAGCGCTGCGGAATTCGCCCATGAAAAGAACCATCACCAGAATCACCAGAAATATTCCTTCGATGATAGAAATTTCCAGATGTTTGATGGATTTTATGATCAGAACCGACTGATCATAAATGGGCTTAAGCTTTATTTCGGACGGCAGATCACGGCTTATCTGAGAAAGTGCTTTCTTAACTGCCTCTATGGTGCGCAGGGTATCCGAACCATATTGCTTTTCCAGAGTTACGTAAACGGCTTCCTTTCCGTTGTGTCCGGCATCCTCGCGCCTGAATTTATGCCCCAATTTAACTTCCGCCACATCTCCGATGAAAACAGGTATGCCACTGCGGGCAGCCACCACAGTTCGTTTGATATCATCCAGAGAGCTGAGCCGGCCTATGCCTTTTATCAGAATATCCTCTGACCCTTTGGTCAGGATGCCGCCGGAAAAATTTCTGTTGCTCAACTCCACCGCCCGGCGCACATCTTCCAGGGTCAAGCGGTAGTTGTACAGCATTTCCGGGCTGACCAGAATATGGAACTGCCTGACCAAACCACCCAGGTTGAGGATATAGGAAACGCCGCTAACTCCCTGAAGGCGACGCCTGACCGTCCAGTCAGCAACCGTCCTCAATTCCATCGGGTCCACATTCTCCCCGATGATCACAAATTCAAAAACCTCACCCATCCGGGAACTGACCGGACCGAGTACCGGAAGGATGGTTCCTGCCGGCAGCCGCGCGGCCACCAGGTCGAGCTTGCTGGAAACAATCTGTCTGGCCCGATAAATGTCTGTTCCCCAGTCAAATTCCACCGTCACCAGCGAACTGCCGGTGGTCGATTCTGAGCGGATACGGGTGGCACCGGGTGTCCCGACCATTAAACTTTCCAGCGGAAAAGTAATCAGGCGTTCAACTTCTTCTGCCGCCATTCCCGGATTCTCGGTAATGATGTTCACCAGCGGTGCATTCAGATCAGGGTAGATATCCTTTGGAAGGCGAAAATAAGCTAAGAAACCAAACAGACAGGCCAGCAGGATGAGAAATAACGTAAGAACTCTATTTTTCAGAGCAAAATCAATCAACCTGTTGATCATATTTGCCTCCGGTACGAAACCAGTGTTCAGTCATGGATGGATTCTTTAAGAACTTCCGATAGCAGCTTTGATTTGAGCTGGAAGCTTCCGCTGGTTGCTACCAACTCCCCTTCCTGAAGGCCGCTGATCACTTCATAAAACCCATCCTGGCTGGCTCCAAGCAAAACCTGTCTCGGCTCAAACTCATCCCCCCGAACAACAAATACAAATTTTTTGCCCAGATGATCGCAAATTGCTGTCGCCGGAACAGCCAGCACGGGTCGGTCGCCGTTAAGCTGAATTCGCAGGGTGGCAAACATCCCCGGTTTAAGAAACATTTCTGAATTATTTACTTCAGTTCTGACAGTGATAGTCCTGGTATCTTCTTTAAGAACGTCTCCTATGTAACTGACCTTGCCGTAAAAAGTTTTATCAGGAAAAGCGGGGACGGTAATTTCCACTTTCTGTCCGAGTTTGATTCTGGCCAGGTCCTTTTCAAAAATTTCCGCATCGACACAGAGAACACGGGGGTCAATGATGGTCATTATGTCTTTACTCTGATCAACCGTTTCTCCGGGAATGACCTTTATTTCCACCACCTTTCCCTTTATCGGCGAATAAACGGTTACTATCGGATTGATCTGATGACTGGCCATCATCTGCTGAACTTCTTGCTCCGAAAAACCGAGCAGATGAAGTTTTTTCTCCGCAGCTTCCAGGTTGGCCCTGGCCACCTTAAGTTCGGCTTCAGCCGCCAGATAATCTTTCTGGGCGCCTGCGCCGCGTTCATAGAGTTTTTTCTGCCTTTCGAAATTAGCCTGAGCGAGCTCCAGGTCGGCCAGAGCCCGGAAAAACTCTGCCCGCGATTTGCCGGCTTCCTCGCTTTGAAGAGTAAGTAGCGGGGCCCCTTTTTCCACCCATTCGCCCACTTTGACTATAATCTCGTTTACTCTGGCTGGAAAGGCATAGCTAACTACGGCCATCCGGTTTATGGGGGCGATAATTTTCCCGTTGGCCGTCACCTGGCTTTTTATTGATCTATAATCGACCCGGGCAGTTTCAATTTTAACCACTTCTTTTTCTTTTCCCGATAGCCGGACCGGCCCCGATTTTTCCAGGCGCCAGCGACGGCCATACCTCAGCCGATTAGGACCACCTCCGCTTTCTCTGCTCTCTGTTTGAGACGATGACCATAGGCTTTCCTGTTTTTCAGAACTTCCTGCCGTTTTCGTCTCCTGAGATTTCTGGCAGGAGACCTCGAGAAACATCATCATTAAAACTAGCGAAACGGTTATTAGAGTCTTTGTCTTCATTTTGTTCACCTCATTTAACTCTGCCCATAGCCCTGGCCAGAGCCGCCAGGGAAATAGCGTGCTGACACAGATATTCCGCATGCGTAATCCTGGACTCCAGCCAGGTGCGTCTGGCTTCGATCAGGTCCAGCCCGCCTATCTGTCCTTCCTTATAACTGAAAAGTAACAGCTGGTAGACTTCTTCTGATTTGTCCAGGATATTTTTCTCAAACAATTTAATCTGCTCCTCACAGAGAATAACCTGACGATAGGCTTCTTCAACTTCCAGAGTAACCTGGTTCTGCCAGTATTTAATTTCCTTCTGTCGGGCCCCGATCAGAGCTTCGGCTTCGGCAACTTCACCCCTTCTTTTCTGCCAGAAGAACAACGGCAAAGAAAAAGACAGGCTGAAATCCCAGTATCTGATACCTTCCACCTGATGACGGGCTAATCCCAGATTAAAATCAGGAAGATATCCCAGATAAGATTGACTCTTCAGGATCTTCATTTTAGCCAGTGCTGACTCTGCTTTTTTTATCTCGGGCCTGGATTTCAGAGCTTCTTCCTGTGCCTGTTCAAGATTCATCTCGAGAGGCGGCTGATGCAGATTTCCGCAGACAGCCACCGGTTCGTTCTTATCCCGACCAAGCAGCAGATTAAGTCTGGCCGCGAGAATGTCCCGCTCAACTTCATAACGTCTAACCAGTGATTCAGCCCTGGACAGTTCAACCTGAGCTCGCAGAACTTCTGCCCGGGAAACCTCCCCGGCTGAATGCTTAACTTCAACCATTCCGGTAAATTCCCTGTTAAGATGAAGATTCTCCCGTGCATACTTTAATTGTTCTTCTGCCAGCAACAGACTGAAGAAAGCCTCCTTCACCTGGTAGGCAATCGAAATCTTAAGACTTTCCAGGTCCTGATAATTTTCGCTGGATTCCAGAGAGGCCACCCGCGTTCTCAGGTAACGGCGCCCCGGAAATTCTATCGTCTGGTAAATCCACAAAAATTTTTCTTCCGAAAGATGAGGCGAAAAAAGGCCCGGTTGCAAAGGATAATCAAGGAGTATTTCCGGTTGCGGCCAGGATCGGGCTATATTTATCCTTGCCCGGGAAGCCTGATACTGATCAAAACCGGAGAGAATCAGGGGGTTACAACGGATGGCCATATCCAGGCACTCTTCTAAAGTAAACGCCTTCTCGGAATTCTGCCCGAAAGACTCATTATTCAAAGGAGTAAGCGCCAGCGCATCATAGACCGCAGAGCTTATAGAAATGGGTAAAATCAGAAACATTAAAATTAAGAAATAAAAATTTCGAAAGATTGAAGATGGGCGCGCCGTCCTTCCGGTCAACTTATGATGATCAAATCCGATCCAGCAAATTCCCATTATTCCTCCTGAAGGGATAGAAATGTTCAAAAAATCAAAAAAACAGAGGAAGGTTTCTGATGACTCAGACCAGAGGCGGGGAACGAGAAAATCTGGTCAGAAGCGGAAGGCTGCAGTATTTTTTTTCAGACAGGTAAACTAAAGTTTTTAGGATAATAAGAAAAACATGTAGGGCAAAAAAACCCAGGCCGCCAGCAAGAAATACCACTAAAAATTGACCTGCCGGGCAGCTCAGAGGTTCTTTTATACTTCTGTGGTTATGAAGAAAATCAATTGATGAAGTTACCAGAAAGAACGCCAGCAGAAAAAACATCATGACCAGCGTTCTTTTCTTCATGGTATCTGTTTTTTAACACATCAAAATAACTGTTGTCAATTATCCAGCCACCACCTTTTTTCGCTCGCTTTGTCCTTCCTTGGGCTTTATCTCCAACCTGAAGACATGAAGGACTTGACCCGGGAAGTCATGCTCATCTCATTCTTTCGTGCTGGTGAAAGAAGCTCTGAGTTCATAGAATTTATTTTTTGAAAACGAAATGTCTGGAACCAAAAAAATTGATCAGAAAGCCGCCAGCAATACCCAGGAAAACAGACAGCAGATAGTTCCGGTGGAAGAAAGAATAATTTGAATAAAGATAAACAGCTATAAACCAGTTAAAAAGTCCACCCAGAGAGCTAACCAGAAAAAATCTTCTGTATTGAACAAAGATATTTTTCCCTCTGGAATCAGGGAAGGTCAGCTTTCGGTTCAAGAAAAAATTCCAGGTGAGAGCCACCAGAAAACCTGCTGCCCGGGCGATTCTGAAATCAATTCGCAATCGCCCGTAGGCTATAAAAACAGTCATCATATCAATCACCATTCCGCTCGCTCCGATGAGAGAAAAGAAAAGTAGCTGATAGACCGAGCAATATTTGTACCGAAGCAGACGAATTAAGTGAACAAGATATAAATACTGCTCCCGAGGGCTGAGTTTGCTTCCTCCGTGCAAACGAGGGCCGAACTTGATCGGAACTTCGAGGACATTTTCCGGATGGCATTTAACCAGCAGTTCCAGACCGATTTTGAATCCAACGGGATTTAATTTTTTAAAATTTTCAGGGGTGAGAATCCTTGCATCGAAGGCAAAAAAACCGGCGCCGGGATCCTTTACCCTGGTGAACGGACGTGCCAGCAATCTTGCCACCAGTGCGTTAATTTTGCGATAAAGGTTAAAATTCTCGACCGATCCACCTTTCACAAACCGGCTGCCAATAACAAATTCAGACCGCCCTTCCAAAATAGGTCTCACCAGTTCAGGTATTTTCTCCGGAGGATGACTTAAATCAGCATCCATGACCACCAAAACGCTGCCCCGGGCCAGTCGAAATCCTTCAAGTACTGCCGAAGAAAGCCCGCGCTCACCATATCTGATCTTCAAGGAGACAGGATAATTTCGCGCTCTGAGTGAGGCCACCCTCTCTTCAATTCCATCCCGGGAATCGTCATCTACGATTATGACCTCATACTCCAGGCCGGCATTCTTCATAACGCGATCCAGCGCTTCTACCAGAACGGGAATATTCTCGGCTTCTTTATATGTTGGCACTACAATGGATACCAATGATTTCATGTTGGTTATTATAAAACTTTGCCCCGCCTGCGGAAAGAAAAATCAATTAAATCGCGCTTTACTGGTAATGCTCATACTGGGCTACTTACCTCCGATGTCCTTCTCCTCCAATATTTTTCCTCTGGTCTACCACGAGCTCGGTCATAGGCAGACACATGGTATCCATGCAGGGGGAAAAGTTTTTGATACAGGCCGGTGAGTTTTTCCAGCTGGATTACTGGAAAGAGGGCCACCTGTTTTGAGATCGTCATCTGTGTCCTCAGCTT
>JBASPX010000001.1:0-51747 GCA_049659625.1 Candidatus Saccharicenans sp. | reverse complement strand
CCTTATTACAGAAGAATTTTTATTTTCATTTATAAAATCCCTCGCAGAGAAGCTAAAGAAAGAAGAACAAATTTAAGAACTGCTCCCGCTATTTTTTGGTAAACCCGCAGAAATCAGGCGCCAAAACTATTTTCCGCCCGCTGTCATTCATCGGTTTTAACTTAAAAAACAGATAACTCTAACTTTTCGCATTCAAACAGGGTTGATTCCTGTCAACAACGTTTAACTTTCAGCCATCAGATATCTACTCTTATCTACCACTCATATGTCTGAAGGGGCCCTACAAAAATGTCGGACTTCCAACAAATTTGTCAGGCAAATAACTCCCTTATCATAAGTATCTTATTTATTATCAATTAATTAACATCTGGCACGCAGTTTGCATCATATATGGTGAAACTCATGACAGGAGGTTAAAAATGAGGATCAAAAAAATATTGATGGCCGTGGCCATAGGATTGCTGGCGGTTGCCCTGGTGTCTTCCTATTCCTTTGCTCAGGAAAACACCGGGCAGAATAAAGAAAAAGCGAAGACCGAACAGAAGGAGCAGGTGAAGAACCAGGAGCAGGCTAAGGTCCAGAACAAAGGTCAAGAGCAGCCTCAGACCCGGCAGAGAGAACAGGAACAGGTCAGGGCCCAGGTTCAGAAGACCATCGAGAACCAGGCCAGTGAAAATTCCAGGTCCCAGACTCAGGTGAGAAATGAAATCCAGAACCGGGTAGAAAGACAGGAAAACGAGCAGGGTCAGGTTGAAATGCAGCATCAGCTGCAGATCCAGCACCAGGTTCAGAATCAGGCTCTGGAAAATCAGATTTCTATTACTAAAGAAGGCGAAGGCAAGCCGGTGATAGAGCATAATCTGCAGGTCAAGGCTAAAGAGCAGAACCAGAGCAAAAATCAGGTCCGTAACGAAGAAAGAAACCGGGTTCAGAATAAGGTCAAAGAGCAGCCGAGGAACAGAGTGAAAAAAGGCGGACCTTTCGTGGATGAAGATGGAGACGGTATCAACGACTTTTACCGGGACCACGACGGAGACGGGATTCCCAACTGCCAGGACCCGGACTGGACCGCACCGAAAGACGGCACCGGATATAAGGGGTCTCCTGAAGGCACCGGTTCCGGTCAGGTGATGAATAAGTCGATGAACAGAAATATGATCATGTCCAGGCAGGCTTTCAGAACCCAGACCAGTCTGGCGGCGAGAATTTGCCACGGCACCGGCCCGAAAGGCGCAATGGCCAGAAAAGGGAACCGTTAATAAAAGATGTCCGAAGTCAGGATAGAACCGGTTAGCAAAGCCCGGTTCTTTCCTTTTTTAAATTTTTTGTCCGGCCGCAGCAAACTATGGGAGAGCGTGGATGACTTAAAGCACACAGGAGGCAGAGATGACCGCATTAACCATCCGGTCGAAAAGTCTTATAATTGAGGGAGTAGAAATGTTCAAGAAAATCAGTCGGGGAAAAAACCCGGGCCTGCGGGTAACCAGCCTGTTTCTGATATTATTTCTATTCGGTTATGCTTCCGCTTCAACAGCTCAGTTCTCCCTGGCGCACAACGCGACCAGCAACATCTTTCAATCTTACCAGCCGCTTTCCGACCAGCTGACCAGCGCTTCTTTTTACTTTGGCGGCGATTCGAAATCCGTATCCCTGTACGGAGATTTCAACCTGATTTATCTTTATAAATACTCAGGCTTGAGTTCCTTTTCCGGAAAGCTCGGAGCCGATTACCTTTTCCCCGTCGGCTCGAGGAGCGCTTTTTATTTTGCCCTGGAAGGAGAGGGCGTTCTGTTCTGGAGCCTTTACGATTACTTCAATCATGGCACTATCAGACTGGTGGCAAATTTTAAGAGTTATCTTGATGCCTCCACCATTCTCCGGCTCGATACCATCAGCCAGCTAAGGGACTATAAATATTCCATATTTGATTATTTTTCTGAAAACCTGAGCCTTTCCCTTGACCATTTCTTCCCTTCAAAAACTACCATAAAAATCGAGGCCGGATACGGTTACAAGCTTTATTTTCATCCGGGGATAATTTCTTCCGCCGGGGAAGAAACTCTGGCTACAGTTGCAGAAGTTTCTTCCGGAACCGGCCTGGGAGTTATGGCTAACGACAGACCGAGCCTTTTACCTGAGGCCGCTCTCCAGGGCGGGCCCGGGGGACATGGGGGGCCCGGGCAAAATTATGGAATGGGAGGTAGTTACAGCCTCAGAGGCATCCCTTACCAGACAGTCTATTACACCGGCAGTCAGAACATTCAGGTAGTTTCCCTGAGCGGCCTGCTGGCTCAGGGGCTCGGAGACCGCCTCGGTTTGAGCCTGAGCGCTCTGAAGCAGTGGAACCTCAGGGGAGAAAACCCTTTTGCTTCCAGCGACGAATTGTTCATGGTGGAAAACCCCACTTACGATCAATTCAGCTGGGAAGGTTATTCCCTGTCCGCTAAATTGACCGCCCTGCTGTCTGAAAACCTGAACGGTGCCGTGCAGTATGATTATTTTTCCAGAAAATTTCCTGGCATCGACAGCCTCGACCTGGAGGGCAACAGTCTTGGCCTGGTCAGGCAGGATAAAAGGCATCAGTTCAACGCCCGGATTCAACTCGACCTGCGCCGGGTTTCCCTTTTTATAAATTGCACATACCTGAAAAATTCTTCCACCGACCCGTGGTTTAGCTGGAGCGGCAATATAATCAGCGGGGGATTGATCTGGAACCTTCTGATCTCCCCGTCTGAATAAGGGAGAAAAATGATGATGATGACTGGTATTCTGTTAAAAACTACAAAAGGGAAATACGCTCCCGGAAACACCATCTCAAACCGGCCGCGGGAGATAAAGTCTATCAGTATTCTCTCTGTTTTCTTTATATTCATTTTTCTATCCGGAGCCAGTATAATTTCTGCTCCGAATCGATGGCTCCACGCTGAACAGGCTCAACCTCGTTATTACAACGTGGACAGAGAAATCACGGTCGAAGGTCAGATTGAAGACCTCCGTTTTGAAAACAGGTATGAGGGCAGGGGGGCATTTCTGGTGCTTTTTGTCAGGGATAAAAACAGCCAGGAGCTGCTGGAAGTAGAAACCGCCCCGGCCTGGTTTTTCAGAACCGACATCCATAAGGGTGAAAAAATCAGGTTGATAGGCTCTCTTTCAGAAGAACAAAAAGACGGCAAAAAGGTGGTGGTCGCCCGGGAAATCAGAATAAATAACCAGACGATTACTTTGAGGGATCGCCGCGGTTTCCCTGCCTGGAGCCGCGGTCGTGGACAGAGAAAGGTCCCGTTTTGATAATTAAGATCGTCTGAATTTCCGACCCGGCCTCTTTGCCGCGGCTTGCTTTCCATTAACAGCTCAGGGCTCTAATTTATCCATCCGCCCCAGGACCCAAAATAAACACCGGAAAGCTTTTTCGCTAAAAATCGCCGGAATCTTTCTTCATCCCGGAAAGAACTGCAGCTCGTTCCTTAACCGGGAAAAGAGACCGCTTTATCTGCGCTCGACAATCACCGGCCGAAAAACATACCCGACGCGCGATATACATCAAGCCGATCGGAGATCATACCGAAGGCAAGAAAATCGGGCTTGACTGAGTATATCGACCCTGTGATATGCTAATTTCTGCATGAGTTGCAGCCTTGATTATCTGATGTGGCAAGCGGTCGCCGCTTTCCCTGTTGAAGCATATCGCAACAGGATCTTTTTAAACCTTTTTCATCAAAGGAGGCATCATGGCTGAAGAAAAGAGATATTCCCCCGGAGTCGAAAAGTACATCCAGGAAGCCCGGATTTTTATGGCCCGCCAGGAAGAAATTAAAGCTCGCATGAAGAGCATGAAATTCGACACCATCGCTGTTCACGGGCTTTATTCTCTGGAAGAAGCCCTCGACCGAAATCAGGGAGCGATCATCGAGCCGCTTTACTTAGCCACCTCGCAGGGCTATCGCGATGCCGACGAGCTCGAAGCCGCCCTGGCCTATCTCATTCCCACCTGGTGTTACACCAGAATAGCCAACCCGACCACTTATTACCTGGAATATGTGCTTGCCTTGCTTGAAGGTTACAGAACAGGATACGACACCTCCTGCGTGGTTACCGCTTCCGGCATGGCCGCGATCATGATGGCCGTCGACCCATTTCTGGTGAAACAGAAAGAAGGCCCGGAAAAAATCAATTTCGTCTCCTCCATCCAGGTTTACGGCGGAACCTTCCAGCATTTTTCCGTGCGCAAAATGAAGGAAAGGGGCATCGAAGTTCGCTGGGTCCTGCATCCGGAAGACCTGGATGAATGGAAGGAAAAAATCGATGAAAACACCCGCTTCCTGTATGTGGAAGCCCCGAGCAATCCCCAGCAATCTTTCTGTGACGTGAAAGCCCTGGCCGACCTGGCCCATTCCTGGGAAATTCCCCTGATCTTTGACGCCACCTGCGCCACACCGGCGCTTCTCCGGCCGATCGCCTATGGCGCTGACATCGTGGTGCATTCGCTTACCAAATCAATCACTGCCGGAGGTCTGGCCATCGGGGGCGCCCTGATAAGCAAGAGGCCGATAGTCACAAAAATTAAGAACGATGACCCCAACTTCAAAGAAAACTTTGCCGAATACGTAAAATTCTGGCCTTACAGGGACAACGGACCCGCAGCCTCTCCCTTCAACGCACTGATGGCGCTGAACGACCTGCGCACGCTCCGCATGAGAATGGACATTCTCAGCCAGAACTGCCAGAAAGTGGCCGAATTCCTGCAGAAACATCCGCGTGTTTATCAGGTTGATTATCTCGGGTTGCAGAGCTATAAGCTTCATCCTCTCGCCAAAAAATACATGAAGCTGGTAGATTCGGATGACGGAACCGGCCAGGAAGTAAACCGTTACGGGCACCTGATGAGTTTCCGGGTTGACGGTCCGCCTGAAAATGCCAGAAAAGTCTTCGACCGTTTCCGCATCATCTTCCGGGCGACCGACCTCGGACGCATCAAAACCGTGGCCACCATACCGGCAATCTCCACCCATCAGCAGCAGGGAGAAGAAGCCCGGAGAATGGCCGACATTCCTCCGCAGCTGATCCGTCTGTGCGTGGGAGCGGAAAACCCTGACGATATCATCGACGACCTCAACCAGGCTCTTAATTCGCTCTGATTAATCTAATCTGCTGAACAGAAACGGTCATAATTCCTTTAACGCCTCTCTATTTCTCATCGGAAACAATGGAGGCATGTGGGACATCTGCCCTGCCTGTGTTTCCCGCGGATTAATGAGATGCATTTCCTCTTCCGGGGGAAGGTGAGGGAGAAGGCGAGGAAATGCGCCGTAACAGGACCCCCTTACTGTCCTGGCACTCACAAAAAAGGCACTTCGTTTGATAAATCCAGGCAGTTTGAATTTTCCCTGGTGGTAGACTAAAATCAGGGCATGGAATCTCTGAGGATTTATACCGAAAAACCTTACCGGCTGCGCGGCCAGGTGGTCATCAGCGGCGCGAAGAATGCTGTCCTTCCGGCACTGGCTGCCTCTCTTCTTACTTCCGAAGAACTCCACCTGAGCAACGTCCCACTGGTAAAAGACGTCAGGACGATGCTCACCCTTCTCTCTGACCTTGGAGCTGAATACGAGCTCGGGAAAAAATCCCTGAGAATAAAGGTGGAGAAAATTCTCTCCGATCAGGCTCCCTACCAGCTCGTCCGGGCCATGAGAGCCTCAATTCTGGTGCTCGGTCCGTTGCTGGCCAGGAAGGGCAGGGCGGTGGTGGCCCTGCCTGGAGGCTGCGCCATAGGCACGCGTCCGGTAGACCTGCACATCAGCGGTCTGCAAAAACTGGGAGCCAGCATCAAAATCGAACACGGTTACATCGTGGCTGAAACAAAAAAGCTCCGGGGGGCTGAATTTGAATTCGAGAAAAAAACAGTCACCGGAACGGAGAATCTGGTGATGGCTGCCACCCTGGCCAGGGGCGAAACCATCCTGAAGAACTGCGCCCTGGAGCCGGAAGTCAGCAGCCTGTGCGAACTTCTGGCAAAAATGGGAGCGAAAATTGATGGCATCGGGGAAGAAACCATACGCATCAAGGGAGTTGACGAACTCGGTCCGGCAGATTTCAGAATCATACCAGACCGGATTGAAGCTGGAACTTTCATGGTGGCCGCCGCGCTCACCCAGGGAGATTTGATCTTAAAAGAGGTAGAACCGGACCATCTCGGAGCTCTGATTGATAAATTGACCATATCCGGAGCCCGGATAGAAAAATTGGGCCGTCGCTCGATCCGGGTAATCGGCAGCCCTGAAATAAAGCCGCAGGATGTGACCACCGCTCCCTATCCCGGATTTCCCACCGATATGCAGGCTCAATTCATGGTGCTGATGACCCAGGCAAACGGCACTTCCATCATCACCGAAACCATCTTCGACCGTCGTTTTGCCCACGCTAACGAACTCATAAGGCTGGGCGCAAACATCGAAATCCAGGGAGACAAAGCCATCGTCCGCGGGCGAACGCCTCTCTCTGGAGCTGAAGTGATGGCCACCGACCTGAGAGCTTCCGCCTGCCTGGTACTGGCCGGTCTTATTGCCACCGGTCAGACCACCATCAACGACATCGAACATCTCGACCGGGGTTACGAAAGAATCGAAGAAAAATTGAGAAATCTCGGAGTGAAAATCGAGCGTCTTAAAAATAATAACAACCACAGGATGGGGGAGAAAAAATGAACGATTGCATCTTCTGCAAAATCATCAAAAAGGAGATTCCTGCCAGCATCGTATATGAGGACGAAGAAATTCTGGCCTTCGACGACATCCGGCCGCAGGCTCCGGTTCACACCCTGATAATCCCGAAATTACACCTGTCCAGTCTGAAGGAAGCCAGTCCCGAACAGGCTGCACTGCTGGGGAAAATACTTATTCAGGCCAGAGAAATAGCCAGACTGAAGGGTATAGATGTCACAGGTTACCGGGTGGTGCTAAATACCGGACCAGATTCAGGGCAGGAAGTGTTTCACATTCATTTTCATCTTCTCGGCGGCCGCCGGCTCGGCTGGCCTCCGGGATAAAGGGGAGCCGGCTTCACAGATAGCCCGGATAGCGCCTTCGAATACAAACATTTTAAAAACATGGCTTACCTGATTGACGGCAACAACCTGATGGGTCAAATGGATCCTTATTTTAAAGTTGACCCGCTCAGCCGGAACAAAATCATCGCCAGGCTGCTTCTGTTCCAGAAAATAACCAGGTCAAGAATATTTCTGGTTTTCGATGGTCGTCCACCGCTCGACGAGCACGAAATAAAACTCAACCCGAAATTTACCGTGCTCTTCCCGGAACCCGGGCAGACAGCCGACAGCCTGATCGAGGAACTTCTTTCAGAAAAAAAAGACCGCCGCTATTTTCTCCTGGTAAGCTCTGACCGCGGCCTGCGTGAAATCGCTCGCGTTCATGGAACCAGATCGATAAGCACACCGGAGTTCCTGAAACAGCTGAAACAGGTTTTGAAGGAACACCGCCAGGAAAGAGAACTCGAAAAAGAAACCGAACAGCCGACGCCGCTGGAAATTTCTCTCTGGAGCGATCTTTTCAGGAAAAAATGAGAAACTTTTCCATCCTCGGAGCCGGACGTCTGGGCACAACTCTTGCCAGAGCCCTCTGTCATGCCGGATACCACCTTAAATACATTTCCGACGTTATACCTGAACGTGCCCGGAATACCAGAAGAATAACAGGCCAGGGAAGGGTAACCGACGACAACTGTCGGGCAGCCGCACCGGCGGAAATAATTTTTATCTGCGTTCCTGACGATCGCATCCCCTCAGTGGTGCAAGAGATTTCCACTCTTAATTTCGAGGGCAAATATGTTTTTCACACAAGCGGCACCCTGTCTTCGGAAATCCTCAAGCCACTTGCCAGAAAAGGAGCCCGGGTGGCTTCGTTCCATCCAGCACAGACCTTTTCCGAACCACTGGCTGATCCCGGAATTTTCGAGTGCATATACATAGGTCTTGAAGGAGAGGCTGAGGCGGTCGAACTCGGCCAGGAACTGGCGGAAAAGCTGGGTGCTCAAGTTCTTTTCATATCTCCGGCGGAAAAGCCCCTGTACCATCTTTCTCTGTCAATAGCTTCTAATTTTCTGGTGGTTCTTCTTTACGAAGTGGCAGAACTTCTGAAAACCACCGGCCTTGAAGAAAAAGTTATCCTCGAGATCCTGGATCCGCTTCTGGAAAGAACACTGCTCAACATCAAAAACAAAGGACCCGTTTCCAGTCTGACCGGTCCGCTGGTTCGCGGTGATCTGGAAACAGTGAAAAAACATCTTTCGATAACCCGTCTGCATCCCGGCGTTGACAGGATATACCGGGCGATGGCTGCAGAAGCTCTGAAGATCGCGCGGGAAAGAGGCTTACCGGAAGGAAAAATCAAAGCATTGAGGCGTCTGCTCGAACGTAAATAACTTCTTCCTGAAGACATATCCCCGTCTGGCGCTGAACTTTCTCCTTCAATTCAGCCGCCAGCGCCAGAACTTCCCGGCAGGTGGCCCCGCCGAGATTTACTATGAAATTGCAGTGTCCGGGATAAACAGCCGCCTGACCGACCCTCATCCCTCTGGCTCCAGCCTGCTCCAGCAATCGTCCGGCCGGTATTTTACTTCCATCGGGGAGCACCGGATTCTTAAAATAACTTCCGGCGCAGGCAGTTCCTTCCGGTGGATGTTTTTGTGCTCTCTGATTAAGATAATCCTCAACTTTTTTCTGAATTCTGTTCCTGTCGTCTCTCTGAACTCTGAGGCTGGCTTTAAGGACTATTCCCGGGTGATCTTTCAAAAAAGAATGCCGGTAACCGAACCCGAGCTCAGGCTGTCTCAGGCTTTTTTCCTGCCCCTCTCCTGTCAGGAGTTTAACCTCGTCTACCCGTTCGCCTATCGCCTGGCCGAAAGCCCCGGCATTGCCGTAAATAGCTCCGCCGACGGTGCCTGGAATACCGGCCAGAAATTCCAGTCCGCCCAGACCTTCCCTGACAGCAAGATTCACGACCTCTGCCAGCCTGGTGCCCGAGGCCACTTCAAGAATACCTTTTTCCTCAATAAACTTGAGGCCGGAGGCGCGATTTCTTATCATGAGACCACGATAGCCGGTATCGTCAAAAAGAAGATTGTATCCGCCGCCAATCACATAAAAAGGGAAATGGAACTTTCTGGCAGCCTGCACGGCGGCCGTCAGCTCGGCCACACTTCTGACTTCGATAAAGTAATCGGCCGGCCCTCCGATCCTGAAACTGGAATAGGCTGAAAGAAGCACATCCCGGGAAAGCACCAGACCGGTTTCACGGAAAAAAAAAGCTGGAAAATCTTGAAACTCTTTCATTTTTTCCATATTAATTATAAATGATAAAAATATATAAATCTAATCAGATGCTGGCACATAAATTGCACTAATATTAAGGGCAAAGAATTTTGGGTATTGACATTTTTGCCTTTAACGGGCAAGATATTGAGCAAATTATTTTTTGAGCGAGGTTGCAGATGAAAAAAACTTTACATGTGTTCTTACTGATTTTGATACTTTCTGGCCTGGCCATAGCCCAGAGCCCGGCAGATGAGGCTTACATTAAAGCCATGACCGCTCAGAACGACTGCGAAAAGGTCCGCCTCTTGAAAGAATTCATAGATAAGTATGCCGGGAAAGGCTCTCAGTATGAAGGTTATGCCTACGCTTATCTCTGCCTGCTGCAATGCCCCTCGAAGAGTCTTCAGGAATCTATCAGCTATGGTGAAAAAGCCCTGAGCACCGGTGGCATTGACACTGACACCAGAGCTTCCATTCTCGTGGTTATCGCAAACGGATATATTAATCAGGGCCAGAACCTGGACAAAGCCAGAAATTACGGCAAGCAACTGATAGACCTGGCTGACAGCGAAAAAGCCAAAGAGGGTGCTGACCCTAAGAAGTGTAACAGTCTGGCGGCCGCCGGTTATTACATAATCGGCAGCGCAGCCGAAAAGGCTAAGGACACAACCGCCGCCGTGGAAGCTTATTTTCAGGCTTACGCCCTCAGCAAAGACCCGAAGCTGTTAGCCTCTGTCCGGAAAATGGGAAAAGCTTTCGCTGATGCCGGCAATCTGGCTGAAGCGGAAAAAATCTATCGCTCGATTTACAATCAGACTAAAGACCCCAACGATGCCATTCTGCTTGGCCAGACGCTCAACAAGGCCGGGAAAACCGATGAAGCCGTGACTGTTCTCAAAGAAGCTTACGCTAAAAAGAGAACCGGAGAGGTGGCTTTCTCCATTGCCGTTATGCTGGCCAACAAAGCGAAAACCAACCCCTCGCTGGTAAATGAAGCCGTTCGCTATTCGCTGGAAGCCGCCTTCCTGCCAAATCCCAACTCCCAGCAGGCGATGAAAATGGCTGAAAGTCTGTTCTTTACCATGAACCCCGAGATCAAATACAACGAAACGGTGCTGGCCATTCAGAATAAAGCTAAGGAACTGGAAGAATTGACCAAAATTTTTAACGAGCGTTTCGGCGGAAAAAGCGAAGAAGAGCTCAGCGAACGTGACAAGAAACGAATGAAAGAAATGCAGGCTGAAATCGACGCCATGCAGGCAGAAATAGAAAAATTGAAAAAGCAACAGCAGGAAGCGATAGATAAATTCAACCGGCTGGTGGAAGAGACCAAACGCCGGCTGGGCAAGTAACCAGTTTTACCTGAATCGTAGATTATCTGAAATTTAAGAGCGCAAGTCTGACTTAACACCATCCGCCTTTTTTCTTAAAATATTAATGTAATCTGGCCTGAAGGAGGGGCAGGATGGACAGAAAGCTTTCCAGGGAAGAAGCCAGGAAAAGGATTGCCGAGCTCCGGGAGCAGATTGCCTACCACGAAAAAAAATACTACGTCGACAACGATCCCCAGATTTCCGACTATGAATTCGACCAGTTGATGGCCGAGCTCCGCCGGCTGGAAGAAGCTTACCCGGAGTTCATAACGCCGGATTCCCCTACCCAGAGAGTGGGTGAAAAACCCGTAGAAGGCTTCCCCACGGTTGAACACCGGCGGCCGATGCTGAGCCTGGATAACTGTTATGATGTGGAGGAACTCAAAGAATTTGACGAGCGCATCCGCAAACTGCTGCCCGGAGAGAAAATCGAATACGTTTGCGAACTGAAAATCGATGGCCTGAGCATCTCGATAACCTATCTCGACGGACGCTATCATCAGGCAGTCACCAGGGGTGATGGCTTTCGCGGCGATGACGTGACCGCCCAGGTGAAGACTATTCGCAGTTTGCCTTTAACCATCCCGGCAAAAGGAGAGGTCGAGGTAAGAGGAGAAGTTTATCTTTCCTACGAAGCCTTCAGGAAGATAAATCAGGAAAGGGAGAAAAACGGCGAACCTCTTTTTGCCAATCCCAGAAACGCCGCGGCCGGGTCGATCCGGCTGCTCGACCCGAAGGAAGTTGCCCGGCGCAACTTAGACCTGTATCTCTATTATATTTTTGTAAACGGAGAAGAATTCCCCAGCCAGTGGGAAAATTTGCAGCAGCTGAAAAAATTCGGTTTCAAGACTAATCCCCACAACCGTCTGTGCCACTCGCTCGATGAGGTGATTGATTATTACCAGGAGTGGACGGAAAAACGCGATAAGCTCGAGTACGATGTGGATGGAGTGGTGGTCAAGGTCAATTCTACCAGGCAGAGGGAGCTTCTTGGAAGCACGGCAAAATCGCCCCGCTGGGCCATTGCTTTTAAATTCCCGGCCCGTCAGGCGACGACCAGAATTAAAGACATAATAATTCAGGTCGGGCGAACCGGAGCGCTGACGCCGGTGGCCATACTGGAACCGGTCCAGATTTCCGGCACGACCATCAGCCGCTGCACCCTGCACAATGAAGAAGAACTAAAAAGAAAAGATATCAGAATCGGAGACTATGTGTTGATTGAGCGAAGCGGCGACGTCATTCCTCATGTCGTCTCAGTGATGAAAGAAAGGCGAACCGGTCAGGAAAAACCGGTGATCTGGCCGAAGCACTGCCCGGTCTGTCATTCCGCCATTTACAAAGAAGAAGGTGAAGCAATATCCCGCTGCATCAACCCTTCCTGTCCGGCCAGGATAAGAGAATCCATTCTGCACTTTGCTTCGCGCCGGGCGATGAACATCGAAGGACTGGGTGAAGCTCTTGTCGATCAGCTTCTGAATGCCGGCCTGGTCAAACAGATTCCTGACCTGTACAGCCTGAAATATGAGGACCTGGTCCGTCTGGAAAGAATGGGCCCGAAAAGTGCCCAGAACCTGCTGTCGCAGATTGAAGATTCAAAATCGCGTGAACTCTGGAGATTGATTTTCGCCCTGGGCATCAGACACGTCGGAGAAAAAATGGCTCAAGCTCTTGCTCGAAAATTCAGAGACCTGGACAGGCTGGCTGCGGCCAGCGAGGAAGAACTGATGGAAATCGAGGACGTCGGCCCAAAGGTTGCCCGGAGCATCGTCTTTTTCTTCAAGCAGCCAGAAAACAAAAAGATGCTGGCACGGCTGAAAGCGGCCGGGTTGAACTTCAAAGAGAAAGAAGAAAAGGCCGGGCCAAAGCCCCTTGAAGGATTAACCTTCGTCCTGACCGGAACGCTTTCTTCAATGACCAGAGACCAGGCTAAAGAGATAATCGAAAAACTCGGTGGTTCCGTGGGCTCCTCTGTCAGCAGAAAAACCGATTACCTGATTGTGGGAGAGGACCCCGGATCGAAGCTGGAAAAAGCCAGGGAGCTTGGAGTAAAAACTTTAAACGAACAGGAATTCCTTAAACTGATTGGCAAAGTCTGACCTATTTCTTTTTCTTGAAAAGATTCGAAAGGTCTAAATTTAACAGCGACTTGAGTCCTGTTTTTTTCTCCCCTTTTTCCAGTTCTTCCAGCGCCGCTTTCGCCTGATGATGGTCGGGGTCAAGTTCCAGAGCTCTCTGCAGCTGTTTCTTTGCCTTAATCTTGAGCCCCTCACTGAGGTAGAGCAATCCCAGACCGACATACCCCTCAGGATTCCAGGGCTCCATTTCTATGGCTCTGAGAAAATCTTCTTCAGCCTTCTTCTTGTAGGCCGGCAATTTTGATTCGGCCATGGCCAGCACCAGAAAATAGTCGGCTCTGGCTCGCTTCAACCTGATGGCTTCTTCCAGGAAAATGATTGCCTCTTCATACATTCCCTGGTTGTAAAGCGTCCGACCCTGCCGGAATTTGATTTCTGCCTTCTTGGCCAGATCTTCCGGGGCTTCCTGGGAAGCGGAGCTTAACTGAATATCGTATTTCTTGCGCAACTCCGGGTCGCTCAGCGTCCGGTAAGCGGTGGTGATGGCATTAAAAACTTCATTCACCAGCGCGGCATCAACAGGGAGAGAATTAAAACGGTCAGGATGATACTTTTTAGCCAGATTAAAATAGGCATCCTTAATTTCCTTCTCCGTGGCCATCCTGGAAACACCGAGCAGCTCATAATAACTCCGGTTCTTCAGGCGGGATCTGATTTCTTTCAGCTCCTCAATTCTGGCTTCAAGTTCGTCGAGTTCGAGCTTTTTCCGTCCTTCAGTACTGAAATCATCCTTTCTGTAACTGGAATCTGCCTTGGAAACTTCAATCATATCCAGGCAGTAGAAAAGATATAAGCACCGGTAAAAATTTTCGCTGCTAAAACGGGCCGGCACGGCCATCCGGTCTATGACCTGGGCTGTGGAGAACCTTTCGAGCAGATTTTTTTCATCATCGGTCAAAAAATAGCTGTACCTGATATTTTTAAGAGAAACTTTCCTGCCGCTGAAAAATCTTTGCAGACAGGCATCATATTTCATCCGTCTTACACCGTAATCGATGATAAAGGGGATATCGATCGCCGGCAGTTCTTCTTCCGGTGGTTGAACTTCCTTTTCCTGAAAGTTAAATTCACCGTCAAAAAAGGGAAAGGTGGCCAGCAGAGATTCGCGAATCTGAAAGGCCAGAGCTTCTCTTAGGTCGGCTTCCCTGATGATCCCGCTTCGCTTTAAGGATTCTCCCAGCGGTTGAGCCGGCTGGATATAATCCTCAATTTGGTTAAAAGTCTGTTCCTGAATTTTTTGAAGCTTGAAGAGGATTTCCCCCAGACGCTCTGACCTGACGTTGGTTTTAACCTGGATCGGCTTCCCCTGGTGGAAGAAAAAATGCTTTTCTACTTCCTGCCTTTTGAACGACAGACGACCGCTCCGGTTGTTGAAAAAAATTTCTTTCAGGTAAACGCCGATATGATTTATTGAGCTCACCGCTGTCCCCGTGAAAAGCATTTTATAATTTATACAATCGGAAAATTATTTTCAACCCCGAAAATGAGTTTCCCTTTATTGGACAGACAGGCGGGTTTTATGCTATTTTCAAAATATGAAAATCGCGCTGGCCCAAATTTCCACCGTTCTTGGCAACACAGAGAAAAATCTCGAAAAGCACCTGAAGCTCGTCAAAAAAGCTGCGGCCGCCGGAGCTGACCTCCTGGTGTTTCCCGAGCTCAGTCTTACCGGCTACAACCTCAAAGACCTTACGACCGAAGTTGCTCTCTCCCCTGCGAGTTCCCCCCTGTTCAAAAAACTGCTGGCAGCCTCGCGCCGGATAGACCTGGTGGTTGGCTTTGCGGAAGAAAGCGAACACCAGCCCGGTTTGATTTACAATTCAGCCGCTTACCTCTCCAGAGGAAATCTGGTACATATTCATCGCAAAGTGTACCTGCCCACCTCCGGAATGTTTGAGGAAGGGCGGTTCTTTGCCCGGGGAGGGGAATTCAGAACCTTCAGCACCCGATTTGGCAGAACCGGTCTGCTTGTCTGCCGCGATTTCCTTCATTACGGTTCGAGTTACTGCCTGATGGCCGGGGGTGCCGGTTTATTCATCATCATTTCGGCTGCGCCCGGCCGGGGAGCCGCTGAAACCTCCGGGCAGGGTTTTGAAACCAGCCGGATGTGGGAACTTATGGGCGAAACAATTTCTTTCTTTTCCAGCGCGGTGGTCGTCTACTGCAACCGGGCGGGTTATGAAGATGGAATGGTATTTGCGGGCGGTTCTTTCGTCTATTCTCCGTTCGGGAAAATGATAGCCCGTCTCCCCTACCTGGAAGAAGCTTTCAAAATAGTGGAGGTGGACCTGTCCGAAATTAAAAAAGCCAGGAGAAGCTGGCCTTTCCAGCGCGACGAACGCCCGGAAGTGGTCTGGCGGTCTCTGGAAAGAATTGTAAGGGGAAACCATGAAGATTAATCCGGAGCTGGTTACCAGAGCGATAACCGGCTTCATAAAGGCAGAAACTGCCAGAGCCGGCTTCAAAAAGGTAATTCTGGGGCTTTCCGGGGGGCTCGACTCAACCGTCTGCGCCTGCCTGGCCGTCAGAGCTCTGGGCCACGATAAAGTCCTGGCGTTGATTATGCCCTACAAAAACCTGGACGAAGAAGGGGTGGCTCACGCGGAAAAAGTGGCTTCCCTCCTGAAAATAAAAGCCAGGAAAATAGACATTTCGCCACAGATCGACCTCTATTTTGAGAAATACCCGACAGACAGTCAGGTCCTGAAAGGAAATAAAATGGCCCGGGAAAGAATGTCCATTCTTTATGATTTTTCCGCCCGGGAAAAAGCTCTTATACTCGGCACCAGTAACAAAACCGAACTGCTGATCGGATATGGAACGATCCACGGGGATATGGCCTGCGGCATAAACCCGATGGGCGACCTCTACAAGACTCAGGTGCGGGAGCTTGGCCGTTATCTGCAGATCCCCGAAGAAATTCTGAAGAAAAAACCGACCGCCGGCCTCTGGCCCGGTCAGACAGATGAAGAAGAAATCGGTTTAAGCTATGAAGAACTCGATCAGATTCTTTACCGTCTGGTGGACCTGCGTCAGAGCGCAGAAGAAATCATCAGAAGCGGCTTCGAGGAGAAAAAGGTAAAACGTATCGTCGAGATGATAAAAAGGTCGGAATTTAAGAGAAGAATGCCTCCGATAGTCAAGATTTCCACCAGGACCGTCGGGCACGATTTTCTTTATCCGTATGACTGGGATAAATAGCAAAAGAAATTTCACCTGAAAAGATAACCTCATGCAGAAAAAAGGCACCCTTTATGTGGTCGGCACGCCCATCGGCAACCTTGAAGACATTACGCTCAGGGCTTTAAGAATCCTGAAAGAGGTTGAAGTAATAGCCTGCGAGGATACCCGGCAAACTTTGAAATTGCTCAACACCTACGGCATAAAGAAAAAACTGATATCCTATTTTCATCCGAGAGAAAATCAGAAATTGCCTGAAATCCTTTCCTGGCTTGAGTCCGGACATGATGTGGCTCTGGTCAGCGACGCCGGCACCCCGGGAATTTCTGACCCGGGATATCCACTAATCCGGGAGGCCATCAGGAGGAACGTAAGAATAGTTCCCGTACCCGGGCCCAGCGCCCTGACCGCGGCACTGTCCGCTTCCGGCCTTCCCACCAGCAGGGTGGTTTTCGTCGGTTTCCCCCCGGCTAAGAAGGGCAGCCTTAAAAATTTCCTGAGCAGGATGGCCGGGGAAGAAGGCACTCTGGTGTTTTTTCTGCCGATGAGGCGTTTGAAACAATTTCTCGAGGCTGCCCGGGATTGTTTTGGGCGAAGGCAGGTGGTAATTGCCAGAGAACTTACTAAAATTCATGAGGAGTTCATCAGGGGAAATCTGGAAGAAATCATAGAAACAATACCTGAGGACAGGATAAGGGGGGAGGCCACAGTTCTGATCGAGGGAAAATAATTTTTTTTGCAAAATACTTGACAAAATTATACTCAAATATTATATTAATAGTGAACTAAAAAATTGATAAGGAGGTGATAACATGGCCATCACCAGATGGGATCCTTTCCGGGACATAATGACGCTGCGCGACAGGATGAATCGGCTGTTTGAGGACCTTATGTCCACCCCCAAGCTGGAAGAATCAGAAATCATCCAGAGCACCTGGTCTCCGGCGGTCGACATCTATGAAACCGAGAACGAGCTGGTCCTGACGGCCGAACTTCCCGGCATCGACGAAAAAGATGTCGAAATCAAAATCGAAGACAACACCCTCACCCTGAAGGGCGAACGGAAGTTCGAAAAGGAGACCAGGGAAGAGAATTATCATCGTATAGAAAGGGCATATGGGTCTTTCTACCGGTCGTTCAGCCTGCCCAATTATATAGACCAGGATAAGATCAGCGCTGAATTCGAAAACGGGCTGCTGAAGATCCATATGCCGAAGAGACCCGAGGTGAAACCTCGCAAGGTTAAAATCCTCAAGCCTCAAACAGCCGAGAAATCGGGAGAAAAATCTGAGAAATAATTAGCTGTCGGCAGTGTTCCCCGCCCGGGTAACCGGACGGGGTTTTTCATTTTAAACCGCCCGGGCCAAAGTCGCCGCCCTTACCTCTCTGGCCCCCGCTTTACTCAACTCTCCGGCACACTCTCTGAGGGTAGAACCGGTGGTAAAAACATCATCCACGAGCAAGACTACCCGGCCAGCAACCTTTTCAGCTTTCTTTACCTTAAATGCCCCCTTAAGGTTGGTTATCCTTTCAGCAGCCTGCAGCGACACCTGGGGTGGAGTGTTTCTCGTCCGAACCAGCGCCTCTGACAGCCATGGAACTCCAGTCAGTTCTGAAAGCGCCGATGACAGAAGCGCCGCCTGATTATAGCCGCGGCTTTTTTCCCTTTTTCTATGAAGCGGTACCGGTATTATCAAATCGACATTTTCCAGCAATCCTTCTCTCTCCAGAACCTCCTGCAGCATTATGGCCAGCGGCCGCCGCAAGCCTTCATACCCCCGGTATTTGAAAAGCAGAATTATTTCTTTAAGCTGGCCGGAATAAGGACCGAACGAGCGGTGTCTGGAATATGAGAGCGGCTGCTCCAGACAATCGCCGCAAGGCAAGGAGGAAGCTGAGGGATTATGATAAAACCGACCGCAAACCGGGCAGACTGGCCCCCGATGAGCTTCGGCCAGGCTCAAACACCTATGGCATACGATTTTTTCTCCGGGTTTTTCCAGCAGTTTACGGCACAGCAGGCAATGTGAAGGGAAAAATGTCAATATCAGCGGGTGAAGCACCCGGTCAAACAGAAGCCCCAGTTTATCTCCCCCTTGATTGTCCCTCTTTTTTCTCCTGGCATTCTATGCAGTAGGCAGCCCAGGGTATCGCCTGAAGTCTTTTTTTGCTTATTTCTTTATGGCAAATCAGGCAAAGCCCGTATTCATCCCTTTTTAGCCTTTCGAGCGCCTGATCAATCATCTCCAGCTGTTCTCTCTCGCTGTCAGTCAATCCGAGAAGGAAGTCTCTGGTGTAGGTGGTTTCTGCTTTGTCCACCAGGTCAAGAGCCGTGTCGGTATCGATTTCCTTGCTTTCAGCGTAATAACGGCTGAGTTTGTTGATGATGCTCTTTTTCCTTTCGAGCAAAAGCTTCCTGAATTCCTCTTTTTCTTTTTTGGTCAATCTGGTTTTGTCTGTCATTTAACCCCCTATCATTTTGGGTATGAATATCCCTTGATCAAATTCATCGCCCGGTAAACCTGTTCCAGCAGGACAACCCGGGTAAGCTCGTGGGAAAAGGTCATCGGTGAAAGAGAAAGCCAGAAGTTGGCCTTCTCCATCAACCTCGGAGCCAGACCGAGAAATCCGCCGACCAGAAAGATCAGCTTTCGGGCCGAAGACATCGCCTGTTTCTCGATAAACCTGGCAAGTTCTTCTGAGGTCATCATCGTTCCCTTATCAGAAAGGCAGATAATATAACCGCCCTTCAGATATTTTTCAAGCCCGCGGGCCTCCGTCTCCAGTATCCTCTCGGCCGAGCTTTCCTTGATTCCCCTGGCTTCGGGTGTTTCCACTATCCTCGCCCGGCAAAAAGGCTGCAACCTCTGCAGGTAATCATCCAGAACCGCCTGCAAATGACGGTTTCTGGTTTTCCCGGGCCACAAAAAAACAAGTTCCATCAGAAACGGGATTTAATTAAATAGATTATCAGAAAAAAGTCAAGATATTTTTATAAATTTTCTTTATGTTTTTTTTCTTCAGTAATCTAGACGGGGCGCATCGGCCCAGAGTTTTTCCAGCGCGTAAAATTCTCGGGCGCGTCTGGAAAAAATATGGACGACAAAATTGCCGTAATCCAGGAGAATCCATTCAGCGTTTTCCAGCCCCTCCACGCCAAAAGGTTTTATTTTCTCCCGGGCAAGTTCCTCCTCAATGCTCTCGTAAATGGCCAGGTTCTGACGGGAAGAATTGCCATGCATGATGACAAAGAAATCAGTGAAGCTGGTAAGCTCCCGCAGGTCGAGAACGCACAGCCCCTCGGCTTTTTTGGCCAGTGAAGCTTTGATCGAAAGTTTGACTTCCCGGGGCAGACTTCTCTTGGTGAATTTTTTGGCTTTCAGCGCGGTTTCTGCCATTTTTACCTCAGCGATAAAGTTTATTTTCCTCTATGTATTTTTCGACGGCTGGCGGCACCAGACCCGATATTGACTGTCCCGCTTTTATCCTCTCTCTTATTATCGTAGAAGAAATATCAGGAGTCTCAACCTCAAGAACAAAAACTCCACCTGCCGTCAATTCAGCCGTCTTTACCGGAGCATTTTCCCCGGCCACAAAGTATTTTCCAGGCGTTATTCTCTCCACCACCCGTTCAATTGATTTTATACCGAAACCAGGACGAGTGACAACGATGAAGGAACACTCCTGGAGCAGGCGGCGGTAGTCCTTCCAGGTTTCAATCTCAATAAAAGCGTCGGCGCCGGCAATGAAAAAGAATTCATCCTGCGGCCTGGCCTTTTTCAGTTTCTCCAGGGTAACAACAGAATAAGAAGGTCCGGGAGTGCGGGCTTCGATGTCAGAAATTTCAAAAGCCGGTCTACCCTCACAGGCGATTTCTAACATCCTCAACCGATGTTCAACCGGAGCCACCCCGGTGGCATTTTTGTGAGGAGGTATGTAAGAAGGAATAAACAGGATTTTTTCCAGAGGAAAATACCGCAACACCTGATCGGCCACGCTCATATGCCCGAGATGAACCGGGTTGAAGGTGCCACCGAATAACCCCACCAGACTCATTCCTGTTGCTTCCCCTCGCTTTTTGAAGAATCTCCCTCTGCCGGCATCCTGTCGTCTTCTTCAAAAAGAAGACGAGCCAGCAGCTGAACCAGTTCCTTCACCCCCTCGCCGGTGAGAGCAGAGATAGCCAGAAAGGGTTTTTTCTCTCGCGCCGCCAGTCTTTTCACCGCCAGCAATCTTTTCCTTTCATCCCCCAGGAGGTCTATTTTATTGGCCACTATCACCTGTTTTCTGGTCAGAAGTTCAGGATTGAAAGCTTTGAGCTCTTTCTGAATCACTCGATAATCTTTAACCGGGTCCCGCCCGGTCAGGGGGGAAACGTCTATGACGTGCACCAGAATCCTGGTCCTCTCCACATGTTTAAGAAACTGAATTCCCAGGCCGTGTCCCTGATGGGCTCCCTCTATCAGCCCCGGAATATCAGCCACGACGAAGCTCTTTTCCTCATCGACATCCACCACGCCCAGGTTGGGCGCCAGGGTGGTAAAGGGATAATCGGCTATCCGCGGACGGGCGGCGGAGATTCTGGAAATCAGGGTTGATTTTCCGGTGTTTGGAAAGCCAACCAGTCCGACGTCAGCTATCAGCTTCAGTTCTAATATCAGCTCCTTTTCTTCCCCCGGTTTGCCTTTTTCAAATTCCCTCGGGGTCTGATGGGTGGGGGTGGCAAACGAAGCGTTACCGCGTCCGCCCCGACCTCCTCTGGCTGCCAGGTATATCTCACCGGGCTTTAAAAAATCATGCAGAATTTGCCCGGTTCTGGCGTCCCTGACCACGGTTCCCACCGGAACCTTCAGATAAAGATCTTTCCCTTTTTTACCCTGTTTGTTTGAACCCTGACCCGGCGCGCCGTTTTTTGCCTTGTTGATCGGATGGTAGCGGAAGTAGGAAAGCGTGTTAAGATTGGGGTCGCTTACCAGATAAATATTGCCACCGTCGCCGCCTCTTCCACCGTCAGGGCCTCCCCTGGGCACACGATACTCCCGGCGAAAGCTGACACACCCATCTCCCCCTTTTCCGGCAATCAGGAGGACTTTAACCTGATCGACAAACAACTGAACACCTATCCGCCTGAAGGCAGATTAAATTTTCTCTTTCTGCAATTGAATTCTAATAATGCCAATCTGTCAGGCTGCGGGCAGGAAATTGATTCCATTTCAGGAGGCCGTCCCGGTGGTCTCCCCAACAGGGATTACCGAGACGTACTTACCCATCCTTCCCTTATCTTCAAATTTAACAATTCCGGTTACCAGCGCAAAAAGAGTGTCATCACCGCCTCTTCCGACATTTCGACCGGGTCTGAAAGGTGTGCCCCTCTGTCTCACAATTATGGTGCCAGCCTTGACCAGCTGTCCTCCAA
Source organism: Candidatus Saccharicenans sp. (assembly GCA_049659625.1). Classification (GTDB taxonomy): domain Bacteria; phylum Acidobacteriota; class Aminicenantia; order Aminicenantales; family Saccharicenantaceae; genus Saccharicenans. The sequence continues at coordinate 30,315 of JBASPX010000001.1, read as the reverse complement.
ATCTTTTAACCCCGAGATACTTGGGGTTGGAATCGCGTCCGTTCACACCTGATCTTTTAGACATGGTTATTTCTCCTCAGCTTGAGCGCGCTTTTTGCTTCTGGTTGTTTTACCCATTGATTCCGTTTTCCGGGCAGCCGGTTTTCTGGCCGCCGTCTTTTTCACAGCTTCTTTCTCCTCGCCAGCGACCGCTTCGGTTTTAACCTCTTCTACCACCTGACCATCGGGATAGATTCCCGTAATCTTCACTTTCGCCAGCATCTGACGGTGACCCTTTTTCCGGCGATAGCCCTTGCGTCTTTTTTTCTTAAAAATGATGACTTTATCGTCTTTGTATTCTTCCAGAACTTCAGCAGTTACTCTGGCTTTTTCCAGACAGGGCGTTCCTACCTGAATCTGCTCTCCATCTTCCAGGAGCAGCACCTGATCAAAACTGACCGTCTGTCCTTTTTCCGCCTGGAGCTTTTCCACGGAAATGACATCGCCCACCTTAACGCGATATTGCTTTCCGCCTGTTTTAATTACTGCATACATTATTCTTCACCTTCCGGGGAGATAAAAATAGGAGCTTAAATTTAACATATATGGCTATTTATGTCAACCAGCCGCGCGGCGGACTTTTGGCCGGAAGAGTGCCACGTCGCTTCTCATCCTGCCAGCTGTTTATTCATACGGAGCCACTTCAATTTCCACCGGCGGGATGAGCACCGTCCACAACTCTGCAGTCGAGTCGCCGGCTCAACTTCTTGACAACGAAAACGGTTTCTCTTATGGTAATGATAGAATTCAAGGGCGGTTAGCTCAGCGGCAGAGTGTCGGTCTTACAAACCGGAGGTCACTGGTTCGAACCCAGTACCGCCCACCATTGATTTTCTGTTTCTTCTGAGCGGCCACGCCATCCGGGGGAGGGAATGAAGGGCAGGAAAATCCTGATCGTTGAAGATGAGCTTTTAATCGCCCGCCATATTGAACAGATGATCCTTAATCTTGGTTATCAGGTCAGCGGAATCGCCGAAACGGGAGAGAAGGCTATCCAGCTTGCGGCTGAAAAATCGCCCGACCTGGTCCTGATGGATATCAGGTTGAAAGGGCAGATAAATGGTATCGAGGCGGCCAGAAGAATCTGGGAAATCCAATCAATCCCGGTGGTTTATCTGACAGCCTATGCCGACGAGGACACCCTGCTTAAAGCCAGATTAACCGAACCCTTTGGTTATCTTCTCAAGCCTTTCGAAGAAAAAGAGCTGCTGGTAGCGATAGAGCTTGCCTTTTATAAACATCAGAGCGAGAAGGAAAACAGAGAAAAAAGGCGCTGGCTGAACGCCATACTTTCGAGCATCAGGGACGGGCTTATCTCCACTGACGGTGATGGCTTTGTCAATTATCTCAATCCGGTAGGCGAACAGCTGCTGGGAAAAAATTCATACGAAGTCCTCGGTCAGCCTCTGGAAAAAGTTTTCCTGATTCTGGAAGAACCGGACGGCAAGCCAGCCGGTTTGACAGTCTCGGCCATTGTCTCCGGCTTGCCCCGCGATAGGGATTTCTATCTGGAGACAGGAAACACAACCCTGCCGGTGGAACTGAGCGGCTCCGCCATCCGGGATGAAAGCGGAAATCTTATCGGGTCGGTCCTGGTTTTCCGGGATATAACCCACAGAAAACTTCAGGAGGAAAGGCTCAACTATCTGGCTATCCACGACGCCCTTACCGACCTGCCGAACCGCCTGCTTTTTAACGACAGACTGGCGCTGGGCATCGAACAGGCCAGGAGAAAAAATCTGAAACTCGGCGTGATCATGCTTGATCTTGATTTCTTCAAATCTGTTAACGACACCTACGGCCACTCCTTCGGCGACCGGGTGCTGATAGAAGCGGCCGGTATTCTTAAAGCCACCATCAGAAAAACTGACACTGTCGCTCGCTTTGGCGGCGATGAGTTCACCATCTTGCTGGGAGAACTGCGTTCAACGGAAGAAGGAGTCCTGGTCGGGGAAAGGGTCGTTCAAGCATTCTCGCAACCCATGGTGGTTGATGGCCGGGAATTGCCTGTCACTGCCAGTCTCGGTCTGGCCATTTTTCCCGACCATGCTCTGGAACCGGAAGAATTACTGAAAAGAGCTGACCTGGCTCTTTACGAGGCTAAAGAATCCGGTCGGAATTGCCTGCGGGTTTATTCTGGATGAGATAAGGGCAGACTACTTCCTTCTTCGTGCAGTAACAGCCAGTATTTCCAGCCAGAAAGCGCAAACTGACAGAATAATACTGGATTCTCCGGGGAACACTGTTGAATGCTCACAAAAAAAAATTTGAATTAATGCTGTTTGATGAATAAAATAGAAAACAAAAACTTCAATGAAAAAGTCAAGGATTCTGATAGTTGAAGACGAAAACCTCGTAGCCAGGGACCTGCACAACATGGTCAGGACCATCGGCTACGAAATCACTGATGTCGTTCAGACAGGAGAAGAGGTTTTTGCCAGCGTCAACCGCAAGCGCCCGGACCTGGTGTTGATGGACATCGTACTCCGGGGAAAGCTTGACGGTATTTCTGTAGCGGCAGTTCTCTGGGAAGAATATTCGATCCCGGTAGTTTACATAACGAGCTTCGCCGATGACCTGACCTTTGAAAGGGCCAAATTGACCGAGCCCTTCGGCTATCTGATCAAGCCGTTCGACGAACGCGAACTTGAGCTGACCATCGAAACCGCTCTCTATAAAGCCCGGATGCAGCTTCTCCTGAAGGAAAAAGAACAGTGGCTTTCGACCATCCTTAAAAGCATCGGTGACGGCATCATTGCTGTCAACTCAAGTGGAACAGTTTCTTTCATAAATGGCCAGGCACAGAAAATAACCGGGTGGACTGAACAGGAAGCTCTGGGCAAGAAGCTGGAAGAAATATTTCTCTTGAAGAACAATTTGCCCGGAAAAAACGGCCGGAGTTTGACTGTTAATGCCACTACAGAAGAAGTTATCCTGGTTGCCCGTAACGGTCAGGAAATATCGATTGAAATGACCTCTTCGCCAATTCCGGAGAGCACCGGCACCGGTTCCGGTCGAGTTATTGTTTTCAGGGACATTTCCGCCAGAAAACAGGCTGAACAGGAAATAGAAGAAAGCCGCCTCCGCCTGCAGCGCGCCTTGAAGGGCACCATCCAGGCAATATCCACCATGGTTGAAATGCGAGATCCCTATACCGCAGGGCATCAGAGAAGGGTGGCAAAACTGGCTGAAGCCATAGGGAGGGAACTCGGAATGTCGGAAGCCCAGCTGGAAGGGCTTAAACTGTCAGCTGAAATTCATGACATAGGCAAAATCTATGTTCCATCAGAAATTCTCAGCAAGCCGACCAAACTGACCGAGCTGGAATACACTATTATCAAAACACATTCTCAGGCAGGATATGAAATTCTGGTAAATATAGAATTTCCCTGGCCGGTTGCCGAAATTGTATATCAGCATCACGAAAGAATCGACGGCTCAGGCTACCCCCGCGGTCTCAAAGGAGAAGAGATCCTGCCCGAAGCCCGCATCTTAGCTGTGGCTGATGTGGTGGAAGCCATGGCTTCCCACCGTCCTTACCGGCCGGCCTTCGGCATCGACCGGGCTCTTGAGGAAATCAAGCTCAACCGCGGCCGGCTCTACGGCTCCGATGAGGTTGATGCCTGTGTCAGATTGATAGAAGAAAAGGGCTTTTCTCTGGACTGACCCCTTAAAAAATCCATACCCTCCTTTTTCCAGGAGAGAAGAATCCGTCAGGCCATGATTTAAAAAAAATTAAGCGCCCCCGACGGGATTCGAACCCGTGTTGCCGCCTTGAAAGGGCGATGTCCTGGGCCGGGCTAGACGACAGGGGCGCATATGAGCCGTGCTGGACTCGAACCAGCGACACCCGGCTTAAAAGGCCGGTGCTCTCCCTCTGAGCTAACGGCCCTGCCTCAGTTAAATGAAATTTATTTATAGCTGAAAAAACTTAAATGTCAACCCACCTCTTGGATTTTTAATTTAATTTTTTTCTCTGGGCTTAGCTTACCGGTTTGAAGTCGACTATTTTCCATTGACCGTTAAAGGCAACCTTCCCCCTCTCATCTTTAAGAACGTACCTTCTCATCTCGACCTTGTATTTTTTCTCCATTCCGGCTTTATTTCTAACGGAAATAATAACCTCCTTGGAATACACATCGCCTTTTAAAGATCTTACTCCGGGTAAGCTCTTCATTCCGAGGGAGAACAGAGTGATTTGCTCTTCCCGGGCAGCGGCTTCCTTGGCTTCATCATACTGTCTTCTAAGTTCTTTGTGGAGGTTGTATTCGTAATCATACTTTGCCCGGAGCTCATCAAGCTGTTTTTTCAAAGCCGCTCTGGCCGCAGCCGTCCTGGCATTGTCATATTCATCTGTCTTGGCATCCAGAGCGTCTTTCGCATCGACTACAGGTCCCACATGTTCATCCATCTTCTTTTTGGCCTCGGCTTCCTTAGCATCGAGTTCCGGCAATATTACCGGCTCCACTTTCTCAGGCGAAACTTCAACAATAGTATAGCTGGCATAATCGATCTCCAGCGGTTTCCAGGCCATGGCCGCCATCGTCTGATTGTCATTCATCGACACCGCATGAAAATACTTGTCGAGCAGCGTTTTTTCAGGCGTTGAAGAACAGGCAGAATAAAACATGAGTCCGAACACTAAGAGACCGATCAACCAAAGGCTTTTAATTTTCATTCTTTCCTCCTTCCTCGATTAAGAATTACATCTCTATTATTTTTGAATTTTATATTTTTTTCAAGCAAAAAAGCAAATTTAAAAAGTTTGCTTTCGTCAAACGGTCTGGCCAGCAGCTGCACTCCGAGCGGCAGCCCGTTTGAGCTCAAACCGCAGGGAATGGAAATTCCCGGAATGCCGGCCAGGTTGGCCACAACCGTAAAGTAATCCTGAAGATTCATCGAAATCGGATCCTGCTTTTCACCCAGCTTGAAGGCGGGCTCGGGCGTGGTCGGAGTTATCACGAAATCCACCACCTCAAAAGCTGATTTTAACTCCCTGGCAATAACCCTTCTGGCGCTGGTAGCTTTCAAATAATAAGCGTCGTAATATCCGGAACTCAGAGCAAAAGTTCCGAGCAGGATCCTTCTCTTGACCTCGCTGCCGAAGCCGGCCGTCCTTGTCCTGACATACATTTCCGCCAGCCCGGAGGCCCGCTCCCGCAACCCGTACTTCACCCCGTCATACCTGGCCAGGTTCGAGCTGGCTTCGGATGGGGCGATTACATAATAACAGGGAAGAGCCAGCTCCCAGGAAGGAAAATTCAATTCAACAATCTCCACACCGAGACGGGCAAGAAGATCCCGTACCTTAAAATAGCTTGAAGCCACTTCAGAATTCACTCCCTTTAAGGCGGCGTCCTCCAGAAAGCCCACCCTGATCCTTTCCGGAAGTTCGTCAATTTCGCTTAAATAATTCGGAACAGGGATATTGGCAGAAGTTGAATCCCGGCGGTCGAACCCGGAAATGACTTCGGATATGAGGGCGCAATCGGCTACCGTCCTGGTCAGAGGCCCGATCTGGTCTAAAGAAGAAGCAAAGGCCACCAGTCCGTAACGTGAAACTCTTCCATAAGTTGGCTTAAGCCCGACCGCCCCGCAGAAGGCCGCCGGCTGTCTCACTGACCCCCCTGTGTCCGAGCCGAGAGCGGCCATCGCTTCAAAAGCTGCCACCGCCGCCGCTGAGCCGCCGCTCGAACCGCCGGGCACTCTTTCCAGGTCCCAGGGGTTGCGGGTCGGGAAAAAGGCAGAATTTTCGGTGGAAGAGCCCATGGCGAACTCGTCCAGGTTGGTCTTTCCGACGACAATCGCATCCTCAGCTTCCAACCGCTCCACCACAGTTGCGCTGTACGGCGGAACAAAGTTCTCCAGAATGCGGGAGGCGCAGGTGGTCCTGACCCCTCGAGTGACTATGTTATCTTTTACCGCCACCACCGCTCCCGCCAGTCGGCCCTTTTCCTTCCTGGAATCGATTTCTCTCGCTCTTTCGAGCGCCCGGTCGAAGACGGTGGTTATGAAAGCTCTGATTTCTCCATCGACTTCTTCAATCCGATGGATGTAAGCTTGAAGAATTTCTTCAGCCTTTACCTGGCCGGTCCGCACCAGGTTGACAGCTTCAACCAGACTCAGCCCTAAGTAATTCATTTTTCCTTCAGCACCCTGGGGGCCCTGACAAAATCCCCCTGTTTATCTGGAGCAATCTCCAGCACCTCAGCTTGAGGCAGAGAAGGTTGAACCACATCCTCATCCAGCCGTAACGAAAAATCCACCGGGAAAAAAGGTTCTTCCGATTCGAGCGGGAGATCCGATAGCTGGCCTACCCATTCGATGATTTTTTCCATCTGACCGGGAAGCAGGCTTTTCTCCTCTTCAGTCAGCTCCAGAGAGGCCAGACGGCTGAGATGCTCAAGGTCTATTTTCATCTTTAGCATTATATGAAATAAGGGAAAATTTCACAAGAGAACAACTGCTGATTTCAGACTCGCTTTATTCCTGGCCGGGTTTTATAATTATTTCCGCCCGTTTTATTCCCCTTCACAAATCAGCGACCGACCTGGGCTCCTAAATAAATCGAACAAGATTCCCCTCATGCAAGGCTTATTTCAGCTGGTAATTCCAAAGTTATCGCTCTTTTTAAGTTTGTAAAAAGGCGAATTTATGGTATAAATAAGTCTATTAAAGTAAGGGGAATTATATGAATTATAAGGATTTAATCGAGAGTTATGGAAAAGACCGGACGAGACTCATCGACATCCTTAAAGAAATTCAGAGAGTTGAGGGCCATGTCCCGCAGAAGGCCATAACGACCATAGCCGAAAACCTCGGGCTATCGGTGGCTGAAGTCGAAGGCGTTATCAGTTTTTATCATTTTCTGTCAGACCGGCCGCTCGGAAAATACGTTGTCTACCTGAACAATTCGATCACATCTGAAATGTTCGGAAGAGAGCAGGTCGTGCGTGCTTTCGAGCAGGAAACCGGCTGTGTCTGGGGCCAGACCTCTTCTGACGGCCTGGTTACCCTTCTCGACACTTCCTGCATCGGGATGAACGACCAGGAACCGGCCGCGATCATCAACGGAACAGTCTTCACCTCACTCACGCCCGAAAAAGTGAAGAAAATTGTCAGCTGGATGAAAGAAGGTCGTCCTGTGGAGCAGATGGTGGAAGAATACGGAGACGGAGCTAACGCCCATGAGCTAATTCGGGCGATGGTCAGGAACAACATCAGAAGAAGGGGTCCGGTAATTTTCGGCGATTACACTCCGGGTCAGGGAATTTCCCGCGCGCTGGAAATGACTCCCGAAAGAGTGATCGATGAGGTGAAAAAGGCCAACCTGCTCGGACGCGGAGGCGCCGGCTTTCCCACAGGTCTTAAATGGGAATTCTGTCGTAAAGAAAAAGGCGAGGAACATTTCGTGGTCTGTAACGGCGACGAAGGAGAACCTGGAACCTTCAAGGACCGGGTAATCCTGACCGAAAAGCCGGAAATGGTGTTCGAAGGGATGGCCATCGCCGGATATGCAGTCGGAGCTCGCCGGGGAATTCTTTATCTCAGGCATGAATACAGTTATCTTCGCCGTTACCTGGAATACATCCTGGAAAAGATGAGAGAACAGGGCTGGCTCGGACAGAACATCGCCGGCCGGGGTTTTGCCTTCGACCTTGAGATTAAAATGGGCGCCGGAGCTTACGTCTGCGGAGAAGAATCTGCCCTGCTGGAGTCAGCCGAAGGCAAGCGAGGCGAACCACGCGACCGGCCTCCCTTCCCGGTGCAGAAAGGTTACTTAAATCAGCCGACCACCGTAAACAATGTGGAAACCTTAGCCACCGCCACTCAGATCCTCATCCACGGAGCCAGCTGGTTCAGGTCGATGGGCACGCCAGTCTCCTCCGGAACCAAGCTTCTGAGCGTCTCCGGAGACTGCGAGAGACCTGGCATATATGAGGTGGAGTACGGGCTGACAGTAAAAGAGCTGCTGGAGATGGCCGGCGCCACCGACACCTTAGCCGTCCAGGTGGGCGGCCCGTCAGGAAACTGCATCTCGGAAGCCGGCTTCGGAAGAAAAATCTGTTTCTCCGACCTGCCGACCGGAGGCTCGATCATCATCTTTAACCGCAGCCGCAACCTGCTCTCTGTCGTGCGCAATTTTCTGGATTTCTTCATCGAAGAAAGCTGCGGATGGTGCACTCCCTGCCGGGCGGGAAATATTCTCCTCAAGAAAAAATTCGAGAAAATAGCCTCGGGCCGGGGAACCAGACAGGACCTGGAGGAGCTGGAGGCCTGGGGCAAAATCATAAAATCAACCAGTCGCTGCGGCCTGGGCCAGACTTCGCCCAACCCGATTTTGAGCACTTTAGCCAATTTCCGGGATTTATACGAAGGATTGATAAACAGAGAAGAGGACTTCATACCGGATTTTGACCTGGACAAGGCTCTGGCTGAAGCCTGCGCCATAACCGGCCGAAAATACCAGGAGGAACAACACCATGCCTGAGTCGATAAAATTCATCATCGACGGGAAGGAATGCACCGCTGAACCCGGTCAGACCATCTATGAAGCGGCCAGAGCTAACGGTATCTACATCCCGGTGCTGTGCCATTTTGAGGGGCTTAAACCGGTCGGAAGCTGCCGCATCTGCTCCGTGCGGGTGAACGGACGCTGGATGGCTGCCTGCACCCAGCCGGTAGCGGCGGGCATGGTCATAGAAAACCATACACCGGAAGTTGAAGAATATCGCCGGGCTCTGATAGAAATGATCTTTGTCGAGGGTAACCATTTCTGCCCGGCCTGCGAGAAAAGCGGCAACTGCGAGCTTCAGGCGCTGGCTTACCGTTATCAGATTATGGTTCCGCGATTCCCCTACCTGTTTCCGAAGAAAGACATAGAAGCTTTTCCCAAATTCCTGCTCGAGCATAACCGCTGCGTTCAGTGCCGTCGCTGCATCCGGGCCATCCAGACTCCCGACGGCAGGAAAATTTTTGACATGAAAAACCGCTCCGGACAGGTCAAAATTAACGTCGACCGAAAACTGGCATCCCAGCTGAGCGACGAAGAGGTTCAGAAGGCGATGGACATCTGTCCGGTCGGCGCCATACTCAAGAAAGAGGTTGGCTTCCGCATTCCGATCGGAAAACGCAAATACGACCACAAGCCGATCGGCAGCGACATCGAGGAAAGCAAGTAACGGAGCAAGACCATGAGCAAACCTGTGATTGCCACTGCCTCACTGGCAGGTTGTTTCGGCTGTCATATGTCTTTTCTGGACATTGACGAAAGAATTCTGGATTTAATCGAACTGGTGGAATTCGACAAATCACCGATTGACGATATCAAAAAATTCAGCCGCCCGGTGGATATCGGTCTGATCGAGGGAGGCTGCTGCAACTCGGAAAATGTCGAAGTCCTGCGCTATTTCAGAAAAAACTGCAAAATTCTGGTTTCTGTCGGCGAATGCGCGGTGATGGGCGGTCTGCCGGCGATGAGAAACACCATCCCCCTCCGGGAATGTCTGGAAGAAGCCTACCTGAAATCTCCAACGGTCGCCCCGGAAGACCGGCTGATTCCGGCCGACGAGGAGATTCCGATTCTTCTGGACCGTGTTTACCCCTGCCACGAAATCGTAAAAATAGATTATTTTCTTCCAGGCTGCCCGCCGTCAGCTGACCTTATCTGGGAGGCTCTGATGGCCCTGATCCAGGGGAGACCGCTCCGGCTGGAATATCATCTGGTAAAATATGATTGAGGAATCAAAAAAATGGGAAAAAGATCACAATTGAACCGGTAACCAGGGTAGAAGGACACGGTAAAGTAACGATACAGCTTGATGATCACGGGCGGGTTGCTCAGGCTCGCTTCCACGTGGTTGAATTTCGCGGCTTTGAACGTTTCGTCCAGGGAAGACCATACTGGGAAATCCCGGTGCTGGTCCAGAGGTTGTGCGGCATCTGTCCGGTCAGTCATCATCTGGCCGGAGCTAAAGCGATGGACGTGATAGTCGGAGTCCCGCCGGAAAAATTGCCTCCAACGGCCGAAAAGATTCGCCGGCTGATGCATTACGGGCAGATGCTTCAGTCTCACGCCCTCCATTTCTTCCACTTAGCTTCTCCAGATCTTCTTCTCGGTTTTGACGCTGACCCGAGCGTTAGAAACATAATCGGAGTGGCTAAAACCCACAAAGAGATCGCCGTCAAAGGTGTGCTGCTGAGAAAATTCGGACAGGAGATCATCAGGGCCACCGCCGGGAAAAAGATTCACGGTACCGGAGCCATTCCCGGCGGAGTTAACAAGAGCCTGACGCCGGAAGAGAGAGATTTCTTCCTGAAATCGCCCGCTCCCTACAATATCGATACGATGATCGACTGGGCGCAGGAAGCCGTCGAGCTGTTCAAAAAAATTCATCGGGAAAACAGGGATCTTATTGACAACTTTGCTCACTTTCCCTCCAATCACCTGAGCCTGGTTCGCCAGGATGGCGCCCTTGATTTCTATCATGGACGACTGCGGGCGGTTGATGCCGAAGGTCGAAAAATCCTCAAAGACGTCGACTACCAGGACTATCTGGAATACATCGGAGAGGAAGTGCGTAATTACAGCTACATGAAGTTCCCCTACCTGAAAAAGCTCGGCAAGGAAAAAGGCTGGTACCGGGTGGGTCCGCTGGCGCGGTTGAACACCTGCGAATTTATTCCGAGTCCGCGAGCCCAGAAAGAGTTTGAAGAGTACAAAGCCTACACCAGAGGGAAACCCAATAATATGACCCTGCACAGCCACTGGGCGAGGTTGATCGAAACCCTGCACGCGGCTGAAGTCATAAAAGAACTCCTTAACGATAAGGACATAACCGGAGATCATCTGGTAGAAAAGGGCAAGAAACAGCACGAAGGGGTTGGACTGCTCGAAGCCCCACGAGGCACTCTCTTCCATCACTACCGGATAAACGACGACGACCAGGTGACCATGGCCAACCTGATTGTCTCCACCACCAACAACAACCAGGCCTACAACGAAGCGGTGCGGCTGGTGGCAGAAGAGTACATCTCAGAAAAACCCGAAATAACCGAAGGCATGCTCAACCGGGTGGAAGTGGCCATCCGCGCCTACGACCCCTGTCTGAGCTGCGCCACCCATGCCGTCGGACAGATGCCCCTTGAGATCGAACTTTACGACAGGCGCGGCCGCCTTGTCGACATGAAGAGGAAATAACCACGGGGAAGCCTGCGCTGGAAAAAATCCTGGTTTACGGCATCGGCAATCCCGGGCGCCGGGATGATGGTCTGGGCCCGGCTTTTATCAGCGTGCTGGAAAATATTCCGGAAAGCCGCCTGGACCTTGAAGCCAACTATCAGCTTCAGGTGGAAGACGCTCTTCTTTTCTCCGAATACGATAAAGTGATTGTGGTGGATGCCAGCAAAAAAGGAAGTGAACCCTTCAGCTGGAAAAAATTGCAGCCGGCAAAAAAATACAGCTTTACCACTCATGCTCTGACGCCGGAAGCGGTGCTTGACCTCTGCCAGAGTCTTTACGGGAAAAGGCCAGAAGCTTTTCTCCTGGCCATCCGGGGCTATGATTTTGAAATCGGCGAGGGGTTGAGTCCAGCGGCTGAAAAAAACCTTCAGGCCGCCCTGAAGTTTTTTCTAAAAAATGTGAAGAAAATTAAATTCGTAACACCGAAATAAAAAGATTCTGTTATAATAGATATTCCAGAGAATAGCGCGCGGGAGAGAAAAGCACATGGAAAAACAAAAAAAAGAAGTTCTGGTGCTTGAAGATATCCTCGGTTCGAACAAAAAACTGGCTGCTTCCATCCGGCAGAAGCTCCGGGAAAATGGCATTTTAGCCGTCAACCTGCTTAGTTCTCCGGGTTCGGGAAAGACTTCCCTGCTGGAAAAAATCGGCCTCTGTCTTAAAGACAGGTACAGAATCGGGGTTATTGAAGGAGACATCGAAACCGAAAGAGATGCCGAAAGAATCCGCAAAATCGGCCTCCCTGCCTGGCAGATTACCACTCACGGGGCCTGCCACCTGGAAGCTAAAATGATTGCCGGCATTTTCAACCGGATTCCGGCCGACCTGGATTTCCTGTTCATAGAAAACGTGGGCAACCTGGTCTGCCCGGCCAGTTTCGACTTAGGCGAAAGTCTCCGTCTGGTGCTGCTGTCGGTGCCAGAAGGAGACGACAAGCCCCGAAAATATCCGGAAGCCTTTATCACCTCGCAGGTGTTTGTGATTACCAAATGCGACCTTCTGCCGCATCTTCCCTTTGACGTGGAGCGGGTCATCCGGGAAGCCCGGGAAATAAACCCCAGACTTGAAATTTTTAAGACTTCGGCCCTGAATGGAGAGGGGCTGGAAGAGCTCTGTGCTTTCCTGGAAAAAAAACTAAAGGAGCTTAGACACCAGAATGCATGAACTGTCGATAGTGGCTGAGCTTTTTACCATCATCGAGGAGAAAGCCCGGGAAGCCGGCGCCTCGAGGGTAACCAGAGTGCGGGTTTTAATCGGTGAACTTTCCGGCGTGGTTCCCGAGCTCTTCCGCACGGCTTTCCACAGCTATAAGAAAGGCACGATCGCTGACCGAGCCCGACTGGAAATTAAGATAACCCGGGTAAAATTCAGGTGCCTGCGCTGCGGCAAAGAAATTAAAACCAGGGATATTTCTTCTCCCGACTTTTCCTATTCCTGCCCCTTCTGCGGCTCGAAAGAGGTTGAGCTTCAGAGCGGCCGCGACCTGTACTTAGAAAAGCTGGAACTGGAAACCTGAGATAACAATAGATTACCACCCTTCAACTCATGTGCCGTTATTAACAAATTAAAAGGAGAAATTTCAACTTTCCGGTGTCAAGCCCCCCTATCGTTCATATGGCTGAAGGCCTCTCGCAGGTAATAGTATTCCAAAACCCGTTTCTATCCTTGGTACAATAAATTACACAGTCCTGAGCAGTCCAGCCTGAAATTGCACCGCACCCTCCCTGTGTGCAGGTCCCGGGAAAAACATCTTTGCAATAAATATTTCCGCCGCCTGCTTGAGCTGAACTTAATGAGACAAATAACATGACAGCCGAAGCGCAGAAAAAAAGCAGATCAAAAAAAATCTCAAGGCTTTCATCTTAATCCTCCTTTAGGATTCCTAACAAAAAGGATCCGGATGCTTGATCCTGAAAGGAAATCAAAAATAGGGGCGTATTTCTATTATTAGATGGGAATACCCTTATATTCTCAGGCCAGAGGCCTGAGGGGAGAATCATTCTTTTCTTCACCTCTAAAGATTGCTTATCCACAACTATTATTTGATATCTTCCATTGGTTATATATCCAAGCATTAAGAGATAAATATGCTCTCCATAAAGACAGGCATCATTCAAAATCCTGAAGTTGGTAATAGTGCCATCCTTGTTCTTCTTTACTCCAGTCTCGAATAATATTTGTCGGTATTGCTTCCTGTATTTCTCAATATCCTCAGGGATTGATAACTTTTTCACTGATATCGGTTCACCAGAAAGATCATATTTTCTTATTTCTGCAAATACATAAGAAACATAATAAACATGATTTCCATCAAGCAGGACAGCGCCGTCATTGGCCATGCGGTCCAGAAGAACGGGTGGGATTTCCTGGCTCTTTGAATAATCAAGGTCATATTTTCGGCCTAAAGATTTAATTCTAAAGCCCCGGTAGTCATACAGACCAATAAGGTCGTTTTCCCCTGGAATTGGTTCTATGACGGCTATTCTCCCATTCCCGGCATCTAAATTAAGAATCCCTGTGAAGGTTCTAATTCGGCGAATGAAATCCCTCCCCGGCCCAAACATATTTATTCCGGTATTGTCTTTTACAAATATCTCTCCCGATTTTTTATCCACAGAAATCTTTGCCGGCCACTGCAACTCTCCTGGCCCCTGGCCCCATCCTCCAAATTTGCCCAGCAACTTTCCCTCTTTATTAAATATAAATACAGTGTGCTCACGATTATCAACTGCATAAATAAAGCCTTCCTTATCGATATCGATGGCCGGGAAGCTCCCGAAATAGAGGTCGTCCTCAGGAAAAGAACAAACCAGCTTGAGTTCTGCTACCGGAATTTTTTCGGCCCCGGTTGCCCATAAGATTATAAGAGGCAGAAAACAAAAAGCCAAAATAAGTATCTTTTTCATTTAAAATCCTTTTATTTGAACGATACGGCCATTGATTATTAAAATGAGAAAATTTAGATTAGCTCGCCATTTGTTATTATCACATCTTACATAAACAGAATACCACTCATTGTCCATTCGTCCTATATCAATGGGCTCTTCTATATTAAAGACTCTCATGAAATTTTGAATGTCCTCATCACTATAATCAGGCAAAAACAAAATTATTTTTCTCAAGTCGTAATAAGATTTGTATATCTGCCAATCCAATAAAGGACGGCAATACACGTTTACATTATAAATAAGATAAATTACGGAAGTTTTGTAATAATCTTTATCTCTTTTTATGATCTTATAAATGTTGCGTTGGCATAAGAGCGCTTTTTCGTTTTTAAAGAAGAAATACGCCGAGATAATTAATATAGCGACGGTGAAAAGTATTAATATTTTTTCGAGTTTTGAAAAATGCTTCCAGGAATGGCCGTTTTTTATGCCTCTCAACCCATTCATTTTACCGATGTTATTGTTTTCATATTAAAAAAAAAACAGCTCTGTCAAGAGGAAATTTCTTTCGGGTTAAACTTGCTGTGTCAAGGGTAAGGGGGTAGTAGAGGCTCTTTTCAATTTTTCCTCTTTTTAAGATATTAATCTCATTATCAGTAACTGGGTTGCGGCTACGAAATGCTTTTCATGGTTATAATTCTGGCCTGATTTCCATAATTTGAATAATATTTTGACCCAGACATTAGCGACGCAACGGAGAGCATGGTAGTGTTTCTTTCCTTCTTTTTCGGTCATAATACAGTCGTGCCCAGAGTTGCCTTATAAGAGTGGTACAGGCCAGCTCGGTGAATAAATCTCTTGCCCATTTAAAACAACCCTTCCGAAATGGACGTAGCGGTATTTATCGCTCTGGAAAGTGGCTGGACATAGGCCGGCAGCAACTTGAGCTTCCCGAAAATCTTTCCACTGGCAGTGATAAAATAAACTATTACTCCCACCCGGGTTTTAAGCCCAAGACCTTTTATGCCATCAAAGCATCTTAACTCTTCCACCTCCTAAGTGGCTTTCTCCAGCTGTCTCTCATACTCCCTGACCAGCTCTCTTATCTGCAAAAGCTGCGGGGCCAGAACACGAGCCAGGTGACTCCTGGTCTCAACCAGAACAGGCCGCACTTGGAGGTAAGTGCGCAAACCATCATACACTCTCTGAACAAATGACTCAGGGTAGATGTGAATGTTCTTGAAAAAGATTCTCAGTTCCCTGCGGGAAAGCTTACAGGCTTGTTCCTGCGCAGGATACTTCTGCAGGAAATGCCAGGCAGAAGGTGAAAACGGATCCTGAAAACAATTAAGAAAAGCCGGATAATACTCCTTAAGCACGTCGGTTCTTCATTCTGGTTTGCTCCTTAAGAATGACTTCCAGACCTCGCCATATAAATCTCAGCCGCTGCACTTTCTCCGGCAAAGGCTTAATTAGCGGAAGGCTTGCCCTGTCTACCCGAAGAACCTGAGCCAGTACACAAGCACCAAAGCGATCATCCTTAACCCGGCTGCTGTTATACCGGCTGCGGAAAGCACTCATGCGGTTAGAATTAATCCGGTTGATCTGGTAGCCATGACTTAGAAGAAAATCAACCAGCGGCGATCGACCCGTCTAAATAGAAAAAATCTCAGGATAGCAACGAGCTCTACGAAGCAATTCCTCAAATCCTTCCCCTGTCTTCCAGATAACAAGCTCCTCCACCACCTGCCCCTGCTCATCAATAAAACAGACCCTATAACTTCGGTCTGCCCAATCGATACGTCCATAAATCATATTCTTTATTCCTTCTCTAATGTTATAGAATCAAAAGGTGGTTAGAAAATCGCTTTAGATGGGTCTTCCTTCTCACCTTAGGAAAAAGAGACATCTTGCTATGGATTTTCAAACCAGGGGTGGAGAGACAGTTTAACCCTGGCTAAAACGCGAGACATGGCAGGTCTTCTCCACCCTTCCTCATCCTGATCCTATCCTGGTCTCATATTGTAACTGTTAATGCTATATACATACCATTAACATATAAAGACATGGTATCCAGGGTGAGGGTAATTTTTGGAAGAGGCGTGGTTCCCGAGCTCTTCCGCACGGCTTTCCACAGCTATAAGAAAGGCACGATCGCCGACCGGGCCCGCCTGGAAATTAAGATAACCCGGGTAAAATTCAGGTGCCTGCGCTGCGGCAAAGAAATTAAAACCAGGGATATTTCTTCCCCCGACTTTTCCCATTCCTGCCCCTTCTGCGGCTCGAAGGAGGTTGAGCTTCAGAGCGGCCGCGACCTGTACTTAGAAAAGCTGGAACTGGAAACCTGAATTTCACCCTTATTCTATAACCCAACGCCGCCTCTCAACTCGAACCAAATTGCCGGAGATGACTGCAGTTTGCATACGGCTGATATTTATTGTGGGCAGAGGTATCATATCGGGGCAAGATCAGACTGTTATTAGTACAGACGACGGCCGTTGAAAGGCCGCCGGGGCTCTGCTAAAATCTCACTATGAATAAAGCCCTGATTCTTGATTTCGGGTCGCAGTATACCCAGCTGATCGCCAGAAAAGTGCGCGAGCTGGGGGTTTATTCGAAGATCCATCCCTACAGCATCAGCCTTGACAGGATAAAGAGCCTGAGCCCGGGCGCCATCATTTTTTCCGGCGGGCCTAAAAGCGTCTACGAGCCGGACTCGCCGCATCCAGACCCCGGGATTTTTCAGCTCGGTATTCCCATTCTCGGCATCTGCTACGGACTTCAGCTTATCGCCCATCACCTCGGAGGCAGGGTGGTGAAAGCCCCGGAGCGCGAGTACGGTTTTGCTTCGCTCCACATAATTGACCGAAGCGGACTTCTCTCCGGGTTGAAGGAAAAAACTCAGGTCTGGATGAGTCACGGCGACCGGCTAGAAGCAATCCCACCCGGTTTTGTCGTCACCGGCCGGACTTCCAATTCCAGGGCGGCCGTAATCGAAAATCACGAAAGAAAAATTTACGGCGTTCAGTTTCACCCGGAAGTGGCCCACACCCGCGAAGGCAAAAAACTCCTGGGAAACTTCCTCTTCCGCCTGGCCGGCCTGCGGGCTGACTGGAATATGAGCTCCTTCATCAGGGACAAAGTTCGTGAAATCCGCGAGCAGGTGGGGAAAGAAAAAGTCATCTGCGGCCTCAGCGGCGGCATCGATTCGCTGGTCACCTCCCTTATCATCCAGAAAGCCATCGGTCGCCAGCTCTATTGCGTCTTCGTCAACAATGGTCTGCTGCGCAAGGGCGAATATGAAAGTTTGCTCGAGGAATTTCGCCGGAAATTTTCGCTTCAGGTGATCGGAGTGGAAGCCGAAGACAGATTCCTGGAAAGACTCCGTGGAGTAACCGCTCCGGAGAAAAAACGCAAAATCATCGGCCAGGTGTTTATAGAAATTTTTGAAGAGCAAGCCAGAAAACTGGGAGAGGTCAAATTCCTGGCCCAAGGAACAATTTACCCCGACGTAATCGAGAGCACCTCCGTTAAGGGGCCATCCCACACGATTAAATCTCATCATAATGTGGGCGGCTTGCCATCCGGGCTTAAATTCAAGCTGATAGAACCGCTGCGCGAGCTGTTCAAAGACGAGGTCAGAGCGCTGGCACTTCAGCTCGGAGTAACCCGGGAGTTTATCAACCAGCATCCCTTCCCCGGACCCGGGCTGGCCGTGAGAATCATAGGCGAAGTAAACAGAGAGAGCCTCCGCCTCGTTCGGGAAGCTGACGCCATTCTGCTGGAAGAAGTGCGGAAAGCCAGGATTTACCACAAGCTCTGGCAGGCTTTTGCTGTCCTTCTTCCGGTGCGGTCGGTTGGCGTCATGGGCGACCAGCGAACCTACCAGCAGGTGGTGGCCATCAGAATGGTTCAGAGCACCGACGGTATGACCGCCAACTGGTATCCGGCCTCTCCCGAGCTGCTGAAAAAAATTTCCACCAGAATCGTCAATGAAGTTGACGGAGTCAACCGCGTGGTTTACGATATCACCTCAAAACCACCGGCCACGATTGAATGGGAATAGTCCGCTCCGGCAGGCGGCTGAAGGGTTGAAACCATGGATAATGCCTTCATTCATCTTCACGTCCACAGCGAATACAGCATACTGGACGGCTGTCTCCGCATTTCTGACCTGGTGGAAACCGCATCCGCTTTTAACATGCCAGCGATCGCCCTGACCGACCACGGGAATGTTTTTGGCGCGGTTGAATTCTTCAAGACAGCTAAAAAACAGGGCATCAAGCCGATCATCGGCTGTGAGGTTTACCTCGCTCCCAGGTCAAGGTTCGATAAAAAGCCGGGAAACGGCGACGAGACCAGCAATTATCACCTGGTGCTTCTGGTTAAGGATGAAAAAGGTTATCGCAACCTCTGCCGCCTTCTGAGCGCTGCCTTTATCGAAGGGTTTTATTACCGGCCGCGCATCGACAAAGAAATCCTCAGGGAGTGCTCGGCCGGGTTGATAGCTCTTTCGAGCTGTCTGAAAGGCGAGGTTAACGATTATCTCCTGAAGGAAATGGAGGACCGGGCTGAACAGGCCGCCCGGGAATATCTCGAGATCTTCGGTCCGGAAAATTTCTACCTCGAGCTTCAGGATCACGGGCTGCCCGAGCAGAAAAAGATCATTCCCGGGATTGTGGACCTTTCTCGCCGGCTGGGCATTCCTCTGGTAGCCACCAACGACGTCCATTTTCTAAAACAGGAGGACGCCCAGATCCAGGATGTTCTTCTGTGCATTCAGACCAACAAGAAATTATCCGACCCCGACCGCATCAGATTTTCCGGAGATCAATTCTACCTGAAATCCACCGCCGAGATGCGGGAACTTTTTAAGGATTATCCTGAAGCCATAGACAACACCCGTCATATCGCCGCTCGCTGCAACTTCGAATTTCCGCTGGGCAACCATTTTCTGCCGAAATTTCAGCCCCCGGGTGGGCAGAACCTCCGGGATTATTTCGAACAGGTGGTCCATCAGGGGTTTGAGAAACGGCTTCCGGAAATACAGGACAAGATCAACCGCGGGCTCATCCGTCATACGCTCGATGATTACCACCGCCGGCTGGAGAAGGAAATCAAGCTGATAGAACAGATGGGCTTTGAAGGCTACTTTCTGATTGTCTGGGACCTGATCACAGCTGCCCGCGAGCGCGGGATTCCGGTCGGACCCGGTCGGGGCTCAGCTGCCGGCAGTCTGATCGCTTACTGTCTCGGGATAACCCAGATTGACCCGATTGAATATGACCTGCTGTTCGAGCGTTTTCTCAACCCGGAAAGGATCAGCCTGCCCGACATCGACATCGATTTCTGCGGACGCCGCCGTCAGGAAGTCATCGATTACGTCACAGAGAAATACGGCCGGGACAACGTCTGCCAGATCATTACTTTCGGAACTATGGCTGCCCGCCAGGCCATCAGGGATGTCGGACGGGTGATGGATTTACCGAACAACGAGGTGGACAGGGTGGCCAAGCTGATCCCCTCTCAGGGACCGGACGCGACCATCGAAGGCGCCCTGAAAAATGTTCCCGAGCTGAAAGAGCTTTACCAGAAAAATGAAAAAATCGCCACCATGATCGACATTGCCCGCAAACTCCAGGGGCAGGTGCGCCATCCGTCGATCCACGCCGCCGGCATCGTCATCGCCCCTAAACCCCTGGTTGAGTTTCTGCCACTCTTTGTTTCAAACAGGGGTGAAATAACCACCCAGTTCGCCATGGAGGATATAGAATCCCTTGGCCTGCTGAAGATGGACCTCCTGGGCCTGCGCAACCTGACGGTTATAACCGATGCCCTGCAACTGATCGAAAAAGACACCGGAATAAGGATTGACCTGAACCGAATCCCCCTTGATGACCCGGCTACCTTCGAGGTCTTCCAGCAGGGCCGGACAAACGGCGTGTTCCAGTTTGAAAGTTACGGAATGAAAAATCTTCTCCGCAACTCCAAGCCGGAAGAATTTCGCGACCTGATCGCCATGAACGCTCTGTTCCGGCCGGGCCCGCTCAATAGCGGAATGACTGATGAGTTTGTCCAGAGAAAACATCATCCCGAAAGGATCCAGTACGAGCTTCCGCAACTGGAGCCGATTCTGAAAGAAACTCGAGGGATCATCGTTTATCAGGAACAGGTCATGCGCATCGCCACCGACCTGGCCGGGTTTACCATGGCCGAGGCCGATATGCTGCGCAAGGCCATGGGCAAAAAAATAAAAGAAATGATGAAAGCCCAGCGGGAAAAATTCGTCCAGGGCTGCAGGAAAAACGGCATCCCCGCCTCAAAAGCGGAAAAAATATTCGACCAGATTGCCCAGTTCGCCGAGTACGGTTTCAACAAATCACACAGCGCCGCCTATGCCTATCTTGCCTTTCAGACGGCCTACCTCAAAGCCCATTATCCGCTGCACTACCTGGCCGCCCTGCTGACTTCGGAAGCGGAGAAAGGAGACACCTCGCAGATTGTAAAATACCTGAACGAATGCCGGGAACTGGGAATTCAGATACTTCCCCCGGACATCAATCGCAGCCATCACCATTTTACGGTCGAGGGCGATAAGATCAGAATCGGACTTGCCGCCATCAAGAATGTGGGCGAGAACACCATCAACGACCTGATTGCCCTGAGGGAGAAAAGAGGGGGATTCAAAGACCTCTTCGACCTGTTTGAAGAGTATGACTCCCGGATCCTCAACCGGAAGGCTCTGGAAAGCCTGATCAAAGCCGGAGCCCTTGATTCCTTCGGCTGGAAACGCTCCCAGTTATACCACATGCTCGACCTGCTGATCGAATACGGCCATCAGCGGCAGAAGGCCAGAGAGGAGAGAGCCTTTTCTCTTTTCGGCGAGGAGTACATCAACCGGCCCGAAATTCCACAGGAAGTCCTGCAGATGAACGAATGGGACGAAGAGGTGTTGCTGGCCCACGAAAAAGAGGTCCTGGGGACCTACATCACCAGCCATCCTCTAGCCCGGTACCGAAAACGGATTGAAAGCCTGGTCAGCCACACGGTGGACTCTCTCGACCCGGAGGAGGATTTCGACCGGGAAGTCCGGCTGTGCGGGATCATCATCTCGGTAAAGCCCTTAAGGACAAAAAAGGAAGAACGGATGGCCACCTTCGTGCTGGAAGACCTGACCGGCCAGGTGGATGTGACCATCTTTCCGGACGCTTACAACAAATTCAACCCCTGGCTGAAGGAAGGACAGCTTATCTGGTTGAAAGGCCGGATGTCTTCCGACAGCTTCGAAACCCGGAAGATAATCGTCTCCCAGATTATGCCGCTGGAGGAAGCCCTGGAAAAACTCGCCCGCAAGGTAGTGTTGAAAGTGCCGCTGGAGGCTCTCGATGAGGAGAGCATCAACCGGCTGAGAACGGTGCTTGAAGATTTTGCCGGCGAATGTCCGCTTTATCTCCAGCTGGAAAATCATTCTGCCTTCTGCCTGATGCAGTCAGCGGAAGTTTCCGGGATCAGACCGACCGACGAATTCATAGAGAAAATGGAAGAATTTCTAGGGCCAGGTGCGGTGGTCGTCGAATACTGAACCTGCCTGATTGACAGATTGAGGCTAAAAGGGTAGATTAAATTATCTATTTTCAACTGCTTTTAGCTTATAAAGAGGACGGAATTGGCTTACAATTTGATTGTGGCCGACAGCAGCCCGACCACCAGGCGAATCTGTCAGTCTGTTTTCCCTGAAGAGAGTTTCAGGATTCATCTGGCCGGAAGCATTGAGGAACTCAGTGAGCTTCTGGAAACGATAACCCCGGAAGCGATCATCATCGGCAGTTCCCTTCTGGAAACCCAGGAAAGCCTGTCCCTCCTTCAAACCCGTCTTTCTTCCAGAAACAAAGTTCCTGTGTTTCTGATAACAGGCACCTTCGAAACTGTTCCCCGGGAATACTGGCAGTGGTTGAACCCGGAAAAAGTATTCCAGAAGCCTTTCTATTCGGAAAGCCTGCTGGAAGCTGTCAAAAAAGCGGTGGAAAAGCAGAGAATTCCCGACACCCTGCCGGAAGAACTTCCAGAAAGCCCGGCTGCCCCGACACCCGCACGGGAGCAGTTAGCCAGCACGGCTTTGCTGAAAGAGCTGCGCTATTTTATTCAGCAGGAAGTACTTGAAGCCGAACGAGAGCTGGAAAAAAGGCTCAGAGCCAGTCTGCAGGCGGAGAGAGCTTCCAGCCGGCCTGATGAAACCCGGAACAAAACAGAAAAAACACCCTGATGACAAAGGTTTACTAACATGAGAGAGAAAAAACTCCTGGACAAAGCTTATGACCCGAAACCGGTAGAAGCCAGATGGTCAAAGTTCTGGCTGGACGAAAAATTGTTTGTGGCCGATGTCCACTCGCCCAGACCAAAATTTTCCATGGTGCTGCCACCTCCGAACGTGACCGGAGTGCTCCATATGGGGCATGCCCTCTGCTTTACCCTGCCGGATATCATCGTCCGCTGGAAAAAGATGCAGGGTTACAATACCATGTGGCTTCCGGGAACTGACCATGCTTCGATCGCCGTTCACAACGTCATCGAACAGCAACTGGCGGAGAAAGGACTCAGCAGGGAGAAGGTCGGACGCGAAGAATTCCTGAGGATCGCCTGGGACTGGAAGAACAAATGCGGCGGACTGATCACCGAACAGCTGAAAAGACTCGGCTGCGCCCTCGACTGGTCCCGGGAAAGGTTCACCATGGATGAAGGCTTTTCCCGGGCGGTCAAATATGTTTTTGTGCAACTTTACAGGGAAGGTTTGATCTATCGCGACTATTATCTGGTGAATCGCTGCCCTCGCTGCCAGACGGTCCTCTCAGACATAGAAATCGAACATAAAGAAGTTCAGGGCAAGCTCTGGTACATCAAATACCCGATTCCGGGAACAGATGACGGAGTGGTGGTGGCCACCACCCGTCCGGAAACCATGCTCGGCGATACAGCCGTGGCGGTTCATCCGGAAGACGAGCGATATTTGAAATACCACGGCCAGAAAGTTCTCCTTCCGCTCCAGAATCGCCTGATTCCGATTATCACTGACGAACGGGTGGAAAAGGATTTTGGCACCGGAGCGGTGAAGGTCACTCCGGCTCATGACCCGGTGGATTTCGAACTCGGCCGTAAACACAACCTGGAACAGATCATCGTCATCGACGGCAGCGGACGGATGACCGAAGCGGCCGGACCTGAATTTCAGGGACTTGACCGTTTTGTCTGCCGGCAGAAAGTGGTGGAAAAACTCCAGGAGCTCGAACTTCTGGTGAAAGTGGAAAACTACACCCATGCTGTCGGACATTGCTACCGCTGCAAAACCATCATCGAGCCTCATCTCTCCTGGCAATGGTTTGTGAAAATCGAACCGCTGGCGCGTGAAGCCATCAGGGTGGTGGAAGAGAAAAAAATAGTCTTCATTCCCGAGAACTGGACGAAAACCTATTTTGACTGGATGTACCGGATCCATGACTGGTGTATCTCGCGGCAGCTCTGGTGGGGGCACCGCATACCCGCCTATTATTGTCAGAACTGCCAGCACATAATGGTGGAAATGGAAGAACCGGCTGCCTGCGAAAAGTGCGGCGGTTCGCTCGTTCAGGATGAGGACGTCCTGGACACCTGGTTCTCTTCAGCTCTCTGGCCCTTTGCCACCATGGGCTGGCCGGAAGAGACTGAAGACCTCAAGGTTTTCTATCCCACCGACCTGCTGGCTACTGGTTTTGACATCATCTTCTTCTGGGTAGCCAGAATGATCATGATGGGCATGAAATTCATGAAGGACGTTCCTTTTCGCCAGGTGTTCATCAACGGTCTCGTCCGCGACATGAAAAAACGAAAGATGAGCAAATCCGAGGGCAACATCATCGACCCGCTGGAAATGATCGAAAAATACGGCACAGATGCCCTCCGCTTCACCCTGTCCTCTCTGGCTGTCCCCGGAATGGACATCGCGCTTTCTGAAGAAAGAATGGCCGGCTACCGGGCTTTTGCCAACAAAATCTGGAATGCCTCGCGCTTTGTGTTGATGAACCTGAGCGAAGAACCTTTTGAACCGGACCCGGCTCAGCTGACGCTTCCCAACCGCTGGATAAGAAGCCGGTTGCTCCAGGTAACCCGGCAGCTCAACTCCGCGCTCGAACAGTACAAGTTCTACGAAGCTTCCGAGATAATTTACCACTTCATCTGGCATGAATTCTGCGACTGGTACATAGAATTCATCAAGCCCGAACTGCGCGCGGGCAACAAACACACGATGGCCGTGATGGAAGACACCCTGGAAAAGATTCTCCGGCTGCTGCATCCGTTCATGCCCTACATCACCGAAGAGATCTGGCATCACCTGCCCGGAACCGGGCGTTCCCTGCTGGAAGCCAGCTGGCAAGAATTTCCCGATAGCTGGCTGGACGAAGATGCCGAGAACACCATGAAGTTCCTCCAGGAAATCATCTCTGAGGTCCGGAGCATCCGGGCCGAGAATAAAATCCCGGTCAGAGAACAGGTGAACCTCTGGGTTGAAGGCGGGGAAACCAGCCGGAAGGTGGCTGGACCCTATGAGGCAGCCATTCGCCAGCTGGCCGGGGTGGACAGGATTGAGTACGTTGAAGAACTGCCTGCAGACAAAAGGTTGCTCAAGGGAGTGGCCGGCACGACAAAAATCGGGCTGCTGGTAGCCGCTCCGGTTAACCTCGAACAGGAAAAAGAGCGCCTGGAAAAAGAATTAAGGAAAGTCAGGGAAGATATAGCGAAACTCGAAGTCAGGCTGAACAACCCTGATTTTCTGGCGAAAGCGCCAGCCGCTGTGATTGAAGACCACCAGAAGCGCCTGGCTGAACTCAAGCTGAAGCAGGCCACGCTGGAAAAAAGCCTGGGCGAGCTCAACGAGCGTTCATAAAAATCAAACGACCATGCCGGTTTTTGCCCGCGATGCCTCTCCCGGATACCCGCTTTTCATTTTTTCTCTTGCTTTTTCCACCATGGATATAGCCAGACGATTGACCGCCCTTAACTTTCCGGAAGGCACGGCGGTGGTGGCCGAAGAGCAAATCGCCGGCCGGGGCACAAAAGGTCGCTCCTGGCATTCGGCTCGCGGCAAAGGGCTGTATGTTTCCTTCATTCTGAGACCGTCAGCCTCCAGTTTTAACCTTCTGCCGGCAGCCTGCGGGCTGGCTGCGGCCGAAGCCATAGAGGAGCTTTCCGGAGTTCGCATACAATTGAAGTGGCCGAATGACCTCGTCTATCAGGGAAAAAAACTCGGCGGCATCCTGTGCGAGGGATGGAGCGCTGGAGGCCGGCAGACCCGGGCCGTCGCCGGCATCGGAATAAACCTGAATCACCGCCTTTCCGACTTTCCACCGGAGATTAAAAATCTGGCTACCTCCCTTTTTCTGTTAACAGAAAAGACCTGGAAACCGCTGGACCTTCTCCGCCACCTTGGGTTAAGGCTTAAAGTCTGGTATAATAATCTGGAAAAAGGGCATTTCGACCTCGTCTTAGCCTCATACCGGAAAAGACTTTCCTTTAAATCAGGACAGAAACTTTTGCTGCAAACCGTTGAAGGCCAGCTGATTGTAGAATTTCAGGATCTGGAGGAAAGGGGCGGCCTGAAGGTCAGAGTCGACGGAGAAACGCGCATTTTTCATGCATCGGAAATAATCAAGGTTTTTTAAGATTACTTTTTATAAAATTGCTTCGAGGAGAAAAAAATGCTTCTGGTTTTCGATATCGGCAACACCACCACCGGGATAGGTCTGTTTCAGGGCAAAAAACTTCTGGCCGACTGGAAAATCAAAAGCGACCGGGAAAAGACCGCCGATGAATACGGCATAATCCTGAACTGCCTGCTGGAACAACGACGGTTTGCTCCTGAAAAAATAAAAGGAGCGATCATTTCTTCGGTGGTACCGCCGCTCACTCCGGTGATTCAGACAGCCTGCGAGAACTTTTTCCGGGTGAAGCCGCTGGTGGTCGGTCCCGGTCTTAAAACCGGCATGCCTGTTCTCTATGAGAACCCGGCCGAGGTGGGTTCCGACCGGATTGTGGTTTCCTGCGCCGCCTTTGAAAAATACGGAGGTCCCTGCGTGGTGGTGGATTTTGGCACCGCCACCACCTTCGATGTGGTCTCGGAAAAAGGGGAATATCTCGGAGGGGCGATCGCTCCCGGTCTCATGATTTCAGCCGAAGCCCTTTATTTGAGGACAGCCAGACTTCCCCGGATCGAAATTCGCAAACCAAAATCCGTGATCGGACGAACCACCGTCACCAGCATGCAGTCCGGCCTTTATTTTGGATATGTCGGGCTGGTCAGGCACATCATCGCCAGAATTTCAGAAGAGCTGAAAGGCAGGCCGGTGGTGGTGGCCACCGGAGGACTGGCCGGGCTGGTGGTTGGCGATATTCCGGAAATTGAACATTTTGAGCCGGACCTGGTTCTTCAGGGACTCCGGCTTATTTACGAAAAGAACAGAGAAAGCGGCAGGTCGGATAAATGACTGAAGACACTTCAGACCGTAAAGAATATTATCAGAAAATTGCCCGCGCTTTTCTGAAGCATCAGCCGGGCATTTTCTTCCTGTCGCCCAGGGATTTAGAGTTGATTTCCGAATGGGAAAAGCTGAACATTCCGGCGGAAGTGGTGATTGAAGGCATGGAAAAAGCCTTTTCCCGGAAAATCAGCCGCCGCCGGAAAAAGAACATCTACTCGCTGAGCCAGTGCGAGAAGGAAATAATCAGGGCTTATGCCCAGCATCAGGAAAGGCTCGTCGGCCGGGAATCTCCGCCTCCGCCGGAGAAAAGCCAAAAGGCCAGGCAACTTATCCAGCAGATTACTGCCTGCCTGGAAAATCTACCCGGGGAAATGTCTCAACTCAGGCCGCTGCTGGAGGAAGGCCTTTCAGTACTTAAGCTGGAACCGGTGGATGAGGCACGGCTGGAATCTCTGGACGAAGAACTCGACCGCCGGCTGTGGGACTTAGCCCGGGAAGAAGAGAAACAACTTTATCTCCAGGCTGCCGGAAAGGATTATCCCGGACGGCCTCTCAGTCAGCTGGAAGAAATCAGCCGATTGAATCTGGCCCGGGACAGACGCCAGCAGTACAGAATACCTCATCTGGCGCTCTTTTATTATTGAGTAAAAATAAAAATAAAGGAAAAAAATAAAGATGGAAAAAAAGATACTGGATTTCATCAGCCAGCATAAAAAGCCCGTGACCCTGAATCACCTCAGCCGGGCTTTAAGGCTGAACAAAAAGGAAAGAAAAAAACTCCAGCCCACACTCAAATACCTGGAGAAAAAAGGACTGATAGAACTCAGAGGGGAAAGAATTGCATCTCGAACTCCGATGGCCACGATGAGAGGAATATTTACGCTCAACCCGCGGGGATTTGGCTTTGTCACGCCGGAAGACCCCACCCAGGGAAGTCAGGACATTTTTATTCCGCCCCACCAGACAGCCGGAGCTCTGACCGGAGATCTGGTTGAGGTGGTGGTAAAAGAAAAAGGTCTGGGGGGAAAACCTGAAGGTCGGATTGTGCGCATAGTCAAAAAAGCCCGGGCTTCTCTCTACGGGGTGTTCCTGGAAATCAACTACCAGCCTTTCATCCTGCCGATGGATACGCTGTTTGAAGAGCCGATAGCGATTAAAATCAAAGGAAAAAGAAAACCGCATCCCGGACAGATCATCGAAATCAACCGCAACACCCTGGAGCTGCAGAGGATATTAGGCTATCAGGACGATCAGGGAGTTGACCTTGAAGTCATCATCAACCAGTTCAACCTGCCACATAAATTTTCAGATGAGGCTCTGGCTGAAGCTGAAGATTTCCCCGAAGACCCGGGACCGCAGGATTTTGCCGGTCGGGTTGATTACCGCAACTGGCCAACGGTAACTATAGACGGGGAAAAGGCGCAGGATTTCGACGATGCGGTCAGCATCAAAAAACTTCCCGGCGGAAATTTTCTTCTGGGCGTTCATATTGCCGACGTCTCCCACTATGTCAGGCCTGGCTCCGCCCTCGACCGGGAAGCCTACGAGAGGGGAACGAGCGTCTACTTTCCTGACCTGACCATCCCGATGCTGCCCGAAAAGCTGTCCAACGGACTCTGCAGCCTGCGGCCAAGGGTGCCCAGGCTTACCGTCTCCGCCATTATGGAAATAGACAGGCGGGGAAATCTGGTCAGAGCTGATTTTCATCCCTCGGTGATTCAGACGGTTGAAAGGTTGACCTACACCGAGGTTTTCAAAATCTTCCAGGGCGACCTGGAAACCAAGCAGCGCTATCAGCACATCCTTGCTGACCTGATGGAGATGCGAGAACTCGCCCGGATCCTCAAGGAAAAAAGATTGAGACAGGGCAGTCTCGACTTTGACCTGGTCGAACCGGAGCTGGTGTACCAGGAAGGCATGCTGACCGCCGTGGTGCCCTCGGAGCGCAACGAAGCCCACTGCCTGATTGAGGAATTCATGCTGATGGCTAACGTGGCCGTGGCCAGGCATCTTACCGACCTTGGCTACCCCTGCCTCTACCGCGTGCACCCGGCACCCGCCCGCTCAGACCTGGAAAAGCTCAGAAATCTTCTGGTGCATTTCGACCTGACGCTGCCGCGCCCGGGCCAGATCAGGTCCACCGACCTGCAGAAGGTAATCGAAGCCTTCAGGGGCAAACCGGAAGAAAAATTCATCACCATCCAGGTTCTCCGCTCGCTGCGGTTGGCCTATTATTCAGAAGAAAACTGCGGCCATTTCGGACTGGCCCAGAAGGCTTACGTTCACTTCACCTCACCCATCCGCCGGTACCCGGACCTGGTGATCCACCGGCTGTTGAAAAGAGCTCTGGGCGGAAAAAAGCCCAGACCTTTTCCACTCGAGGCCATCGCTCTTCATTGCTCCCAGAGAGAGCGTATAGCTGACGGAGCCGAGCGGGCTCTTGTCGAATGGAGGATCCTCCGATTGTTGAAAAACAAACTCGGGCAGGAATTTAGCGGCATTATCACGGACATCAACCGGGCCGGCCTGGTGGTGGAGCTCGACGACTATTTTGTCGAAGGCCTCGTGCCCTACTCAGCCCTGGGAGATGATTTTTTCCTCCGCCGGAGCGCCAGAGTGCTGCGCGGCCGCCATACCGGCACCACCTTTTCGCTCGGGCAGAAAATTCAGGTGATTCTGGTAAGCTGCAATCCTCTGCTTAAAAAGTTAGAATTTATGCTGGCTGAAAATATTAAGTAGACACGGGAAAGATGAAATCCACAGAAACCATGTTCTACGCTTCAGCTGATAAGCCGGTGTTAGCTCCCGGCGAAAAGGCCACCGGCTTTCTGCTCCGTGCCAACCGTAAATATCAGGCAGCTGCCAGTGCCACTTCCATCCCTTCGGAGACGGGTGGACAGCCCTTCCTTCTGGTCAAAACGAGGTTGCCGGAAAAACTGGCCTGGAATGACCGTGTTCCTTTTAAGCCCGCCGATAAAGAAGAAGTCGAGCTGCGGGTGCTCTATCCCGAAGCTCAGCGGCTGAAAAAAATAAAGGAGGCCAGGCTGGTAGCCTTCCTCGAGCGGCTGGCCGGTTCAGAAAAAGAAATGTTGCTGGCTCTGACCGAGGAAGCTGGAATCCGGGGGCTTAGAGAAGAAGAACTCCTTCGTTTCTGTCGTCTGTCCCCGGAGCGCCTGAGAGCTCTGGCCATGGAGCTGGAGAAAGAAGGGTTGCTTTACATCCTGGAATTTTCACCTCTTTTTCTTCTGGCTCAGAGGAGTTTCACTTTTCTGCTGGATAAAATCTGTGAGTTTGTTGAAAGCTACCATCAGAAAAGACCGGCCGAGCCGGGCGTGCCGGTGAAAAAACTGAAGGAGAGATTCGGCCTGCCGAAACCGGTGCTCAGGCTGGCACTCAACCGTCTGGCCAGGGATGGCAAACTAACCCTGCACCATGATCTCGTCTGCAGCCGTGATTTTGAGATCCGTCTGATGCCCGAAGAATCAGCCATTCTCCAGGCGATTGAACAGCTGCTGCACGAAGAAAAATTTTCTTCCTCTTCCTACGAAGAACTTTTGAAAAAATTCCGGATTCATCCCAGCCGGCTGAATACTCTTCTTGATATGCTCCTCCGGCAGAAGAAAATCGTCAAGAGCCAGGA